>JAQYWR010000086.1 GCA_029379225.1 Nostoc sp. S4 | reverse complement strand
ACCCTTGCACGTAGTTGCGGTTTTGACATTCATACTTCCAGGTGCAAGATGTGAGTTAAAGGAAGTGCAGCCCGGAGATTTGGTAGAAAAAACTCTGGAATTGAGTAGCGAAATTAGCCAGTTAGATCCCAGCATTCGCTTACCACTTGTAGATTTGACAGTACCCGCATTACGTCAAAATTCCCCTAAAGAATGCCAAAGGCTCTGTAAATGCGTCCACGGTTTAATGAAAGCTAGCGGCAGTTTATCACTGTGGGATTTTGTGTTGCAGTTAATACTATGGCATCGGCTTCAACCTTGTATCAATCCTACGTTCGTGACAACTGTAGAATTCACCACCATCGAACAGATTTGGCCAGATAGCATATTAATACTATCGACACTCGCACGCGTCGGACACTCCCAACCCGATGCCATTGCCTATGCTTTCCGTTCTGGAGTTTTTCGACTTCCCAAAGCTGGAGAACAAGAAAAACCAGACACACCAGTTGCTTGTAATTTTTCTGATATTAAGAAAAGTATCGAACGCCTTCAGCTTGCCAGTCCCAAACTCAAGCAAGCTATTATTGATGCCTGTGCCCACACAGTACTCTTAGATAACAAAGTTACTTCAACAGAAGCAGATTTATTAAGAGCGATCGCCATCACATTAGACTGTCCCATTCCGCCATTTTTAAAGCCTCTACGTGGCGTTTCAAAACAAGAACAATCTTCTCCAAAGGTTAGTTAAAGCACAATTTATTTCTTTAGTTCTCTGCTCAAAGAGTATCATATTGTACAATCAAATCCTGAGTTATCTATAAGTATTAATTTACTTAAAAACTTTGGACAAAATACCCATTTATTTAGCATTTTAGAAATTTGATTGCTATAGTAGATCTCAGCGCTTTTCAAGTAATTGAACTACACCACTCCCCATTACCTCTGTTCTTTGTGGTTTAAATCTTTGAAAAATGCTGTAAATAACTATTCGGCAAGGATTTGAAAACTGTGCGGGATGATTTACAGGACTTGGAAATTAGTCAGAATGAACTGCAAAAGCTGACTAATTTACCTGTCAATGAAAAACTTTTAATTATTACTAATATTTTCCTGAAATTTGGCAAAATATATCTCCAAAAAATTAAAGGTTCTGAAGGAGCAACAGTTATATTTATTGGATTTTCTACATTTATTTTTAGTTATATTTTATTTGATTTAATTTTGAAAATATTTGTTTCATGGCTAACAATTCCATCCTGGATATTCTTGATTATCTTAGGTCTTTGGGTTGGTGGAATGACGCAAACTATCTTATATATGTTATGGAAAAGCAGAAATAAATTTGTCAAGCGAAACATGACTAATTCTCTAGAAATTTTGTTAAAAGATGTTAATAGATATAATGCTGTTATTAGAGCAATAGATATTAATGACCAAATAGAAGAAGCCGGGAATCCAGAAGTGGTTATAAAGGAAAGAGAGAGTGTGGTTGCTGCGCTTAAACTCACAAAAGCTGACCTAGTTCGCGCTTTGAAGACAGAAAGGATTTTGAGGGAGAATAAGAACTTTATCCTCAGTAATACAGAACTATTTGCTAACAATTTAGCAACTTTAACAGCCATGCAAGTACAAGAACAGGCTACCGAGCATGGAAGATTGCTCAACGAAGCATTACAAATTGCGCTAGATGTACAGCACGAAATGAAAAGATTACAGAGTCAGCGTTAAAAACAAGCTAGTCGGGTATGTTACTGCTAAGGGTAGGAGACAGTGTTGCGGTTTAAAGCGCTAATATGCTTAATAGCTTTTCCATAATCCTTCCCAGGACTGCGATCCCCGGTCTAACATAAATAATATTCATGAAGCGATCGGTTATCCACATGGACTGGAAAGAAGTTAGAGGTAACTGGGTAATCATCCCCCAAAATCCGATAGGTATCATCCATTTTTTAGGAGGTGCTTTCGTCGCGACTGCACCCCACCTAACTTATCGCTGGCTATTAGAACAACTGGCAAGTAAAGGTTACGTTGTCATTGCTACACCTTTTGTCAATACCTTGGATCATACTGCGATCGCCAAATCCGTGCTGCTCGACTTTGACCGCACTCTCGAACGCTTACATGATTCTGGGGCATTACGCAAGCTTTACTTTCCAATTTACGGCATTGGACACAGCATGGGCTGTAAACTTCATTTGTTAATTGGTAGCCTGTTTAAAGTTGAACGCGCAGGTAATATTTTAATATCCTTCAACAATTACGCTGCTAAAGAAGCTATTCCTCTAGTAGAACAATTCAATTATACTTTTGCGATCGAGTTTACCCCCTCACCACTAGAAACTAATAGACTTGTCCGAGAGCAATACAATATCCGGCGCAATTTATTAATAAAATTTAGCAATGATACCATTGACCAATCGATAGCTTTAACCAAAATATTGCAAGAACGCTTTGCTGAGATGGTGACAGCACAAACTTTAATAGGAACTCACACAACGCCTCTAGGGCAAGACATAAAATGGCAAACTGGAGTATCTTTCACTCCCTTTGATGCTTTAGGGCAATGGTTTAAGCAAGAAGCATACCGTGACTTAAATCAGCTAAAAAATACTATTCTATTGTGGCTAAATCCGCTTGCACCTCCATAATCTTTTGTGACTATCAAAAAGTTATCAATTCGACGGATAAATCAAAATATGTTAGTAGTATTAGTGTCAGAATGCTATTAACATATTATTTAATTTTGAGCGGACATATTAGCTATCTTTTAATTTATCTTTTTGGCAACGGCAGTCGCGGATTTTAGAGACGAAAAAGACCGTAGTGCCTGTTTTTTTGCAGTTAGTTAAAAAATTTAGATATTCTTTGAGTTGAAAGGAAAGTACTCTATATTGTATTTTATTTTTCTAGATTTAGAGTAAACAAATTATTAATTAGTAGTTACTGTAAATTATATGTATCAAATACTAATAATTGATGACGACTATTCAATAAAAATACTCCTAAAAAGGATGTTAGAAAAACAGGGGTATGAGGTAATTGCTGCCAGCAGCGGCGAGGAAGGAATAGAAAAAGCGCTGGCTCACCATCCAGCACTAATTATTTGTGATTGGATTATGCCAGGGTTGAATGGTTTGGAAGTCTGTCACCGGATTAAAACAGACCTAAAATTTTCTACTACATTCTTTATTTTATTAACATCTTTAGATTCCGTTGCTGATTGCGTTAAAGGATTAGATGCTGGTGCTGATGATTTTATTTCTAAACCTATTGAGCATAATGAATTACAAGCACGGGTAAGAGCAGGATTACGCCTGCATCAATTGAGTAGAGATTTGCAGACTCAAAAGTTGCTTTTAGAATCAGAAATGTCAGAAGCCGCAGAATATGTGCGATCGCTCTTGCCTTTTCCGATGATTGAACCTTTCAACATTAATTTTCGATTCATTCCCTCAAGACAACTTGGTGGTGACTGTTTCGATTATTACTGGCTTGATACTAATTATTTAGCAATTTATTTGTTAGATACTGCTGGACACGGACTTAAAGCTACTCTTCCTTCTGTTTCAGTGATGAATTTGCTTCGTTCCCGTGCCCTCAAAAGTCTGAATTACTATCAACCCAGTGATGTCTTAAAAGCTTTGAATGATACTTTTCAGATGAATTATCAAAATGACAAATACTTTACTATCTGGTACGGAGTTTATAATCGACTCAATCGCCAGTTAATTTATGCTAGCGCAGGTCATCCACCAGCAGTTTTAATCACCGGCACATCTCCCAGAAAAGCTGAAGTTAAGCTTTTGAAAACTCCCGGTATGCCAGTTGGAATGTTTCCAGAAGCAAAATATATTGATGGGTTTTGCAATGTTGAAAAATTCAGTAGTCTTTATATTTTTAGCGATGGTGCTTATGAAATCGCTAAATCAGATGGTACACTTTGGAGTTTAGATGCTTTTATTCAGCTACTAGTTAGCTTACAAAATTCTGTTGATAGCCAACTCGAACAGGTATTAAGTTATTTAATAGCTCTCAACTCCAAAGATGGTTTTGATGATGATTTATCTATCTTACAAATGAAATTTGATTAATCAATTTTTGGAGAGTAAAACCCGATCAAATGCTTCTTGGCTGGAAAATATTTCAAAAATTTTATCCATATTAGTTAGTTCAAATAATATCCTAACTTGCTCATTAATAGAACATATAACAAGTTGAATATCTGCCGCTCTCAATGTTTTGAAAGCTAATACTAAAGCTCCTAAACCTGAACTATCCATAAAAGTTACATCTTGAAAATCAAGTAATACAATTTTGACGCCAACTTCAATAATCTTAGTAATGCTTTGTCTAAATTCTTGTGAGGTTGTGGCGTTCAGATTTCCACTGAGTTTAATAACTTTGACTTGGTCTTTCATAATTATTTCAAGCTGATTTGTGTAAATGTTGTTCTGATTTTGCTATTATATACCGACAAAATAAAATTTTAAGAGCCTAAAAATATTAAAAATAACATTCCATATCGTTTGATTGTTTATTATTTAAAATTTATAGCTCAGACTTTAATAAATAATTACTATTGATTCTTGATTAATGAAAAGTAGTGAACGTTTTTATAATTTATCAACTAATATTACTAAAATTATTTAAATTAACATCATTTACATAGTAATTCTATTTGAGTTATGAAATTAGCAATGGAGGCAGGAAAGAGAGAATAGGCACTCTGATAAAATATTTTTTATGAATGATTTAAGATTGCTATAGTTTAAATGATTATACAATAACTATATTTCATTAATTATTGAGTTATTTTATACAACTCCTGTTTATCTTTTTAAAAAATAACAATTGTTCAATATTATTTATTATCTTTCGGCTATCTATATAGATAAACTTATACACAAAATAATATCTATTTATATATATTTATATACTTGAAGTATAAATTTTATTAATTAAATCTTAAAGTTTTAGTTGAGGCTCCACTAAAGTAGAATCTATTGATTAAATATTTTCAAGTATCTAGTTAATTATTTAGTTTTGACTTAGAGGAATAGTAATCATAAATTCAGCCCCGCTTCCTAGCTGCGAAATACATTCTAATCTACCACCATGTTTTTGTGAAATAATTTGATAGCTAATAGACAACCCCATACCAGTACCTTTACCAATAGGTTTAGTACTAAAGAAGGGGTCAAAAAGTCGCTGTTTCACTTCTTTCGGTATTCCTAATCCATTATCAGCAATACTAATCATTACTTGATTTTGTTCTAATAGTTGTGTACGAATCCGAATCTGGGGAGAAGTCATTTGTCCTTGGTTACTTGTTATTTGTAATTCCTTTGATGCCAAAATGACAAATGACTCTTCAATTGCATCAATCGCATTTACTAAAATATTCATAAATACCTGATTAAGTTGCCCAGCATAACACTCTACCAAAGGTAAGTTACCGTATTCTTTGATAACTTGAATGGCAGGGCAGTCAGGTCTACCCTTAATACGATGTTCTAGAATCATCAGAGTACTATCGATTCCCTGATGAATATCTACCTCTTTCATATCAGCTTCATCCATGCGGGAGAAATTGCGTAAAGATAAAACAATCTCTCGAATTCGCTGTGCCCCAATTTTCATCGAGTTGAGCAGTTTAGGCAAGTCTTGCATCACAAACTCTAGGTCTATCTCTGCCGCTAATTCTTCAAGTTGAGGTATCGGATGAGGATACAGTTGTTGGTAGAGTTGTACAAATCGTATTAAGTCTTGGATGTAATCGTTAGCGTGAGTGAGATTCCCGTAAATGAAGTTAACAGGATTATTGATTTCGTGGGCAACACCTGCCACCAATTGTCCCAAACTAGACATCTTCTCACTTTGGACAAGCTGCATTTGAGTTTGCTGGAGTTCATTGAGGGCTTTTTCTAAGTCTTGTGTCTGCTGCTTTAACTGAGTTTCTGCGCGGATACGTTCAGTGATCGGAACTGTTGTTCCCACCAATCGATAAATTCTACCTTCACTGTCTTTGAGTGGGTTAATCGTAGTTAGCGACCAAGTTTCTTCACCTTGAAAAGTCAGGCATTCTTCGTAGGTAATAGGTCTACCTGATTCCAGACAGGTTACATATCTTTGACGAACTACTGCCCCACCTACTGCACCAAGCACATCTTCTGGTGTTTTACCAATTACCTCTGTGCTGCTTAGACGAGTACCACGTTCTGTAGCAAGGTTCCAACCTGTGAAGCGAAAGTCACCATCTTCTTGAACATCTACCACAAATATCATATGTTCAGAGCCATTATAAACACTCCGGAGAAATTGCTCTTTGTGTTGGAGTTGCGCTTGCTGTCGTTGGTATTCGACAATCTCAGCCTGTAGTGCTTCGTTCTTTGTTTGCAGTTCTCTAGTCCGTTCCTCTACCCGTCTTTCCAGTTCTGCATCAGCTTGCTGGAGTGTCTGTTGATGTCTGGGACAGTAGCTAGCAAGTTCCGATAGCTGATTGCAGGACTCATTTATTTTGTTGTCTTTTTGCATACCTAAGTCCTGTTCGTAACTAGAGTTTAGCCGCACCTTCACTCTCAAAGAACTTCTTTAATCGCGAAGGTGCTGTTTTAGTATTCCCTATGTCTGTTATTTCTCAACAGACAATACTGAAAGTCAGAAGTTATAAATTATAACTTCCCACTCTTGCCATACTCCCAATTATTGTTACACAGGACTTAAGTAGAACGGTGTGAAAAAACAAAACTATGTTAAAAAAAATTAAATAGGCTTAAACCCTTTTCTCTCCTGCCCTCTGACTCCTGCTTCATTCCAACGATAAATATTCACACCGACTTACTTACCTTGGCTCTATAAAGCAGCTTCTCACCTTGAAGGTAACCAGTGTAGCGCACCTTCACTGCTTCTCCAGATTGTGCAGTTCCCTCGATCAATTGGTGCAGTTGGGGATCGTAGGGTACTTCTGCTCCCACAGATGCGATCGCTTCCACTCCCCACCCTTGTAAAAGTTTTTCTAAAGGTTTGGCTACCAACGGTACTATTTTGACTGCTGCTAGCTGGGGATTTTCCTGAGCCTTTTGTGCTGCTGTCGGCCATTGCAACAACAAAGACTCCAGCAGTTGTAAAGTTGAATGCTGGAGTTCTTGTAGTAATGTTTCTCGCTGCTGTTCTAGTTGAAGTTGCAAGCGAGCGTACTCTATTTTTAAATTTGCAATTTCTTGTAATAATTCTTGAGTATCTGCTGCCCTATCTTGTAATAATTCTACACTTGAAAAAGTTCCAATTAATTCACTCAATGACATCTGTAGCACTGGCGATAGCTTCAGCAGCACATCTAACCGCATCTGCTCTAGCTTTCCTTGGCGTAACCGTAAAAGTTGATGCTCAGATACACCAGCAGTACGACTGAGAGCTTTAAAACTAGAAATACCCACTTGCTGCATTAAATTTTGTAACTTTTGGGTGAAATCAATATTGGGCATGGGGCATTGGAGATTGGGTACTGGGGATTGGGTAGTGGATATTAAAAGTTAAAAGATTATTTCCCAGTCCCCAGTCCCCATTTCTATTCTTCCAGCAAACTTCTCAACATCCAAGCTGTCTTTTCGTGTACTTGCATTCGCTGAGTCAATAAATCAGCGGTAGGTTCGTCGTTAACTTCGTCCACTACGGGGAAAACAGACCGTGCAGTTCTGACTACGGCTTCTTGTCCCTCCACTAGTAACCCGATCATTTCCGCAGCTTTAGGAACTCCGGGAGTTTCTGGGATCGAACTTAATTTGGCATATTCGCTGTAGGTTCCTGGTGCCGGATAGCCTAGCGCTCTAATTCTCTCGGCAATTAAATCAACTGCTAACGCTAATTCTGTATACTGGGTCTCAAACATCAGGTGCAACGTTTGGAACATCGGCCCGGTCACATTCCAATGGAAATTATGAGTTTTCAAATACAGTGTGTAGGTGTCAGCCAATAACCGAGATAATCCCTCGGCGATTTTCGCCCTACTCGCATCGTCAATGCCGATATTTAAGTTTTTAACTGTTACTTGTGATGACATAATTTTCTCCTAATTAGGTTATATGTAATTGGGGACTGGGAATTAGGTATTGGGGATTGACCAAACAGGGCATGGGGCAAATAAGGAGTGTAAGAGGGGCGAGAAGCTTTTTTATAATCTCTCCACACTTGCTACACTTTTCACTGTCTATGCTAAGTGCATCTTTAAAACGCTACGGGGTGCTTTACGGACTCTGGCTAGAACAGTTTCCTTGCCTAAACGCTGGCAAGCTTCATACCGATGACAACCAGAAAAGCCATAATATTGTCCATCTACTTCTAGAACATCTATTGGTTCTTGCTGCCCAATCTCCGCAATCGATTCCATTAAGGCTTGTACTTTATTTGGATCGTTTACACGGGGCAACGGGCGTCTAATCTGATTTAATGGAATTTCTTGGACTTTAACCATAAGGAGTTTATCGACTAGTTCTGTTTTATATCTCTAAATAAATCATAATCGTTATGACTTTGTTTTGCAACTGATATGAATTTGGATTTGGGGCAAAACTGATAATGGTATTACTTGGAGCACTCATGCGACAAAAAGACCGCGCTACAAAACAATTGGAAAATCAGATCCAACGATACATTCAGGGTCACAATCGGGTAGCCATGAAATTTTCCTTTTGGCGTTTTTCCTATACTGTGGTGGCGACATTTAGCCTATTAGGACTAACTGCGGCATCGGGGCCTGAGAGCAACGTCCAGGATGTAGAACTGAAAATTGGGATTGTGCAGCGATTTGGTGTCCAACCCACAGCCAAGTTACAACTGGAACCGACAAAGGGCGATCGCTTAAAGCTAAAGTTTCAAATCGGTAACAAGCAGCAAGTAGTGGTTACCAATAAGCCTGTCAAGCTGGAAACAGTTATGCAAGCTTTGCCCCAGTCAGTGGTTGAGGAAGTGGTAGTCTTGGGTACATATCGCAGCTTTGAAACTGCCGAAGACAGTGCAAAAAAATGGCGTTCTCAGGGAATGGAGGTGGAAATAGCTCAGCCAGAACGCTGGCAAGTTTGGGCGAAACGGGATGTTTACAGTACTCCTTTACTGCGACGCTTGTTGTTGCAGAACATCCAAGGCGCTAATCAAGAAAAAGTATATCTTAATACTAAAACGTTGAAACAAGTACCACGAGTGAGTTGGGTGGTAGATGGTAAGCGCTACAACCCGAATGAGTTGGAAGTCAGCACAGATAAAAACTTGATTCGGGTGAATAAAACTGACAAACCGGAAAATGCTCGTCTATATGCTGGACGGCTCAATTTACAACCAAATGCTTATGGGACATATACTTTAGTCAACGAAGTGCCCTTAGAAACTTATTTGCGTGGGGTTGTGCCTTATGAAATAGGTACTGATGCACCAATAGCAGCGCTAGAAGCCCAAGCAATTCTTGCTCGCACTTATGCTTTAAGAAATTTACGTAGGTTTGCCGCAGATAACTACCAGTTGTGTGCTGATACACACTGCCAAGTTTATTATGGCTTGAATGGAGCAGCTACAAAAACAGACCAAGCGATCGCTGCAACCAGAGGTAGGGTATTAACTTATAAAAACGAATTAGTAGACGCTTTATATTCTTCCACCACTGGTGGCGTTACCGCCTCCTTCAGCGATGTTTGGAATGGTGAGGATCGTCCTTACCTGCGCCCTGTAATTGATGCTGCTACAAATCTTTGGAACTTATCGAAGCAAAGTTTAGCTGATGAAAAGAACTTCCAAAAGTTTATTAATATGGAACAAGGTTTTAATGAAAGTAAGTGGGATATGTTCCGTTGGCGCAAGGAAACCCGTTTAGAGGATATTATTAAGGATTTACAAAAATTTTTACAGGTAAAAAACAGTCCCTATGCCAAATTTAAGACAATCCAGGCAATGGCAATAGTCAAACGAAGCCAGAGTGGACGTATTCTCGAACTCGCAGTCAAAACTGATAATAGCACCTTTATTCTCCATAAAGACGAAGTTCGCAGCGCTTTTGCTGCTCCTGTAAGTACACTTTTTTACATAGAACCCTTGAACAAAGGCAAATCAGAACTATGGGGATACGCCTTTATTGGTGGTGGATTAGGACATGGAGTCGGTTTGAGTCAAACTGGCGCTCAAAATTTAGCTAAACTTGGTTGGTCTAATCAGAAAATTCTCCAATTTTACTATCCTGGGACTGAAATTAAAATTCTCAGTAAAGAGATTAAACGTTAAAGCCAATTAGCATAGCAATTTTATTTACGAAGAAAAATAATCGAGTTATCATTTCGCTATGAATCCTCGCAAATCTTTTCTCCAATATTCGTCTTCTTACCAAATTAAGATGCTGCCGACAATGAAATAATTAAATTTAGACTTGCATATATATTTTTTATAAAGGTAGATACTTCCTATTTCTCAACTATTCCTAAAAGGAAATTCTACCTTTTTTTATAGTCAGATAAAAAAATAGATGCCTCGCTTCTTGGAAGGAGCATTTACTCAATAAGATTGCATTTTTCAATGTTATTAATATTTTAATATATTGAGACGTAATATCAAGTTCGGCTAATTACTTACAATATGGTTGGTCTTTTTGGTAATTGGTAATGGTTGATAGGTGAACAGTTGTGTTTTTCTTCTCCATTACCCATTACCGACCCTCACAGATATCATAAGTATTCAACCGCACATGATATAACTTCTCTCAAATTCATAATATACAAGCTTTTATTAATAGTGAAATCATTTTTGTGTGGGTATCCATCTCAGGCAAGCTAGAGTTTAAAAGCAAGAAAATTAAGTTGAGCAACTAATTATTTTTAGCAATTTATGCCTTTTATTTTTACAACTAGAAGGAGTTGAATCTCATAGCAAAAATTTTAGAAGCTACAAAATAAAGTATGCAAATAATTACAAACTGGATTCAACAGGAGAACTTGCAGTTGTTCGGGAGCAAGCCTAATTTACAAATATTTAAGATAAGAAAACTTGAGAAACATTTTGAAAAAGCAGGAACACAGTAAATTTTATGTTCCTGCTTTATTATGAAGTTAGGCTTTTTGTCAAACTATCATGATAAAGGATACATCTCATGAGGAGAATATTTCTCCTAAATCAGTTGCTTGTATTATTTCAACATCATTAACTCTTGCAAGAGATTTTTGTTGAGAGGCCTAATTTTTAGTAGAGTTCTTCTTCTTTGTGAGTTTCGATTGTCACATCAGAGGTTGGGTAAGCAACACAGGTTAATACATATCCAGCTTGTATCTGATCGTCATCTAAGAATGACTGGTCGCCTTGATCGACGGTACCTGATGTGAGTTTACCTGCACAGGTCGAGCAAGCACCAGCGCGGCAAGAGTAGGGTAAGTCAAGACCAGCTTCTTCAGCAGCGTCTAAAATGTATTCATCATCAGGAACGTCAATCGTTTTGTCCAGCCCTTCGGCATCGTTGATAAGTCTGACTTTAAAAGTTGCCATTGGGAAATCCTCTCTTTTGCAAACGGCAGTATAAGTTATGCTAAAGCAAAAGTTACGGCTGTTATTATGGTGTTAGCCGGACTTTCAAATTTGCTTTAATTCTGATACTACGAGAAAAATTAAACGATGTAACTGTAAATTGACCCCGATTAGTAATGAAATTTAGTTACTTCCTAAAAATAAGTTTTAATTATGTATTAATTGGTGTAGTCAGGCTGTGACTAGAAAATTAAATCGACGAGAAATCCTAATTTTAGCACTCACAACTTTTCAAACAGCTTATTAATACCACTCACACATGAATAACGAATCCTACTACTACAAGCATGAGAGAATCGAAAGCAGAACTAGTGAAGATTGTGTATAATTCAAAAGCAGCTTTGGAAAAAGCAAAAGTGCGCGTAGGTTTGGTAGGTACTGGATATGCAGCAAAGTTTCGCGCTGAGGCGTTGCTGAACGATCGGCGAATGCGGGAAGCGGATGCTCTTGCGTCGTCCTTAGTTGCAGTTGTTGGTCATACTACAGAAAAAACCCAAAGCTTTGCTAAAGAGTACGAAATCGAAGCGTTGAATTCTTGGCAACAGTTAATAGAACGCTCAGATATAGATTTGGTGGTGATTTCCACTGTAAATCGAGATCATGGTGCGATCGCTCGTGCAGCACTTATGAATGGCAAACATGTGATTGTTGAGTATCCACTTTCGTTGGATGTGGTAGAAGCTGAGGAACTCATAGCCTTGGCCAAAGCACAACAAAAACTCCTGCACGTCGAACACCTGGAACTTTTGGGTGGTTTGCATCAAGCTTTGAAACAAAACTTAGCGAAAATTGGTGAAGTGTTTTATGTCCGCTACAGCACCATCAATCCCCAGAATCCTGCACCCCGGAAATGGACTTATAATCATCAGCTTTTCGGCTTTCCGTTAATTGGTGCCCTATCGCGCATACATCGTCTTACCGATTTGTTTGGTAAAGTATCTACTGTTAACTGTCACCAGCGATATTGGCAAACAGAATCAGAATACTATCAAAGCTGTTTATGCACTAGTCAACTCTGCTTTACTAATGGACTTTTAGCCCAAATAATATATGGCAAAGGTGAAACTATTTGGCAGTCAGAACGCAGGTTTGAAGTTCACGGTGAAAAGGGTGGTTTAATTTTTGATGGCGACACAGGATTTTTCATCCAGCCAGGAGAAACAACACCTATAGAAGTTGCCCCTCGTCGGGGTTTGTTTGTCAAAGACACAATTATGGTCTTAGACCATCTTTTTAATGGCACTCCTTTGTACGTTACCCCAGAGGAGAGCTTGTATACTCTAAAGGTTGCTGATGCTGCCCAAAAAGCTGCACAGACAGGGTTAACTATATTTATGAAAGATACTTAGATAAAAGTTAATGAAAACTGAACTAATTGTTATTTTATCCCAACGAGAATTAGACAAAATGCGTCAAGCTGGACGCTTAGCAGCCAAACTTTTACAGCATCTCGAACCGATGGTAAAACCAGGGGTTAGCACTCTGGAAATCAATGATGAAGCCGAACGTTGGACACAAGCGCATGGAGCAAAAAGCGCACCCCTTGGTTATAAGGGTTATCCAAAATCGATTTGCACTAGTGTAAATGAGGTCATCTGTCACGGTATTCCCAATGCCAAGCAAATCCTTAAGGAAGGTGACATCATTAATGTTGATGTCACCCCGATTGTTGAAGGTTACCACGGTGATACATCCAAGACATTCTTTGCCGGTACTCCATCGCCAAAAGCAAAAAAGTTGGTAGAGGTGACACAGAAGTGTTTGCGCTTGGGTATTGCTGAAGTTAAACCAGGGGCACGGATTGGCGACATTGGTGCAGCTATTCAAGAGTATGCTGAAGCACAAGGCTTTTCTGTGGTAAGAGATTTTGTGGGACATGGAGTCAGTAACATTTTTCACACTGCACCCGATATTCCCCACTATGGCACACGCGGTAAAGGCAAGCGCCTCAGACCAGGGATGGTTTTTACCATCGAGCCAATGATTAACGAAGGGACTTACGAAGTCGAGGTTCTGGGCGATAAGTGGACTGCTGTAACGCGCGATCGCAAGCTTTCTGCCCAATTTGAACATACCTTAGCTGTGACTGAAGATGGCGTTGAAATTCTCACCCTACCTGAAGGTGAGAATTATTGGGATGTCTGACAACTGAGTGGCATTGGTATTGGTAATTGGTAATTACCCATTGCCTATTCCCTAGTCATTTAGATGAAAAAGGCTGTAATTCATGGTTCAAACACTTGACCAACTGATAAGCTGTTCCACAACAGCAAGCGTATTGGCCCATAACAAAGGTAAAGCTACAGATCTACTTAAATTTTTTGCCGTACCTGAAAATCGAGATTTAAATGTAGTTAAATATCTCCGAAAGTTTGTGTAAAATCTGGATTTATCGCTTTTTCTTCTACCTCACCCTTGACAAAAGTGCAGTTTTATTAACTATACCAATGTAGTGCTTCTGTGTTTGCAAGAGAAAAGTGAACGAGATGTAAAAAATTCAACAAGACAGAGGCAATTCCTATGAATTGGCAAGCTTACACGTCACCTAAGGTCTGTGTAGTTAGTTGACTGATTCTATTTATTGGGCGCAAAATCACGCAGAAGATAGAGGTATTGGGCGACTTAATTTTATTATCTTTATTAGTAAGTTGAAGAGATTTTAAATAAGGGATATCGCTATTATTACTCAACTATCAAAGGATGTTGTCATCCAGAAATCAAACGATTCAAGCATTGCTGTTGCTCTAGTACGTGCTAGGGAAATTGCTGATTATTGTGCAGCGAATGCGACCAACATAGATATCAATGGTGCTTTTCCCGAACGTGAGTTTGAGCTAATTGCTGAGGCTGGGTTATTGGCTGCACCCTTGGGTCAAGAGTTAGGTGGGTGGGGCGCAGGAATTGATGCTAATGTTACCTATGAGATGCTGATGCTCCTCAAGCAGATGGGACGGGGTAACCTAGCGGTTGGTCGAATTTATGAAGGACACGTCAATGCACTACAACTGATTCAGACCTTTGGTAGTAGAGAACAAATTGCTGCCTTTGCTCGTGATGCCCGCGATCGCCACAGAATCTTTGGAGTTTGGAATGCAGAAGCAGCTGATGGTGTAAAAGTTATCCCCCTGGAGGACGATCGCTATCAGTTAGAAGGTTCTAAAACTTTTTGTACTGGTGCGGGGTATCTGGAACGTCCTTTTGTGAACGGAGCATTGCCGGATGGGGGTTGGCAGATGTGCATTGTGCCGATGGATCGAGTGCAGACAGTTAGCGATCCAAGTTGGTGGCAACCTTCTGGGATGCGAGCAACTGCAAGCTTTAAAGTAGATTTTAGTGGTGTGGAGTTAGAGCAGAGTGCATTAATCGGTCAGCCAAATGACTACCATCGACAGCCGTGGTTGTCTGGTGGAGTGATTCGGTTTGCTGCGGTGCAATTGGGTGGGGCAGAAGCACTATTTGACCTGACTCGTCAATATCTCCAGCAGTTGAAATATACAAACGACCCATACCAAAAAGAACGGCTTGGTAAAATGGCGATCGCCATTGAAAGTGGAAATCTCTGGCTGCGGGGAGCCGCAGATAGGGTAGCAGCGTATGCGCCTGTGTTTGGTGGCGCTCCTACAGTTCCTAACCCTCAAGCAGAGCAACTTGTCGCCTATGCAAACATGGTGAGGACGACAATTGAACAAATTTGCATCGATGTTATGCAGCTGTGCGAACGTTCAGTTGGGACACGAGGCTTATTGCCACCAAATCCAATGGAACGTATCATCCGAGATTTAACTTTATATCTACGACAACCTGCTTTTGATGCGGCCTTGGCAAATGTTGGACAATATGTCTTGCATCAAAGTGACCCTGCATCTTTGCTGTGGAATGATGAATAAAATCGGTGTTACCTCACCGCTAACTAATCCCAGCGTATTGCCCTGGCGTTCTATTGAGTCAATCGCTTGTAGTCCGATACTAGTCGTAGCACCTCATCCTGATGATGAGACTTTGGGTTGTGGAGGTGCGATCGCTCTATTGCGTTCTTTAAATTGTGACGTGCAAGTTTTAGTCATTAGTGACGGTACGCTTTCACACCCTAATTCTCGGAAATATCCCGCACCTGCACTGCTAGCTCTGCGGGAAAGCGAAACACTATTGGCGTTGAGATTGCTCGGTGTGGAGGTTAATGCTATCAGCTTTTATAGAATGCAAGACGGGTCAATTACAGCACAGTATAAAAGCGCGGTAGCCACTTGTGCTGGTTATCTGACAAAAATTGCCCCACAAATTATCTTTTTACCGTGGCGGTACGACCCTCATCCAGACCACCGAGCAACCTGGAAATTAATTCACACGGCGCTAGAAAACTTAGGTCTATCGCCCCGATTGATTGAGTATCCGATTTGGGACTGGGACTTAGAGCAAAGAGGGAGTTTACCACAATCTCTGGAGGTAACAACCTGGCGGTTGGATATTGGCGCAGTGGTGGAGTTGAAACAGCAAGCGATCGCTGCTTATCGCTCCCAAACTACAGACTTAATTGACGACGATCCACAAGGCTTTCGCCTCACTGCCGCAATGTTAGCGAATTTCACTCATCCTTGGGAAGTTTATATAGAGGAAAACCGATGAACCCATTACAATCCGATTCCCTACCACCCAGCTACTTCGATAAAATGTACGGCGAAAACATCGATCCGTGGAGATTTGAGACAAGCGAATACGAAGCTAACAAATATGCTGCCACAATCGCAGCTTTGCCCAAAGACCGCTATCAGTCTGCCTTTGAAATTGGTGGTTCCATTGGCGTTTTAACTGAGAAACTGCAAAAGCGTTGTGACTCACTGCTCTCGGTTGATGTGTCAAAACTAGCGCAGAATAGAGCAATAGAGCGCTGTCAGCATCTCTCTAACATTAAGTTCGAGATTATGCGTGTCCCAGAGCAATATCCCGATGAGATGTTTGATTTGACCCTAGTCTCGGAAGTTGGCTATTACTGGAGCTGGGAAGACCTGAAAAAATCCCAAGAGTGCATTCTAGAACACCTGCAACCAGGAGGACATTTACTTTTAGTTCATTGGACACTCTATGCCCGTGATTATCCTCTGAGTGGGGATGAAGTTCACGACTCATTTTTTGAGTTGACCTCAAAACTGCGGCATTTGAAAGGTCAACGGGAGGAAGAATATCGACTCGATCTATTCGAGCGAGTCTAAAAAGGGATTGGGGATTGGGTAAGAGCGTCAAAAAATCATGTCCCAGGCTATTACCCACAGACAAATTTTGAAATGTTTTCCCAGTCCCCAGTCCTTTAACCTCGACGCAAGTTTTCAAGACGCAGACGTAAGTCTTGAATTGCTTCCCTAATCTCTACACTTGGCCAGCGCTTAAGCCAAATTTCTTCTTTGTGCTGGCGCTGTTCAATTTGTTCAAACAACTGACCAAAGGTACAAGGTTGCGTTAATTTTTGCATAAGCCATTGGGATGAAACTCCTAACACATCTGCCAAAGGAGCGACTTTGCTATAAGTTAATTGATAGCCATTAAGAACGCACCACCACATTACTCGTAGTTGGCGACGTGCAGTAAAACGAGCTTCTATAGCCGCCGCTGACTCTACTAAAAATGATTGCTGTCGTCGTCCCATTTCTATCCACTCACTCAACTGGTTCGCCATACCAATGCTAGTACGTCCAGTTTGTCTTGCCGAAGTTACTACTCGAACTAACGGACTGTGGCGAAAACGAGCGTTCACTCGCACTAAAGCACGATAAAACGCTACATCTTCGGGAGTCCGCACAGGTGGTAAGCCTCCTGCCAGTGCATACATTTCTGCTGTCACGGCTAGACTTGCACCATTATGATAATGATGCCGAGGAAAACTATCATAAGGGTCGGGGTCGAGGTAAGTTTCTAATTCTGCAATTAAGTAGCGATAGCCTACATCACGCAGATAGCAAGCTCTGAGGTAGGGGTCTAGATTAGAGCGCTCGTCACGATCGGTAAGAATTCTTCCTCCTACAGCATCAGCACCGCAAGCAATTTCGTACACGGTTGCTGCGATCCAAGTTGGGCTAACTTGTGAGTCGCCATCGGTTGAAGCAATTATTCCCCGCCTGCGTCCCAAACTGTACAAGCGCTGGTATGCCTCATCCATCAAAATCTGGCGCACTCGACCAATGTAAGCTTCTTCTGGAGGCAGAGCTTTTTCAACTACGTGTAGTGCTAACTTTGGATGTTGTTGAGCAAATTCTGTTGCGATCGCTGCTGAATTATCGCTGCAATTATTTGCTAACAAAATTATTTCATAGCGTTTGGGGTCTAAAGCTTGTCCTTTAAGATCGACTTGATGTATGAAAGCAGTGAGGGTTGCTGCCAACGTCTGCGCTTCATTGCGGACTGGAATAATTACGCAGACTTCGCAATGTTGTGATGGCGGTGTTTGGACTAAAGCTAAAGCTTGGGAAAAGTCCTTGTGTGGCGGTGTAGCCGGAAAGTCAGCAACTACTTGCAAGTGCTTACTTTCCATAACAACCGTTTTTCCTTCTACAGGAAAACAGACAGAGTATTTTCATTCAACACTTAATAATAATTAAAAATTGTAATCTATTTTGAAAATTTTCTCATTTTATTTCAATCTCTCTTGAGCATGATTAATACTAATTAAAACTCTATCAACAGATGTAATAGAAAACTATTTTCAGCTTTTTTATTACGGTCTGCAATCAATTAAGTAAGCTGTTGTATATTATATCCGGTTAAAGACTTGTTGTTGAGGCTGACGTTCTAAGGTGAAGATAAGGAGAGATTTTAATAATATAACCATAGTCACACCTTTTAAGACATAATGACAAGCATGAATGCTAGGAATAGTAATAGTTCTACCTCCTGCCTCCAGCATAGCTGCCTTCTGCCTCCTGC
>JAQYWR010000027.1 GCA_029379225.1 Nostoc sp. S4 | reverse complement strand
CAAAGCGATCGCGCTTGAGCCAGTCGTCTACTACGTCAAACCACCCTCTTCTACTTGGGGCGCGTCCAACTGCGATGGTCATTAGAGCAAATCTCCAAATCTTATAAGTACAGGTTGTATCTGTATTATAGATAACTATTTAGAAGCTTTCCATAATGCAGAAAGTTAACTAAGTTCTTAACTTAGTTTACAATTTTTTACTAACCTTTAATCATATTAAGTGCAAATCTCTAATTTTTCTAGGGGATTTGTCATAAAATTTAACTTTAGATAGAGATCGGGGACTAGGGGCAGAGGACTAAAAGACAAGGGAGATGTGGTTCGACTTCGCTCACCAACTGCCAGATGAGGGAGATGGGAGATAACCAGATAACCAGACAAATTGCAACAAGTCTTTCCCCTTGTCCCCCCATCCTTTTTCTCACACTCATAATCCCTATTACCCAATCCCCAGTCACTCAATACCCTTTTCCCTAGAATCAGTCAGCTGACGCTAAAATGAGTGCTACAGTTAAATTCGATTAAGGCTAAATGTTTACCATCGACTTAAGCATCAGAAACACTGCTTTCCCGATCTCAGTACAACGTAAGTCAGCAGAGGATGCTGAGGCTGTCTATCAGCTAATTTTGGCAGCGATGCGTTCTGGCAATCCTGACATAGTTGAGCTAAAGTGCGAGGGGAAAACAGAGAAAAAAATTGCTGTCCGTGCTAGTGAAATTTCTGGAGTGCAGATTGTTCAGAAAGATGGCGTAACCACAGCTAGTGGTAGACCACCTGGCTTTTTCGCTCTAGCTGGTGAGTAACCAAGGTTGACAAATGTCTCAAGTGGGCATCGAGGTCAAAGATTTAAACTTCAGTTGGGCAAATGGAGAGAAAGTTATTAAATCTTGCTCTTTAGAAGTTCCCAAGGGTGAATTTTGGATGCTTTTGGGTACAAACGGCAGTGGGAAATCAACGTTACTGAGATTAGTAGCGGGGTTATTAGCTCCTGAATCCGGTGAAATTGGGGTTTTGCAACCCGTTGGCTTTGTCTTCCAAAATCCGGATCATCAACTGGTAATGCCAACAGTTGGGGCTGATGTGGCTTTTGGATTGGTGGAGGAAAAGTTAGCATCTGCTACTGTGAGACTCAGGGTTGAGGAGGCGTTAAGGGCGGTGAATTTACTGACCCTAGAACGACGCCCCATATATGCACTTTCTGGAGGACAAAAACAGCGAGTGGCGATCGCAGGTGCGATCGCCCGTCACTGTGAAGTCTTATTATTAGATGAACCCACTGCGTTATTAGATCCAGATAGCCAGTTGGATTTAGTTGCTGGTGTCCGTCGCCTCGTTAAAAGTCGAGGTATTACAGCTCTGTGGGTAACCCATCGATTAGACGAGTTAAATTACTGTGACGGTGCTTTTTTATTAGAAAAAGGTTCTGTTGTGGATAAGGGTGAAGCCCAACGCCTTAAACAACATTTAATGCAAATGCACACTGAAGCTTCTTGATTGAGTAGTCAGTGAGGTATTGGCGATTGGTAATTAGTAATCGATAATTGGTTGTTTGCCTATTCCCTACTCATTAAATCAGCACCGCTCAAATAAAACGCGCCTTTATTAAAAAGGCGCGTTTTTTGTTAGTACCTCTGTCTTAAGGTCAGTTTTATGAAGCTATAGTATTTTTAGTCTTGTGTAACATAGTGTTACAGACAGTGCATCAACTATTATAAAAATTATGAATGATTTTTGCTAACTCTAGAAAATTGTGATTAAAAACCATGCCCCGTTCGTTACTCCAAGCCGTTTTGTTAGTGGACGGCTACAATATAATAGGCGCTTGGCCTTGCTTAAAAAAAACCCGTGATAGTGTTGGACTAGAGGCTGCACGCAACGAACTTGTGGAAGCAATGGCTGGTTACAGTGCGTTTCAAGGTTATGCAACTCAAATAGTTTTTGATGCCCAATACCAAAATTCTTCTAGTAATAAAGAAATTATTACAGAGCTTTTATCTGTTTATTACACTGATTTTGGGCAAACAGCAGATACTTATATTGAAAAATCTTGTGCCTCTTTTCGCCAGCAAACAGCTCAATCTTTGATTTCTCGTGTGATTGTTGCCACATCAGATCGAGCGCAGCAGCTGATGATACAAGGATATGGGGCTGAATGGTTGTCTGCACAACAACTTTGTGGCGAGGTGGAAGCTACTGTCTGTCGAATGCGACAAAAATATCATACACGCAAACAATCAAAGAGTAGGTTTTTAGCTAATGCGATTGATGCCAAAGCGCGGCAGCGTTTAGCTGAATTACGAATGGGATTATAGTAAATATTTACTATTTAAGAGTCTTTGCTTAACCTCTTGAGTGGTTATGCTTGCAAAAATCTATAATTAAGTATCTAAATATTAGTGATAGCTGATTCGTTATCCGGCCGTGGAGTATTGCGACGACGAATACGATCGGAGTTTGGAGATTTTTTAGTCGGCATTATTTTGAGCAGCTTCTCAGCTTTTTGAATTCTTTGATACTGACTATTGACAAAACTTAAAAAACTTTAACTTGTCACGAATCAGACTAATTCCCAGAAATAAATTTGGGGGATTTGGTTGAGATGCATAATAAAGTAAAAATAATCAATTAAAAAGTAAAAAATATTTTGATAACTAGCGACTTTGCGTCTATGCAAAAGTTGTACAATCGCTAAAAATACAATCTGGAAAGCGACTTGCCTAGATCGATTCAATCTACTCAACCACCACTGAAATTTATTCCCCAACAGTTTAAACCATCGGTACTGTTCATTTTTCGGTGGTTACTTCCAATAGTGTTACGATTCCGGACTCGACCTTGGTTACCAGCTGGTATCGTCGGAATTGAAGCTGAGAATGTTGAGGTTTTGGCTGAACTTTATCAACAATTCCAGGCTGGAAAAATTCGCTTTTTGTTGGCATTTCGCCACCCAGAGGTGGAAGATCCGCTGTGTATGCTGTATTTGCTTTCTTGGATTTTGCCACAGATTGCCCGTCAGGAAAACATTGAGTTGCAATACCCTACTCACAGCTATTTTCTTTATGACCGGGGTATGACTGTTTGGGCTGGAGATTGGCTGGGTTGGTTGTTTTCACAGGTGGGGGGTGTGCCTGTTCGTCGCGGTAGACGACTAGATCGCCAAGCTATCCAAACAGCGCGGGAGTTGTTTGCTAGTGGCAAACTGCCGATCGCAGTCGCACCGGAAGGCGGTACTAATGGTCATAGTGGTGTTGTTAGTCCACTGGAACCAGGTGTTGCCCAAATGGGATTTTGGTGTGTAGAAGATTTGCAAAAA
Organism: Nostoc sp. S4; assembly: GCA_029379225.1. Classification (GTDB taxonomy): domain Bacteria; phylum Cyanobacteriota; class Cyanobacteriia; order Cyanobacteriales; family Nostocaceae; genus Nostoc. The sequence goes on along the minus strand of JAQYWR010000027.1, from coordinate 100,919 downwards.
GCCAAACGTTCTGAGACAGTTTTAATTTTGCCGATCGCCATTCAGTATTCTTATGACCAGCCGCCTTGGTCAAAATTAGATTGGTTGTTGAGTAAATTGGAAGCTGATAGTGGCTTACCTGTGATGGAAATTACTCAAGGCGATGATGAAGAAATTTGTTATCAACGCATCTGTCGTCTGGGTGAATATCTAATTACAGAAATGGAAGAATTTTATCGTCGTTTCTATCATCAAGACATCCCTAAGACGATTTCAATTGATGAATCTGCTAGTCCTAATGAAGTGTTAATTGCTCGACTCCATCGGCTACTAGATAAGTCATTACAAGTTGCCGAACAATATTTTGGAGTTCAATCACAGGGAAATTTCATTGACCGTTGTCGGCGTTTGGAAGAAGCTGGTTGGAATTATATTTACCGCGAAGATTTGCTAGATATTAATAATTTAACACCCCTGAAACGCGGTTTAGCAGACTGGATTGCCCAAGAAGCAGACTTGCGAATGCGGCACATGCGGATAGTAGAAAGTTTTGTTGCAGTCACCGCAAATTATATGCAAGAAAAACCGACAGCAGACAAGTTTGCAGAAACAGCTTTGCTAATTTTTGATATGCTTTCTCGAATTAAAGATACCACACTTCCGGGACGACCTCGGTTAGGTTTGCGACGGGCAAAAATCACCGTGGGAGAACCAATTTCTGTTAGCGAACGTTGGAAAAAATCTCAGGGCGATCGCCATGCGTCTAGGCAAGCTGTGAGCGAATTAACTCAAGATTTGCAAATCGCTTTAGAGAAGATGATTAATACCAATTTTTGATTTTAGATTTGGGATTTTGGATTAATTGAAAAGACGCGATAAATCGCGTCTCATATCTTAATCGAAGATGATTGGAAATAGTGAGACAAATTATCCGAAATCGCGGCTTTGCCCTCTGTATAATCACTGGAATGGGCAAGTGTGTCAAGCTGATTTCGGGTGATTTGTAATGAAACTAGATTTAGTCAGGTTTTTTCAAGCTTGCAATCCTGCCAAGACTCTGGTTGTGAGCAAACCGGAAGATAGGCAGTATTATATTGATTTTTCCAAAGTGCGTGGTGCCAAGATTATTGAGGAACTTGGGCGAACTATCACCCGCCTTTCACCAGAAGAACCTACTTGTCAATTATTTACCGGACATATCGGCTGTGGCAAGTCTACTGAACTACTGCGCCTGAAAGCAGAGTTAGAACAGCAGGGATTTCATGTGGTTTATTTTGAGTCTAGCCAAAGCTTGGATATGGCAGATATTGATGTTACAGATATTTTACTGGCGATCGCCCGTGAAGTCAGCCAAAGTCTGGAAGCAATAAAAATTAACCTGAAACCAGGATACTTTAAAAATCTGTTTGATGAAATTTCTGAATTTTTGCAAACACCAGTAGACATTGGCGTTGAGGCTCAATTGTCTGTGGGTATTGCCAAAATCACTGCCAAAACTAAAGACAGTCCCAAACTTCGCGGCCAATTGCGACAATATTTAGAGCCACGCACTAATGGCATTTTAGAATCAATCAACAAAGAATTGCTCAAACCTGCGAGAGAAAAACTCAAGCAGCAAGGTAAAAAAGGACTAGTGGTAATTGTCGATAATCTTGACCGAGTTGATAATTCTTTGAAACCTTCGGGTTATTACCAACCAGAATATTTATTTGTGGAACGTGGCGAACAATTAAATCAACTAAATTGTCACGTTGTTTATACTATTCCCCTAGTGTTGATTTTTTCTAATGCTTTAGGCAGGTTAACAAATCGCTTTGGAGTAGACCCCAAGGTTTTGCCGATGGTTCCGGTGCAACTACAGGATGGTTCGCAATTTTCCCAAGGAATTACGCTACTGCAACAAATGGTCATGACTAGGGCTTTTCCTGGTGTTAGTTGGGAACAAAGCCAGCATTTAATTACTGAGGTTTTTGATAGTCCTGATACTTTAGAAAGGCTGTGCTTAGTTAGCGGCGGTCATTTACGAAATCTATTAATGTTATTATTTCGCTGTCTTCAGCAAGAAGATCCGCCCCTGTCGCAAGAGTGCGTAAATAGAGTGATTAAACAACGCCGTAACGAGTTAACTTTAGCAATTACTGCTGATGAATGGGAAGTATTGCGTGAAGTAGCGCAAGAGAAAAGCTTAAGAGGTCATGAAAGATACGAACTTTTGCTTCGCAGTATGTTTGTATTTGAATACCGTGATGAAGATGGTTCTTGGTTTGATATCAATCCGATTTTGGTTGAAGCCAAGGAATTCAGATTATAAATCAGCAGTAGGGGCGTATAGCTGTATGCCCGCCCCTACAGTGTTCGATATTTCCTGAAATGGCATAACGTTAGCTGTGTCAGCATGAGTAATCAGCAAGAGCCAGAAAATTTAGCACCTAATAATGAGCGTTCGTTACAAACTCTCGTGCGGACAATTACCCTTTCTCAAGGAGAATTTTCGCTGATTTTGTTGCGTTGTAATTATGCTGATTTACGTCAGCGTATGGTGGAACGGCTGCATCAAATCTCTCCTGTACGCATACGCGAAATTACTTTACCTGCATCAGTTAAAACGCTTTATACAAATATACGCGAGCAACTGGGAGATGAACAGCCACCTGCATTGATGGTTTTTGGTTTCGAGTCGGTTAAAGATGTTGATATAGTCTTGACTTCGGCCAACCAAGTACGGGAGGAATTTAGAAAGAACTTTCCATTTCCGATATTGTTGTGGATTAATGATTCAGTTCTGCAAAAATTTATTCGTTTAGCAACTGATTTAGAAAATTGGGCGAGTATCATTGAGTTTGAAAACCCTACGGATGAATTAGTCAACTTTATCCAACAAAAAACTGATGAAATCTTTGCTGGTGATATAATACCTAATTTCCAAATATGCCAGGAACTAGAAACAGCTCGACAAGATTTGTATAGTCGTGAAGAAGTATTAGAACCAGTACTGCAAGCAAGTTTAGAATTTGTGCTTGGCTTGAATGATTATTTACATGACCGTATAGATTCTGCTTTAGGACATTATCAAACAAGTTTAAGTATTTGGCAGCAAAATAATTATTTAGAACGACAAGGTATTTTACTCGTTAATATTGCTTTAATTTATAATCGCCAAGCTGAGAAAAATCAAGCAGAAAATCAATGCTATTGGCAAGAATCTAGAAATTACCTTCAGCAAGCAATTGATATTTTTGAGCAAGCACAACGTTCGGATTTAGTTGCAAAACATATTACTAAACTGGGTGAAGTGTTACGAGATTTACAAGCATGGAAAGAGTTACAAAGCCTTGTCGAAAAATCTCTGCCGCTACATCAAAATTATGGCACGTTGTTGCAATTGGCTAAAAATTATGGTTTTGTGGCAGAAGTAGCCTTAGAGCAGTCACAATGGCATGAAGCTAATCGACTCGCAGCGCAAGCATTACAAATATTAGGTGAGATATCTAATTTACAATCACATGAATTTACTTTATCTCGGTTTATTTTAGCCAAATCGCAACAGGGTTTAGGTGAAGTTCAAGCAGCAATTACTAATTTAGAAGTTGCAAAAAATGAAAGCAATCATCAATACAATCCACAATTATATATATCTATATTAGAAAGGTTACACTTACTTTACTTCGAGCAAGGTAGATATCTAGAAGCTTTTAATATTAAGCAAGAGCGACTACAAATAGAACAACAGTATGGTTTTCGCGCCTTCGTTGGTGCATCTTATCTTAATCCTCAGCGACAGGCAATTAATTCTACGCAGTTGCAAGCTGAAAACTCAGAAACCATTGCTCAAGAAATTGCTGCTTCTGGTCGAGGACAAGATGTTAAGCGGTTGCGAGAAAGAATCGGCGGGACTGAGCATAAATTGACTGTAATTCATGGTCAGTCAGGAGTAGGAAAAAGTTCTATTTTGCAAGGTGGATTAATTCCAGCACTGCAACAGCAACCAATTGGTGAGCGCGATGCGTTACCTATTTTGTTGCGAGTTTATACAGATTGGGTAGGAATGTTAGGGCAGAGTTTAGCTAGAGCTTTTGAGGAAGTTAGAGGTAATCAATTATCTATTAATCTTGATTATTCAGCAGCTATTTTAGAACAATTACGGAAAAATGCTGACAGAAATTTATTGACAGTTTTAATGTTTGACCAGTTTGAGGAGTTTTTCTTTGTTTATCCAGATCAAGGTCAAAGGCGAATATTTTATGATTTTTTGCGAGTCTGTTTAGATATTCCTTTTATTAAGATTGTTCTATCTTTACGGGAAGATTATTTACATTATTTATTAGAGTTAGACCGTTTGTTTGATTTAAGTGTAATTAATAATAATATTCTTGATAAAAATATTCGCTATTATTTGGGTAATTTTTCTCCAGCCGATGCCAAGGCAGTTGTACAGAGTTTAACAGCACGTTCTCAATTCTATCTAGAGCCTGCGCTGATTGATGAATTTGTACAGGATTTAGCAGGTGATTTGAGTGAGGTACGCCCCATTGAACTGCAAATTATGGGGACGCAATTGCAAACTGATAAAATTACAACTTTAGAAAAGTATCGTCAGTTTGGTACTAAAGAAAAACTAGTTGAGCGATTTTTAGAAGAAGTCATTTATGATTGCGGTACGGAGAATGAACAGGTTGCACGACTGGTTTTATATTTACTCACAGACGAAAATGGTACTCGTCCCTTGAAGACTCGTGCTGAGTTAATCGCAGATTTAGCAGCAGAAGCTAATAAACTCGATTTGGTTTTAGACATTTTTGTGGCATCAAGGTTAGTATTGCTCTTGCCAGAATCGCCAGCCGATCGTTATCAATTAGTACACGATTATCTTGTATCGTTTATTCGCCAACAGCAGGGAAGTGAGTTGTTAGCAGAATTAGAAAAAGTTCGCAAACAACAGAAGCTAACTCAAGAAGAACTAAAGCGCGAACAACAAGCAAGACAAATATTAGCTGATGCTAAAAGGGAGGCGGACAAGCAAATTCAGCAAGGGCATAAGAGGTTAGCAATCAGTTCTGGTTTATCTGTAGCTTTATTAGTAGTAGCAGGTATAGGCTCTGTTTATGAGGTTTTTAGAGCGCAGCAAGCAGAAACGGCACAAAAAGAAACACAACAAGGAACACAACTAGAACGGGTGGGAGTTAATGCTTTAAGACAGTTTGAGTATACGGAGTTAGAATCGCTGGTGTCAGTAGTGCAGACTGGTAAAAATTTGAAAAGTCTGGTAAAAGATGGTCGCCCTTTAGATAAATATCCAGCTATCAGCCCTATTTTTACTTTGAATACTATTCTCAATCAAATTAAAGAACGTAACCAGTTCCAAGGGCATCAAGGCAGGGTCTGGGGTGTGAGTTTCAGCCCGGATGGTAAAACAATTGCCACGGCATCAGATGATAAGATAGCGCGGTTGTGGAACTTGCAAGGGCAACTGCTCGAAGAATTCAAAGGACATGAAGGCATTGTCAGGGATGTGAGCTTTAGCCCGGATGGTAAAACAATTGCCACGGCATCAGAGGACAAGACAGCGCGGTTGTGGAACCTGCAAGGGCAACTGCTCGAAGAATTCAAAGGGCATGAAGGAAAGGTCTTAAGTGTGAGTTTCAGCCCAGACGGTAAAACCATCGCCACGGGGTCAGAGGACAAGACAGCGCGGTTGTGGAACTTGCAAGGGCAACTACTCCAAAAACTCAAAGGGCATCGGCACAATGTTTTAAATTTGAGTTTCAGCCCGGACGGCAAAACCATCGCTACGGCATCACAGGATAAGACAGCGCGGTTGTGGAACCTGCAAGGGCAACTGCTCGAAGAATTCGTGCATCAAGATAGTGTCAGAGATGTAAGTTTTAGCCCGGACGGTAAAACCATTGCCACAGCATCACAGGACAAGACGGGGCGGTTGTGGAACCTGCAAGGGCAACTGCTCCGAGAATTCAAAGGGCATCAAGACAGTGTTTTAAGTGTGAGTTTCAGTCAGGACGGCAAAACCATCGCTACGGGATCGTCTGACTACACAGTGCGGTTGTGGAACCTGCAAGGAGAAACCATCCAAAAATTCTGGCATCAAGACTGGGTTAGAGATGTGAGTTTCAGCCGAGACGGAAAAATTATCGCCACGGCATCAGATGATAAGACAGTGCGGTTGTGGAACCTGCAAGGGCAACTGCTGCAAAAATTCAAAGGGCATCAACGTAGGGTCTGGGGTGTGAGTTTCAGCCCGGACGGCAAAACCATCGCCACGGCATCACAGGACAAGACAGTGCGGTTGTGGAACCTGCAAGAGCAACTGCTCGAAGAATTCGTGCATCAAGATAGTGTCAGAGATGTAAGTTTCAGCCCGGACGGCAAAACCATTGCTACGGCATCAGATGACAAGATAGCGCGGTTGTGGAACCTGCAAGGGCAACTGCTGCAAGAATTCAAAGGGCATGAAGGAAAGGTCTTAAGTGTGAGTTTCAGCCCGGACGGCAAAACCATCGCCACGGCATCAGAGGACAAGACAGCGCGATTGTGGAACCTACAAGGGCAACTGTTCCAAGAATTCAAAGGGCATCAAGGCATTGTCAGGGATGTGAGCTTCAGCCCGGATGGTAAAACAATTGCTACAGCATCCGAGGACAAGACAGCGCGGTTGTGGAACCTGCAAGGGCAATTGCTCCAAGAATTCAAAGGGCATCAAGGCCAGATTAGGGGTCTGAGTTTCAACCCGGACGGCAAAACAATTGCTACAGCATCTGAGGACAAGACAGCGCGGTTGTGGAATCTGCAAGGGCAATTGCTCCAAAAATTCAAAGGACAAGGTAAAGTGTTAAGTGTGAGTTTCAGCCCAGATGGTAAAACCATTGCTATGGGATCGGAGGACAACACCATGCGGTTGTGGACGCTCAACGGGCAACTGCTCCAAGAAATCAATGAGGGTAAAGGCTGGGTCAGAAGTGTGAGTTTCAGTCCGGACGGCAAAATCATTGCCACGACACCAGATGACAACACAGTGTCATTATGGCCTGTGAAGAATTTAGACCAGTTATTGGTGCAGGGTTGTAATTGGCTGCATGATTATTTGCAGAATAACCCGAATTTGAGTGAGAGTGACAAGCATCTGTGCGACGATATCAAGTAATTGCAAATGCACTAACCAAAAACTTTTGACTTCAATCCCACACCCGTCGCAAATTCAAGACAAAACCCGGCAACACCGCTTCACCCGACAACTCAGCAGGATTCTCCAACACTTCCACATCCTTGGTCACTCGATAAATTTCCACCCGTCGCTGCTGTGGTTCGATTAACCAACCAAGTTTAGGGCCATTGTCGATATACTCCCTCAATTTATCTTGCAGGGACTTGAGGGCATCTGAACTAGAGCGTAACTCAACTACAAAATCGGGGCAGATATTAGCAAATGTTCCTTTTTGTGCCGAACTAAGCGCTTGCCATCGTTCTCCACTCACCCAAGAGGCATCGGGGGAGCGAGTCGCACCATTAGGTAAAATGAAGCCTGTAGAAGAGTCAAAGGCTTCACCAGGTTCGCCCGCATTACGCCACCACAAATACAATTCTCCCGAAATACTCCAATTACGTCTCCCAGTTTCCCAGCCTGTTGGTGGGTTCACTATTAGTTCTCCTTGTGCGGTTCTTTCCAGTCTTAAGTCTCGGTTGGCTGCGGCTAAAGCAGCAAACTGTTCTTGGGTAACATATAGCCCAATGGACTTAGGTAACTCAATCAATAGGGTTTCGGTTTCTGGAGTGGCGGGTGTTTGTACCATCTTGACCTCTTACCAATAGGGATTCGGTAAATGATGCTTACCCTATTAACTAACAAATTCTACAAGCTTTCTTAGCGTCCGCCTCCAGCACTGTAGTATCGCTCAAGCGTCTCGAACAGAAGCGCAATTGCAGATAATTATAAGCGATCGCCATCTTTTCTGTAACCCCCTTCTCTTCTGTTGGGACGATGAAATAAACTGATTTACCATGCCATCATCAGCTATGAAACAAAACGTCAGGCGAGGTTTTTCATGGCATTAGAAGGGGTGATTTTAGATATTGATGGCACGCTGGTTATAAGTAATGATACCCATACAAACACCTGGGTAGAGGCATTTGCAGCTTATGACTTTGAGGTGCCATTTGAAAAAATCAGACCATTTATGGGTATGGGTGGAGATCAACTGATTCCCAAAGTAGTGCCAGAATTAAATGGTGAAGAAGGAAAAGGCAAAGCGATCGCCGACCTACGTAAACAATTATTATTTGACAAATATATACCACAAATTACTGCTGCTAAGGGTAGCAGAGAATTAATATTAAAGATGCAAAAATCCGGATTGCATCTGGTTGTTGCTAGTTCAGCGAGTTCTGAAGAACTTGAGATTATGCTCAAAATTGCTCAAGTAGATGATTTGCTAACGGAAACAACTACATCTGATGATGCCGAAGCATCTAAACCCGCTCCTGACATTGTACAAGCCGCCTTGAAGAAAGGGCAAATGACACCCGATAAAGTAGTGATGCTAGGAGATTCTCCCTACGATATTGAGTCTGCTGGCAAAGCTGGGGTAGGTGTGATTGGTTTGCGTTGCGGTGGCTTTAGCGATGAACAACTGTCGGGAACGTTAGCAATTTATGATGACCCCCAAGACTTGCTGCGCCACTATGACTCTTCGCCGTTGGGTGCAAATGCTTAAAGGTTAATTCAGTATCAGAATAGGTTCTGGGTCTAGCTTTTGGTGTAGTTCGTTAACTTGAAATCTGCTGTAAATACTAAAAGGGTAAGCGATCGCATTGTGAAAAATTATTTCAGGCGATCGCTTCTTGATTTCTACAGCAGATTGCAACTAAGTGAGGTACAAAATCCAAGACCGATCGATCGCAGATAAAGAGTTTCTACCTCCTGCAAGAACTGCCTCAAAACCCGTAACTTTGTAGTTCATGCGAATGAAAACTGCTATAAATTCTGCTGTAATTACACACCCACAGGAGTTTTCACCCTTTGTCGCTGACCAGTTGCAATTAACCACTTACCACCAGAGGGGCCTAAAGTTATGCCGCGACGCGTAGGTTTAACTAGATAATTGTCAACTAATGCTAAATCCATTTGTGATAACACTGTTGCTAATACCAACTTCATTTCAAACATCGCGAAGGCCATGCCAATACAGCTACGATTGCCGCCACCAAAGGGTAAATATTCATACTGAGAATACTGGCGTTCTAAAAATCGCTCTGGTTTAAATTGTTGCGGTTCTGGATATAAATCTTCACGGTGATGCATTAAATATATAGAACCTGTTAACAATGTCCCCGGTTGCAGTTCATAGCCCATAATTTCTATCGGTGTCTTGACTATGCGAGGAATAGTCAGCATGATAATTGGGTAAATGCGGAGTGTCTCTTGGCATACCGCTGTTAGATAAGGTAAGCGAGAAACTTGATTCCAATCAGTATTCCCGTTCACACTATCTAACTCGGTTAGCAACTTATCTCGTACTTTTGGCAGATGGTGAATCCAATAAAATGCCCATGTCAAAGCTGAAGCGGTGGTTTCGTGACCAGCGACTAACAAAGTCATTAATTCATCGCGCAACTCGACATCGGTCATTGATTCGCCATTTATGTCCCGCGCTGACATCATCAACGAGAGGATATCGCTACGAGAAGCATCTGGACAATCTCTGCGTTCTCGAATCTCGCTGTAAAGGAGTTCGTCTATTTGCTGCATTTGACGCAAAAATTTTCCCCAAGGACTCCAGTTACCCAAATCTACTTGCAGTATGGGAAAAAATGTTATGGAAGCACGCAAGGGGGAACCAGATAACTCCAGGACGGAACGCAATAGTCGCTGCAATTTTGTTAAACGTTCTCCCTGATGCAGACCAAATACAGCTTGCAGAATTACTCTCAGGGAGATTTCTTGCATGGAGTCACGCACAGAAAAAGGTTCGCCAATTTTCCAGCTGTTGATGACATCATGAGTGATATTAGCAATAATTTGACCGTAGGCTCTCATGCGATCGCCATGAAAAGGTGGTGTCAATAATCGCCGTTGGCGTTGGTGAGATGCACCAGATAGCAGTATTAACGAGTTTTCACCCAACAAAGATTTTAACAATTGCGCTGAACCTCTTGCGTCCAACTGCTCAAGTGGAGCCGTGAAAATCTGTTGAATTGCTTGAGGATTGCTAAATAATACAATTGGGTTATTACCAGTTAGCTGTAGCGAAAAACATTCACCATGCGCCTTTGCAGATGTTTCCATCAGTTTCAAAGGGTTAAAAATCCACTCAAGCAACTGTATAAATTTTGGAGTTTGTGGACTCTCTGGCAGTTTCATGACAAATACTCCGATAGGTTCTATTTACACTAACTTAACAAAAGGAGAATTGATACTAAGTTGCAGTCAAAGATAGTAACTTGGGCTGGGAGTGAGGAGTAGAGAGTAAAAATATTCTATTGAAGCAACTCGACATGAGTGGTTGAAATCCTTGTGGTAACGTCTAATCGTTGAAAATTAAATACCCGACTTCTTAAACAAATCGGGTATCTCAACGCTGCGATTTTTTACAAATTAACTAGGATTTTTATTTCTCCTAAATTACAAAATTTTTCTAGTCAAACCTCCGCAGTTAAACAATTCGATATTAAAATTATTCCGTCAGCAAGCTGGGAGAAGTTAACACAAATACATCCCTACTTCCTTGAGCTTCGATATCTGGTTTGATGGGAGTGGTGAAGTGGAAAAAATCATGGTCATTAACCAATAAAAGTTCTCCCGAATTTAGAATCTTACTAAATACAGGCTTTTCTTTTTTGGCAGCATACAAATGCGTTTCTCCACCTTGAATATTATCTCTATTTACTGAAAATATACCAATAAAATCAGTACCATCTCGATGGATACCTTCAGGTGCAGGATTACCTAAATTCTCTGGCGAACAAATAGTTCTAATTTGATGAACTCCGATTTCCGCTTCTGGATGAAGTTTACAAGAATCATGAAACGCTAAGACGAGATTTCTAAAAATATCAAGTTCGATAAGTGGATCTTCTAATTCTGCAAACTCTCTTTTGATGTTGCCCAATAATGGATTATATTCTTTACTTTGGAAAAGGTAGCCATGAGGTAATTTAATTAATTGATCCTCAGCAACTATGAACCGAGATAATCTTCTCGAACGATAATTGCCTTTAATGTAAGGATCGAGCGGCATATTCTTAAAAAATGGCTTGAAACCTTCTACATTAATTGAATTTACCTTTCTTAAAGTAAACAGAAAAGCATATTCTAATTCCGTTGATGTCCACACTTTTTGCATAGGATTTACCTCCTTGCACGTTGAATTTCTCCCGGATTTTTATTGCTGGGAGGGTTATAATACTTAGTATATGCTACTTTTTATTAAAATGTAGTAAAGCAGACTACAAAAATTGACGATCTATGATATAGAAAGTTACGCAAATTCTCTCATAGGGTAGAGTACTCTTGAAAAGATTTCCTGTTGTGAAGTAGGTGAGTCAGGAATCGACGTATATTGACTACAGCAACAAGGTTTAATGATGATTGATTGGCTTTACCGTTACCCACCTTTATATCCGGGTATTCTGCTGAAACGCTATAAGCGGTTTTTTGTAGATGTTCAACTTACTTCTGGCGAAATAGTTACAGCACACTGTCCAAATACAGGGCCAATGACTGGAGTATCGACTCCCCAAAGCGCGGTACAGCTTTCTAAAAGTGATAATCCAAACCGCAAATTGGCTTACACTTTAGAACTAATTCAGGTACATGATAACGAGCCAACTTGGGTAGGTGTGAATACTGTTTTGCCCAATCGAGTAGTAAAGTTAGCTTTGGCAAAACATCTTTTTCCAGAATTGGGCGAATACAGCCAAATTAAGGGTGAAGTAGTTTATGGATTAGACAAAAAAAGTCGGGTGGATTTTTTCTTGATCGGTAATGATGAGCAACGCCCAATTTATTTAGAAGTGAAAAATACAACTTTTTCTGAGGGGAGATTAGCTTTATTTCCGGATACAGAAACTACCAGAGGACAAAAGCACTTGCGAGAATTAATGTCGCTGTTGCCTTTAACTCGTGCAGTGATGCTTTATTTTATTAATCGGGGTGATTGTACAGAGTTTTCCCCTGGCGATCGCACAGATCCTGTATATGGTAAATTATTACGGCAGGCGATCGCTCTTGGTTTAGAAGTTTTACCTTGCCGTTTTGATATTTCCCCCGAAGGTATTCGTTATTTAGGTTTGGCAAAATTGAAAATTTAATTACACGCAATTAAACAAGAAATCCACCAGATAGTATCTAATAGATTTATTGATAGCTGGTCTTTACTAAAATCAGTTGGTGCGAAGACAGTGAATGGACCAGCGCCTTTGATTTTCTACTGCGTGAGTGCGAAACCACTGCTTCAAATTGAAGTTGTATAAATATTATTTTTTGTAGTCGATTTTGCTCGATAGCGATACCGCCAAATTACAAAGCCAGTAATGGATAGAATTAAGGGAGCTAGACCAACGAAGATGTAGAAAATGCGAGTGAGTAAGCCGCCGAAAGTGCCGTAGTGCAGTGGCTCGAAGGAATTGAGAATCATGTCGCCTAACGATGCCTTTAACGAATTTTCAACTCGTAAAACCTGACCGCTATATTGATCCAGATAGACATTGCTCATGCCGTATTCCTGTCGCTCTTCGGGGAGCTTCATCCGCAATCGCAAGGGAGCTTTGGGATCTGTCGTTAAGTCAATGCTCCGCAATGCTCCGTCAGGTATGGCAAGTTGAGCCGTTTTGATTTGTTGGCTAAGTGGTAGGGGAGATTGATTTGCTAACGGCTGCGAAACAAGTTCAGGTAGAGGTGGACTGAAGGTAATGGCACGAATTAGTGGGTCAACATAGCCCAAATTCCAGGCAAATCCAGTAAAAAAGGTGAACAGTAAAAATATGGCGGTAGTTATACCAAATACCTTATGTAAATCGAAATTAAGGCGCTTGGGGTGGGCGTTCCATTTAATTTTGAAGCCTGCTGTCAGCTTGCGCCAACCAGGCCACAAAATAATTCCGGCGATCGCAACAATGCACATCCCTAAACCTACAACACCAACAATCTTTAAACCCAGATCGCCCAATTTCAATGAGGTGTGGAGTTCATAAACAATCCTAAGAAAGCGCTGTACGCCATTGGGATGCAGACTATTGCCCAGAATTGCCCCCGTATAAGGATTAACGTAGACTTCTACCCAATCTTTGCCCGGACTTGAGATGACGACACTAAAGAAATCATCCGGTTTAGTTGGGAAAGAAACCCCTTGCAATGCCATTTCTGGCAGATTGGCATAGGCAGCTTTGACAATATCCAGAACGACTTCCAGTGATAAGCGATTGCCCTGGGGAATAATAGCGCCAAACTGTTGATGCAATTGAAACTCGTTGATTTCACGCTGGAAGACTATTAGACTCCCAGTTACGCCAACCAAGACGGCAATTAATGCGATCGCAAAACCCAGGATGCGATGCACAGTAAATACAATGTTGCGTAGTTTTTTATAACTCAAGGTAGACACTCCTTTGCACAAGCTCAGGCTTGATGAATCGGTAAATCAAAAGGTGACTGAAATTGTTCCCTGTACAGTAAATGGTGCTTGTGGGAAGATAAGAGGCCAATTGGTTTCGTAATACTTGATATTAAAAATGTTCTTAAAGTTAAGTGCAGCTTGCCAATTATCACGTTTATAAGAAATTAAGGCATCGGTTCTGACGTAGGAAGGAAGGGTGATAATTGGGTCAAAGTAATCATTAACGCGATCGCCCACATAAAATATGCCTGCTCCAAACTCTAACCCTTTCAAACTCCCCTTGTGAATCTCGTAGGTTGTCCACAGACTTGCACCCTGACTAGGAATAGCTGGCAAAGCCCCGCCTACAATTGTCTGATTGCTGTCTTTGCTAGTATAGGTATCGTTGAGATACGCAGAAGCAATAACTTTCCAACCAGGTGAGATTTCGCCGGCAATATCGAATTCAATTCCTCGGCTTTTGACTTCTCCCAGGGCGATTGAGTATTGATTATTATCTGGGTCTGTGGTGGGGATATTGGTTTTGGCAATGTCATAGGCTGCTAGTGATGATATCAGCCGTCCACCAAAAAGCTCTGCTTTGACACCAACTTCGTACTGTGTACCACGACTCGGCTCTATTTGCGTTAGGTCTGCTGTTAGGATTCCTAAGTTGGGTGTAAAAGAGCGACTGTAGCTGGCGTACAGCGAGATGGGTTCGATTGGTTGATAAACAATGCCTACGCGCGGGGAAAAGGCTTGGGAGTCAGAACCGGACTTTCGCGGTTCGCTAGGGATACTGATGTCATCAATACTCTCAGTGTCTGTGCTGATAAAGTCATATCTACCGCCTACAAGCAACTTGAGATTTGGCAGCAATGTCACCTGGTCTTGCAAGGCAATTCCGACAGTATCATTTCTACTGTTACTATCCGACGTAATAACCGCAGGGAAGGGGAAGCCATAGGTGGGATTGTAAATGTCTATCGACGGATATCCCTCATCAGCACCAAAGCCTGGATCAGAACTAAAACTTGGTTTCCATTCCAATCCTGCTAACAGTTGATGCTCAATAGAACCAGTTTTAAATTTAGCAATTAAATCAGTTTGCAGAGCCAAGTTGGTGGAATTAGAATCACCACCGTAGAAGCCTCGCAAGACTGTTTGACCATCTTCGGCAAAAGCATACTCATTGACCACAGCACTGTAATAATGTTCAAACTTCGCCTCAAACCGACTCCTGAGCCGGAGATGATCGTTAAACTGATGGTTGAGCGTTAAATCGATTTGATGGCTTTCAGTGTCTTGAGCGGAATTGTAATCATCTAAAGAAAGATTGATCGGCAGATTAAACGATCTAGGGTCGTTAGGAAAGCCGCGATCAAAGTTGGAGTTAAATTTTTGATACTCATAAGCGAAATCCAGGGTTGTTGTATCGCTGATTTTGTAGGTGAACGCAGGAGAGATAAAGAAAACCTTGTTGAAAACTAAATCTCGAAAACTATCGGAATCCTCGTAAGAAATATTCAACCGATACAACAACTTTTTATCAGTCGTCAGTGGTCCAGACAAATCAATCGCCCCATTGTAATAGTTGTAGTTTCCAGCAGTGAAATTAGCAGCATAATAGGGGTTGCTCAAAGGTTTTTTCGTGACATAATTGACTACCCCACCCGGTTCCACCTGTCCATATAGCACTGAAGCCGGACCTTTGAGTACCTCTACCTGCTCAATATTGGTGGCATTGGTGAAGATAGACGTAGTGGTAAATCCATCTTTTAAAGAGTTGGCACCAAAGCCACGAATGTTTACAGCGTTTTCGGAATTGCCATAGCCTGTTGTAAAGGATGTACCAGACACATTACGAACAGCCTCATTAATCCGTGTGATTCCCTGATCCTTGATTACTTGCTGGGGAACCACTTGAATAGATTGAGGAATATCACGTAAAGGTGTATCAGTCCTAGTTGCAGTTGATGCTTCTGACACAGTGTATCCATCTTGTTCTCCTGTCACCACCAGTTCAATCGGTTCGTCACCCTCTGCTGATGGTTGATTTGGCTGTGTCTGAGTTTCTGGCTGAGTTGGTTGCGTTTGAGGTTGCTGTGCTCTGGATGCAGCAGTTGTAACAGAGAAGATGATACCCTCATCTGGACTGTCAAACAACTCGACCTGTGGTACACCCGCCTCACCTGTGACGCTCACCCGAATAGTATTGGCATCAAAGTTTGTTACTGTGATTTGAGTTACACCCGTTATCGATTTATCTGAGCGGAATGTAAATGCCTCTCCCGACGCTAAACGCAACTGTGCATTGGGAATATCAGCAACAAAATTATTGCCACTAGAGCGATTAACTATTTGCAATTGTTGCCCTTTCAATGTTTGCAAAATCACCTCCACGCCTTTATTGGTGCGATTTGCCTTGACTGAAGTCACTTGTACGACTTCACTCTCCTGACTTTGGGCTTTTGGGTTCTGCTGTTGTATCTGAGCAAACCATTCTTTAAGCGTTCTTGCAGGACGGTCTATTTCTTGCACGCTAGGAATTGCAGTTATAGCTATTGCCTGAGTTGGTTGTACAACTACAGCAGTAAAAAAACAGGAAATAAAAAGCGATCGCACCAGTTTCATAACTCCACACACCAACCTGATTTTTTAAAACAGAGCTTGTTATTTGCAAATTATTTTTATCTAACCCTGTTTTAGGAGAATACAGAAATTTGGGCGATCGCATAGATACTGAAACCGGATTTTTTGCAGCGGAATCGGGATGTCCCTTTTGCTACAAGCCTTTTTGTTGACGATACTCTCTAGGAGTGATGGCAAATTGCCGCTTAAATAGATACCTAAAATGAGTTATGCTTTCGTAACCTACTTGAGAAGCAATTTCTGCAACTGTAAGATTAGTGTCTCGGAGTAGCTGTTGTGCTTGCTCTAGCCGTAAAGATTGCACATATCCCAACACCGTAGTTCCAAACACTTCCCGAAATCCCTGTTTGAGCTTGAAGTCATTAAGTCCGATTTGTTTGGCTAGATTTAGTAGAGAAGGTGGATTTGGGAGCGTTTGATTTAAAATAGCTTTGGCGTGATGCAAACGTTCAATTTCATTGGGACGGAAATGGAGCGATCGCCGTAATACCTGGTAATTTTCCTGCCATTGAGCAATTTGAAGTGTCAGTAGCTCCAATACCTTTGCTTCTAAATACATTTGTCTAAGTTTTTCTCGAAACGGACACTGCAATATCTGTTTGAGTACTAACTGCATTGCAGGCGTGGTTGCTCCTAAGGGCTGATGAAAAGGCTGCTTAATTGGATTTTCTCTCAACTGCTCAAGCAAAGCAGGTAACTCTTCAAAGCTTCCCTGGAAACTGTCAAGTAAATTAGGATGCCAATAAATTTTAATATTTTGAGCGTGCTGGTTCGCAGCATGATACTCTAACTCTCGAACATCAGGTAAGGAAAATAAGTAGTTGTAGCCTGCAACTTCTTCATAATCGTCACTGACTCCAGCTACATTTGGTGTTACAGTTCTTGTACCACCAGACAGAAAAAATTTAGATGTCAGTAAAGGCGAATCATCGTGTTTTTCCTGACAAATTACTTGTTGAGAATACTCATTATCAGAGATTGATAGCCCAAGGTTATGGTGAAGTACAGTCCAGCGATGACTGCTTTGACCAAACCAAGTAGACAATTGTGCTTTTCCCTCGTAGTCATTAAACAACTGCACATCCTGGCAAAATTCCCCAAAGTCTTCTGTGCCAGTTAGGCGAATAGTCATGGTGATACTCTCAACTAATTATTGAGAAATAGTATCTATTAGTAGGGAAAGCGATCGCAACTGAAATATTGTGCAACATGAGTATGAATGGCGTAACGCACAATCTAGGCGATCGCCTTTTATTTTCTACTGCGTGAGTGCCAAATCACTGAGTAAATAAAAATGCCAATTTGTAAAGCTTCAAATTTAAGTTTTATAAATGCTATTTTTTTTAGTCGGTTTTGCAAGGGTAGCGATACAGCCACATGACAAGGCCAGTGATCAATAAAATTAACGGTGTAAGTCCGACAAAGAGGTAAAAAATTCGGGATGGCAGTCCCCAGAAAGTACCGTAGTGTAAATCAGCAAAAGAGATGAAGATGCGATCGGCTAATGATGTATTTAAAGATATATTCAAAGAATTATCCACTTGTACAACCTTACCACTATATTGCTCAAGAGAAACATAGCCCTCATTTTCTTGGGGAAGTTTAAAGCTAAACGCTAAGGCATCTTCTGGTTGACCTGGAAAGTCAATTTTCATCAGCATCCCATTTGGGAAGACAGCTTGGGCGGTTCTTAATTGGTCTTTTAGTCCCAGTGGCAACTTACCTGCAATCGGAACAGACATTAGATTTGGATTGATTTCATTGGGTTGCGGCTTACTGAAAGTAATAGCATAGATTATCGGGTTGACGAAGTCAGAGAAATTCCAGCAAAATCCTGTGAAAAATGTAAATATCAGAAACACGGCTGTGACAAGACCAACAACTTTGTGAACATCAAAGTTAAAGCGTTTAGGATGGGCATTCCACTTAATTTGGAAGCTGGATATTAATTTGCGCCAACCCGGCCAGAGGAGAATGCCTGTAATGCTCAAGATAGTTACTAGTAAACCAACAATGCCAACCAAATAAAATCCAACACCTCCAACGTCACCTACTAAAAGGGTGAAGTGGAGTTGGTAGACGATATCAAAAAACTTTCGCAGCAAACTTGGCTGCAAATTATTGCCGAGAATAACTCCTGTGTATGGGTTAACGTAGATTTGTGTCGAGTCATTTGACTTTGTTTTCAAGGCAAAAGTCATCGGCTCATTTGGCTTTGTGGGTAAAGTAATTCTTTGGAATGTTACCTCTGGCTGCTCGCCATATGTCTTTTTGACATTGTTCAAAACTACCTCAACTGGTAGTTGTTTACCTACAGGAGTAATTGTACCAATTTGACGCTGCAAATCGAAGTTGTTAATTTCTGTGTGGAAGACCAGTAGGCTACCAGTCAGGCCAGCAATAATTGCAATCAGTCCCACCGCCAAACCAATATAGCGGTGCAGAGGAAATATCCAGTTACGTAGTTTTTTAGAACTCAAGGTAGACACTCCTTTACAAGATGTTGGCTCGATCAATTGGTAGGATGAGGCTCAATTCCCCTCAATGTATTAGGCAAAAGTTCTCTTGTTCCCTCCCCTTTATAACTAGGGTGTACATACAAGTCGGAAAATCTCACCTGCATTCGTTTTCAATCCGAGATTAGTTTTGTGAATTAAAATTGCACTTTGAGTGACCCTCGAATTGTAAAAGGCGCACCAAGAGTCTCTAACCCAGGACCGCGCGAATTGACAATATAATCCGAATCAAATAAGTTCTCAAAGTTGAGCGCCGCCTCCCAGTTGTTGCGTCGGTAAAAAAGAGCCGCATCAAATCGAGTGTAGGGAGGTATCTTGTAATCCCGCGAAACAAATTCACCACCAGGGCGCTCATCGACAAAATATACGCCTAACCCAAAGCCCAAACCTTGCAAATCGCCCCTTTGAATTCGATAAGTTGTCCACAAATTCGCCGAATTATGTGGCGTAAATATTACCGGACTGCCTACTTCATAATTATTATCTTTAGTGATAATCGCATTAATATAGGAATACCCTGCTGTCACATTCCAACCCGGTAAAATTTCACCCTGAATGTTGAAGTCAATACCGCGACTGCGCTGTTCTCCAACCTGAATATTAAAGTCCTCATCCGCCTGATTCAGGGGATCGGGTGTCAACACGTTGGTTCTTGTGATTTGGTAAGCAGCTAAAACTGCGGAGAGTTTACCGTCTAGAAAATCAGCCTTAATGCCCGCTTCATATTGAGTACCGCGCTCTGGAGCAAAAGCTTCACCAGTTCTCGAACGACCAAGAGAATTAGCAGTATCAAGAGTACGGCTGTAGTTGGCGTAGAGCGAAAGCGACTTAATCGGTTGATAAACAATGCCAATGCGGGGACTAAATGTCTCTGAGTAGTTTATACCAACAGTGCCTCCAACAAAGTCACTCACCTTGACTGTCACCCAATCAAATCGTCCACCTAGCACTAGGATGAGGTTATCTAAAAACTTAATCTGATCTTGCAGGAAAACCCCATAGGAGTCAATGTTGTCTAGTTCGCTATAATCATAAGTGTGGGGTGTATCGGCGGGTGGTCTTGCGATATCATAGTCTGGGTTGGAAATATCTAGCGATGGCAAGGATATACCGAAACCAAAAAATCTTTGCCTATCAAGTTTTGTATCAACGCCAAACAGCGCTTGATGGCTAATTGATCCAGTATTAAAGTTTGCTAGCAGCCCAGTTTGCGTCGTATAGGTTTCATACACGTATCTATCATCAGCGTATGTCCTGTCAATAAATTGTTCATCAGACAAATTGCCATAGTTAATTCCTCTTATATGTCCAATAGCTCCTGAGGTGATAGCTAGTGCACTGCGAAGTTGAAGATTTTTATTAAACCGATGTTCAAAACTATAGCCTCCTTGCAGCGTTCTACTGTCAGTTTGATTATTATCAGGAAAATCATAATTTGGATCTCGCCCCAAAAATGAGCCATTCAAAGCTCTCACTCCATAAGATGTTGATGGTTGATTGAGGTATTCAAAATTAAAGGTGAGCTTTGTATCATCGCTGATATCCCAGGCAATAGTCGGTCCAACAAAGTAGGTTTGGGAACTCGAAAAGTTTCGCGAGTCGTAAGCATCCTGGAGGGCAATGTTCAGGCGATAGCGCAGATTTCTGTTTGAAGTCAGTGGACCTGAAAGATCAGTTGTTCCCCGATAGAAACTATAGCTGCCGACATTCAAGCCCAACTCATAAAATGGCTTAAATAACGGTTGTTTGGTCGTAATATTAATGATGCCTCCTTCTCCGCCATTTCCGAACAAAACTGCTGCTGGCCCGCGCAGCACTTCAACCTGTTCAACGTTAGAAAAATCTGACCCGCCTGACAAACCACCATTGACTGTTTGGTTTGCAAAGAAGCCCCGAACTGTAAAGCCACCCTGGTTTTCTTGAACACCACTAACATTTTCCAAAGCACTGTTGACATCAGTAACATTACGATCATTAATCACCTGTTGCGGCACAATTTGAATGGTATTTGGAATATCTCGCAAGGGCGTATCAGTACGCGTTCCCACGCTGGTTTGCGAGGGGTTGTAGCTTTGGTCTTCTTCACCGGTCACTACAAGTTCAATTGGTTCATTACTTTCTGGCGACGGTTGATTTGGCTGTGTTTGACTCCCTGGCTGTTGTGGCTGAATTGGTGGCGTTTGAGGTTGTTGTGCTCTAGATGCAGCAGTTGCAACAGAGAGGATAATACCCTCATCTGGACTGTCAAATAACTCAACAATTGGTACACCCGCTTCCCCCGTTACACTCACCCGGATAGTATTAGCATCAAAGTTTGTTACCGTTATCTCACTAACACCTGCAATTGGTTTAGTTGAGCGAAATGTGAATGCCTCTCCATTAGGTAAGCGCAGTTGGGCTTTGGGAATGTCAGCAATAAAGTTATTGCCCGAACTGCGATTCACTACTTGCAATTGTTGCCCTTTCGAGGTTTGTAAAATCACCTCCACGCCTGAAGGGGTGGGATTTGCTTTCACTGAAGTCACTTGTACAACTTCACCCTGCTGACTTTGGACTGGCGGGTTTTGCTGTTCTATCTGAGCTAACCATTCTTTGACTGTTCTTGCAGAATGGTTTAGTTCTTGTACACTTTGAATTTCAGTTATAGCTATTGCCTGAGTTGGTTGTATGACAACAGCAATAAAAAAACAAGAAATAAATAGCGATGTCAACGACGGGCTACGCCTACGCCACAGTTTCATAACTCCACACACTCAACTGAATTTCCAAAACACAGTCAATCACTTGAGAATTATTTTTAGATAACTCTGTTTAGGAGAATACAGAAATTTGAGCGATCGCATATATCTGAAACCGGATTTTTTTCTCGGAATCGGGATGTCTTTTTTGTTACAAACCTTTTTGCTGACGATATTCTCTAGGAGTCATACCAAATTGCCGCTTAAATAGGTAGCCAAAATGACTTGGGCTTTCATACCCTACTTGAGAAGCAATTTCTGCAACTGTGAGATTAGTACCTCGGAGTAACTGCTTTGCTTGCTCTAGCCGCAAAGATTGCACATATCCCAACACCGTAGTTCCAAAAACTTCTTGAAATCCCCGCTTGAGCTTAAAGTCATTAAGTCCAATTTCTTTGGCTAGATTTAGTAGAGAAGGTGGATTATCGAGCGTTTTATTTAAAATAGCTTTGGCATGATGCAAACATTCAATTTCATCAGGGCGGAAATGGAGCGATCGTTGTAATACCTCATGATTTTCCCCCCACTGTGCAATTTGAAGTACCAGTAGTTCCAATACTTTTGCTTCTAAATACATTAATCTGAGTGTTTCTCGGTACGGGCACTGTAATATTTGTTTTAGCAGCAATTGCATTGTCGGCGTGGTCACTCCTAACGGCTGATGGAACCGCTGTTTCATTGGATTTTCTTTTAACTGTTCGAGCAAAGCAGGCAATTGAGCAAAGCTGCTTTGAAAACTATTAAGTAAATCAGCATTCCAATAAATTTTGATATTTTGATGTTGTTGGTTCGCACTAAAATGCTCAAACTCCTGAACATCAGGCAAGCAAAACAAGTAGTTGTAACCTGCAACTTCTTCATAATCGTCACTGACTCCTGGCACATTTGGTGTCACAGTTCTGACACCACCAGACACAAAAAATTTAGATGTAAGCTCAGGCAAATTATCGTGTTTCCCCTTCATAATCACTGCATCAGAATACTCATTATCAGAGATTGATAGCCCAAGGTTATGCCGAAGTCCAGTCCAGCGATGGCTGCTTTGACCAAACCAAGTAGACAATTGTGATTTTCCCTCATAGTCATTAAACTGCACATCCTGGCAAAATTCCCCAAAGTCTTCTGTCCCAGTTAGGCGAATAGTCATGGTGATACTCTCAACTAAATTATTGAGAAATAGTATCTATTAGTAGGGAAAGCCAGTGCAACTGAAATATTGTGCAACATGAGTCTAATGGCGTAACGCACAATCTAGGCGATCGCCTTTGATTATCTACTTCGTGAGTACGAAACCACTGAGTAAATAAAAATGCTAATTTCTAAAGTTTCAAATTTAAATTGTATAAATATTATTTTTTGTAGTCGGTTTTGCAAGGGTAGCGATACTGCTACATGACAAAGCCAGCGATCAATAAAATTAGCGATGTAAGTGGGACGAAGAGGTAGAATATCCGGGATGTCAGTCCTCAGAAAGTACCGATGTGTAAAGGTCTAAAAGAGTTGAGGATGCCTAGCCGCTTTGCAGTGAAGCAGTTCAAGTCTTGGCGGTTACTGTCGAGTTGAAACTACTGTTAGCGCAGCGTTAGCAACGTAGGAGCGTCACTCAGAAGGCTTGTCGCTAGACATCGCCTAATAATGCATTCAAAGAACTATCCACTCATACAACCTACCACTATATTGATCGAGATAAACATAGCCCTCATTTTCTTAGGGAAGCTTAAAGCTAGAGGCTAAGGCATCTTCTGGTTGACCTGGAAAGTCAATTTCAAATTTGGTAGTCCAGCGCAAGTCAAACTCTGCCGCATTGTTGATTAGCGGGTACGGCTTGTAATATCTTTTTCGGTTGGGGTAAGTTGAGGTTGTTCATTTGTTCGATGAACTGGTTGCGGCTGTGACCAGCAAACCGAGGATTCCAGCGCTTTTCTTCGCCGATAGTAGATACTGTTTGTCCTTGGTAGTCGTGACCGGGATATACTAAGGTGTCTTCTGGTAATGCAAATAGCTTTTGAGTCACGGCATCATATAATGCTCCTGCATCGCCATTTTGGAAGTCAGTACGACCGCAACCCCGAATAAATAAAGCATCTCCAGTTAACAGATGAGTGTTGTTGACTAAGTAGGCTAAGTGGCTGTTAGTATGACCAGGAGTAGCGATCGCTCTTATTTGCACACTCCCCAATTGCAAGATATTACTGTCACCTATGTACTGGTCTGCACAGGTAGCCGCTGAATTCTCAGGTACAATACCTAAACAACCCGTCAGTGACCTGAGTCTGTCTGTACCAGTAATGTGGTCAGCATGGATGTGAGTTTCTAGACAATAGCGCAAGGTCAAATCTAATTGTTGCAAAACTTTTAAATCGCGTTCAACTTGTTCCAATACAGAATCAACTAAGATGGCTGTTTTCGTTTCTAGGTCAGCAATCAAGTAAGTATAAGTACTCGATTCTTGATCGAACAGTTGACGAAATAGCATAACAGGTTTCTTCAACGGCAATGATAGGTTTTCTTCCACAGCAGTAGCATGGGAATTAAGGGATTTCAGTAACTCTTGTGCCAAACTTGCTGCTTGAACCCGAATTTCGCCAACAGCGGTGGTTTCCCAAAGATTACCTTTGCGCGGTGTCCCTAAGGTGTACAGCATTTGAGATGCTTTGCCATCTGCATCAATCAGCGCCCCATTGGCGGCTGTGTCGATTCCGATTGACAATGAATTAGGACGAATCAAGCGTTGTTCATGCAAGCTAGCCACCAATGGATGCTGCAATCTGCGGTAATCACAATTTGTGCCGGTGCAGTTTATAATTCGGTTGACTCGCAAAACAATATCTTTGTGGGTTCCGCGTTCGCAGATTTTAACATCTACGCCATTTTCTAACTGCTGACAGCTTTGAATTCGACCTGGGTAATGAGTCAGTTGACCGGACTCCATCGCTGTATCGAGTACTGTGACAATTTCTTCGGCAATTCGATGACGGTGAACTTCCCAGTAAGCTTTCACATGACGCAAAAATCGCTTCTGTTCCGGTAATGGTAATGCTTGCCAGAGTTGTTGAGTAACTGGACGAATGGCATCGATTACCCCACGCCAATCTTGCCCTTGGCTAAATGCTAACCGCAATTCTTGACGTACTAAATGTAGCAGTCCTCGCGCAGTTTTTGGGGCAGTTTCGACATCAATAAATGCTGGATAAGGAGTTGTTGATTCGTAACCATAAGGCATCAATCCGTGACGCGATACAGTATGGATTTTTCCCTGGAAACCTTGCTGGTGTAAAGCAACTACAGTATCCGCCATTGTTAAGCCAGTACCCACCAAGAGAATAGCATCCTCTGGATTTAAGTCAGCGATCGCATTACTCGACCAAGCATCTTTGAGATATTGCGGCTCTAAACTGGCAATTGGTTTCGGCATAATTGCTGGGAAATTGCCCAAAGCTAACACAGCCTTTTGAACATCCAAACACCGACCACTGTTAAGGTATATTAGTGTGCTAAAGGATTTTGTTTCAATGGCGATCGCTTCATCGATAATTCTCTCTAACTCCACATTCGCCGCTGCATTTTCTTGTGCTGCTTTTAAAGTTGCCTGCACATAATCCCCATAAACTCGACGTGGAACAAAGGTGGATGCAGTTACCTGTTCATGGCCGTTGCTGTGCAGCCAGTTGAGAAAGTGATTTGGTTCATCTGCAAATGCACTCATCTTACCAGCCGGCACATTCAGCAAATGACAATCCATTGGTGTACTATAAGCAACTCCTTTCCCAACTTCAGAATTGCGTTCAACCAATTTAATAGATAATGGTGTAGTTGCATGACGTAAAAGATTAGCTGCAACTAAAGAACCACTAAAACCACCACCAATAATCGCAATAGTTACTGGAAAAACTGTTAGGGTAAAAATACTGCTATTCATAAGATGTATGAGTTTAACTTACTGCTTTCTACTCATTAACTTACGCCGGTTCAACTGAAAATTATGCCGATTGAAACCTGTGGATTGACACAAAAACTACATAGGCAGATGAAAAAGTGGGAATTTAATTTCAGTGTCCAATTCCCCAAATCAAGAGAGTAGCCATCGCAATATTAAACAAATTGCAATCCTGATTCAATAAGCTTTTCTAACTATTCGTCTAAAATTTTTCTGTCTTTTGTATCCAAATCCGATGTAAATACCGTGGTTTTTATTAGCCTCAAAATATCCTTGAAAAACCCATAATTTTATCTCTAACAGTATTAAAATTTCCCGACACTACCCTTTTCTATTACAACAACCTAACTTTTCACCACATATAGAAAATGATAAATGGTTCGCAAATCATAAGTTTAAAATCAGGAAAATACAGTTTTCCTGCCAAGAATACTCTTTGCCGTCTACCGTGTTTACTCCACTAAGTTTATATTCATCAATGCCCACCTGTTTGTATCCACGACGCTTATATAGTGTGCGAGCAAAGTAATCTTCCATTGCTACATCTAACCCTATTTGAGTATGACCTTGACTACGTGCAAGCTCCTCCACTTGATTCATCAAGTATCTGCTGATGCCCTTGCCACGATGCTCTGGCATCACCCATAAATCTTCGACTCTTGGTATATGTAAGGCTCTGACTGCATCTGGTTCACCAGGGGTATCACTATCCCAATGAAGGAGGACATGCCCAACAGGAGTTTCATTCATTAGATATTGAAAAATTCCCTGCAGAGTTGTTAGCCAGAGAATATCATCAGCGATGGGAAGTCGAAAATACAATTGATGAATTGAAAATACACCTTTTAGGACGAAAAACTCACGTTCGCTCTCAAAAACCAAGGGAAGTCGTGCAAGAGGTATACGGCTGGTTGTTGGGGCATTGTTCAGAGGGAGTAGGGTAGAGGGAGTGGTTGTAGTAGGGAACCCACGCCTTAAGGCGTGGGATTGAAGCAAGGACGCCTTGTGACTCGTTGCAAGCAATCTCGGCACAAATCTTTCTCTGACAGTGGGCTTTGTACCCACAAAAGACAGTTTTTAATTTCTCCATCCCTACTCCCTACTCCTACTCTCTACTCCCTGTTTTTGTCAGTCAGGGTATTAATGTTTCAAGTTGCAACCAGTGCATCTGTTCCACCATTACGCCTGGGTTTTACAGGGACATTACGAGTCATCCGTCGTGCCCTTCCTAAGTTTTAACGCTTACAACCAGAAGAATTCCCTTTTTTTTCGATTGGCTAACCCTAGAGATTTTAGATACGTTATTACCCGAACGAGTTTCACGTAATAACCCCAGAGTTGTCAAAAAACGTTTCGTTCCAAAAAGCCAAAACACAAAGGTACTGGACAACGAGTTGAAGCTCCTAAATTTCATATCACCAATCAGTCTTTCAGCCTTAACTGAACCGTATTGGGTTTTCTATGAGTAGATGGGGACGTCAAGGAGTAGTAAACGCAATTCTCAAGTTTTCATAATTTTTGGATGACTGACTGATATATAAATAAGGTCAAAAGCAATGCTTATAACTATGCTGCTGTCTTGTGTCTACTGTACTTTTTTTGGTCAAAGCTTTTATGGACGATCGGGATGAACGCCTGCGCCAATTGATTGCAACAGTGTGCCAACACCCAGATGGCAGCCGAGAATGGCGAAAGGCTATGAGTCGGCTTCTGATTTTAATTCAGGGACTACCAGAATTTAGAAAATATTCCAGTTTAGACTGCCCCGATTATTTTTTAGATGCCTTAAACCAAACTTTAGAGTGGTTCAGCCAAAATGTGAGAAACTTTCAACCACGTACATCTTCAGTTGGAGATGATTTAATCAGATGGATCAAAAGCTACCTTTACTGGCGCATCAAAGATTTAAATTCACCATCTCTCCCTGGGGAAAAAAAGTTTCATTTGTCTTTGGATGAAAACATTTTGAATCCGGATGCAGAAATAACAACTTGGTTGGAACGAGTGTCAGAACAAGGACAACTATTAGGAACACCAGCTAATCCATATGTTTTGAGCGGACTAGAAATTTATCTGGAAAGTTTACAGCAGCAGTCACAACAAAGTTTAGTAAGCAACCTAGCACTTTACATTGAGCAAGACCCAGACAAGCAACTACAAAGTTGTTATCCTCGCAAACATCCCGAATGCAACTGTCAAGTACTAAGCCAAAGATTGCTGTTCATCTTTAAAAACCCACCAGACACATTTGCTGATATTGCCCGCGAGAACCAAATCAATTACCAAACTCTGGTATCTCATTGGAAATTAAAAGCAATACCTTTGTTGCAAGAAGTCGCAATTAAACTCGGATATGAATCTAATTAACAATCACAACCATGATTAGCACAGAAACGCTTTATTTAAAAATTCCACTTGGACAAGAAGCTCATACCATTGCCCGCCAGTTTGCTGTGAAACAAACTACACCTCAAAAGGGCAAAAAAATCTATTTAAATACATTAGCAGTTTATGCTGTTAACAGTTATTTGAAATGGTTACAGATTGATACAGCTTTAGAGAAAGGTGATAGTTGGCATCCTCTCAAACAAGCTTTATTTGATGTTGGAGATTTAGTTATCCCTAACATTGGTAAATTAGAGTGTCGTCCGGTTCAACCTGGAGAAACGGCAATTTACTTACCTGCTGAAGTAATGCAAAATAGGATTGGTTATGTGGCTGTCCAATTTAGCGAACGTCTAAATGAAGCACAGTTGCTCGGATTTATTAGAACAGTTACTATTTCTTCTGTTTGCGAGCAAATACCACTAACAAACCTCAAACCTCTTAATTTCCTCTTTGATTGTATTCCGGAAGCTATTGTTCAGCTTGCAAGTACGAGCCAGACACGGGTGAACTTGGGTCAATGGTTGGAGAATCTGTTTGAAAATAGTTGGATGGCTTTAGAACAAATTTTCGGCAGTATAGATGAGAAAAAGTTTGCGTTAAGAAGTGTCTCCTCTTTGAGTAAAGTTAGTGTGGTACGAGCAAAAATAATAGATTTAGGTCTACGAGTGGGAAATGAACCACTAACGTTATTAGTAGCGATCGCACCATTACCCGAACAAAAAGTAGAAGTACTAGTGCAACTACATCCAATGGGTGGAAAAACTTATTTGCCATCCAACCTGAGACTCTATTTACAAACAGAATTAGGAGAGATTATTCAAGAAGTCGGCTCGCGAAGTAATGATAACTTTATTCAATTAAAACGATTTCGAGGAGATTCTGGAGAAGCCTTTAATATTCAAGTGTCTGATAGTATTTTTACAATCAAGGAGACTTTTGTCATCTAAAACTTTTTGTCAAAGTGTAATGAGTAAGTTAGTTGTCTTGAATTTGGGTACTGGCGACCTCCATAAAGGCTTTCCTGATGTCACGGTTCAACTTGGGTTAACAAATGACCCATATGCGATGGAATTTCGCGGGAGTTTACCAGCAGCACCAGAAATTTCTCAAATTTATCGAAATTGGCAAATACTATATTCTGCTCTCTACCGTCGCTATGGTTGGTGGATACGTCTAGAAATCGAAGATAGCGATCGAACGAATTTTTCAGAAGTTGAGTTTAACGATTTATGTCAGCAATTATCATCTAAAATTAATATTTGGCTCAATTCGGATCGGTTTCGCAAAATCGACCAAAAATTACGCACGCAATTAAATCCACATGAAGAAATTTGCTTTATCATAGCAACTTCTGATAACTTACTCCGACGACTTCCTTGGCATTTGTGGAACTTTTTTGATGATTATCCGAATGCTGAAGTTGCACTTAGTCCCTTAGAGCCACAAAGACCAAATAAAGTATATAATCAAGAAAAAATCAAAATATTAGCGATTTTTGGCAATCATCAAGGAATTGATATTAGTAAAGATAAGTATTTATTAGAGAGTTTATCAAACCAAGCTCAAATAAATTTCTTAATTGAACCACAACGAAAAGATTTAAGTAACGAACTTTGGAGCAAAGGTTGGAATATTCTATTTTTTGCTGGACATAGTTCTAGTCAAAAAAGAGGAGTTCTGCAAATTAATCAAACAACAACAATTACTCTAGATAATTTAAAATATGGACTCAAGAAAGCAATTGAGAACGGACTGCACTTAGCAATTTTCAATTCTTGCGATGGCTTAGGTTTAGCAGAAGCGTTAGAAGATTTACACATTCCCCAAGTCATTGTGATGCGCGAACCAATCCCGGACTTGGTAGCACAGGAATTTTTAAAACATTTTTTAGGTGAATTTTCTAGCGGACAATCACTATACTCTGCACTGCGTGAGGCACGGAAAAGGCTGGAAGGAATAGAAGACGAATATCCTTGTGCAACTTGGTTACCAGTGATTTGCCAAAATCCCTTAACAGCACCAATGACTTGGCAGTTGCACCGCAAGATGTTCACCACCAAGAGGATTTTAGTAATATTACTCACAAGCTTGTTGGTGACAAGTTTGGTCATCGGAGTGCGGTATTGGGGTTATCTGCAAACGTCAGAATTACAGGCTTTTGACCATTTTATGCAGTTGCGATCGCATTTTGTCACTGAAAAACCTGACGAGCGGATTTTAATTATCACAATCGATGAAGCAGATATTCAGTACCAAATCAATAAAGGAATGCAAATGCGCTGGTCATTATCCGATCAAGCCCTTGCTCAACTATTAGAAAAATTAAATAAATACCAACCACGAACTATCGGTTTAGATATTTATCGTGATGGGATTGTAAATCCAAATTTAACTACTCGTTTTCAGAAAGATAATCGTCTATTTTTTGTGTGCAAAGTTGCTACTACTGATGATGATGGCGATAGTGATGGGATTCCGCCACCTTCTAAAGTTTCAAGAGAACGCTTAAGTTTTAGTGATTTTGTTGCAGATAATGAAGATATTGCTCGTCGCCAGCTTTTACATTTAACTCCTGTGCCAACATCTCTATGTACCACAGAATATGCTTTTAATCTTCAACTAGCACTTCATTATTTAGATAAAGAAGGCAAAACATCAAGTGTTACAAAATCAGGTTATTTACAAATTGGTGACATTGTGTTTGAGCAATTAAACGAACATACTAGCGGTTATCAAAAAGTAGATGCATCTGGTTATCAAATATTATTGAATTATCGTTCTCTATCCTCTGTAGAAAAAATTGCCGAGCAAGTTAGTTTAAGAGATGTGTTAGATGAAAAAATCCCATTAGAATCAATTCAATTACTCAAAGACCGCATTGTGATGATTGGTCTTTCTGCCCCCACTAATACAAATGATTATTGGAAAACACCTTTCAGTTCTGATGCCAAACTCAAGCAAAAGCAAATACCAGGAGTGTTTGTACAGGCGCAGATGCTAAGTCAAATTCTCAGCGCAGTTTTAGACCGTAGATCTTTATTGTGGTGGTGGTCTGGATGGATGGAAGCACTTTGGATATGGGGATGGTCATTATTAGGAGGTATTACAGCGTGGTATTATTCAAAACCGTTGCACTTGGGACTAGCAGTAATAATTACACTTTTAACAGTGTTTGGGCTATGTTTTGGTATTTTTGCACTGGCTGGATGGGTGCCATTTATCCCCTCAGTATTAGCGTTACTAACTACCCAAGTAATGGTAATCTTATGGTTTAGACGTTCGCAACTTCGCAAGATAAAACAATTAAATTTCGATCGTGATTAAAAAAAAATTACTTTACCAATTAATTCAAGGCGCTTGCGTAATTCCTTTGGTGTTTATTGGTTTGATGAATTACTCCCAACCACTCCAAGCACAACTGACAAATTCGATTCCAAACACTGTTAAAAATTCATCCTTTCAATCTTTTAAGCAACCGAAATTGCCCAGAAACGGCGCACCCACAGGTCGGCGCAGAGCCGGGGCAGGACGGAGTCCTGATTGTCCTAGTAATCTCACACAGCTTACTGCTTTAGTACCTGGTGATGGAGAAAAATCAGTCTTGGCATCAACAGTTGCAGAAAATCCAACTTTTTGGTTTTATGTTCCCCAACTACCACAAACCACGCGTTCTGGAGAATTCGTGTTACAAGTACTGGATGGTAAAGATGTACAAAATGTCTATCGAACACCTCTGACTCTATCTGGAAAACCGGGAATTATCAGTATTACTTTACCAGCACAACCGCAATACTTTTTAAAAGTAGATAAAAAATATCATTGGTACTTTCATGTTTATTGCGGTGATGTAGAAAAAACATCTGACAATTTTTATGTAGATGGCTTTGTGCAAAGGCAAGTGCTAACAGAGACTCTTAATAGTCAATTGAAGTCAGCAAAACCAAAAGAGTACATTGTCTATACTGCCAATAATATTTGGTACGATGCTCTGACTAATTTAGGTCAACAACGCCGCATTAATCCTCGGAATGCAACGATTAATAAAGATTGGGTTGACTTCCTAAATGCAGTTGGCTTGCAAGACATTGCTCAAGAGCTAATTGTACAGAATTACAACTTGAAAAAATAAGACTATTCATGCAGTGGAGTTACTGATTGATTGAGGGTGCTATGTTAGCAATAACTCAAAATTAGCGATTTTAGTGTATTAGTTTGGTGAGAGGAAGTGTCTTATTAGAATGTAAAGATGATAGCAAAATTGAAATAAATGGGTTATATTACGTTTAATTTTTTTGTTTGGAGAATTTAATTAAAAAACTAACTTCTGTTAGAATATTATCAGATAATTTCGTTCTTTTAGCAGATTATAAGCAAGGTCAAATTTATGGATTCTCAGAGATTACAAAGGATAAATATTGAACCTCAAACGTTAAAGGAGTTACAAGATGATATTCATCCAAAAATCATTGATATTTTAAAAACATCCTGTTTTTTCCAAGTGCTTGAAAGTTCTATTAATCTCAGCGAAGATAGTAATAACGAACAGCAAAAAAATTATATAGAGATAGATCCAACCCTATCTCTTCAAATAAAAATTTGTTGGTTTGATGAGGATAATAACAGATTTTGTGAATTTGTAAAATTGTAAAAATTAAGAATAATTCAATGTATATTAGTCTATTTATTTATAAACTTTTGTAAATAATTCATGATTAATATACATTATTTCACTTTATTTTAGATTTAATTAAATTTCAATAAATAAATTTTAATTAATATTTATAACATAGTTTGTATAAATATTTTCCAGCTTTAAGAAAAATTTAATTATTAAATTTTAAGATTATTTATTTAAATCTTTTAAACAGACAATTTTATGAAATCAAAGTATAGTGTCATCCTTGTTCTATAATTCTTCTAGTTTTTTAGGAGTAATAGAGAATATGGATAATATTTGGAATTGGTATCAGGGACTAGGAATTGCATTCGGTAGTGTAATATTTTTTTCTCTAAACTCTGCTATTGCCCAAATCACAATTACTCCAGATGGCACCCTCTCTAATAATTCTCAAGTTACGCAGCAAAATAATCTAATAATTATTGAAGGTGGAACTCGGTCTGGAAACAATCTGTTTCACAGTTTTAATGAGTTTAATATACCTGCTGGAGTAACAGTTGAGCTGAGAAACGCATCGGATATTCAGAACATAATTGGTCGAGTAACAGGTAAATCTATTTCTAATATTGATGGCATTTTGAAATCTAATTATACAGCCAACGTCTTTCTGCTTAATCCTAATGGAATTATTTTCGGAAATAATGCTACTTTACAAATTGGTGGTTCATTTATAGCAAGTACGGCTAGTAGTTTTAACTTTGCAGATGGTACAAAGTTTAGTGCCACAAATCCCGAAATTACTCCCTTGCTTACAATAAGTGCTCCCGTTGGCTTACAATTTGGGGTGGCAACTCCGGGTTCTATCCTGAATCAATCTCAAGCTAACGCGGACAATGCACGCAATCCTGTTGGTCTACAAGTGCAGTCAAACAAAACATTGGCTCTTATAGGTGGTGATATCAACCTAGAGGGCGGGAATTTAACAGCTAATTCCGGACGAATTGAGTTAGGAAGTGTTGCTGCCAATAGCCTAGTTAGTATAATGCCAAACTTTCAAGGCTGGGTCTTTGGATATGAAGGTGTCCAAAATTTTAAGGATATTCAACTAATCAAGCGAACTAATATTATTAAAGGTTCTGAAATTCCATCTCAAGTAGATGCCAGTAATAAGATAAATGCTTATAACGAAGATGAGGGTGGAGGCAATATTCAGGTACAAGGCAATACTGTAGAACTAATCGGTTTCCCTGTGCGTTTGAGAACACAAACAACGGGTACAAAAGATGGTGGAGACTTGCTTATTAATGCTAAAAAATTAATTTTACGCGATGGTGCAGCAATATCAACTGCTACTGTAGGCGCGGGGAATGGAGGAAAGTTGACTGTGAATGCCTCCGATTCTGTAGAAATAATTAGTAATTTTTATGACTTAAATCGTACTTATCCTAGTCAATTATATAGTTCAACCGGCGGGATTGGAAAGGCAGGTGACATAATTATCAACACACGTAAGTTGCGTCTCGAAGATAGAGGACAAGTAGCAGTGGACTCTATTGAAGAATTTCGTCAAGACTCACAATCATTAGCAAGTAAAGGAGCAGGCGGAAATTTGACTGTAAATGCTTCTGATTCCGTAGAATTAATTGGGCCTTCTGGAACTTCTGGAACTTTACAAAAGGCGTCTACTAGTTTGTCTGCTTTAACTTATACAAGTGGCGACCCAGGAGAAATAACAATCAATACAGGAAAATTGATTGTTCAAGGTATGTCAGAAATTACTGTAAACAATGACCCTCAAACAGACCCAAGTCAGCTTAGTTCAGCAGGGGCTATTAACATAAGTGCTAAAGAGATATTTCTAGATAATAAAGGAAAACTCACATCTAATAGTGAGTCAGGTAACGGTGGCAACATCAACTTACAAACTGATTTACTGCTTCTGCGTCGTGGGGCTTCCATTTCCACCACCGCAGGTACAGAAAAAGCTGGTGGTAATGGTGGGAATATTACCATCAATGCTCGTAATGGCTTCATCGTCGCCGTGCCTAATGAAAATAGTGATATCACTGCCAATGCTTTTACAGGTAGTGGTGGGAGAGTCGATATTCAAGCCAATGGCATTTATGGTATTCAGTTTCGCGAAAGTCCAACTTTTTTGAGTGACATCACTGCTAGTTCAGATTTTGGTAGACAAGGCACTGTAGAACTCAACATCCCAGATATTGACCCTAACAGAGGCTTAGTGCAATTGCCAACAATACCAACTAACACCCAAGTAGCTCAAGCCTGCTACAGTCCAGATTATGCTCAAAACCGATTTGTCATCGCCGGACGTGGCGGTTTACCACCTAATCCCAAAGACATTCTTACTCCTGATGCGCCTCAAATTGATTGGGTGTCTGTTAAACCCATTAACAACAATCGTTCCATACTACCTGTTAGCAGTAAATTAACTATCTCTACTGCCAAACCCATTGTTGAAGCCACAGTTATGAGGCTAAACGCCAAAGGACAAATAGTTTTGAGTGCTACATCGACTGCTACTTCTCACACTTTTACAGATAACAGAGTTGGGTGTCATGGTAGTTAAAATTACTCATACTTTGGCAGTGTCTTGCTTGTGTTATTCAACAGCCTGACAACTTATGAAATTGTTCAAGCATTTTTTTATAGCATTATTGACTTTATCACTCTGTACGTTTTTACCATATTTTTTTGATTCATATAACTATTTAATGACAGAATTTGCAGAATCTAAAATGGGATTGGATTCTGTTTTAGCAATTACGTCTAGTGTTAATTTAACCCAGACTTCTAGCCTGGTGCAGCAAAGTCAAGCGCTTTATGAAGCGGGACAATTTGTGCAAGGGGTAGAACTTCTAAAAAAAGCCGCAGCTGAATTTAAAGCTAATAATGATGTATTTAATGAAGCTATAGCTTTAAGCAATCTTTCTTTAGCCTATCAGCAATTAGGACGCTGGCAAGAAGCAACTGAAGCTATTACACAAAGTATTAAACTATTACAAACTCTTAAGAATTCAGATTCTTCACAACAGCAAGCGCAAGTTTTTGCCCAAGCTTTAGATGTTCGAGGTGGACTGGAATTAGCACAGGGGCAAACTGAAGCAGCCCTGAATACTTGGCAATCAGCAGCTAAAATTTATCAACGCTTAGAGGATATATCTGCACTGATTCGTAATCATATTAATCAAGCTCAAGCAATGCAAGCTTTGGGAAATTATCTGCTTGCGGATAAAACATTAATCTCAGTCCGAGAAATTCTCAAAAATCAACCAAATTCTCTGATAAAAGCGACAGGGTTATATAGTTTAGGAAATGTTCTGCGAAGTTTGGGTTATTTAAGCGATTCACACAAAATTCTCGACGAAAGTTATTCTGTGGCCAAAGTAGTAAAAGATGCGATCGCCCAAAGTAATGCTTTACTTAGTTTAGGTAATACGGCCCGCGCTCAAATCTATGCTCAATTTAGTTTGGGTAACTCAAGCAGCGCTAAGGATTACACTCAAACAGCAATCCAATACTATCAACAGGCAGCACAGATTGCATCTGCAAAACCGACTGTACATATACAGGCTCAACTCAATTTATTAAGACTATTGGTAGAGCAAGAGCAATTTAGCACAGCAAAGACATTATTACCCCAAATTCAGTCTCAGATAAACACTTTGCCTCCAAGTCGGACAGCTGTTAACTACCGGATTAACTTTGCCCAAAGTCTGAACAAAATGACACAGAACTCAATTGGGCCAAAAGATATTGCTAAAATGCTAGCGCAAGCTGTCCAAATAGCTGAGAGTTTAAAAGATGAACGAACCGAGTCTTATGCTCTTGGTACTCTTGGTGGTCTATACGAACAAAGCGGACAGCTAGCTGATGCTAAAAGCCTTACACAGGAAGCCTTAGCGAAAGCCGAATCTATTGATGCTCAAGACATTACTTATCAATGGCATTGGCAGATGGGACGGATACTGCAAAAACAATCTAATATTCCAGCAGCAACAGATGCTTACAATCAAGCTTACAATACCCTCAAGTCCCTTCGTAACGATTTAGTTGCGATTAATCCTGACGTACAATTTTCTTTCCGCGAAAGCGTAGAACCCGTATATCGACAGTACGTTGATTTACTTTTGCAACTTCAGGAAAATACTCTTCACAAACCAGATAATCTCATTCAAGCCCGTCAGGTAATTGAATCTCTCCAGCTAGCAGAACTAGATAACTTCTTTCGTTCGCCCTGCTTGTTACCAAGAGTTGAACTTGATAAATTAGTTGAAAAGGAAAAAGCTACAGCTGTTATCTATCCAATTATTTTAGATAATCGATTGGAAATTATTACTAGGTTGCCAGGGCAAGATGCAATCTTCCGTAAAACAACTAAAGTCCCTAAAGATATCTTAGACAATGTTGTAGAACAACTACAGAAAGATTTACCTATTGTTAGCCGTGAGCCTGATATTAAGCAGCATTCACAACAGTTATATGACTGGTTAATTAAACCTATAGAATCAGATTTAGCAAATGCAGATATCACATCTTTAGTATTTGTGCTGGATGGTTCTTTGCGAAACATTCCAATGGCGATTCTTTACGACCGCCAACAGCAGAAATATCTGATAGAAAAGTATGCTGTTTCTTTGATGCCTGGACTACAACTCCTCAAACCTAAACCTTTACACAACGTGCGGCTAAACGCTTTAATTGCTGGGGTTGAGCAAGAACGCGTGATTGGAGGTAAATCATTTCCCGAACTCTCAAATGTCACACAGGAATTAAAACTAGTTCAATCTGAAGTTAAATCGAGTAAAGAACTCTTAAATCAGGAGTTTACTAAAGCTAATCTGCAAAAGCAAATTCAATCTACTTCCTTTTCAGTAGTGCATCTAGCTACTCATGGACAATTTAGTTCAGACATTGAACAAACCTATATTCTTACCTGGGATGACTTACTGACGGTTAGAGAGCTAGATAATTTACTTCGAGCTAGGGATGAAAACCGACAAGAAACAATTGAATTACTCGTCCTTAGTGCCTGTAAAACTGCCACAGGCGATAAACGAGCTGCTTTGGGATTAGCTGGAGTTGCGGTACGGGCGGGCGCACGCAGTACCTTAGCAACTTTGTGGACAGTAGATGATGAATCTACCAGCGACTTTATGGGTGAATTATACCGACAATTGGATGCTGGAGTAACTAAAGCACAAGCTCTGCAACGCGCCCAACTAGCAATTTTAGCTAAAGAAAGTCGTCCATATTTTTGGGCACCTTATGTTCTTATAGGCAATTGGTTGTAATAATGGGACTTTCCAATAATGTAATACCAATTCACCTAAATCACACTCTGACTTA
Organism: Nostoc sp. S4; assembly: GCA_029379225.1. Classification (GTDB taxonomy): domain Bacteria; phylum Cyanobacteriota; class Cyanobacteriia; order Cyanobacteriales; family Nostocaceae; genus Nostoc. Next base: position 63,120 of record JAQYWR010000027.1, on the reverse strand, counting down.
TAACGGCTGTGCTTTGCTTCAACGTTACTTTCACCCCAGATGCTGGGCGCAGGGTAATTGATGCTTGAGGAACAATTGGATGATCTGGCACAAGAGTGAATTCAAATTTTTGGGCAATAGTTGCTAATAATAAAACTGCTTCCATTAAGGCAAAACTCTTACCAATACAAATCCGCGGTCCATCACCAAAGGGAAAGTAAACTCCTCTAGGCAGATTTTTCTCTAAATCATTAGCCCAGCGTTCTGGTTTAAATACTTCTGGATCTTCAAAGTAGCGAGGATTGCGGTGCATTACCCACTGGCTCATAATAATCGTACAATCTTCTGGCACTTGATAACTACCAATTTCACAATCTTGAGCAGCTTTACGCGCCATGTTGTATACCGCAGGAAATACTCGCATTGTCTCCTTGATAACCATATCGGTGTAACGCAAGTTTGGTATATCTGCAATTGTTGGAGAACGCCCTCCTAAAACTTGTTGTAATTCTGCTGATAATTGGGTACGTACTTGGGGATATCGAGATAAAAGTATCCATGCTCCCGTTAAAGTATTGGATGTAGTCTCATGTCCTGCTAGCATTAAAGTTGCAATTTCATCGCGCAATTGGCGATCGCTCATTTGACTGCCATCTTCTTCATCCCTTGCTGCCATTAACATTGACAGTAAATCTCCAGGATTTTCCCCAGTAGCCCGCCGTTGATTTATCATCTCGTAAATAGTCTTATCCATCTGCTTGATGGCATTTTTGTAGCGAATATTCTCTGGTCTAGGGAACCATTCCAAGAAGATAAAATTTTGCTGGCGTTTACTTTCAAACCAATCTGATGTTACATCTAATCCATGAGCAACATCTTGTGCTTGTCCCTCGCTCAGGTCGCGGTTAAATATTGTTTTCATCACAATATTTAATGTCAGGCGCATCATATCTCGATGAGCATCACGAGTTTCGCCATCTTGCCAAGTATCGAGCATTTGTTCGGTGTAGGCAACCATGATATCACCATAGCTAGCAATGCGCTTCTGGTGGAATACAGGTTGTATCAACCGTCGTTGGCGAAACCAAGAATCTCCTTCGCTAGTTAAAAGTCCTTCACCCAATAAGGTTTTAAGTGCATATAAAGAACGACTTTTAACAAATAAATTTCTATCTTTTAGTACTTGCTCAATATAGTGAGGATTGGTTAATAAACAGGCTGGTGTCAATCCTAAACGTATAGGTACAATATCACCATATTCACGAGCGCATTTCGTTAAAAACCCCAAAGGATCGCGACCAAAATCAAGCAGACTACCGACGATCGAATTTCCTTCTGGGCCGGGTAATTCAAATATATCTTGAGTCATGTGGATTTCTCCCCTCGCTGGGTAAGTCGTAACTCAAATATTGAAAAACCAGCTATCTTCTAACTTCTATCAAAGGGAATAATACTACTTTGCGTAGATAGGGAGTAGGGAGTAGTAAATTTTAAGTAGTCGATCTGACAGTGCATTACCCTTGGCGACAACCCACCTTACTAGCATGGCAAGGCTAAAATGTTACAAAAAATTGTAGATTGGCTTGATATAAGGAAACCCAACAAAGCCCCACTCGCAATTTTCAGGACATCATAAATTCAACACTTTAAAATTCTTTTGTTGTAAAAATACATAAAAATCAAAATTTGAGATTATTCTCTATATTCCAGTAGGATATTTATATCGATAATTGAAAGTTACACTTGATATTGTTTAATAATCTTCGATGCTGCTGCAAAATTGCTGTGAATCGATTAAATATTGCAAATTAACTAAGTAGAGACTTGAGAAATGGATGTAGCTAAGCGTCGCATTGGTCTTGAGCAAGAGTTTTTTCTTGTAAATGAAACGGGTGAAATCAGCACTCAGGCAGATGAATTTTTGCAAGCTTGTCATTCAGTTGCAGAAGCACAAGGACTGAAGGCACAGTACTTTATGCCAGAGTTCGTCAAGAATATGGTAGAGATTAATACCTCGCCGGCGTATACTGCCACAGAGTTAGCAAAAGAATATCTGAGAAATTTGAAACTAGCGATCGCTGTAGCCAAACGAATGAATTTGAGGCTTTATTCTCAGTCTAGCTACCCTCTACATATCATGCCAGTCATGCGCGACCAGCCTAATTATCATATCCAAGCGCGGACTGTCGGCTACGATCAATTTTTGCACGCTGGCAAATGTACGGGTACGCACATACATTTAGAAGTACCGCCAGGAGTAATTGATTCTCGTGTAGTAGTATCTTACAATTCCAAGGCGGCAGAGCGAGAAGAACTACTAAATATTTATAATTTAGCTACAGCTTTCGACTCAGCGCTGATTTGCCTAACGCGATCGTGTCCGTTTTATGAAGGACGAGCGATCGGATTAGCCATGCACACGATTCGCTATCGGGGTAGCGAAACCTTTGACTGGGAAGGAGTTTACACTCATTTGCAGTCTGTCGGCGGACTGATGCCTTATGCTGACAGTGTTGAGAGTTTAGTTGAACAGCAATTCGCTCGCTATCATGCTTGGTTGTCAGCAATGGACAAAGCTGGAATTGAGCCTCATCTTTTCAAAGAAGCGGGAGGAAGCTTACTCAAATCATCTTGGAACCCAATTCGACTCAACAAACTCGGCACTGTAGAAATAAGATGTATAGATAGCAACTTTCCTTCAGTGATAATTGCTATAATCGCACTTTTAGAAAAAGCTGCTCGCCGGGTGAGAACAGAACAATTAAAAGTTATACCAACAAAAGAAGTTTATACCTTTCAAGTGAGTGGAAATCACCTTTTGGTTCCAGATTTTCAGTATTTAAATGGTGAGTTACTGTATGCTTCTGTTACAGAAGGAGTCAAGCATCCGAAAGTCAAAGCTTATGTAGATTCTGTGTTAGAGTTTGCAATTACCGAAGGTGGCGAAGGAACGAAGTATTTAACAAAACTCAGAGCAGAATTAGAGCAATATCAAAGTATTGAAGCCGGAATTCTGCAAGAATTTCCTGCTGCAACTGCCGAACTTTCACGAGAGCAAGGCTTGCGTTTAGTGCGGGAGTGCTGCGACAAGTTAGAAGCGCAGGTGTTATCGCTAAATAGCGAACATCCTTTAACAGCATTAGATGAACTTACTGTTGTCAACTATAAGTCATAATAGTTTTTTTACCAGACATCTATAGCAATTTAATAAATAATTCCTTTTAAAGAGTTACAATTTAAATGATTCTCCAAATGTAGGGCGCATCACCAAATAATACAACTGTAACACTATAAATACTTAGTAAGAGTTGAGCAATGCTAAACTCCTATTAACGCACTCTATGAACTCAAGTATTGGGTAATTTATTTTTAGTTTTTCTCTTATTTCAACGCCATTACACAAATAGCGAGCTGTTAATCAGACCTGATTTGTTTGAGTTCAAAGAGAATAAGGGAACTCTAAGAAATAAATTATTTCGTTTGAAGTTGCTCGCCTGATGACGTTGACTATCAACAGTGTGATATTTTTTTATCAATCCCTAAAAGAATTATGACGCATGACATAGAAGGTTAGTGCTTCAAAATACTCCTGATAACCAATCCTAATTTAATAAGTTTTGTGTAGAATCGGATGATGAGGTTATTTACTTGATTCTGAATTGCAGCAATCTAGGTTTGATTTATGAGTCAGTCTTTTTCTCAAATCCAAGCAAGACGAAATCATCAACAAAAGCTGGGGCAGCAAAAATGGAGTTTAAAGACTAAAGCGATAATTTGGGCACTAAGCATCAGTGTCCTACCTATGGTTGCAATTGGAACAGCTACTTACTACTATGGCAGTGATGTAATTAATAAAAATATTCCGCTTAGACAAGAGAGTGTAAAAAGTTCAACAGAAATTGAACTGACTCTACAAAGACAATTATCACTGTTGTTAACTGGGATGGGGGCAACAGCAGTTTTGGCAGGTGCGATCGCAACTTTTGTAGTTGTTCGAGTTACGACTCGAATCAGCAAGGCTGCTGCAACTTCTAATATTGTCAAAAATAAGCTACGTCCAGACAGCGAGTTTACTCAAGTTTTCATCGCTAAGAAAGATGAATTAGTGATGTTAGAGAGAAACATCAGCTTATTTACACAGCTGCTTTCGGTTCTGGAACAGGAGAAACAAGCCGAAGCTGATTACTCACAACTATTGACGAAAATTACTCGCTGGGTTCGAGAATCATTCAATCAAGAAGATGTTTTCAAAACTACCTCAGAACAAATTCGCAGAGCTTTAAGCCTCGATCGCGTAAGTATCTTTTGCTTCAATTCCAACTCTCATGGCACGTTTATTACAGAATCAGTAGCACCAGGTTTACCGAAAATATTAGGAGTTACAATCTCTGACCCTGGTTTCGAGACAGGATATCTCGAAAAATACTACAATGGTTGCGTCCGTGCTAGTGATGATATTTACCAAGCTAATTTAACTGATGGTAATATTGAATTGCTGGAGCGATTTGCTGTCAAATCTAGTTTAGTAGCACCGATTTTCAAAGGTAAACAGCTATTTGCTTTATTAATTGCACACCAGTGTTCTAGAATTCGCTATTGGCAGCAGGCTGAGATTGATTTGTTCGCTCAGATAGCCATACAAGTGGAATTTGCCCTTGACTACGCCAAGCTATTAGAACAGGTAGATACCAAAGCAGATAAAGCCCAACTATTTATAGAAATTACCCGCAGCATTCGCCAATCACTCAACGAAGAGGATGTCCTGAAAACCACCACAGAAGAGGTTCGCAAAGCACTGAGTACTGACCGAGTGCTGGTTTATAGCTTTAATGCTGATTGGTCTGGAACTGTGACTAACGAATCAGTGGTTCCAGGTTATCCCAAAGTTTTACGGTCTGAAATCGCAGACCCATGTTTTGGTCAAGGCTATATAGAAAAGTATCAGTCTGGTCGCGTTCAAGCTACAAACAATATTTATGAAGTTGGTTTGACTGATTGTCACATTAAGCTGCTCGAATCCTTTGCTGTCAAAGCAAATTTAGTTGCCCCAATTATTAAAGATGAGCTACTATTTGGCTTATTAATTGCACATCAATGCTCCAGACCCCGCGATTGGCAACAGCCTGAGATTGACTTATTTACCCAAATAGCCATGCAAGTAGGATTTGCTCTCGACCATGCTAGGCTGCTGCAACGAATCGAGGCTGAAGGCGTGCAAAGTCAGTTGCTAGCAGATATTATCCGCAGCATTCGCCAATCGCTCAACGAAGAGGATGTCCTGAAAACCACTACAGAAGAGGTTCGCAAAGGACTGAGTACTGACCGAGTGCTGGTTTATAGCTTTAATACTGATTGGTCTGGAACTGTAATTGCCGAATCTGTTGTTCTCACCTACCCAAAAATTTTACGATCTGAAATTGAAGACCCATGTTTTGGTCAAGGCTATGTAGAAGAGTATCAGGCCGGTCGCATTCTAGCTATAAACAACATTTATGAAGTTGGTTTGGCTGATTGTCACATTAACCTACTCGAAACCTTTGGCGTCAAAGCAAATTTAGTCGCTCCAATTATCAAAGATGAACAACTATTTGGCTTATTAATTGCACATCAGTGTTCCAGACCTCGTGATTGGCAACAGTCTGAAATTGATTTATTTGCCCAGATAGCTCTACAAGTGGGATTTGCTCTTGACCATGCTAGGCTGGTGCAACGAATCAATGCTGAAAGTATGCGAAGTCAGCTACTAGTCGATATTACCCGTAGCATTCGCCAATCGCTCAAAGAAGAAGATATCCTCAAAACCACCGTCGAGGAAGTTCGCAAAGCACTGAGTACTGACCGAGTGTTAGTTTATAGCTTTTACGCTAATTGGTTCGGAATTATAATTGCCGAATCAGTGGTTCCAGGTTATCCCAAAGTTTTGCGGTCTAAAATCCACGACCCCTGTTTCACTCAAAGCTATATAGAAAAGTACCAATCTGGTCAGGTTGTAGCAATAAATGATATTTATCAGGCAGATTTAGCTGATTGTCACGTTAGTCTGCTCGAATCCTTTAGTGTCAAAGCAAATTTAGTTGCGCCGATTATCAAAGATGAGCAGGTATTTGGCTTGTTAATTGCACATCAGTGTTCTGCACCCCGTGATTGGCAACAGCCTGAGATTGATTTATTTACCCAGATAGCCATGCAAGTAGGATTTACTCTCGATCATGCTAGGCTTTTACAAGCGTATCAAGCTGCTGAAGCTAACTCTAATTAATAATCAGTTAGAGGATTAGAATTTGACTTGTCTGGAAACCTTTAAATAAAAAGAAAGTGCGCCGACTGAGCTAAATCTTTGATTAAAGAGTATGGTTGAATCAACACCTCTGCCGGAATCTCCAACTTGGCATGGTATAACATTAATTCGGCGTGTTTAGTGTTCAAGAGTGCCAAAATGTCTAAACAACTGGGTCAAAAAATCGCACCTACACCCATATCAAATGATATCAATGTGGTGGATTTGATTGATAAATACTTTACTGCTTACAATTCAGCACGTTTGCGGGAAATCTGCCAACTACTCAGTCGTGATGTACTAACCGAAGGTGTCACAGTGGGAGTTAGTCTTTCCGGTGCGATGACGCCAGCAGGATTTGGGGTTTCAGCGCTTGCACCCTTAATTCGCAACGGCTTTATTGACTGGATGATTAGCACTGGTGCAAATCTTTACCACGATATGCATTTCGGTTTGGGTTTTGAACTGTTTGCTGGTAATCCATTTTTGGATGATGTGAAACTGCGTCAAGAAAGCACTATCCGGATTTATGACATTATTTTTGGCTACGATGTGCTATTGGAAACTGATGCTTTTATTCGCAAAATTTTGCAAGCAGAACCTTTCCAAAAACGCATGGGAACCGCTGAGTTTCACCATTTATTAGGTAAGTATGTCCGGGAAGTAGAAAAGCAATTGGGTGTGGAACATTCTTGCTTGTTGGCCACAGCTTATGAATATGGCGTACCGATTTATACCTCATCTCCAGGAGATAGCTCAATTGGGATGAACGTAGCAGCTTTGGCGCTAGAAGGTTCGCAATTAATATTAGATCCTGCTATTGACGTGAATGAGACAGCAGCGATCGCTTATAATGCCCGTGAATCTGAAGGTAAAAGTGCGGCTGTAATTCTCGGTGGTGGGAGTCCCAAAAACTTTTTGCTCCAAACACAACCGCAAATTCACGAGGTGTTAGGACTAGAAGAACACGGACATGATTACTTTGTGCAATTTACAGATGCACGTCCAGATACGGGTGGTTTGTCTGGGGCAACCCCATCGGAAGCCGTCAGCTGGGGTAAGATTGACCCAGAGGAGTTACCTAACACAATTGTTTGTTATACCGACAGCACGATCGCCTTACCACTGGTAACAGCATACATCCTCAACAAGTGCCAGCCTCGTCCCCTAAAACGTCTGTACGACAGACGAGAAACCATTTTAGAAAAACTGCAAACAGATTATCTAGCAGCCAAAACCCAACCATCAGATCGAATTCCAGCAGCCGTGGCTGAAAGTGCTTCACAGCAAACAGCGACTTATCCTTGCGGTAGGTTAATTCCGAATACGTAGGGAGTGGGGGCGTGGGGGCAGAGGGGCAGGGGGACAGCTAGGGCGAATAAGAATTCAACACTCAGCACTCACCACGCCTAATCCCCCATGTCCAATCAACCAATAAGTCGTCATGCTTTTTCTGCTGCTAATCGCTGGGTAACATTGCGAAAAATGCCATAAGTAGCAACTGGATGACCTTCTAGAAATTTAGCATTAATGTTACCTTCTATAAAAATTGTTTCACCGTTTTTAGCAATCAATCCAGCTTTTATTTGTTCGAGTTTTTCTCCAGAAATCACGCTATAAAACTTTTGCAAACAGTATTGTTTAAACTCTGGATGTATAATATCAAAGACATTCAAATTCACAATTTCAGCTTCGCTATATCCCAAAGTTTCTCGCCATGCACGATTGACATATAAAAAACGACCATAAGCATTAACAGCTTGAATCAAATCGTTAGCATTTTCAAATAAATCTCGATATCGTTGTTCGCTTTCTACAAGAGCGGCTTCTGCTTGTTTGCGTTTGATAAACTGAGCGATTTGGCTACCAATAGAACCCACCATTTCTAACAGTTCTGTATCTTTTGGTTGGATCTCTCGGCTAAAGAAAACCATTACCCCTAAGATTTCATTATCATCTAAGATGGGAAAGCCAAAAGCTGCGTGCAATCCAACTTCAGCAGCAGATTGCGATCGCCGAGTGTCTCCTTGTTGTGTGATATCTTGAATCCACAGGGGCGATCGTCCGATCCAAATTTCACCAGGTAACCCAATACCAAGCGTATAGGTAGTTTGCCAGGTAACTGCTTTAAACTCTCTGACAGAAACTACTCGACTTGACCAAATTTCTACACACCTTAATACTGTATTGACGCTATGTCTTTTTATCGAATTACCGATATATTGATTTGCTGTCCAAAGTTCTCCTAAATCCCATCCCAAGTTTTGACAAATCGACTGTAAAATTTGCAGAATTACCTGCTTTATACTCTGGGATTCTGATAAAATGCGGGTGATAGTATACTGGGTACTTGTACGTTGTTCCCGGCGCAATCGAGCAGTCATATCTCGACCGATATAAACAATATCTTCTAGCCCTTGTGTTTTTTTGGGAATCACCGAACAAGAAAAAGCAATTAAGCGTTTTTCTCTAGTTTTGGTTCTACAAATTACCTCTAAATTCTGAAAACTTTGCTCAGCTGCAAAATGTTGAGAAATTGCTTTTATAACTACTTTATCGTCAATTATCAATGATATAGGTTGATTAATGAATTCTTCTTCAGTAAACCCAAATAATTGTTGAGCAGCATGATTTACTTTGATAATTTTGCCTGATTTACTAGTTACTAAAAAAGCATCTGCCATTGAGGTAATTACTTGCTCCATGTAAAAGTTACATGATACTAAAGCATTAGATAGTAAATTTGCTTCATTAGCTTGCTGTGCCAGCTTTTGTTTTAAAACAATTCTGTCGGTAACGTCCTCAATCAATATAATTAATTTATTTTCAAATCTTTCATGCTGTTCGCCGATTATATATATATCTATATATATATAAGATTTATACTCCAAACCTCGTTTAATTCCTTCTAATTCAAACAGTTCTTGTTTTCCGTACAAGATAGCTGTCAAAATATCCTCAAGTCCGATAAACTCAGGAAAGCTTAGCCGGATATCTTTACCTTGTATCATCTCCTCAGGGCGATGTGCAAACCGTTGAACTTGCTCAGATGTGTCTATAATGCAAAAATTATTATCGAGTTCCAAGCGTTCAAATTTATGTGGAAAAGAAGGTTTGTTAAAAATCCGGTCTAATACTTGGTCTTTCATTGTGGTGTGGGAGCAGACTTGAGATTTATCTTTTAATGCAAGATTAAAAAAGGAGGTTTCAGAAGGATAATCAGAAAAAATTTCAAATTCTTCTTATCTAACAGCATCACTCAGCCGATAACTCAGAAATCAGAAGTTAGGACTAATAATTAGTAATTTAGCACTATTGATGAATAGGTTAAGCTCACTCAATTAACTTTCTTTTACTTTCTCTACGGTACTTGTGACTAAAGGATAGCAACTATCGTATCTGGTTGTAGCGCACCTGATTGTTGTGTAAAATCAAACTTTGGTAATTAAATATTTGTCTTGAGTATAATCCATCACTATTCGCCTCAACTTTCTCTCCTCTTAACAAATTCTCACTGCTAACAGCAGCACCAAAAGCTGCTTTTTTCAAAAATCCTCGACGCGAAAATCGTACCCGCACCCTTTTTTCTACATAAAAGTTCAAGCTGTTTATAACGGAGATTACCAAGAGGTAGTTTACACTCCGAGGAGACACAGCAGACGCACAGAAGTAAAGATACGCTTGCTCTCGTTACACGAAGTTGGTTAAGCTCGATTTCATTGCTTGACTGGAAAAACTTCGTCTAATGGAACCGTCTCACCGTTTGCGATTTCTTGGCGAACCATGTTAGCTAATCGATCCCATTGTTGATCGGTTGTTGATTCAAACTTCTCTGTCCATGTCTGTTCATCTAAATATGCTCATGAATCAACGGTGATAGCCGAACGACTATTGGCTTATCATTATTGGACAAAAGAACGTTTTTGCAATGATTTGTGCAATAGGTGGCAAGGCGCAATTACCAACAAGCTTTGGCTATCGATATCGAATTTGGCGATCGCTATTCCCAAGCACTCACTTACCACTGTTTAGGAAGCCTTGCACAAGCAGAAGAAAATTACGCAGAGGCGAGGGTTAATTTGCAGACAGCATTGGAGATATATGTAGAGTATAAAGAGGAATATTGGGGGGCGATCGTACGGGAAGCGTTAGAGAAATTACCTGAGTGATGGCAAGGCGATCGCTCCTTTAAAGCGCTTCCCATTCATCTTTACTAACTTGAGCCTATTTTAAAATTTTTGCCAGTAAACTTTTGCTAATATCTTCTTCATGGGGGTTAGGAATGATTAATCTCAGTTCATCTTTAACCATAAATTGATGTTTTGTACCTGAGTAAGGCCCTTCAAAAGCAAGTTTTTTCAGATAATAAATTAATTCCCTGCGATTAATCGGCCCAAAGTTTGGCATCAAGCCGCATCCTTTTTCAAAGCAAGAGAGATTCCGTCTAATTCAGGTAAATTATGCCCTAACTGTAGTCCTAAAACAATCCACTCTTCTAAAGATTGTTTTAACTCTTCTCTACAAGCTTCCAGTGTAGACGCATTCGCATATAACCCCTGCAATTCAGGTACTTCTGCATAAAAAGTACCATCTTCTAAAATTTCATAGTTTGCTCTGTGCAAAGCTGCTTGAATATACTTTGTCAGCATTTAGAGATTTTGTACAAAACTAGCTATATTACTAAATTATAAGCTAAAAATCAACTCCTCTCAACTCTTACTCTCTGCGCCTCTGCGCCTCTGCGTGATACAAATTCATATTTACATTCAGCAACGCCTTTATTTATATTTAGAGACAATGAGCGCATCGTCTCACCTACTTTCCCAGAGTTAGATTTAACCGCCGACCAGATTTTTCAAGCTGGTGGCTACCCTGCATAGTTGCAAGGTAGCATCTCAGTTTGCTGATGGTAGAGTTCCAATATTGCCAATGGGTGGTTCAGTGTATTCGCAAAAAATATTCAAGCCAATTTTGAGGATATATAAAACAATAACAGTTGCGATCGCTGGATCGATTACCAAACCGTGTGCTGTCGCTACACCAACAAGAGAGATAATCAAGCCTGTCAGCAAAGGCGAACTCCCTGGATTCTTTGTGTAATCTTTGAGTTGACCGCGAAAACCCTCATCGCCACAGAGTTCCTCACGCAATACCTTTAATGTTACTTGCCAAAGTGATTTACCTTGCTGCATAAGCGGTTTCCCATTTTTTTCTATCCATAAATCCTCGAAAGCAGTTTCAACTTTGCCATTGTGTTTTTCCAAATGATTCAAAGCCTCTTGTGCAGGGTCGTAATCTTGTAAAATCTCCCGTGCAGCATTCATTTCTGTAAGACTTAATTGAGCAGTTCTCATTCCATTCATCCTTAGTCTTTAGTTATTATTCTCCCCTGCCCCTCTGCCCCACTCCCCCCAAGTCGCAAACTACGTCAAAATTTAAATAAATGCGATCGCACCTACTGAAATGCAGATTACCCAAAGTCTCCATACAGCAATTCTCGTAACTGACTTAGAACGTTCTGAACGCTTTTATGGCAAAGTCTTAGGATTAGCCAAAATAGATCGTTCGCTGAAATACGCTGGTGCATGGTATCAAGTCGGCAACTATCAAATTCACCTAATAGTTGCGCCTACAGTCCCCACCGAAAACCTAAACGAAAAATGGGGACGTAACCCTCACTTCGCTTTCTCTGTTGCTGACTTGGACGCAGCTAAACAAGAGTTGCTTAATTATAATTATCCCATTCAACCAAGCGCCTCAGGTCGCCCTGCTCTGTTTACTCAAGATCCAGATGGCAATATCGTCGAACTGAGTCAGCAGTGAGCCAGAGTCGAGCAGATGAGAGTAGGGGAAGTAGTTATAATATAGCAAATTGGTATAAATAAGACTCGTTAACGAGTCTTTGATACTCGTTAATCCACCTCAGAACTCCGTTAACGAGTCTTTGATACTCATTAATCCACCTCAGAACTCCGTTAACGAGTCTTTGATACTCATTAATCCACTTCAGAACTCCGTTAACGAGTCTTTGATACTCGTTAATCCACCTCAGAACTCCGTTAATGAGTCTTTGATACTCGCCAACAAGTATAAAAACTCCATTCTTTTTTACCTCTGTGCCCCTTGTCTCCCATTAACAAATGACAAATGACCAATGACCAATGACCAATGACCAATGAAAATAATTGCCTACTCTTACACCGATCCTCTACTAGAATCTTCTCCCGATGAAAGCAGTTGGGGATGGGAAGTTGATGGAATTTATCAGGATTTGGGCAACCCAGAGTCTTCTGGACACGCTACACGATGGCAATTACAACAATTACTCGCTGATTGCCAAACTGAAGGTGTAGATTATTTGTTAATTCGTCGCTTGGAAGAATTGGGAGATACTGTAGAGGAAGTAAGCGATCGCCTTCATCAACTCGAAGCAATGGGAGTGGTAGTAATCGCTACTGAGCAACCTTACACCTCAGAAAATTCTTCTCTTCGAGCCGAGTTACTGAATTTACTACATGCTATCCAACGCGAACAACGCAGTCGTCGCATCCGTCAAGGACATGCCCGTAATCGTCTTGACGCTGCACCCCCACCCGGTAAAGTTCCCTACGGCTACCGCAGAGGTAAGGGCAAGTATACCATTGACCGCAGCACTTCACCAGTGGTCAAGGATTTTTTTGATAATTTTTTACTCTATGGTTCCTTGCGGGGTTCAGTCCGCTACTTGGCGAAAAAATACGGCAAGAAAATCTCTGTTACCACTGGGCGACGCTGGTTGACTAATCCAGTTTATCGCGGCAATACAGCTTACCAAAATGGTGAAATTATCTCCAATACCCATATTCCGATAATTTCCAAGGAAGAAGCTGCTCAAGTTGACCGACTTTTACGCCGTAACAGCCGTTTACCACCCCGCACTGCGAGTGCGCCACGTTCTTTAGCTGGGTTAGTTGTTTGTGGCGAGTGTCAATCGCATCTCACAGTTACCCGTGTCACCCAACGCAACCAAGACAAAGAGTATCTGTATTTACGTTGTATCAGCTGTCCCCAACGCCCTAAGTGTCCAGCTATTGCTTACCAAGAGGTTTTAGAACAAACAATTGAAACAGTTTGCCGCGACTTACCCCTAGCTGTAGCCGGAATGAATTTTCCGCAGTTGGATGCAGTCAAGAATAGTTTAAGCCAAGCGATCGCTCGTCAGCAAGAAATACTTGCTCAGTTACCTGCATTAATTGAAACTGGAATTTTAGATACTGAAACAGCAAACATTAGGGCTTATAAACTCCGCACAGAAATCTCTACACTCGAAGCCAAATTGGCAATTCTCCCGCCAGTCAACTTGCGTTCTGTTGCTGTTGCTGTTTCGATTCCCCAATTTTGGTTAGATTTGTCCGAAACAGAGCGACGATTTTACTTTCGAGAATTCATTAAACAAATTGAAATTGTTCGTCAAGAGCAAAAATGGAACTTGCAAGTTATTTTTATTTTTTAATATTTCCATAGTCAGAATTAATAAATTAAAGAGTACTCTTAGACTCATATTTTATATTTGAAATATGTATATAGTGCTTACTACACAAGGATTAAACCCTAAATAATGCTTGAATTGTAGTACTCGTAACAATCACATAACTCTTCATCTTAAATTTTAGATGATGTTATATCTGTAATCTTATCATCCTCAAAGTAACAAAAAACTAGATAAAACATTAGACAATGTAGATTTATTTACAAAATACACAAGAAGTATTGAGCCAGTTTTTATACGGATTATTTTTCTCATTTATCTCCAAAAATATTCGTTAAATAATAAAGACAAATTTCTCTAAAAAATAGTTCTAATTAGAAAATTTTGAGTTAATCTTGGAAACTAGCAATCGTTAAGAACAGACGTTGTTACTGGGTGGCAACATTGGAGATTCGCTCTGGTCTCTATGTAATCGAACCAGCAAGTAAAATGATTACCATAGAATATGCAAGAAGGAAGCTTTATTTGGGGTCATCTAGAAAAACAGCAGCGCACAGTTGGCAAATGGATTGATTGGGTATGGCTTGTGCTGTTGCTGTTAGCAGCAGTGTTACTGTTTAGTGTCAATCTGGGAGGGTTGCCCCTGCGAGATTGGGATGAAGGTACTGTGGCACAGGTGGCTAGGGAAATTTGGCACGCACCAACAGGTTCAATGCGCTGGCTTTACCCAACGCTAGGAGGCGAACCATACCATAACAAGCCGCCTTTAATGAATTTGCTAATTGCTTGGGCTTATTCTCTAGCAGGCGAGAACGAATTCACGACGCGCCTGCCTGGAGCAATTTTAACTTCAAGTTCAGTACCTTTACTGTATTGCATTGGTCGAGAATTATTTCGCCAACGTTGGGCAGCTATTTATAGTGCCTTAATTTATCTAACAATGCTACCTGTGGTGCGTCATGGACGCTTGGCAATGTTAGATGGGGCGGTGGTCAGTTTTTTGATGGTGATGATGTTGTGCGTATTGCGATCGCGCCGGGATTTACGTTATTGCCTTGGTATTGGCATTGGTTTTGGGTTAATTTGCCTGACTCAAGGACTGATGGGCATATTGCTCGGTGCGATCGCCATAGTATTTTTATTTTGGGATACCCCACGACTACTCACCTGTTACTATCTGTGGATAGCAATCTTGATTGGCATTTTACCTGTGCTTGGTTGGTACAGTGCCCAACTCGTTCACTATGGTTACACTTTCGCCGAAATTGGGCTGGTAAATCCATCTCTGGGCCGAATTAACACAGTTGCACAGAGAAATTTTGAACCACCTTGGTACTACATCATTGAACTTCTCAAGTACACATGGCCGTGGTTATTATTCTTACCACAAACTGTAAGTTTAACTTGGGAAAATCGCAACCTTAGCTGGGCAAAACTAGTACTGGCGTGGAGTGGCGTTTATCTGCTAATAATTTCCTTGATGATTATCAAACTTCCCTGGTATGTATTCCCGATTTACCCCAGTTTAGCCTTAGCTTTTGGTATCCAGTTAGCAGAAACAGAAAATTCACCTTTAGTGTCATCTTATCCCCGTACTTGGGTGGCAGGTTTGGCGATTTTGGCTGTAGTCGCTTCTGTGGGCAGCATTTATTTTAGTTGGGGTACAACACCGAAAACAGATTTACAGCTGATTTTTGCAGCAGTAGCTTTAACAATGACTTTAGCAGCTATTTTGGCAGAGCGAGGTGACGGACAATTTCTGAAAATTTTATTCTGGGGAAGTTATATTTCGCTGCTACTGTTAATGAAATCGAATTACTGGGTTTGGGAATTATCTGAGGCTTATCCAGTCAAACCAGTAGCTGCGATGATCGTGCGGGCAAATCCAGCAACAAAGAAGATTTACACATCTTTTCCTTACTCTCGTCCCTCGCTAGATTATTACAGCGATCGCACAATTATTCCGGCTTCTATTGGTGAACTGCAATATTATTGGCACTACAACGGACAACCCTACTTCCTGCTTCATGCATCTGCTTTCACCAATCTTCAACTAGAGTCGATGAAGCTAATTGACCAAGCTGAAGGATGGAAATTAGTTACCAAAGATACGAATCGTTTATAAGTATGGAGGCATTGAGAGTGCTGTTAGCGGTAGCGGGGCGTTTAGCCCGTTAGGAGTTAAGATTTATTATTGTTTGGCTCCCTGACCTTTTACTAAAAGTTGGGGAGCTAACTTTTGATCGATGATTTAGTACGGCTAGATATGGAAGAGTATTCTATTTATTAAATAAAATAGATGACTCTTTTGTATTAATCAATATTATTGATTGCAAAATTACAGACAGTAAAGTAAAATTTGATTGACCATAGGAAGTAAACCTAGATTATGGTAATCTTTCCCCTGGTTTTTTAATTTGCTCTGTAGGAAACACTTGGCGATCGGAGTTCGTGGTTTCCTGGGTAATAGCAATCATACTAAAAAAAATCGCACTTCCTACAGCAAAAGCCACCATAGGACGCTTGAGCAGGACAAAATCCCTAACAATCCTAGCCAAAGGTCGGCTTTGACGACGCAGTGCCGAAGACATCATCATTTGTCTGCAAATAAATGGATCGCGGACGTAATGACCGCTTTGGCAAACTACTAGCCGTTCTTGGCAATAAGGACAACAAAATAGACCAATACGGGTTTTAATTGGTTTGGGTGTGCCATTTCTTTGGCAAATTGGGCAAGTAACATAATGATTATCAAATGTGTGTATATTCATTTACTCGCTCTATAGGAATAGCTATATTGAATTAGGGTCAACACTTAACAGACTTAAAGTCTAATTTGATATCAATGCTAAATCACAATACATTGTATTACTACCAAGGATGGGTCAATGGTCGCAACACGAGTATAGCTAGATTTAAGCGAAAATGACTTTTCATTAATGCTTGTAGCTCACAGTACCTATGTTGTCTTTAGAGACAATAGGGTTGACGCTCACTCCTACTCCATCAGCGTAGGCTAGCAAAAACCATAGGCATCGCTGACCCCTAAATAATAATTGTCTCCCATTTAACAGTCCTCACCACAAAAATTTGCATAGAGAGATTTTTACTAAAGCTTTGTGAATCGAGCAAATAAAGTCTACTTGTCTGGTTGTTAAATAATGGCTCACAATGAGAAGTAACAGATAAAAATTTAAATTTTTTCTTACATTTACCCCGCCTCTCAATGACTCTCTTGCCTCCCACTCAACTGAGGAAGGTAATGGAACAACCTGCCTTTCCTATACCTTCTGCCCGCTTGGCTCACTTAATAAACCGTTTTCAACCATCCCCAGAAACCGTTGTGCTGTTTTTAGCCATGCTAATTGGCGGTGGCACTGGCATGGGTGTAGTTACCTTTCACTATTTGATCGAGCTAATTCATCATTTAATGCTAGAAAATTTGATGGGTCAGATCGGCGTCTGGGGTGCTTGGACTCTAGCTTGCGTTCCTACTCTTGGGGGATTAATTGTTGGCTTGATGCGCTGGCGTACCCAAGATTTTGGCCCTGGACTTTCATCTTTGATCGCCGCTTCTCAAGAAACAGAAATCAGGCGACCATTACGACCAGTTACCAAAATGCTAGCCGCATCTGTTTCTTTGGGAAGCGGTGCTTCTTTAGGACCAGAGGGGCCAAGTGTAGAAATTGGTGCAAATTTTGGCATGTTGTTGTCTGTGATTTTAAATGTATCTCAGGAACGACGACGTTTACTGTTGGGTGCTGGCGCTGCTGCTGGATTAGCGGCTGGGTTTAATGCTCCGATTGCAGGAGTATTTTTTGCCTTAGAGGTGGTGATGGGGGCTACATCTTTTGCTACTTCTGCTGTCAGTGTAGTGCTGCTGGCGGCGGTGGTAGCAGCATTAATTGCTCAAATTGGTTTGGGGGCACAACCTGCTTTTGATTTACCTGCTTACCAAGTCCGGAGTCCTTTAGAATTACCCCTTTATCTTGGCTTGGGTTTAGGGGCGAGCGTAATTTCTCTAACTTATACTCAATCAATTCGTTTGGCTAAAGCCTGCTTTGCTGGTAAGGTTCCAGGCTTTCAATTTTTGGGACAAATTCCTCAGCCAATTCATCCAATTATTGGCGGTGTGATTGTTGGCGCAGTTGCTTTACACTTCCCGCAAATTCTGGGTGTTGGTTACGAAACTGTGGAAGCAATGCTTCAGGATGTCAAGTTTTCACTGTACCTGTTAGTTGTACTGTTGGTGGTGAAGCTACTGATGACTGCAATTAGTGCGGGTAGTGGTTTTATCGGCGGTTTGTTTGCACCAGCTATGTTTCTAGGTGCTTCTTTTGGTTCGGCTTACGCCAAAATTTTAGCTGTGGTATTCCCAGCAATCTGCGATCAGATGGCAGCTCCCCCAGCTTATGCAATGGTTGGGATGGCAGCAATGTTAGCAGCGAGTGTTAGGGCACCGTTAACGGCTATTTTAATGTTGTTTGAATTAACCCGCGACTACCGCATTGTTTTACCGTTGATGGCTGCTGTCGGTTTGAGTGTTTGGTTAGTAGAAAGGATTAAACCGACTTTTAACTCTAACTCTAATCTACAACAAATTGGTCTTTCTGAATTGAAAGACGAACGAGCAGAAATTGTGCAGCAAATATTGGTAGAAGATGCGATGCACCCTTGTCCAAAAAAGTTATCTGCAACCCTTAGTGTGTTAGAAGCAGCTGTGGAAATGATTCGCGATCGCACACGAAGTGCTTTAGTAATCGATCCAGCAGAACAATTAGTTGGTATCGTTTCTCTAGAAGATATTAATCGTGCCCTTGCTCTTTGGCAAACTTACTCAAATTCACTAACTGAAATTTCAGATAATTTATCTAGTCAAACACTCATAGACATTTGTACTACTGAAATTCTCTATGCATGGCAGGATGAACTATTATCTGAAGCTTTAGACCGCATGAGTGTTCGAGGTTTGCATCAATTACCAGTGGTATCACGAGACAAACCCGATCGCATTTTAGGTTTACTAGAAAAAGAGCAAATTGCGTTAACATGCAATTTAGCAGTTACGCGCAAGGCACTGCGTCATTATTTACCATATTAGTCATTAGTCATTGGTCATTGGTCATTAGGTTTCATGTATGACTAATGACAAAAAACAAAGCACAAAGTCATGACTCGGAGTTTTCCGAGTATTAGAACTTTCTAATGAAGGACAAAGGACAAATGACTATTGACTAATGACTATTTATTTATTAAGCCGTGGCTTCTAGAACTTCATCATCTTCCCTATCTTCTGGATCTACTTGTCTCAAACGAATGTGCTTTTTACCTAAAGTGATGATAAACTCATCTCCTGGTTTCAGATTCATCTGTTTTGTATAAGCTGAACCTATAAGCAAATTACCATTGGATTGCACGCTAATCCGATAGCTAGCACTACGTCCACCACGCCCATTTGCACTGGGTGTACTGTCCAACTGAATGCCTTCAGCATCGATTAGGGCATTTAAGAACTTCATCATATTGACGCGCTCTATACCATTTTTGGTAACGGTATAGTAGCCGCACTTCTTGGCTTTGTCTTCCTTGCTCTCGTTCTCTAGCTCTTTGACTTTTTTGAGCAGTTCTTCGCCGACTAGGGGTTCAATTTTTTTCTGTTTAGGCATCAACTTAGGTCGAAAACGAATGTTTGAAGTGTTTGAATCGATTTTATTTTAGCTGAGGTTGAGCTAATAGGAAGATATTCCTTTAGTTTTTATCTCAACATAGCCAAGTATATTACACTCATAGCCAGAATTGTTATGCAATTACTAAATATTTTCTAGACAATTTATTTTCTAGAATGCTGGCAATGCTGATAACTATATATATAGTTTGTAAATTACTGCTAAACTATATTTGTTTAAGTTTTCTAAACTAACCTTGAAAAGGTTGTCTCGTTGTTGAGGATAATAACTGAGTTACAGAATGATAAGCAAAACTGATCCTTAGTCATTAGTCATTGGTCTAAATAAATGACAAAAGACAACTGAGAAAGATCGAAGCCACTAGCACCGATTTGCGGCACTTAGAACTTTGCAGGAGAGGACAAAAGATAAAGTGCAAAGTCAAAGCGTCTACTATTGGCGGTCTGAACTTTGTAACAAAGGACAAAGCTTACCTGAATGAAACTAACTACCAGAGGACATTACAGTGTGAAGGCATTGCTAGATTTGAGTTTACAGCCAAAATATGGGCCTGTATCTGTAAAAGCGATCGCCAAACGCCAAGAGATCCCAGCTCCTTACCTCGAAAAACTACTAATAGAAATGCGTCGTGCTGGGTTGGTGAAATCAATTCGTGGTAGCATTGGTGGATACCAATTGGCAAGAGAACCTGCACAAATATCTATAGGACAAATTTTAGAAGCAGTCGGCGAGAGTATTACTCATTTACCCGCTCACACTCCAGTACCCGCACAAGCTGAAGATTGGGTAACATTTACTCTTTGGCAAAGGCTCAATCAAAAGCTCAAAGAAGCTTTATACAATATTACTTTGGCAGACCTTTATTATGATGCTCGTAGTTGGCAAGCTTCCCTTGGGGAAGAAGCTAGTTTTGTGGTTTAGTCATTGAGTATAGGGCATTGGACATTGGTTATTGTTAATTAATAAATGACTAATGACTAATGACTAATAACTAATGATATCTGTTATTGTTTTAATCATTGCCGGACTTTTAGATTACTTAATTGGCGATCCTTGGGGTTGGCCTCATCCCGTACAATTTATGGGGTGGGTAATTTCTCGGTTGACCAAATTTTCTCTGCAATTGTGTCAAAATTCTCTAACACAACGCCTAGCTGGAATTTTATTAGGCATTATCCTGATAATTGGTAGCGGTGTTATTGGCTTTTTGCTCATTCAAAGTGCTAGATGGGTGCATCCACTTTTAGGAATTGCTTTAGAAAGTATTCTTTTGGCTAGTTGTTTCGCTGGCAGAAGTTTGCGAACAGCAGCGCTGGCTGTTTTACAACCTTTAACAGCAGGAGATTTACCACAAGCGCGTCAGATTTTAAGTAATTATGTTGGTCGAGATACACAAAATCTCTCACAAGCAGAAATTTTGCGAGCTGTTTTAGAAACAGTTACAGAAAATGCTACTGATGGAGTAATGGCTCCACTTTTTTATGCAATTATTGGTGTATTTGTGCCAGTTGTGGGGTCAATTCCCTTAGCTTTAGCATACAAAGCTAGCAGTACCCTTGATTCAATGGTAGGTTATCAGGAAGCACCTTATACTTATTTCGGGTGGTTTAGTGCGCGGTTGGAAGATTGTTTGACTTGGCTACCTTGTCGGTTAACAGTTATGACTCTGGCACTATTATCGAGTAAACCGATGCATGTTTGGCAAATTTGTCGCCGAGATGCAATTACCGATCCTAGTCCCAATTCTGGTTGGAGTGAGTGTGCCTATGCTGCTATTTTAGGTGTACAGATGGGCGGTACAAATTGGTATCGTGGGGTAGCTAAACGTAAACCGTTGCTAGGAGATGCTATTTATCCGATCACCCAAACTTCTATTTATAATGCTTTGCAACTGACTCGATATTGTTTTTTACTATGGTTAGGGATAGCGATCGCTATTTTCTTAATTACTCTCGAATAGAGCATTGCGGGCGTTGACTGCTGACTGCTGACTGTTGACTGAGGAGTGTGGACTGAGGAGTTATTATTCTCCCCACCTCCCCACCTCCCCACCTCCCCACCTCACTCACTCCCCTAAAGATAGCCATGTCTGCAAAAGTAGTTGAAATCCTTTCATCGGAAGAAATTCGTCGTACTTTGAATCGCCTTGCTTCTCAAATTGTCGAAAGGTCGCGTGATTTGTCCCAATTGGTGCTTGTTGGTATATATACCAGAGGTGCGTTATTGGCTCAATTATTGGCACGTCAGATTGAGTCCCTGGAAGGTGTAGCCGTTTTAGTCGGTGCTTTGGATATTACATTTTATCGAGATGACCTCGACAAAATTGGGTTGCGAACTCCAGCCAAAAGTGACATTCCTTTTGACCTAACGGGGAAAACGGTTGTACTCGTAGATGACGTGATTTTCAAAGGAAGGACAATTCGCGCTGCTTTGAATGCTGTAAATGAGTACGGAAGACCAGAGGTAATTCGTTTAGCTGTGTTAGTAGACAGGGGTCATCGTGAATTACCAATTCACCCAGATTTTATTGGCAAGCAGTTACCTACCGCTAAAGAAGAAGTTGTCAAAGTTTATTTACAAGATTGTGATGGACGAGATGCAGTGGAGTTGATGGGAGATTAGGTATTGGGCATTTGGAGTTGGGAGGCAGAACTAAAGCGTATTTCAGGTGAATGAAGCACACAGGTAGGGGCACAGCCATGTTCCCTATAATTATCTGCACGTCACCAAGTTACAATCTGCTGTATAACGCTTCTAGTTTGAGTTTCGAGTTCTGATACTAAGTTGCATTTTGTTGTAATAGTTTGGATCTACTGAGATTGCTTCCTTGCGCTCTGCTCCAGTCGCAATGACAGAATACTACTATCTTTGACAGCAACTTGGTATGAACACTAACTGCCGAGTTCTGAACACTAACTGCCTCATTTCAAATAGGAACAGACTAGTTTCAAATAGGAATAGCCTAGTTTCAAATAGGAACAGACTAGTTTCAAATAGGAATAGCCTAGTTTCAAACAGGAACAACCTAGTTTCAAATAGGAATGGCCTAGTTTCAAACAGGAACAGCCTAGTTTCAAACAGGAACGGCCGAGTTCAGAACATGAAGTTTCGAGTTCTCTACTCAAAAATTTGGGTACGATCGCTAAACTAATAAGAAAATACGGCTGAATCAACAGTTATTTTGACAAGCTAAGGGCTTCATAGTAAGTGTGAAGAAGAACTACACTGTAATTGAGGAGTAATTAGGTAGCGATCGCTCAAAATAAACTGCGTGTTTCACCTTCTTCAGCCAATTGTCCGATTCTACACCAACCACAAAGACTTTATTAACAACCTGCTCTCAGGTGCGTTCCCTGCGATTGTGTGTTATTTCGGGTGGCTCATCTGGGCACACCGCCAGCGGCGCATTCCCGATAAAACTTTTCCCTTAGGTGATTAAACCGAAATCTCAAGACCTGATGCAGCGGATTTTAGGTGGTGATAACGATCCTCTGGCTGATAGAAACATAGCTTACCAAGAACGTGTAGCAAATCGTCACATCCGCAATGAGTTAAAGCGGCTGTTAGAAGCACATCGCTGGATATTGATTTTAGGACGTACGGGAATCGGGAAAACGCGGGAAGCTGCGGAGTTAGCAAACCATCTCAATCAAGAAGGTTGGACGGTGCTTTACCTCAAATTAGGAGAATAGCTAGATATTCCGGCAGCTATGCCCAAGGAGATTGGCACAAACCGCAAGTTGCTGTTTTTCTTTGACGATTTGAATCAGAAAATGTATGCCAGCCGCTACGAAATATCCCCGGAAGCCGAGAAAAGTCTCGCACAACGGTTTCAAGTCCCGTTGCAAGAAAGGCTGTTGCAAGCTTTGAACAAGTATGAGGAGTTATGCGAATCGACAGAAATCCGCGTCATCGCCACCGCACGCAATGAAAGACACTCCGAAGATCCTGGAAAACCCAGTTCTTGGGAAAAACTGCAATGGGATAAATATTCTAAGCTGTGGAACCGATTTCAAACTTATGAATTGCGGCAGCCAGAAGATGATGCCATTATTGCGATGTTAGCAACAACGGTTCCGGAAACAAACATCAAAGCTGAAACAGAGCGATATCCAGAACTAGCTAGGTACAACGACAGCACTTTTAGAAATGTAGTCGAGAATCTCCAACGTCTACAAAATGAAAGCTTGCCTTTGACAGTCACAAATTACCGCCACACTCTAAAAGACACTTGGAAAAACCGTTACAAGAAGTCAGTAGAAAAGTACTCTGTGAGCCGCTGCATTTATGATGCTGTGGACTTGCTGCAACAATTCGACATTCCAGTTTATCGCTTCACTGTGGAGCCGACTGCACGGATGTTAGCGGCAAAGAATTTCTGGCAGCAGCTTTGGTATTATTGGCAAATACGCAAAGCTACCAATTATCTGATTTCAGCTGAACGCATCCTAGAACCGCGTGATGGGCAAATTGAGGCTAAGCCAAAGCAAGTAAAAGCAGGAAAATATACATTGCCCTTTACCCGTTTAATTTTGCAGCTAGCAGAGAAACACCAAGAAATTCCAACTTCTTTATTGAGTTTTAGTTAGAATTTAATCAACTCAAAACGCTATCAAGATGCGCTACGGTGCTTAAACAAAGCTCTCAGTTTTACACCTGATTCCTCTTCTCTCTGGTTTACCAAAGGCTATGCACTAGATGATTTGGGAAGATTCGAGGAAGCGATTGCCTGTTATGACCAAGCCACCAAAATCAAACCCGACAATCACCAAGCTTGGTATAACAAAGCTTGCTGTTATGGTTTACAAGGGAATATCGAATTGGCGATAGAGAATTTGCAACAAGCTATCAACCTAAATCCTGAATGCGGAGAGATGGCAAAAACTAATACTGATTTTGACAATATTCGAGAAGATCGGCGGTTTCAAGATTTGATTGGTCATTAGTCATTGTGAGTGTTAACTGTTGACTGAGCAGTAAAAATTATTATTTATTGTCCCCTTATCCCCCCATCTCTCGGTTGGTGAGCGTTCGCGTAGCGTCTCGTAGAGAAGTCGAACCACATCCCTATACTCACCGCAAAATCGGACTACCGTGATGATGAATTAAATACCACTTCCCACCCAAAAGCTGAAATATATTCGTAGCGGTTGATTGAGCTTCGAGCCTTCTTGAACCTACGACTTGAAACACATTTTCTCTCAGCACAACATAAGCAATATTGTCACTAAATTCCGTAGCAATTATATCTATATTAATTTCAATATAAGCAGTGTTTTTAAATATTTGCTCCCAAGAGTTGCGAATTTCTTTCCAACCTCGCAACACATTACTTCCAGGATGAATACAAAAACTACCACTTCCTTGTGACCATATTGCACTCATCGCTTCAATATCTTTTCTTTCAAAAGCTCGATAAAAAGCTGTATTAGCTACTAAAATTTCATCTTTGGTCATGGGGAGTTCAATAGTTAGGAGTTAGAAGTGAGGAGTTGAGAGTTAAAAGTTAGGAGTTAGGAGTTGAAGGTTATTAAATTATAACTTTCAATTTTAATTAATTAGTTAATTTATAAATTGAGGAGTGTTAAGGCTTTGCTATCACGCACTGCATTATCTAGCAGTATATTAAGCACTGATGTAATATTTTTAGTTACAATTCATCACTAAAATATACACTTAATATACCCAACAAAGATTTTAATTTTCTTAACTACTTACCGGGGCTTTGGAATCTTCTCCTCCCCTCAACAGTCAACACTCAACAGTCAATACTCCCAACTCCTAACTCCTTTTAACTGTACTAATAGTTTGTAATAACTGATTAGCTGTATAAGGTTTAGACAAAAAAGCTTTAATACCTATGTCATAAGCTGCATCAATCTTATCTGCTGAACTCATTCCACTAACAGCAATAATTTTTACATCTGGATTAATTTTTTGGAGAGTACGGATAGTAGTTAGCCCATCCATAGATGGCATGAGCATATCAGTCAATACAAGAGATATTTCATCTCGGTGTTCTGCATATAAGGCTATAGCTTCAATGCCATCACTGGCTGTAATTGCTTTATAATTATGACTTTCTAATGATGTTTTTGTAACATCTCGAATGGCTGCTTCGTCATCTACAACTAAAATTAATTCTCCTTGACCCGGAGGTAATTCCTGTTGTTGTTCTTCTGTAGTTTCAGTTGCATCTTGTGCTGGCAAATATACCTGAAATTGGCTGCCTTTTCCGGCTTCACTGTATACATTGATAAAACCACCGTGGCTTTTAATAATCCCAAGTACTGTAGAAAGACCAAGACCAGTACCTTTGCCGAGTTCTTTAGTAGTAAAAAATGGCTCAAATATCCGATCTAATATTTCTGGTTGAATACCGATTCCTCCATCAGCAACAGTAATTACAATGTGGTGACCAACTTTAGCATCAATATGCATCTTGGTAAAATTTTCATCAACGAAAAGGTTCTCAGCAGAGATTTTTAAAGTTCCACCATTTGGCATAGCATCACGAGCATTGACACACAGATTCATCAGTACTTGATGCAGTTGAGTAGCATCGCCACATACAGTCCAAAGATTTTGGGTAATTTGAGTAAAAACTTCTATCGATTTAGGAAAAGTTTCTTTAATAATCTGCTGAATTTCAATTATTAAATGCTTTAATTGTAAAATTGTGCGATCGCCTTCCAGTCCACGGGTAAACGATAATACTTGCTTGACTAAGTTTGCCCCCCGTTTAGCGTTAGCGATTAAGATTGGCAGTAGTCGCCGAGAACGTTCATCACGAACTTGTGCTTCTAAGAGTTGAGCTGTCATCAAAATCGGGGCAAGAACATTATTCAAATCGTGAGCGATACCACTGGCTAAAGTGCCAATGCTTTCCAATCGCTGAGCGCGCAGAAATTGGGCTTCTAGTTGCTTTTTTTGTGTGATGTCAGTGTTGACAACGAGAATAGTTTGTGTTTTTTTATTAAACTCACGTACGAGTGTCCAACGGCTTTCAACAATAATTTCTTTACCTAATTTTGTTTTTTGATGTAACTCTCCTTCCCAAGAACCATTTTTCATCAAAATACTGAGTGCTTCTTGAACTTGAGTCGCCTGTTTTTCTTGCCAGAGAACTCGTGTCTTTTTATCAATTGCTTCCTCTTTTTTCAAACCGTACAGATGCTCAGCAGCTTTATTCCAAAATAAAATTTTATCCTCTAAATCACGCACAAAAATTGCATTGGTGGCAACATCCAGTAAAGCAGCTTGTTCGCGAATTTTCTGTTCTGTTTGTTTACGTTCGATGGCGTAGCGGATAGAACGCTCTAACAAAGGTGCCGTCAATTGGCTTTTTTCCAGATAATCTGCGGCTCCGGCTTTCATCGCTTCTAGGTCTATTTCCCAGTCGCCCTGACCAGTGAGTAAAATTATCGGCGAACAACAGCCGTTGGCAATTGCTTCGCGCAATAATTCTAGTCCATTGTGCGGTCCCAAACGGTAGTCTACAAGATAAATGTCATGTTGCTGCCTAACGATCGCACTCCTGGCTGCTTCATAATTACCTACCCATTGCAGTTCGCAGTCTGCTACCTGGAATTCACTGAACCAATAACGAGTCAAAATATAGTCTTCTTCGTCATCATCAACGAACAGAACTTTGATGGGGCTGTTGTCCATATTTGTCTCCCATTGCTTCTGCTGGCAGTTGCACAATTTCAAACCAGTATTTTCCTAGAGTCTTCATCACCTCAACTAATGAGGCAAAAGTCACTGGCTTAATGATGAAGGAGTTTGCACCCAAATCGTAGGTATTATATATATCTTCTTGAACACCTGATGTTGACAGCATGATCACAGGAATTTGCCGCAGTTGTGGGTCAGTTTTGATTTCTTTGAGTGCTTCCAGACCGTCTTTTTTCGGCATATTCAAATCTAATAAAATCAACCCTGGATGCGGTTTACCCCTGTTGTCAGCATATCGACCACGGTGGTATAAATAATCCATCAACTCTTCACCATTACTAACGATGTATAGTTCAATTGGCAATTGACTTTCTGCCAACGCCTCACGAACCAACATCCTGTCATCTTCATCATCATCAGCCATTAAAATTGTGACGTTTGTTTCTCGACCCTTCACTATGCATCGTCTCCTTTGCATTGGTTTATTAGTATGAATCAAGTTATTAACTTGGTACAAATGGCAAGTTGTACATTGACAAAAATAATCAAATATGCAATTTATAAATTTGAGCTATAAAAGCTTGATTTTTGCAGTACAGCAAGGAATGTTTAACGACAAATAATATGTTGCATTAGCCGTCTAAAACCTGAAATAATCCAATTTGAGCAATCGCTAACATGATGAAATTTGGAGAATAAATAAGTCATAGAAATTAGAGAGCACAATTGTACAATTAAGCTAATTTTTTAGTCTGGTCTTAATCCCTCTCCAGGAAGAAAAATTAAGGATGAAAATTGACTGATAATGTGACAAAAAACTTCGCTCCTTGCCCTGGTTTGCTCTGGGCTGTGATCCTTCCATGATGACGCTCGGTTATTTTCCGACAAATAGCTAAACCAATACCAGTACCTTCGTATTCAATAGTGCTATGTAAACGTTGAAAAACATTAAAAATGCGATCGAGATATTTTTCTTCAAAACCAATACCATTATCTTCTACAACGATTTGACAAAGCTCAGAATTAGGCAAAATGTTATTTGCTTGATTGTTTAAAATACTACCATAAATTTTGATTGCAGGTGGTACTTGTGGGCGGTGAAATTTCAGCGCGTTACCAATGAGATTTTGCAGTAATTGGCGCATCTGTAGAGGATCGGCTTTAATAGTAGGTAACTTGCCAATTTCGACACTTGCCCCAGTTTGCTGGACATAGACTTCTAAATCAGACAATACCTCTTGGGCAATTTTTGCCAGATTTACAGATACAAAAGGCTGGCCCCTAGTAGTAACTCGTGAAAGTGTTAACAAGTCTTCAATCAATGTCTGCATTCTGTTGACGGCATTGAGCATCCGTTCTAAATAGTCGCGTCCTTGGTCAGTTAAAATGTCGCTGTAGGTAACTTTCAAGCGATCGCCAAAAGTTTTAATCTTACGCAGTGGCTCTTGCAAATCGTGGGAGGCGACAAATGCAAATTCTTGCAATTCTTTATTGGAACGGGCGAGTTCTTGCCGCTGGCGAGTTTCTTGTTCTAGGATTTGGCTCTGAGCCGAGGCAATACCTATTTGATCTGCCAACTGTTGCAAAAGTTCAATTTCCGAACTAGTCCACTCCCGGGAATGAGCGCACTGATGGGCAATTAACAGTCCCCACAGTTGATTTTTGAATAAAATTGGAACTACAAGGTTGGCTTTGACGGCGAATCGTTGCAGTAATTCCACGTGGCAAGGTTGGATATCAGCTTCTGTGATATCTCTAATTGAACTAATTCGTCCTTGGCGGTACTGCTCGATGTAATTGTTGCCAAAGCAAGGGTCGATAATTTGCTGTCCCAAAACAATCGGTAAACCCGGAACTACTGCTTCTTGAACCGCCATCAAAGAGTTATTTGGCTGTAGACGCAAGATTAATACACGGTCGGCGAGTAGTAACTTTTGCACCTCTGTGACACTAGTTTGGAGAATTCGATCGATTTGTAAAGATTGGCGAATCTTCAGGGTGATATTAGCGAACAGTTGCGATCGCATATTTTGGCGCTGTAATTCTGCTTGGGCGCGGTTGCGTTCGTGTAGCACGGCTTGCCGTTCGCTAATATCCATCATTGCGCCCATCATTCGCACAGGTTTACCTATTTGGTCGTGGACAACATAACCGCGATCGAAGACGTAGGCATAGGAGCCGTTACTACGGCGAAAGCGGTATTCATTTGACCAGAATTTTTCACCGCTATCGATCAAAGCCCGCACTTGGGTGGCGATTCTCTGCCTGTCATCTGGATGTATCTGTTCGCTCCACCATTGAGCAGTGAAATTTATTTGCTCTATGGAGTAACCAAACAGTGTTTGTAAAGCTTGATTCCACCACACCTTATTAGTCAGCAAATCCCAGTCCCATAAAATATCGTTGGTAGCACGGGCGACTACCTGGAAACGTTCTTCGCTTTGACGTAATTGTTCTTCTGCTAATTTGCGTTCAGTGATATCTGTATGACAACTTGTCATCCGGACTACATTACCATCTTCGTCCCAGACTGCCTGACCGCGATTAAAAACCCATTTGTAAGCACCATCTTTACAGAGAATTCGATGTTCGTTAATAAAAAACGGGGTAATCTTGGCAAAGTGATCGGCGAGCGCTTGTCTGACAAATCCGATATCATCTGGATGCACTCGCGTTATCCATTCATCTAAATCATCGGAAATTTCGTCTTCTTGGTAACCGAGCATTTCCTTCCAGCGAGTTGAAAAAAATACTCGATTGTTTTTAAGATTCCAATCCCAAATGCCGTCATTATTACCCCGCACCACTAACTGGCAGCGTTCTTCCCTTTGTTTGAGTGCGTTTTCCACTCGTTGACGCTCAATAGCAGCAGCTAGAATATTAGCAATAGATTGAAGAAAATAAATTTCATCTTTAGTGAAGGTCTGGTGTCTGGTTGTGTGTGCCCCTAAAACACCGAAAGGACGCTCTTTGCCATGAATCACCACGCTAATCCCGCTCACTACTTGATGGTCGTGTAGCAGTTGTGGGCCATTGAATCGCGTTTCGGTTCGCAGGTCATCGACAATCACCGGGCCGCTGGAAAGCAGGGTATAGCCAGCTTGGGAATTTATCAAAGCGCTGACGGTAGCATTTCCTACCAAATTAGGCTGCCAACCTACTCCAGCCCTTAGCAGTAATGCATTACCATTTGGTAGTAGTTCTAAAACTTTACAATACTCGACTTTTAGGCATTGGGCAACGATGCTGCTACATAAGTTCATCAGTGCAGTCAAGTCTGTACCAGCTAGAGCTATTTGACTGAGTTCTGCTATTGTTGCTTGCTGGTTAGCGTGAACTTCTAACGCCTCCTGTGCTTGCTTGCACTTGGTGATGTCTATATTTATTGCAGACATTCCTACAGCCACAGAAGATGCATCACGACAGACAACTCCTTTGCTTGCTAAATAGCGAATGCTGCCATCAGGCAAAATGACTCGAAATTCGATGTCATATTCTACCCCATCCACAATAACCTGCTGATGCGATCGCCTGACCAAATCGCGGTCTTGGCGATGAATGCGGTTGATAAAACTATTATAAGTCTCATTAAAAGTAGCTTTTTCTATGCCGAAAAGTGCTTTTAAGTTACCTGAGTAAGTAATTTTGTCAGTCAGAATATCCCAGTTCCAAATACTCATCCCAGCAAACTCTAAAGCTATCCTCAGTTGTGCTTCTTGCTGTTGTGCCTGGGCAGTTTGCTGTTGTAATTTCTCCTTGGCACGATGAGCTTCCAGAAGACGGCGCAATCTTTGATGTAATATCGGCCATTGAATCGGCTTAGTAATAAAATCAGTAGCACCCACAGCAAAAGCTTTTTCCACAGATCCCCGATCGTCAAAACCGCTAATCATTAACACTGGTGTGTCTTTACCATTAGGAAGTGCTTGCAGTTGAGCGCAGCAGTCAAATCCATCCATCTCTGGCATGATCGCATCCAACAATACTATATCTGGATGTAGCCGAGTATAGGTAGCGATCGCCTCTAAACCATTACTCGCTTCTACTACTTGATACCCTGCTTCTTTCAATAGCTCACACAGATACATTCGCATTAAATGGTCGTCGTCTACAACCAGAATCAGGTTAGTCATTTGTCGTTTGTTTTTTGTGCTTTGTGATTAAACAATGACTGTGCCAATTTTTTAGATGTTTGATTTTGGATTGCAGGAAAATTTCAACCCTTAACTCCAAATAATCAGCAAATTCTGCTATAAGCCTCATACAGAGTGCCCAGTTGTGATTCCAATTCTTACTTTCGTTATGAGGTTGGAATCACGAACAAAGACCCAGCAATCTCCGGCTTTGCCCTTTTTTCTGACGCAGGGCGTTAGAAAAAATCTTTATTTTTCATAACTAAAATCAGGAGCTTTAGGGCGTGTTTTCAAACTACTCGTTTAGCCTCCTAACTTTTTTCTCGCCTAAATTCCCCTTTGTAAAGGCGATTTAGGGGATCTTAGCCACCCTTTTTCAGGTAGTTTGGGGGGAGCTAATACTTTGAAAACACACTCTAGACCTTATTGTACTGAGTACAATTATTAATTTTCTTACTCACCGCAAGAGGAAAAGGGGAGGGAAAAGATTTCTGCAAGCCCTGTGTTGTTGTCTTCTTGCCCCTTTCACTCTCCACTCCCTACTCAAAAGTCCTTTGGGGATTAGATTTGGGGCTAACTCGAATTTAAAATCATGAAATGATGACATTTTCTCTGGTAAACAAGATACTTTAGCTGTTAATGTTATGAATACATGACAAAGCGATCCCAGAAGGGCTGATAAATTCGTGAAATAGCCAAAAAATCTATTCAACCCCCTTGATCCCTACATATGCTTAGTGGTTAATATTGACTTAACAAATTACAACTCCTCCGATCCCAAAAAAATGCTAAAGGCATAACCAAAGGAATCGATCGGAAATGATTTCGATTTAAAAACAAACTAAAAAACTTAAAACTGGGCAAAACCAGGAGTCAGGAATAAGAAATTCATCTGGAGTGGATGACATTTTAGACTGCATTCTTTAACCAGGGGAAATCATTTACCGCTTAAACTACTGGA
The DNA here is from genome assembly GCA_029379225.1 of Nostoc sp. S4. GTDB lineage: Bacteria > Cyanobacteriota > Cyanobacteriia > Cyanobacteriales > Nostocaceae > Nostoc. The sequence continues at coordinate 30,938 of JAQYWR010000027.1, read as the reverse complement.
GGCCAAATTAATGGCAAAAGAACGCCCGCCACTAGAGGAGATGACCTTACGGCAACTACGTAAAGTTGCTAGCGAATATAGCATCTCTCGCTATAGCCGAATGCGTAAATCTCAACTGCTCGCATCAATTCAAGAAGTCCAGCGCAGCAAAATTTCGCTTAGTCCATCTCGTTCACTGGAGGCACAAGAAACCGTGGAAGCAGCTAAGTTTGAATTAGGTCAGGAAGATCGTACTGGTGGATCTCTTACTGATGTTGATGAAGGACTCCCAGATCTGCCTTCTGGTTATGGTGAAAGCCGGATTGTACTCTTACCCCGCGATCCCCAATGGGCTTACACTTACTGGGATGTTCCCAATGAACATAAAGAAGAACTGCGTCGCCAAGGGGGACAACAACTGGCACTACGGATTTATGATGTTACTGACATCAATATTGATTTTCAAAGTCCCCACAGCATTCAAGAATATCCTGCTGACGAACTAGCAAGAGAATGGTATTTACCAGTTCCAGTTAGCGATCGCGATTATACGATCGATGTCGGCTATCGGGCTGTTGATGGTCGCTGGTTAGTACTCGCTCGTTCTGCTAAAGTACGTATTCCTCCCGTCTATCCTTCTGACTGGATTGAAGATGTCTTCATCACTGTTGACTTTCAAGAAGACTTGCGTGAAAAAACTCAGTACGAATTGGTTCCACCTGCCCAGAAGGCCGCAGCAGCAACAGCCAATGCTGTTAATGGTGTTAATGGTGCAAATGGCAACCCCATTTACGACCAAATCTTTGGCTTAGCCGAATCTGCCGAAGCACAACGCGTTGCTGGTTCTCTGTTTGGCTCCATGCAGCAAGCACCAGGTTTAGTACGCCCCGAACAAGCTATCAGTTCCTACGTTTTCCCCTCTGGTGTAGGTCTGTGGGCAGTTCCTACTGCGTCAGGTTTAACCATGTCAGGTGTTGGCTTCTCGGCTTCCGCCGTACCAGTGCGTCCGCGCAAGTTCTGGTTGATAGCCGATGCTGAATTGATTGTCTATGGTGCAACTGAACCCGATGCTAACGTAACGATTGGCGGTCGTCCAATTAAACTCAATCCAGATGGTACATTCCGCTTCCAGATGTCCTTCCAAGATGGTTTAATTGACTATCCAATTGTGGCTGTGGCTGCTGATGGCGAGCAAACCCGGTCAATTCAGATGAAATTTAATCGTGAAACACCATCCCGGAATACTAACACCAAAGAAGACGCTGTTTTAGAATGGTTCTCTTAAGTTTTAGTTATTAGGTTAATCCCAGAGTGATATTTTAAATTATTCCCCGCTATAGTAATTCTGTAGCGGGTTTTTTGCACGATTATGTCTAAAAAAAGCTTACTTTTGTTATTGATGGCGATCGCTAGTGCTAGCTTGTTATCAGGTTGTCAAAAACTTGTCGCCAATTCAGTACCAAAAGCATCTAAAATTTGTCCTGGAAAAGATCCCAAATTCAGTATTGATTTTTTTAAAACGAATAATCAAGGGCAGAAAAATTCCAAAGGTATTAACCATGTAATTATTTTTAATCCTAAATCAGCAGAATTAGATTTCAAAGTTAATGTTGGTTTATCTCATCAACTCTACGCTAAAGATGCTCGCGGAAAACTACGTAAAGAATATGTACCGAGACAGTTTCGCGAACTACTCGTTGGTGATAATGCCAAATTAAATGGACAGCTACCGATTGCTGCAATTAATGCGGACTATATAGGTACTGACAATCGACCACAAGGCTTAAATATTTCTCGCGGTGTAGAATATTCAGGAGCATTTAAAAATAAGCGTTCTTCCTTTGGTATATCAGGAGGTTCACCCAGACAACGACAAGCCACTATCCAAGCTGGTAGAAGAAACAGCGATGTTCTCAATTACAATTTAGTAGGAGGGAATGGCAGATTTTATCGTCAGGGTAAATTTAAAAATATTTGTCAAGATTTGGGAGAATTTGCCTGTAAAGGTGCAACTAATCGCTCTATGGCAGCTATTACAGAGCGAGGATATGTAATATTATTAGTTAATGATGTGAAAGCTAATTCTCAGATTGAAATATCTGACATTAATCAAGAGTTACTACCAGATAAGTTTGATAATGTCTTGGAAGGCATTGCAAGCAATAATTGTTTAGGAAAAATTCAAGAAGGAATTTTATTTGATGGAGGTATGTCTCCAGGATTATATTACAACCAAAAAATCTATCTAGAAAATTCAGGGCCGATTGGTTCAGTATTTTTGATTTACAAAAAATAAAATAAATTTAGGGCTAGATATAACAAACACATTATGACACCTGAAGAAATTACGGCTACACTCAAAGAATTATTTAGCACAAATTTAGGTGCGGTCACCCCTGATTCCTGGGAAGTAAACACCTCTACTTTTCGGCTGTTGGTACTGCTGTCGAAAGATAATAATTGGCTGCGAGTTTTGTTACCAATATTACCATTACAAGAAGCCAAATCTTTTTTAACAGAGTTTTTAGCAGCTAACTTTGATGAGACTCAGGAAGTACGGTATGCTTTGCTTGATGGGCAAATTTGGGCAGTGTTTCACCATAACACTAGCACTTTGGTAAGAGAGGATTTTGAAAGAGCGATCGCTCGACTGGTGTCTCTACATGAAACAGGTTTAGATAATGTTTTCAATCGATTGGTTGAAAGTCGCATCCGTCAAGTTATCCAAGCAGCAAAACTACAAGGACAATCTTTGCAAGCCACCATGCAAAACTTGGAACGCTTTTATGCAGAAGGAATAATGGGTGAAATCGACCAAACTCCAGAGGTACGAGAAGAAATCCTAGCTGCTTGGCGGCGTCAGTTAGAACGCTTATGGAATGAAATATAAATTTGAAGAATACAGAATTAGTGAATTGCCGAATTCAGCAATCTTTTAATTATGGATATTATTGAAATTCTCAAAGAAGACTATCAAAGATTCCCAGCTAATCAAACTTACAGCCTTTACGCTCCAGATGTTTATTTTCAAGACCCACTGAATAAATTTCGTGGAGTTAAACGCTATAAAAAAATGATTGGTTTTATCGAAACTTTTTTTTTAAATCCTAAGATGGATTTACATAACATTCAACGTTTGGGAGATACAATTAAAACTGAGTGGACACTGAGTTGGAATACTCCTGTCCCTTGGAAGCCACATATTTCTATCCCTGGTTGGAGTGAATTAACTCTCAACTCTGATGGTTTAATTGTCTCCCATGTTGATTATTGGAACTGCTCGCGCTTGGATGTGGTGAAGCAGCATTTTTTCTCTACCAAAAATTGATATTAGGGTATCGTGAATAGTCAACAATTTACCCCAAGTATTAAAAAATCAGTCAAAATAATCACTAAAATTTCAAATCATTTATATAATTCACAACTGTAGTCAAATGCTAGTCCAAAACATAGCAACAATTACCGATTGCCAATTTCTTGAATGATAAACATATCTTCAGGTACGGTTCCCCTGTCGAGAAATCCCCCCTGCGATCGCTACCTACCTAAGATCGGACGCGGTAAATTGAATATGTAGCCAATAGTGAATGTTACAAGTTCACTTGTTTATGAGGGGCTAGTGTTAGTCAGACACGGCAAGAATCCCAAGAACATAGGGAAAAATCATAAAAAAATTCCATTTTTGAAGCGATTGCATTATGCGTAAAAAACTACAACAAACCATCAAACCGCTGCTAAAAACCTTCTTAGCCCTCAGCTTGGTGTTAACATTGGCTCTGAGTCACGCCGATGGAGCATTAGCTGCTAGCGGAGGACGAATTGGCGGCGGCTCATTTAGAGTACCTTCTAGCCGCACCTACACACCGCGCACCTACGCTCCAGGTGGAGGCGGATATTATCCTGGTGGTGGTGGATACTATCCTGGCGGTGGTTTTGGCTTTCCGTTTTTAATTCCCTTCTGGGGTATTGGAGGCGGATTTGGTGGTCTATTTACCATTTTAATTTTCTTGGCGATCGCTAACTTCTTAGTACAAAGTTTCCGCCGCGTTTCAAGCGGTCAAACAGAAGAAGCAGATTACAGCACTAATTCCCCAGTTTCGGTAACTCGTTTGCAAGTAGGTTTGTTAGCTCAAGCTCGTGACTTGCAAAATGAACTCAACCACATTGCTGAAACTGCTGATACCAATTCCCCAGAGGGGAGAGCAGAAGTTATCCAAGAAGCTAGCCTAGCTTTACTCCGCCATCCTGAATATTGGGTATATGGAGGTGGTGGTACGCAACAAGCGAGATTAAATTCAGCTGAAGCTCAGTTCAACCGTCTGTCATTAGCAGAACGCAGCAAATTTAGCGAAGAAACTCTGACTAACGTCAACAACCAACTCAAAGCAGCCCTTACCAAAGAAGCTTTACCCCCAAGTGGTGAAGTCGACAACCCCACGCGTCTGATTACTGAAGGTCCTGGCGAATACATTATCGTTACCTTACTAGCAGCGACACTAGGCAAATTTGAAATCCCTAAAATAAATAGCGGTGATGATTTGCGTCAAGCTTTGCGACAAATTGGTAGTATCCCCAGCGATAAACTTCTAGCAATCGAAGTTCTTTGGACTCCCCAAGCTCAAGGTGATACTCTAACATCTGATGATGTATTGGCAAATTATTCTGATTTGAGATTGGTTTAATTAGGTTTCTAGACTAAACAATAATTCTTAAAAAGCATTGTGCCGCAAACACAACGCTTTTTATTTGGCGTTGCTGAATTTGAATATGAAATTTAAAAATCAACTCTTCTCAACTCTTACTCTCTGCGACTGGAGCGCCTCTGCGTGTTAGCGTTCGCGTAGCGTCTCGTAGAGAAGCGGGGCGTAGCCCGGTAAATTCATATTTGTAATCAGCAACGCCTTTTATTTAGTCACAGCTCAATCGTTTCTTGAGTATTTAGATAATGGATTTTTTTTAGATGAGTTTTTGAACGACAATTTTTCATCTGGTTATAATGTTGCCTCAAATACTTGTTGACCAGTCAGATTTAAGTCTGAGAATGTTGGTGATATGATATGGTTGTTACCCCTAAACTGCCTAATCTGATATTCATCATCTATAAATTGACAAACCGAGATAGTAGGTTGTTTGGGGTTGCCAATGAATCTTTTACCACCCAAAGCAGCATAGTCCACAATCCAATATTCAAGGATGCCGATTTGTTCGTAGTCTGCAAATTTTATAAAATAATCGTCTCGCCAGTTGGTGCTAACAACTTCAATAACCAAAGGAATGGATACTGCTTGAGTAACAGTAGAAAATTTGACCCATAGGGGTTCATTTATTAAATTCGGTCGATTTAATATCAACACATCTGGAAAATAACCGGATTCTCTTTCTGGTGCTTTAACTAGTGCTTGATTGGGAATAAAGTAAGGAAGATTCAGTCGGTCGAACTCCACAGTTAGTTTTCTGGATAAAAAACCTTTAACTTCTTCGTGTTCCCCTGTGGGTTGTGAGATTTCGACAATTTCCCCATTGTGCAGTTCGTAGCGTACCCCCGCATTTTCTGGATACCAGGCGATAAATTCATCAAAAGTTACTGGTTTGGGTAAGGCTTGGAACATCGTTATACTGCCTTTTCAACTTTATGAGAGAACCAATTTAATTGAGTATATCGGTTAAAGAATTGGCTTGATTTAATAAAGCTTGTTTTTGGCAAAAATTTTGATTGTGCTTTGTGCCAAAAGGGTAAAACTAAGAAGTAGAAACACAAAAGGATAAGTTTTTCGCAGCAGAAAATGTACTACAGTTGCAACTCAAATCCAGGTAAGATATCTTCTCCAGAAAGAATCGCTGGTATTTGCATAACTTCTACAGCTTTTCCTATTCGGTAAATTTCCACACTTGCATCTTGAGGATTAATCAGCCATCCCAAACGCAAACCATTTTCGATGTATTCCTGCATTTTCTCTTGGATAGGTTTGAGCCTATCTGTTTCAGAACGCAGTTCAATAGCAAAATCGGGTACAAGTGGCGGAAATTTTTTTCGCTGTTCTAGTGTTAAAGCTTCCCATCTCTCCAACTTGACCCAAGCCGCATCAGGAGAACGTTTTGCACCATTTGGCAGGATAAAAATTGTTGAAGAACTAAAGACTTTGCCTAATTTAGCTTGACGATTCCAATTATTCAAGTCTGTAATTAGGTCTGCTTCTTGATTACCGCTTTCTCCCCCTACTGGTGGCACAATGATTAATTCTCCTGCTGCATTCATTTCCAGGCTTAAATCACGATTGGCAAGACACAATTGATAAAATTGCTCATCGCTTAAATTCGCGATCGCTTTGAGATTGAGGACAACAGTATTCATTAAACTTTTCCTCGTGCCTTTTTTGCTAATATCAGCTACCTTGAGTTAAAGGTTTAGCAGTAGAAAATTAAGCTCAACGATAGAACTACAAGCAGTTTGCTCTATATATTACTCTAATCCTGTTCCAAACTATTGGGAATAAAATAAACGCGATCGCCAAATACCTAATCAACAGATCCGCCCTACTTTTCTAAAGTGAAGGCATTTTTGCTAACCCAGCGCATCAGGATCGATACCCAACGCACGTAACCGTTCCCGCAACCGCTGATTTTCCTGTTCTAATGTTTCCAGACGTTGGCGTTCGGTTTCTGCACGTTGGCGTTCGGCTTCTGCGCGTTGGCATTCGGCTTCTGCACGTTGGCGTTCGGCTTCCGCACGCTCATCTCCTGTTAAGAGTAAATTACCTTGTTCATCCCACCATCGCAACCAAGGTAATTCTCTGTCTAATACAAAATTACCTTGCCAAATACCTAATTCCACACCCATAGGTACAATTGGATAATGTCCCCTAGTATTAGGAAGCATTTTTTCGTAATGATTAGCAACTAATTGATATACTTCCACCAATGCTTTTTTCACTTCATAAATGCCGTAGTAAGGAGGACGGATAATATTTTCATAAATCCAAAATTTTCCTTTGTAAGGAGTTTTATCCCGTTCTTCTTCTCCATCTCCAGACACAAATTCCAAAACAATCATCGGTGCAATCAATTCTTGCCAAAAAACATAAGAACGTCGGATTTCATTATTGAGAGTTGGGGGAACATTAGGTACATAAAACCAATCTGGCGCTTGGGCACCCCGTTCTGGTGGTTCGGTCAACCGCCAGTAAATACCGGAGTCTTGACCGATACAATAATAACCATCAGGATGAATTTCTTGTAATCGTGGCAGGATAGAGTCAGTCAAGAGAATACTTTGAGGATGTTCTTGGAAATTTTTTACAAAGATTCCATCGGACTCTGGTAGAGCAAGATTTTGAGCTTCGATGACCATTGTGTTAGTTCAGCGAAATCATAAAGACAAATAATCAATCTAGTTTAGCTCACTATTTTTGATTTTCGGTGCGTTATGGACGTTAAGACTAACGCACCCGACAAAACTACAAAACTTGATTTACAAGCAAGACTTACGCAAAGTGACGTATTTTCGTTATTACGAGCGTTTGCATAACATCTTTGTCAGTAGAAGCGTCTCGTTCGCCCTTGGTGTGTTGTAGAGAAGCAAAGCAATCCTGGTCTTGACGAGATTGCTTTGCCACACTGCGTTCCGTTCGCAATGACTAATCATTGCTGTGTAAGTCCTTACGAGTTCAAAACTCGATTTAGAAGTTCAAAAGTCGATTTAGAAATTCAAAACTTGATTTTCAAGTTCAAAACTCGATTTTCAAGTTTATATAGCCGTAGTCATATAGCTTAGGACATAATAACAAGCGTGAATGTCAGGAAGAGTAATAATGTTTTTATAGCAATCGAATTAAAGGTTAGGACATCTTCAAAGCCTGGATGTTAGGAATAGTAATGTTTTACCTCCTGCCTTCTGTCTTCTGCCTCCTGCTATAACTTAATATTCAGGTGTTCCTTCCCCAGAAAATACTACCCGAAAGCCACAAATCCTCAAACCTCCATCTGACTCATTCCAGCTACGGCTGGCGCTGCGACAAAGTTCGGCGCTGAAACTCCAAGAACCACCGCGTAGCACCCGGCGATGTATATCACCGCCAACTTCCCAAACTGTTGCATCTGAAGGTGCATCATGATAATTGTTATGCCACGGATCGGCGCACCATTCCCAGACTAACCCGTGCATATCGTACAATCCAAAGGCGTTGGCTACTTCAAAACTGCCTACGTTTGTTGTTTCTTTACGGAATTTGCTTTTTGGTTCGTCAGCACAGCAAACTAAATCAGTGGTAATCGCTTCGCCAAAGTGAAAAGATGTCGTAGTTCCAGCACGACAAGCATATTCCCATTCAGCTTCACTCGGTAAACGATAGTCGCGTCCAGTTTTTTGTGATAGCCTCAGACAAAATTCTACAGCTTCATGCCAAGATACATTTTCTACTGGTCTATCTACACCTTTAAATTTTGATGGATTGGGATTTAAGGCTCGGTTGACTTTGGGTAAAGCTGCTACTACTCTCCACTGTGCTTGAGTTACAGCAAATTTCCCCATAAAAAATGGTTCTACAATGACTTTGTGTCGAGGACGTTCGTCAGCATCTCCTTCAAACTCCGGTGAACCCATCATATACGTACCACTAGGAATTGATACCATTTCTATGGTGACAGATTTACCCAATTCTTCAGCAAAGAAGTTTGCATTGCGACTGACGCGGCTAACTTCTCTACCTGCTGTGTCTACTGTCACTACGTCAAATTCAAAAGTTGTTAAAGGAGGTAATGGAACTATTATTTTTTGTGGTAGCGGCGGTAATATGGGTTGAGGAATAGAAACAATTTTTAAAGCGACAGGTTCAATGCTCGATGGTGGAAATTCCAAATCTTTGATAACTTCTGCTGCTGTTTGATACCTTTGGCTTGGTAAATGTTTGAGTAATTTATCTAAAATTTTTCCTAAGTCGTCGCTAATATTAATACCATTTTTTTGTAATCGTTCGCGCCACAACCATTTAGCATTCATGGCATCATAAATAGGATCGTTAATCTGTCCAGAAACATCCTGTAAAGGTAAACACTGAGTTAAAAGACGCACGCAAGTTACACCTAAAGCATATAAATCACTAGCGTGACAAGCAAATCCAGCCATTTGTTCGGTTGGTGCATAACCAAGTGTATAAATTACCGTGGCTTGTCTTCCTAAACTGGTTTGTGTTACCTGTTTAGCACCACCAAAGTCAATTAATACTGGTTTTCCATCGCTTGCACGGCGGATAATATTTTCTGGTTTAATATCTCTATGAATAATGTTACTGGTATGAATAAATTGCAGAACTGGTAATAAATCAGCTAAAAGTTGCCAAATTTGTTCTTCATGATATATTTTTTCCTGAACTTCTTGTAAAAGAGTTTTTCCTTGAATAAACTCTTGCACGAGGTACAAGCTAGTACCTTGTTCAAAATAAGCAAGTAATCTAGGAATTTGGGTATGATTTTCTCCCAATTCATACAACCGAAAAGCCTCTTCTTTGAAAAATTGGGCTGCTTTGGTGCGTTGTCCAGTTCCTTGAAATTGTGGAAAAAATTGCTTGATGACACAAGGCGCATTTAGTCTATCTGCATCTTCTGTAGCATAAGTTCTGCTAAACCCACCTTCACCTAAGAGTCTTAATACACGGTAACGGTTTCTGAGAAGTTTGCCAAAGTTGCTTTGTCCGCAACTGACACAAAATCTATTGCTATCAGAGTTGAATGGATTTGAGCAATTGGGATTTTGGCAGATTTGCATAATGAAGTGAAAATAGCATCTTCTCCAAAGTTAGCCCCAATATTATCTTATTGAAAACAGTGATGTAGAGAAGCGAACACGGAATTTTTTATATGTATTTAAATATGTCAGAATTGGTGAATTCTAAATTTGTAATTCAGGAGTCAGTACTGTTGGGTAATCTGGTACGTTAGGCTAACACTGTAACGCACTCTACTTCTAAATCTGAGTTCTGAATTATTTTCTAAAATAGCTGTTTTTTTCAGCTAAAAAAGTTCACTAATAACTAAATAATAAATAATTTTTATTGCTAATTCTCAGTATTTTTTTTCAGCTTTTACTTTCTCCAGAAAGGCGAAGTAATTCTGCTGTAAAAGCAACGATCGCTGATACGGAAATCAACATCACGCTGAGTGCGTTAATATCAGGCTTGACTCCTGTTCTAATGCGACTAAAAATTTCCATTGGCAAGGTGTTAGAACCGCTACCAGCTGTAAAACTGGCAATTAAAAAATCATCTAAACTAAGCACAAAAGCCAACAGACAACCAGCAATAATACCAGGCATTAATTGAGGTAATAATACTTTGATAAATGCTTGGGTTGGTGTCGCGCCTAAATCTAATGCTGCTTCTTCTAAGTGGGGATCTAAATTCGTAAGTCTGGAAGAAACCACAAGTCCCACATAAGCTAGACAAAACACCACGTGTGCTGCAACTATCGTCCACAAACTCAAAGGTATGGCAAACGCTGCTAGACATACTAAGGTCGCCACTGCGATCGCAATATCAGGAATAATTAATGGTAAATAAGCAACACCACGATACAAATTCTTGAGCGGAAATTGGTAACGCGCCAAACCTACTGCCATCAAGGTTCCCAGTACTGCTGAAATCGCTACCGCACAACCAGCAACTATCAAACTATTTTGCAAAGCTGATAAAATGCGATCGTCGCTAAACAACTTCCCATACCAATCCAAGGTAAATCCTTGCCAACTTGCACTGTAAGGCGACTGATTAAAGCTATAAAAGCCAAGTACCAGTATAGGCAGGTACATAAAGACAAATATCAGCAGTGAGAAAACCGCCTGCCATGTGACACGCGGTTTTTTGAAATGTGGAGAGATATTCACGTTTATATTTAATTTTTATTGATAAAAATACAAAATATCATATTTAGTCTAAAAAGTCAATGTGATAAATCTCTTTTTCCCAAATTACGAATGAGATAATGTCCGCTTAAATAACCATCATTGCCATCGTAGAAAAGCAATCCAGAAAAGTTGTGATTGCGAGTGAAACGACGCAATCACATATTAAAGGCAATACACTGGGTGTATATTTTAGTCCCCAATCCCTTGTTTTGATTTTAGTGACGAGTGTAGGAACGCTCGAAATGAGTTTTGAGTGTATGAGCCATAGCGGACATTACAACTGCTGCTATAGAAACCGATATTGCTGCTATTCTGATTCTAGAATCATCTGCAAGTATTGCTACAGCAGCTAAAGCGATCGCTACCCCTAGACAACTTTGCTTTACCCTATTTGTCGCTTGATAAGCTCGATTGCAGGAACTACAAATAAGTGTGTGTCGCAAGAATCTATCTTGCAAAATTGGCTTTGAATTTAACTCGCCATTCTCAACATTTTTCCATGTGGTATAGCCCTGATAAAAAGGTAAAGATGACCCAAATTTATCTAGCCACTTGCGGAACTCAATCACTAATGTGTCAGATGTTTTAAGCGGCAAATATAATTTTTTGAGACTTATTCCCAAGCGCTCAATTTCTGACTGTTGTCCGGCAATCAGAGGTAAATCCTGCTCTAATATTTTGTTTGTATTTAAATGATCGAGCCAGCGAGGTCTGAGCTTGACTCCCCAAGTCATGAAATTACGATAACCTCTAGCTAGAAGACGGCATCGCCCTTTACCTAAAGGAATCGAATACAAAGCTAGTCCAAATGTCCAACCTCGTTCTTCAATATAAGCAGTGTTCAGCACAAGACTTGGAGCAACAAAATCGATATACTTCCAAGCTTCATTTGATTTGTTAGTTCCCCGCCACTTACCTCGAATCCTTTGAGCAGAACTCTCTAGTACTTCCATTTCTAGCGGTTGGGCATTTTTCCGATTCCCACCACCCCTAGTGTGGTGATGGCTAATAGCAACATGAGCAGGATCGATGACGTTTTCTACTAGATATGTTTGGTCATAAGGCAGATCTAATATAAAATCTACACCCACGAATCCTGGCTTATCTAAATCTGGCAGAATTGGGATAATTTCATTAACAGCTGTTTCTTTTTCCCCAGCCCACACCCAAATCATGCCTTGGCGTTCCACAACTTTAAACGATCGCACACAAGCATTGACTGGCATTTTCGCATCTGCTGGCAATTGGGGAATGTGCAGACATTGACCATCACTGCCAAACTGCCAACCGTGATACATGCATTCAATTTTGCCGTCAATAATTTGCCCTTCAGAAAGTTTCGCTGTACGGTGAGGACAACGATCTGCTAAACAGATAAGCTGTCCGTTTTGGTCTTTGAACAAAACCAAGGGTTCATCGTACAAGGAAAAGCTATAAGGGCGGTTAGCAGGGAAGTCTTGCACAAAAGTAACGGGATACCAGCATTGCCTCCAGTTAAATTCTTGCTTTTCCTCAAGTGTCTCAAAAGTAGAAGTTGATGGTGTAGCCTGTAGTGTCTCTGTTTCTAATGACATAGTTTTCTCCAGGTTTATATAATTTTATACTTTTGTACTAGCAAATGCTTAGTCCCAGAGATAGAAGATTTCTAGTTGATTGACCCTTTAGTTTACTGCTGGGTAATCTCATTGATGGAGTGAGGATAAACCTAATATCGCTGAGAAATTACTGCTGAATTAAAACTACTTACTTGATAAAATCCATCTTTCGGCACAACTCATTATCTTTAGAGTTAGGAAACACGCTGTTTATGTGTCTACAACCTTAATTCTTTAATTAATATTTTAAAACTGTATAATTAACATAGCTTATATGACATCTTTAACCTGATATCAGATACTATATTATAGTTTAATAACTTCATAAAAATTTATTTGCCAAAAATTATCTGAATCCAAAATATTATCCAAATTTCATTAACTTAGAATATATTTACCTCCTAAGGAAAGAGTAATTTATTTACTAAGGTAGACAACAAATCTGAAAGTAAGAGCATAAGATTTTGATGCAATTGTTAATAATTTTAGTACCTGAAGCTACTTGTTAGTGCAAAGGAAGTCAAGTATAAGCACTACGCAAACGAAAAGAAAATACTTGTTATTCAAGTCTTATTTTTTAGGAGGTTTGTAATGCGAATTGCTCAAGTTGCTCCATTATTGGAGAGAGTACCGCCTCCAGCTTATGGTGGCATAGAGTTAGTAGTGGGATTGCTCACTGATGAACTAGTGCGACGCGGACATGAAGTAACTTTGTTTGCATCGGGAGATTCTATTAGTTTGGCAAGACTAGCGTCAGTTCATCCCCATGCTCTGAGACTCGATCGCACCATCAAAGATTACAGCGTATACGATATGCTACAACTAGCTTCGGTGTATCAACGGGCTGAAGAGTTTGATATTATTCATTCTCACATAGGGTGTGGGGCACTACCCTACACCAATCTAGTCAAAACCCCTACGATTCATACGTTGCACGGTATTTTTACCCCTGATAACGAAAAGATATTTAGTTTTGCTAAAAAACAACCTTACGTCAGCATTTCCCAGTCCCAACGAGAACCAAGATTAGGGCTAAACTATGTAGCAACAGTCTACAACGGAATTAATATTAACAATTATCAGTTTCACGCCCAACCAGAAGATCCGCCATACTTAGCGTTTTTAGGTCGAGTATCGCCTGAAAAGGGAACGCACTTAGCCATAGAAATTGCTAAACAAACAGGTTGGCATTTAAAAATAGCAGGTAAAATAGATGCGGTTGATGTGGAATATTTTGAAACAGAAATTAAACCGCACATTGATGGCAAACAAATTGAGTATTTGGGTGAAGCGAACCATGCTCAAAAAAATGCCTTGATGGGAGGTGCAGTAGCAACTCTGTTCCCCATTACTTGGCGAGAACCGTTTGGATTAGTGATGGTTGAGTCAATGGCTTCGGGTACACCTGTGATTGCGATGAAGTTGGGATCTACCCAAGAGGTAATTTCTCACGGTAAAACGGGTTTCCTTTGTAATAACATTCAAGAGTGCATCAGTGCTATTGACAGAGTAACAGAGCTAGACCGCTATGCTTGTCGCAAAGAAGTGGAAAACCATTTCAGCGTTCAACAAATGGTTGATGGCTATGAAGCAGTTTATCAACAAATTTTAGGAGAAAAATTTTCTCAAAATGGGCGCTCCCGGAGTTTGCTTAGTATAGGTAGAGAACGGACTTAAATAAGCTCAAACACATTTAAATACCAATTCAATTCATGATTGCAACAGATGCTTGGGTGAAAACGCAATGAATCGCGTCTCTACAAATGACCTATTTGTCGTATTCTTTTTTCAAATTGGTATAATTTGCATAACTCAATTTGATTGAATTCTTTTAATTTGGTATATGTAAGGTAGCACTGCTGTGCTACCCTACACTATATTATTTTGAAGTTAAAATTTTCAAACAATCTATCAGGTATACCTTCTGTTTTTAGTTGAAGACTGAGTTTTTCTTGACTCGATAGTAAACTGGGGAATTTCTTGGAGTTCAGCTTCACTTAAACTATACTGTTCGCAAACCAAGCTAAGACGATCGCCAGGGGTTTTGACTGCGTTAATAGAATGGGTTAAATCACCCTGAAAGTAAAGTAAAGTATTAATTTGCGGCTTAATCTGTCCAAGTTGACGTTTTGGCGATCGCAATACCAATTCTCCCCCTTCCATATTGACAGGTACTCTTATATATAGCACGCTTACAACTGTAGGTGGTTCAATGGTTTTGAAGTAAGAACGTAAAGAGCGATCGATATGCGGATCTACACGAGAGCCTTCTTTTAACTGTAAAGGATTGAGATAAAAAGCATTACAATTTGGTTGCAAAGCCAAATCCAAATAAGGCTTGAAGTAGGGAAACTGCTGTTCTACCGTTGCTAATCCAGAACGCTGAAATACTACCGAAAATCCTTTAGTAGCAACAAAATCGCGGTTGAGGTTATTGATGGCAAAGTAAGGACAAGCTTGGATTTCTCCCCACAAATTATTTAGATAATCAATAGAAAATGCGTTAGATTGTTGTTGATAGTATTTCATATCATGTTCGCTTTAATTACTTATTAAATCTGGAGAACCACTACTGACTTCCCGCAACTACCGCCCTGCTGTCTAATGACAATCATTTGTCCAATTGTCCAGTAAAGGTTAATCATTTCTCGATTAACTGCCTTTAATGTCTGATATTGGGCTGAACGAATTAGTTGTTTTACTTCCATGAGTAATTTGTGTAATCGTTAGTAATGGGGTTATTCATAGAAGCAGTTATAGTTGTGGCTAGTAATGCCAAATGAAGTAACTTATTTAATGTTGCAAAATCTGCTCAATCATCCGGTTGGCTTGAGAACCATAACCACTGCCAAATAAATTGAAGTGATTCAAGATGTGATACAGGTTATAAAGTGTTTTTCTCTGTTGATAACCTTTTTCTAAAGGGAAAACTTCGTGATAACCGTTGTAAAATGCTGCTGGAAAGCCACCAAACAATTCTGTCATCGCAATATCAACTTCGCGATCGCCAAAATAAGTCGCTGGATCGAATATCACTGGTTCTCCTGAGGCAGTACATCCAGCATTTCCACCCCACAAATCGCCATGCACCAAGGAAGGCTGCACTTGATGTGCCAATAATTTAGGAATCGCCGCTAATAATTGCTCTTGTTGAGGAAAATTACCTCCGCGCCGCTTTGCTAATTGAAATTGATAACCCAGGCGATGTTTGACATAAAATTCCACCCAGTCTGCTGTCCAAGTGTTGATTTGAAGTGTAGAACCAATAGTATTGTTAATTTTCCAACCGAAACCTTGACTACTGCTAGCCTTATGCATCGCCGCCAACTGGCGTCCCATCTCTTGCCATGATTTGGTGTTACTGCTTCCCATTTCCAACCATTCAAGGACAATATAACTAGAGTTATCAGCCACACCCCAGCAAATAACTTTGGGAGTGCGAATACTAGCTGTTAGTAGCATTTCTTCTAAACCCAGCGCCTCAGCCTCGAACATTGCAACTTGTGAGGCTTGGTTTAGCTTGATAAAGTACGTTATTTGTCCATTGGAGACAGCATAACCTTGGTTGATGCACCCGCCACCAACCGATCGCCGTTGCTGGCTTTGAAATTTTTTACCCGTTATTTGGCTAATATGCGCGTCGATTTGAGTCCACATCGTGCGATTTGGGATTTGAGATTTTAAATTAATGACAAATGACAAATTTACGGCTTCATTACAACTACACCATAAGCATCAAAAGAAAGATACTCTTTGGCTGCTTCCATTAAATCAATCGCATCTTGGTTCTCAATTCTCGCTGGGTAGTTAAATGCAGGTTCCAAATCTCCCACCAAAGATTGATAGTAGCCATACAACCCTGCGCGATCGCTTGGTGTTTCGTTACCAAAGATAAATCTGTTGGCTACTCGACGCCGCACACGGGCAATTTCTGATTCTGTTACCAACTGTGTATGTAAGTTGCGAATGTGTTGGGCGATCGCATCTTCTACTTGAGCTAAATTTTCCACTGCACATTTAGCTGAAATATAAAATGTTCCTTGTAACTGATGGCTCATGTTACTCACAGAAATTGAGGAAACTAATTCTCGTTCTTCTCGTAAATCTTGCACTAGTCTTGATGTTCGTCCGTGTCCCAAAATTGCTGCTAAAACATCAAGTCCATAAGTTTTCTCTAACTCTATCATTCCTGGAACCCGCCAAAGCATCACTAATCTAGCTTGTTGCAGGGTTTCATCTCTAAATTCTTGACGAACTATTTCTGTAAATGGTGATTCAATCTCTAAAGACTCGATTAATCCCGTCTGCTTGTAGAGATGCGATTCATCGCGTCTATAAACTTGTGTAAATCCTTCGCTAACGGTTGCAATTAATTCTTCTACGGGTAAATTACCCACAGCCACAGCAGTAATTGACTGAGGTTGATACCAACTAGCGTGAAAATCGCGCATTTGCTGCGGTTTTAGTCCAGCAATTACTGATTCTGGCCCCAATACCGCACGCCGATAGGGTAACCTATCAAACGCTGTTTCCATCGCCCGTCTATAAGTGCGTCGGCGGGGATTATCTTCTGAACGTTTAATTTCTTCAAGAACTACTAATCGTTCGCGTTCAAAAGCATCATCAGGAATACTAGCATTAGATACTACATCTATTTGTAATGGTGCAAGCTCGACAAAATCTTTAGGTGCAGTAGTTATGTAGTAATGAGTATAGTCTTGACTAGTAGCGGCATTAGTCACAGCACCCCGTTCTTCAATTCGACGTTCAAATTCGCCGCTTGCCAGTTGTTCTGTTCCTTTAAAAATCATATGCTCTAAAAAGTGAGCCATGCCGTTAATTGCATCAGATTCTATAGCTGAGCCAACTTTTATCCATAAGCTGAGGTTTACAGCATCAACTGGCATCTGCTCGGCTATGATTGTTAAACCATTGGGCAATTTATGCAGCTTTGGAGCATTTAGACGAGGAAGTTTGTCTAGAGTTGAGGTCATTACTACTTGTGTGGGAGGAGCTATGTTACTCCTTTATCTTATCTACGACTTATAGCAGTTTCCAGGTAAGTAATTAGACATACAAGCCCATGCATTAACAGTGCAAGCTCATGCATTAACGATGCAAGCCTATGCATTAACGATGCAAGCTAATGCATTAATAGCGCAAGCCTATGCATTAATAGTGCAAGCCAATGCATTAACAGTACAAACCCATGCATTAACAGTACAAGCCCATGCATTAACAATGCAGGGCGGATATTGCGATTCCAGTTCAAATAGATAAAAAACGCTGTAAAATTATTAATAGTAATATTAAGAATTATAAAAAATAAGTATCAATGTCCAAGATTTCTGTTGAGAAAACTAAATCTCGTGTTGTCGTCATTGGTGCGGGAATCGGTGGACTGACTGCTGCGGCATTATTAGCTTATAGAGGTTACAGCGTCTTAATTTTAGATCGAGCGATCGTGCCAGGAGGTTGTGCTTCGACGTTTAAACGCCAAGGATTTACCTTTGATGTCGGTGCAACTCAAGTTGCAGGTTTGGAAGCAGGGGGAATTCACCATCGAATTTTCTCAGAATTAGAAATAGATTTACCAGCAGCGACACCTTGCGATCCTGCTTGTGCGGTGTATTTACCTGGAGAAAGTACGCCGATTAACGTTTGGCGCGACCCAGAAAAATGGCAACAGGAACGACAAAGGCAGTTTCCTGGTAGCGAACCGTTCTGGCAATTGATGGCAAGTTTATTTAATCCTAGTTGGGAATTTCAAGGACGCGACCCGGTGCTACCACCGCGTAATTTATGGGATTTGTGGCAGCTAATCCAAGCAGTACGTCCCAGCACATTAATTACTGTACCCTTCACTTTGTTGACGGTAGGAGATGCTTTACGGTTATGCGGACTGGGAAATGACCGACGATTGAGAACATTTTTAGATTTGCAACTAAAGTTATATTCTCAAGTGAATGCAGAAGAAACAGCATTACTTTATGCGGCCACAGCCTTGAGTGTATCGCAACTGCCCCAAGGATTATTTCATCTCCAAGGTAGTATGCAAGTATTAAGCGATCGCTTGGTACAATCCTTAGAACGAGATGGCGGCAAATTATTGATGCGCCACACAGTAGAACAAATCAAAGTCGAAAACGGTAAAGCCACTGCTGTCGCGATTAAAAATCAAAAAACAGGCGAAGTTTGGACAGAAGCAGCCGACCATGTAATTAGCAACGTCACCGTCCAAAACTTGGTGCAGTTATTAGGAGAAAATGCGCCATCTGGTTATCAAAACAGAGTGGAAAAACTGCCTCAAGCATCAGGCGCGTTTGTGGTTTATTTGGGTGTAGATGCTAGCGCTATTCCGCTGGAATGTCCGCCCCATCTGCAATTTATGTATGATGCCAATGGCCCCATAGGCGAAAATAATTCTTTATTTGTTTCCGTTAGTCATCCTGGAGATGGTCGCGCCCCTGAAGGTAAAGCGACAATTATCGCTTCATCATTCGTCGATCCTACACTGTGGTGGAAAACTCAAGATTATCCACAATTAAAACAAAAGTATACCCAACAAGCGATCGCTCGTCTTGCCCAATACTTTTATCTCAAACCAGAAACAATTATTCACACAGAAGCCGCAACACCCCGTACCTTTGCTAATTACACAGGCCGCGATCGCGGTATAGTTGGCGGTATTGGCCAAAGAATACCCACTTTTGGCCCCTTTGGGTTTGCCAACCGCACACCAATCCAACATCTGTGGTTAGTTGGTGACTCTACCCATCCCGGCGAAGGTACTGCTGGAGTCAGTTATTCAGCGCTAACGGTAGTCAGGCAAATCGAAGCGCAAATGTAGGGTAGCACACCTGTACGCTCAGACAACATATCTGTAGCCAGAATTTCATGAAACGCGATAAATCACACTTGTAACTGATGACAAAGGAGGCAAAAAACTGATGAAATAAAGTTAGAGTTGCTGATGCTGGAGTAATGACAGACCGAGTTTTAATTCTTGGCGGACGGGGGCGGATTGGTAGCAGTGTTGCTCAGGATATAGCTACCTATACGCAGGCACAAATTACAATTACTGGACGTTCTGCTCAGACTGGCAAAGGCGTTAGCTTATCTTCAAGTGGGCGAATAGAATTCTTAGTATTAGACTTAGCAGAAGTTGATAAATTAAGAGAAGCGATCGCTAACTCTAATTTAGTCATTCATTGTGCTGGCCCATTCCACTACCGAGATACTAATGTTCTAGAAACTTGTATTGCTCAGGGCGTTAACTATGTAGATGTCAGCGACCACCGTTCTTATACTAGTAAGGCTCTCAATCATCATCAACAAGCTGCTGCTGCTGGAGTAACAGCAATTATTAATACTGGCATTTTTCCTGGTATTTCTAACAGCATGGTACGTCAGGGTGTTGAACAATTCGAGCAACCAGAAAAGATACATTTAAGTTATCTGGTTTCTGGTTCTGGTGGTGCTGGCATTACAGTCATGCGAACAACTTTTCTTGGATTGCAACATCCTTTTGAAGCTTGGATAAATGGAAAATGGGAGAAAGTCGAGCCTTATAGTCAAAGAGAAATAGTTAACTTTCCATCTCCCTATGAAAGTAGTGGAGTTTACTGGTTTGATATGCCAGAAACCTTTACACTACCCCATGCATTCCCATCAGTGAAAACTGTGATTACCAAATTTGGTTCTGTACCCGATTTCTACAATCACATGACTTGGATTGCAGCACATGTTTTTCCCAAGTGGTTAATGCAGCGTCGTTATGCAATTGAATTTCTCTCTCATGTCAGCCATTTGATGACAGATGTCACTAATAATTTTAGTGGCATTGGCGTAGCGGTTCGTTCTGAAGTTACAGGACAAAAAAATCATCAAACAGCCGTTTATTGTTCAAATTTAGTCCACGAAAACACAGCAGTTGCCTCTGGTTGTGGTACAGGTAGTATTGCTCAATTATTATTAGAAGGCAAACTCAAAAAACCAGGTGTTTTTCCTGTGGAAGAAGCACTACCAACAGATTTATTTGAATATACAATGCAAAGCCGAGGAATTAATATTCATCACAGTTGGTTATAATCTAATACATTTTGTTGAAAATTTGATTTTTGATAATGTCTAAAACTTCTTCAAGCCGATGAACGTAAATATTTATAATTTGAATATTTTTGCATCGCACTTGTTGGCGTAAAATATTTAGCCCAGTTTTGGATATTGCTATTCTCACAGCCAACAGTCATCAGTCATCAACTTCAAACTGAATAATTTATTTTTTGAAGTTCAATCAATCTTTGCTTTTCAATAAAGAATGAGTAAAACAATCAAAATTTAGTGGTAAGGTATTATGACTAACCATATAGCAACATCACAATTTAAGGTTAGTTAGCCTTTGGAATAACACACCTTACATCTCAAGTTAAAAATTAATATATCTTGCGGTAGAAGGAAGAACTGTACTTAAACAATTAGGA
Organism: Nostoc sp. S4; assembly: GCA_029379225.1. Classification (GTDB taxonomy): domain Bacteria; phylum Cyanobacteriota; class Cyanobacteriia; order Cyanobacteriales; family Nostocaceae; genus Nostoc. Next base: position 9,987 of record JAQYWR010000027.1, on the reverse strand, counting down.
TGCCTTTGAGCCTAAGAAATTGAATCTATTTATACATAATAAAGGCTCAAACTAAAAAATCACGATAAGGGAGAGTTTTTCCATGCCCCAAATTCTACTAACTTTAAAAAAAGCTTTACGAAGCTTCTTAATTGTTAGCTTAATGATGTTCGTCAGCTTATCTGGTTCATTTATTTTGACTCCACAAGCTAGTTATGCAACAACACTTGAAGAATTGCAGCTAATACCTCGAGAGTATAGACCAACTCCAGAAGAAAAAATTAACCGTGCTAACGAATATGACCCAGGTGTTGGTCTTCAAGAAGAAAATAAACAACAGTCTTACGAAGAAGCGGTAAAAGATGCCCAAAATCTGGGAACTATGGAGAAAGCTTACGAAAGAAATTTAAAGGCTGAAGGAAAGTCTGAGCCTAATTTACTTGAAAAAGCTGGAGAGTTAGTTGAAAAGGCAGCAGGTAAGTAGAAAATAGTAGGAATGGGAGACAATAACAATTTATTTACTCTTTTTTGTCTCTTTATCACTTCTAAATCATTCATTAAAAAGAACAATCCCAGTATCTTCAAGATACTGGGATTGTTATATATTTAATTGTGAATCTCCAATTTATTGTTATTCAAACTCATCAATTGTGTCACGAGGAGTAGCCTTTGCATACTTGGCAATGGTGCGTTCATACCACTTCATTAAGGGAGTTGCAGTAATTCCATGTATAATCACAGAAACCACAATAGTAGTGTAAGTTATCCAGGAAATTTGTTCTGCAACTTCGCCTTCTAAGCCTTTACCAAACGCATAGGCAAGATAATATAAAGAGCCAACACCGCGAATCCCAAACCAACCGAATAACAAACGTGTTCCTGGGTTCAAGCTGCGGCGATGAGAATATATAGGACGTTTTCCTATTGTACTAATCCAGACTCCAACAGGTCGGATAATTATAAATAACAAAAATACCACTAACAAAGATTGAGGAGCATAGTTGAGCATCGGCTTGACTAATAATATCGACCCCAATATTAAAATTGTGCCAATTTCTAAGAGCTTTTCCATTCGCTCGATAAATTCTAATTGTTCTAATGGTTTCTCAGAATTTCTGTAACTACGCTGAACCACTAACCCAGCAACAAATACTGCTAAAAATCCATAACCATTAACAACTTCTGTCAAAGAATAAGTTAATAAAATTGTAGCGATCGCCACAAAATCTTCCATTAATTCATCAACCTGACGACGTTTTTGGATTTTTTGATCTAACCAAACTACTGCTTTTGCTACAAAAAATCCCATAACAATCCCAGCAGCGATCGCCCAAATTAAATCAACTAGAATCCACTGTTTAAACCAGGCGCCCCAATTATCATTTTTTAGAGCATAAATTCCAAAATAAACAAATGGAAAAGCTAAAGCATCATTTAACCCACCTTCAGAAGTTAAACCAAAGCGTAATTCATCTTTATCTTTGACATCAGTCAATTGAACTTCGGAAGCTAATACTGGATCGGTTGGGGCGAGAATTGCTCCTAATAAAATTGCTTCTGCCCAATTCATACCTAAAAAGAATTTACCTACAGCAGCTAAGGCAAAAATTGAAATTGGCATTAAAAATCCAATTAGTCGGGCTGTAATTCCCCAAACTTCTAGCTTCAGAGGACGAACAATTCTTAAGCCGCAGCTAAACACAGAAATAATTACTACGAGTTCTGTGAGCTTTTCTAAGAATTCAGCGTTGAACACTTCATCTCGACGTAGTTGAATCAGTCCGAAGCCATAAGGCCCTAACACAATGCCCACAATTAGATAGATAATTGCAAAAGAAAGAGGTAAGCGAGTAATCCAACCTGACCCCAAGGTGACCATTAGTAAAAGTAGACCAACTACAAGTAGGTCAATAATATAGATATCTACCATATAACAAAATATATAAAAATTATCCGTTACTTTGTCAGCTTAGTTGCAATAGCTTATCATTATAAATTACCTGTAGGTAGATTTTAGTAAAAAAACTATTTAACCTACATTTAACCGCAGACATTTCAGATAAACCTAAAACTCTCATGTAGAGAAGTGATAAATCGCGTCTTCATCGACTAATTATCTCCACAAATAATCCTTAACCCAAGCATATTGATATTTAACCGAATTAAGTAGATGTATATTGTTTTATTTGACTAAAAATTCCGAAATACAGCAAAGCTACAGTGAATACTTAGAATATCAAGAGTGAGTGGATACGTTAGGCTACAAAGCAAGCCTGCTGGAATTTAATTAACTCAATCAACCAAATAAATGCCATGAATGAAGAATTTTATAATAGAGGATTGCAAAAGGCTAAGCAGAAAGACTATGTAGGAGCAATTGAGGAATTTAACCAGGCTATACAATTAACACCTTACTTTACCGAAGCTTATTTGCAACGAGGTTTGGCATACTATGACTCAGGAGTAATTCTGAAGGCTGTTTCAGATTATACCGAAGCTTTAAAGCTGAATCCTGAAAGTGTAGAGGCATATTATTGTCGTGCATTGGCAAGGCTGGCGCTGAAAAATTTGCCAGGAGCGTTGGAGGACGTTGAACGCGCTATACGTTTCAATCTCAATTATGCTGCTGCTTATCAGCTACGGGGGATGGTGCGGCGCAAACAAGGTTATATTCAAGATGCGATCGCTAACTTTAAAAAAGCTGCTAAGTTATATTTAGAGCAGCAAGACAAAGAGAATTGTCGTCTGTGTCTAGAACAAATTAAACAGTTACAACCCCAAGAATTACCTGCAATACAGCAGTCGCCTTCTGCAAATGCACCAATTTTATCCACAAAAGAATATTTCACGCAATTATTAGAAAAGGCTGAAAAAGGAGATACCCAAGAGGCACTAGCGGATTTAAACTGGGTATTGAAAGCCGATCCCCAAGATGCCCAAGCTTACTGCTGTCGTGGGGTTGTGCGTTGTAAAATGGGCAATTATCGAGAAGCGATCGCAGATTTTAATCAAGCATTGCGACTAAATTTTCAAGATGCCACTGTCTATCGCAATCGAGGCAAAGCACGTTCTGTGTTAGGAGATCATCAAGGAGCGATCGCAGATCTTAATCAAGCACTCCAGATGCAACCTGAAGATGCTTTAGTCTATATTGCCAGAGGTAATGCCTATCGGGCAACGGGCAATTATCTGGGTGCAATTCAAGATTACGCCCAAGCACTACAAATTAATCCTAATGATGCTCAAGCTTACTACAATCGCGGCATTGCCTATTCTTGCATAGAAGAAATGCAAAACGCTGTAGAGAATTATCAACGCGCGGCGAGTATTTTTTGCGAACAAGAAGACTGGGTAAATTATCAACAGGTCTTAAGTAGTCTCGAAAAAATCCAAAAATTTAGTCCAGAGTCCAAAAAGCAAAACTATAACATACTGCGTCAGCGACTTTTACGAATGGTGGGAGGATATTGGGAAATCGCCGAACGATTAATTGAGCAGAAGCAGGATTATTATCCAGGGATGTCAGACGAGTGGTATTTGCAAAAAGTAATTGATGATTTAGAACGCGATCGTGGTATATAAAAGATAAATGCCACTATACACGTAAATTCACCCGTATAAGTCTACGGGTGAAAATGCGATTAATCGCTTATTATTTTCCAATAAAAGTAAAAGCACCTAAAATTAAACAACATTCCAAACTTTAGTTAATACTGCGAGTTTGACGGCGACGACGCAAGCCAAACATGCTAACTGCTCCCACTGCAAACATTGACAGAGTAACAGATGGTTCGGGAACGCTAGTACCAATTAACGCCTTGACATTTGCCTCACCAATATCAAGAACCACAACAACATCATTAAAGTCACGGTCAGAACCTTCGTTCCATCTACCAGTTGCAGAATCTATGCCTGAAGCTTGGAAACCTCCGTATAAATCCTCGAATGCTAGTAAGATGTAGTTGTTGTAAGCATAAGCAACTGCGTGCTGTAATTTGTCAGCATTAGAGGCAGTGTCAGTACCAAAGATATTAGCAGAATCGCCACGGTTTAAACCATCAGCTCTCAACCAGAAATCGAGTTGAGTACCTCCGGTAACATTACCAATATTGACACCATCACCCAGTTTGAGTGCATTACCGCCCCAACCACCAACACACCCATTTCCTTCACAAGAAATATCATTAAAAAGTAGCCCAGATTTATTAGTAGTTCCTGTAGCTTCAAAAGCTAACTGATTTCTATAACCAGCACCCTCATTAATAAAGTAAACAGAAACATCGTGGTCGTATTTTAGGTTTAAATTATTGGGGTCTAATTTAAATTGTCCGCTATTTGGAATAGCCACACCTTCTGCTTGAACAAATTGTTGGAAAGGTATGTCATTAAAACCAGTTTGAGACTTACTCTGTACCGTTGGTTGAGTCCAGGAATTATTCCAAGTAAAACCAGAAGCAGATGCTGTTTCTACTTTAGATACTAATCCAGTCAAGGTAGCTGTAGCGGCAATAAAAGCGGTGAATAAAGTACGTTTCATATTAGAGTCATTAGGTAGGAGGAACAATTTAGATAATGCTCTTTAGAGCAGCTATCTCTCTTCTGTTGTCTCTTACTTCTAACAGCTACGAAATTGCAAAGTCAATCTAATTTTTTCATTTTTTCGGTATATTCAAATAGCTCTTCATCTAAAGTATTTTTACTGAAAAAATACTATTCTTACTTAATTAGTAAACTGTTATTAGCATTAAGTATTTCAACTTATATATAATAAGTAAATGATGAAAAATTTATATTTTTTATAAAAATAAGATGTGCGATTTTTCTAGTTAAAGGTTAAAACCTAAATTTCTCAGGATTTTCATTGAAACGAAATATATAAGTAGGGAAGTGATGTCATACCTATCAACTTCAGCCTTGGTGAATGGAATTTGGGGTTATACAAACAGAGGTAATCTCCGTACTTACGTTAACAAACGTAGTAATATGTCAGCATTTACTGGAGTATCGTCAAAATTTGGAAGTTATGCCAAGGATGGAAGAGAATTTACAGGGTTGTACTTTAGGCTGACAGTCCTTGCTTGAACTTGATGAATATACTTTAGAGTGAAATAATCAAGCTTTTCTAGAGCTACATCCCTCTCTCCCAGATAAAATTTATATATGAACCCTACACAAGAAAAACTAAAAGTTCAGTTTGAGCAGGCAATAGTTGCGGCTTTTGGCACAGACTTCGCCAGAATAGATCCGATTTTAGTTGCTGCTAGTAATCCTAAATTTGGTGATTATCAAGCAAATGTGGCTTTATCTCTGAGTAAAAAGTTAGGAAAGCAACCAAGACTAATCGCATCTAGCATAGTTGAGAAATTAGATGTATCCGAAATCTGCGAACCGCCAGAAATCGCGGGGCCAGGATTTATCAATCTGAAACTAAAAACAGCATACCTGGAAGCACAACTGAACAGTATTCAAGCAGATCCCAGGCTAGGAATCCCAACGGCGAAAACGCCACAGCGGGAAATTGTGGATTTTTCCAGTCCGAATATTGCTAAAGAAATGCACGTTGGACACTTGCGTTCTACAATTATCGGCGATGCGATCGCCCGCGTTCTCGAATTTCAAGGACACGATGTCCTGCGGTTAAATCACGTTGGTGATTGGGGTACGCAATTTGGCATGTTAATCGCTTATCTGCGGGAAGTCCACCCCCAAGCCCTGACTACTGCTAATGCTTTAGATATCGGCGATTTAGTCACTTTTTACCGTCAAGCCAAACAGCGGTTCGATACAGATGACGCTTTTCAAGAAACAGCACGCCAAGAAGTCGTCAGATTACAAGCAGGCGCCCAAGATACACTCCATGCTTGGAAATTACTCTGCGAACAATCACGCCGGGAGTTTCAAGTAATTTATAATTTGTTGGATATCAAGTTAATTGAACGGGGCGAATCTTTCTATAATCCCTTGTTACCAGGAGTTGTGGAAGATTTAGAAAAATCTGGATTACTGGTAGAAAATCAAGGGGCAAAATGCGTCTTTCTGGAAGGGTTTACAAATAGGGAAGGTGAACCCCTACCTTTAATTGTGCAGAAATCAGATGGCGGTTATAACTACGCCACTACAGATTTAGCATCCCTGCGTTACCGGATTCAGCAGGATGAAGCAAAGCGGATAATTTATGTAACGGATGCTGGACAAGCAAACCATTTTGCCCAATTTTTCCAGGTAGCACGTAAAGCCGGATGGGTTCCCGAAGATGTGGAATTAGTGCATGTGCCCTTTGGGTTAGTCTTAGGAGAAGACGGTAAAAAATTCAAGACTCGTTCTGGCGATACTGTGCGGTTGCGGGATTTGTTAGATGAAGCGATCGCTCGTGCCCATGCAGACCTAAAAGCTAGATTACAAGAAGAACAACGCCAAGAAACTGAAGAATTTATTAATGAAGTTGCCAAGATAGTGGGAATTAGTGCAGTTAAGTATGCAGATTTAAGCCAAAACCGCACTAGTAACTATGTTTTCAGTTTCGACAAAATGCTGGATCTAAAAGGCAATACTGCGCCTTATATGCTATATGCTTATGCGCGGATTCAAGGGATTAGCCGCAAGGGTGATATTAACTTTCAAGAGTTAAGAAATCATGCTGTAGTTTTAGAGCATGAAACCGAATTAGCACTGGCAAAATATTTACTTCAACTCGATGAAGTTATTAATAGTGTAGAGCAAGATTTATTGCCTCATCGTTTATGTGAATATTTGTACGAACTGAGTAAAAAGTTTAATCAGTTTTATGACCGAGACCGAGGAGTTCGGGTACTGGATGCCGAGGAACCGCAGCGAACATCTCGTTTGATTCTGTGTGATTTAACTGCTAGAACGTTGAAGCTGGGATTATCTTTGTTAGGAATTCAGGTATTAGAGAGGATGTAATGTATTTGTAAACGCAAAGGTATTTAGAGAAACTAGAATTTAGCAATAACTGATTTTTTCTTTGTGTCCTTTGCGTCTTTGCGTTTTTTTAATCAGAATTGATAGATTTGTAAAAGAGAATTTTGCTTGAGGCTCAAAAATGGTAAGAACACCATCAAAAAACATAACTTTGGCAGAGTTTCTGATGCTACCAGAAACCAAGCCTGTTAGTGAATATATCGATGGTCAAATTATTCAAAAACCAATGGCACAGGGAAAGCACAGTATAATTCAAGGTGAAATGGTTAGTACTATCAACTTCAGCCTTAAGCCCAAGCGAATTGCTCGTGCTTTTCCAGAACTGCGGTGTACATTTGGTGGCAGATCAATTGTCCCAGATGTAGCAGTATTTACTTGGCAAAGAATTCCCCGCGATGAAAATGGCCAAGTTGCCAACGTCTTCCAAGCCGCTCCTGATTGGACTATCGAGATTCTATCACCCGACCAAAGACAAACGAAAGTCACAAAAAATATTCTACATTACCCGAATTATCAAACACAAATGGGCTGGCTGATCGACCCAGAAGAACAAACTGTGTTCGTCTACATACGCAATCAACAGCCAGTAATGGTGGATGAATTACAAGCTTTACTTCCTGTACCAGATTTTGCAAGCAAACTCAAGCTGACGGCGGGAGATCTATTTGGTTGGCTATTGGAGTAAAAAACCCAAACTGAATTAGCAAATGCACCAAGTACGACAGATTTTATGGGTAGGAATTGGTTGTAAACGCGAAACTTCATCGCAGTTAATCGATTTAGCAATTGAGCAAGTTTTTCAAGAAAATAAACTTTGTCAAAGTGCGATCGCAGGTATTGCTACTATCGATACTAAAGCGTCGGAAGTTGGCTTAGTAGAATTTTGTTACTTACGCAATTTGCCTCTAAAAACTTTTTGTAGCGAAGTTCTTTGCCGTGTCTGGGTTCCCAACCCTAGTACAATTACCAACCAAGAAGTAGGTACACCCAGTGTAGCAGAAGCCGCGGCTATTCTTGCAGCCACTCAACTCAACTTATTGTTAACTGATTCCTTCTGGTTGAGTACAGAACAATTATGGGTGGAATTTTTAGTTCCTAAACGAATTTTCCAATTCAAAGGGCAACCAGGAGTCGTAACGCTAGCTGTTGCCCAAGCTGCAAGTTTTAGTAATTTTTCACTCTAGTAATCTAAAAACTTGAGTACATATTTTGAGATTTCCCTGTATTACTTAATTAAAAGTGTGGTATAAATTTTACTGAAAGGTTAACTAAATAAAAACTTGTTTTTTCAGTATTTTTGTGGAAATATTAATTTGCTAAAAAATGAGTAGTAATTTAAGAAGATTACAAACGTGTAACTAAAACTGGAACCTTTAAGGGTTCCTTACAGTGAGTAAAGGCTACCCCGACAACTCAGTGGGGATTCATTCTATGTATTGTTCTTTACTAAAGTTGCATTCAAAAAAAGAAGAATTCAGAATTTAGAAATGAGAACTAGAAAGTTGAGTCACAACTATGGCTACCATCAAATTAAATTATGTTGAAGTATATGATTGGCTCGTTTACAATCAACATTCATATTCAAAATGAATAAGCAGCTCGGTTATCTCCTGAACTGCTTATATATAATTTTGCAGATTCAGTTATCTACTAAAGTGCTAATTTGGGCATAGTTTTTGCTTGGCGATCGCTAATGATGCTTTTACGTTCGTGAATCGTCTCAAAACTTAATAGTCTCGTGAGTATCCACTATTATTATTTTTCTGCCAGCCACCACCGCCAGAGCGAGTACCTTTCTCCTCTCGTGGTCTTGCTTTATTAACTTTCATTACACGACCCATCCATTCGGCACCATCTAAAGCCTGAATAGCAGCATCTTCTGCGGCAGATGATTCCATTTCCACAAAACCAAAGCCCCGAGCACGTCCTGTTTCCCTATCTGTGGGCAATTGAACGCGTTTAACGGTGCCGTACTCGGAAAATACCTTACTAAGGTCGTCTTGTGTGACGCTGTAGGATAGGTTCCCTACGTAGATTGACATGAAACTCTCCAGAATCCATTGATGCAGAGATGTTTATCCGGAGAGCCGCTTGCAATTATTGCTAACAACAAGATTCGTATCGCCGTTAACTTCTCCAAAATTATCCTACCATAACTTTAGCTCTGGACAAGCCCGAATTCGTGCATTTGTCCTCATGTATGGTAAAATGCATCGATTTTTTCTATACTTACTATTTATTTTTCTTAGCTTACTGCGTCAATTCCAAAATCACGTTTTAGTTTAATTTCTCTGGAGCTATTACCAATTTTATCAAGCAAATTGCTTTACAGACTAATTTAATTTTAGGTGTAACTTGCAAAATATAAATCAATCCCTACTTAAGCTAGGCGTTTTTAATAATGTGTATTTTTTAAATTAAATTCAAATGATATATTCAGATTAATTAGGATTTTTTAGATTAGTGGAAGATAGTAGTCAAATTCATGGCGATCGGGTTCTGAAGATTAGAGCGATCGCCACTCGTTATGATAACTTCAAAATTATGTAGATGAAACAGATGTATTTGAAAATTTTTGAACTTACATCAACAATTTATCAATGATTTGAGTTCCTGAAGTAGTTATATTTGCATGTCAAATTCCTCTGAATCTACTCCCCAATTCACCCAGCGAATTGCTTCACATGCTGAGTTCATATTCGGTGAAACTCGCAATGCATGAATAAATACTGTACTAGGGCAAGTCATTTTTAATAACTAAATTGGCTCAATATCCACATGGTTATGAATTTTTAATAATGTATATTCTTGCCAATTATCTAATTCAATATCGTATTTCAACCAACCTGCACGTTGGTAATTATTAGCAAATATTTTGAATTTATCAAATACTTTATGGGCAATTTGTATATCTTTTAAAGTCTTTAATCATTACAATAAGTGCTTGCTAATCTTCAAGGCTAAGAACGGCAACTTGCTTTTTTGAAGGTTTATAAATTGAACTGATTGTAAGAGGCTGTTTGAAAAGTCGGTCAGGTTGTAAAAAAGCTCTCTCAGTGTAAGCTG
>JAQYWR010000003.1 GCA_029379225.1 Nostoc sp. S4 | reverse complement strand
GGAAAAATAGGAGATATTGGTTGGGTTGTAGGTTATAACCGTACCCAAGCAGAAAATAATTATCCTTTTTCGATTCCAGAAGCTAATTTCGAGGGAACTAGGGAAAATAATGATGTTCTCTACAACAACTTCAACGTGAAGTTAGAGGCGGATTTAGGTTCTCGCAATACCCTAACTCTCTCAACTTTGTACTTAGGCAAAGACCAAGGAGTACCAGGAGGAGTTGCCATTCCCGAACCATTATTTGGTCAAGGTTATTTTAACTCGTTGATGAAGCGCGATCGCAAATACACAGACCAAGTTCTCACCGATTTAACCTGGAACTCAAAATTAGGAGGTGGGGATGACTCACTGCTAACAACAAGAGTTTACGCAGATTTCCTCAATACTCGTTTTGATAGTCGCAATTCATCCCAAGCACGATATGATAACAGGCAAGCTTCTTATGGATTGCAAGCACAACACAGTTGGAAATTTGCTAATAATCAAACCCTAGTTTATGGCTTTGATTATCGCAATGTATCGGCTACCAATAGTACATTCGACTTTTCTGTTGATACAAAAACAGTCACTTACGACGATAGTATTAGTCAAGGAGCGCTATTTGCTAGATATGAAATTAATTTCACTCCTAGTTTCACTGCCAACTTAGGTTTACGCCAGGATTTTAGTAGCTTGACCAATGGCTCTTTTACATCACCAAGTGTCGGAGCAAAATTTGCACTTACAGATTCTACCACTTTGAGAGCTAATTATATCAAGAATTTCCGTGCGCCGAATCTTTTCAGCTTATATGCAAATGGTGGTACTTACGTTGGTAATCCTAATCTTCGTCCAGAAAAAGGTGATAGTTATGATATCGGAATTGACCAGAAGCTAGGCAACTTTGGTTTATTGCGCTTGACGTATTTCAATAACACAATATCAGATTTAATCGCTTATAACTTTGCTGTTCCGGTAGCTACTTACGAAAATATTGGTAAGGTTCGCACTACAGGAATTGAAGCAGTTTTAAATTTGCAGTTAGCGAAGAATATCTATGCCTTTGTTGGTTATACGGCAAACGACCCGCAGATTTTAAAAAGTACAAACTCTGCGGAAGTTGATAAAGAGTTACGATTTGCAGGTGCAGAGAGTTTAAACGCAGGACTTTCTTATGAAACACCTGGAGGTTTATATGCTGGAATACTAATGCATTCTTTGGGTGCGTATCCAATAAATAACACCAATACAGAATCTTTATCTGGGTACACTACTTTTGATTTCAAAATACGCGTACTTCTAAGCGATAACTTAATACTTACAGGTAGCGTAGATAATCTCTTTGACCAGCGTTATCAGTTGTTTCCGGGTTATCCTGATGGAGGGAGGGTTTATCAGGTTGGGTTGAGTTTTACGTTTTGAGGGAAAGAGTTTTTTCACGCAGAGACGCAGAGGCGCAGAGGAGAGTATTAAATGGCTGAGTTTAATTGTTGGGTAACACCAGTAAATAAGGTTGTGAGTGAGGCTTTATCTACAGGTGGGTCTATTGAATATGAATATTTTGATTCGAGTACCGATGTTTTATCGTCACTACTCTACACCTTATTTCAGCAGAATTGGCAACAGGTAGGGGTAGGGCATATTGTTCAAGGAGGTGTATTAGAATTAGAATTTAATGCTCCACCTAAAATTTGTATCCTCTATGATGGATATCTGACAGTAGTTACAGAAGGCTGGCATTTGCACCTATGTATAGAGGCGAATTTAGGTGGCCCTCATTGTAAGACTCCTTTGGAATTAAGGCAACAACGTCAAGTTAGTCGCGCTGCATTTTATCGACGGTTTAATGCAGAAGGTATTCCTAGAAGTTGGGGTATCGATTTTTGGAATGGTGCAGATGAAAACCTCATGACTATTTTCTTGCCAAATCCGTATGTAGAAGGTGAAAATTTATTACCAGAAGGCAAGCCGAATTTATCAAAGTTAGCTTTTTATGAGGAACTAAGAGATATTTATGTCTTGGGTAACAAACCAATGCCTTTTAACAAAAACCCATTGAAACATTCTTACATTTCCGTTTGTACTTCTACGCGCTGTCTTCCGTCACGCAAATGGCAACCCACATTTGACGCTTTGAAATCAGCAGTTGAAAAAACAGGTATAGATGTGGAAGTAAGAACATCTGGCTGTTTAGAAGTTTGTCAATTAGGGCCAGTGGTATTTTATTCTGATGATAGAACTTGGTACACTCGCGTTAACTCAAATGTAGCTGAAACTATTGTCAATGAACATTTAGTAAAAGTAAATAAAGTATCTGAAAATATATATCCACCGGAGTCTATTTAATTTGTTCTTGGTAAAATCTCCCAGATATAAACAGTTTTCTTTTTGTTAAACTAGCTGTCTTCACGTTACTATCTGTGTCTGAATCGTCTCGGCGTGAGATAAAATTTCTGTACTTGAAATCCATGAACTTGAGAAAAGTCTCTTACTCAAAACCTATTACTTTTTTCTGCCAATTCTTCTTAATAGCAACTTTAATCATTGCCTGCCATAGTACAAAAATTAACACATCTACTCAGACTACAAATAATGGCTGCGTTCAAAACTATGACCTCAATACTGATTACTTTCCCAAAAAAATTAAGATTACTCATGCAACAGGCTTAGTAGTAGAATATCACAAACACTATAAAGTTGTCACTATCAAAAATCCTTGGCAGAATGCAAAAAAAACGTTTCAATATGTTTTAGTCCAATGCGGAACTCCTACGCCACAAGGATTTAATCAAACACAGGTAATTACAGTACCGATAAATTCCATAGTCTCTTTATCTACAACTCATTTACCGCACTTAGCTAAGTTAGGCGTAGTTGATAAATTAATTGGCATTAGTAATAGTAAACAAGTCAATACTCCTGATGTAGTCGAGAGAATCAAAGCCGGAAAATTAGCACAAGTAGGTGATAATTCAAATGTGGATATAGAGAAAATACTAGAATTAAATCCTGACCTAGTAACAACTTTTGGTATAGGCAATTCTCAAACTGATAGCTATGCTAAGCTTACAGAGGCTGGGTTGAAAGTGGGGATAAATTCTGAATATATGGAAGACACACCACTGGGAAGAAGCGAATGGTTAAAATTTACGGCTTTGTTTTTTAATAAAGACGAGCAAGTAGAAAAAATCTTTAGTGAAATTGCCAATAAATATGAACGAGTAGCTCAAAAAGCTAAATCTGTAAAAAATCGTCCAACTGTATTCGTAGGATTCAATTTTAAAGGAACTTGGTATATGCCTGGAGGTAAAAGTTACGTAGCTAAATATCTGGCTGATTCAGGAGCAAACTATCTCTGGAGTGATGATAAATCCTCTGGTAGTTTACCTTTATCTTTTGAAGTAGTTTTGGAACGTGCAGCCAATGCTGACTACTGGTCTAATTTGAGCCAATATTGGAAGAATTTAAAGGATTTAGTCGTAGAAGATAATAGCTATAATGATTTTAAGGCTGTGAAAACAGGCAATCTTTACAATAATAATGCCCGCGTCAATGAAAGTGGAGGTAATGATTACTTGGAAGGCGGAATTAGTAACCCAGATATGGTTTTATCTGACTTGATTAAAATACTGCATCCAGAGATATTATATAACCATAAATTATTTTATTACCACAAACTTAGTGAATAATGTTAATCGAAAAATATAAATTTAAAACTTCCCTACTAACCCAAAAAACTCCGGTTCTCAAAACCATTATTTTTTTAATTATACTTATAAATTTAATCTTGGCTTTTTTATTAGACTTGGCTTTAGGTTCAGTTGATATTCCTCTTAATGAAGTAGTCAAAATTTTACTTGGACAAGAACCAGAAAAAGTAACATGGACTCATATTATTCTTAAATTTCGACTACCTAAAGCTTTGACTGCAACTTTAGCGGCTGCGGCTTTAGGTGTGAGTGGCTTGCAAATGCAAACCTTATTTAAAAATCCCTTGGCGGGGCCTTTTGTATTGGGTATTAGTTCTGGTGCAAGTTTAGGTGTAGCGTTAGTTGTGCTGACAGCAAGTGTGACAACACCAACATTATTAGCGGACTTGGGAATCATTAGTGATTTTGGTTTAGTCATCGCTGCAAGTCTGGGTGCAGCATCGGTTTTAGGGGTGATGTTAGTTGTTTCTCGCCGAGTGCAAGACACAATGACACTACTGATTTTAGGTTTATTGTTTGGCTATGCTACTAGTGCAATTGTGAGTATTTTGTTGCAATTTAGTTCCAAGGAACGCATTCAAAGTTACATCATGTGGAGTTTTGGTAGTTTTGCTGGCGTGACTTGGAGACAGTTAATTGTTTTAATTCCGGTGATAGTTTTGAGCTTATTGGGAGCATTATTGCAATCAAAATCTTTGAATGCTCTTTTACTGGGTGAACCTTATGCACGTAGTTTAGGTTTAACGGTTCAGAAAGCTAGGTTTTCTATTATTACTATTGCATCTATCTTAGCAGGTACAATTACCGCTTTTTGTGGGCCTATAGCGTTTTTAGGTGTGGCAATTCCTCATCTTTGTCGTAGTCTGTTCAATACTTCCGACCATCGGATGTTAATCCCTAGTGCCATAATCATGGGTGCAATCTTAGCATTAATTGCAGATTTGTTTTCTCAACTTTGGGTAAGTCAGATGGTTTTACCTTTAAATGCTATTACGGCTTTAATTGGTACTCCTGTTGTTACTTGGGTAATTCTGCGGCCTAATTCTCGAAACTCTTTTCCGTCATGAGTAACCCAATTTTAACAACTCACAATTTGACTATTGGCTATAAAATATCCCGAAAAAATGTACGGTTTGTTGCGTCGGATATTTCTGTGTCTTTGTTCGCCGGGGAACTGGTTTGTTTACTTGGTCCTAATGGTGCGGGTAAATCTACATTACTGCGATCGCTCGCCGGAATGCAACCCCCAATTACAGCAGTTTTCAGTTGGGTAGACCACAAAGGAAGTAAACTTGTAAGAGCAAGAAAAATACGGTAACAACTCATACTGATGCCAGCCCCCTACTCAATAGATTTACGGCAACGTGTAATAAATACCTATAAAGGGAAACAAGGGTCACAACGACAAATTGCTGACCGCTTTCAAGTCAGCTTATCGTTTGTCAAAAGGTTAGTAAGTCGCTACCCTTGAAACAGGAAAAGTGGCACCTTTACCCCATGCAGGCGGAGCGTTAGCGTAGCTCGCCGTTCGCGCAGCGTCTCCTACAGGAGAAGGCATCGCTAAAATAAAGGTGAGTGATTTACCAGCATTACAGCAGCTAGTAGATGAGCAACCAGATGCAATACTTAAAGAATTATCTGAACGTTTTGCTGTTCAAAATGGGATAGAAGTGAGTACTGCGACCATGCATCGTGCAGTTGAAAAGTTGGATTTAACCACTAAAAAAAACACGCTCTTGCTAGTGAGCAAGATACTCAAAGAGTCAAACGGATGCGTTTTGAATATCGAGATTGGGTATTGGGTATAGACCCCAATAATTTGGTATTTGTAGATGAATCAGGTTTAAAACTGGGAATGACCAGACTGTATGGGCGTGCAAAAAGTGGTGAACGCTTGTACGAAGCAGTTGCCCACGTAATCGCGGACAAAACATATCATTGATTGGCGGATTAAGTGTGGATGGATTAATTGCGACAATGACTATTTCAGGCAGTGTGAATACTGATGTATTTGTGACTTATGTGGCAGAAGTTCTAGTGCCACAACTATGGGCTGGCGCAATTGTCGTCATGGATAATTTATCGGTACATACTGCTGCTATTGTCAAAAACTTGATTGAGGCTGCTGGTGCGCGTCTTGTCTTTTTGCCCCCTTATTCGCCAGATTTATCTGCCATTGAATTTGAAGAGTCAAAACTAAAACAATGTCTACGCACAGCAAAAGCTACAACCTATGAAGTACTCAATCAAGCTTTAGCTTTAACTCAGATTGTGAATCAGCACATCTCATCTGACGATGCTTGGGGTTGGTTTCCTCACTGTGGTCTATTCATCTGAAAACCGCTGTAATTTCAGCATTAGGTGGTACTTATGAAGCACACTATCAAATATTATCTCAACTTGGCGATCGCCATGCTCAAGAAAAAGCGCAAAATTGGTCAAGCCGTGCTGACCAAAATTTATTAGTTCACGTTCTCAATGGCTTATTAACAGCTTGGAACATCAGTAAATATTTACCCCAACCTTTATCGGAGATTGAAAAATATCTACTTTGCTTGGGGTTAACTCTGCATGATTACAACAAGTATTCCAACGGACAAGGGGAAGAAACACCAAAAAACAGGCAAGTCGATGAAATTATTAATTTGTGCCGTGATTTAGGAGATAAACTCAAATTTGAATTATTTTGGTCAGAATGGCAAGACTATTTACCAGAAATTGCTTATTTAGCACAAAATACTCAAAATAAAGTTGGCACAAATATTTATCCTGCCAATTGGCCTGTTCCTAAAATTAAAGACCGTCGCCGTTTAGAAATTCCTCTACGTCGTCTAGTGGCTTTTGGCGATATCGCCGTACATTTTAGCGACCCAGCAGATATCGATACTCAAACAGGAGGACAACGCCTGCGGGAACAATTACGTTTTTTAAATATTAACAAAAAATTGGTTTATCATCGCTTACGAGACACCATTGGGATTTTGAGTAATGGTATTCATAACGCCACAATTAAGTATGCTAAAGAATTAAATTGGGAACCGATTTTATTCTTTGCTCAAGGTGTAATTTACCTGACACCACCAGATAGTGAAACTCCTGATATTAACAAACTCCAAGAATTTATTTGGAGTCAAATTAGTGGAGTTTTAGCAAGTAAAATGATGGGTGGAGATATTGGTTTTAAGCGGGAGGGTAAAGGATTAAAAGTTGCACCACAAACCTTAGAATTATTTTCTCCAGCGGAACTAATTCCTAAACTTCCACAAGTTATTGAAGTTAAAGCAGCAAATCTTAAAGACCCTGCTACCCCTAAACGCTTGGAAAAATTATCTTTAACTGAAACCGAACGAGAATTTCTGAATAAAGGTGCAGATATCCGCGCTGATAGAATTGCCGAATTTATTTTTCTGGCTGAAAAAGAGTTTTTTGGGGATTCGCCTGAATACATTAATTGGATACTAAATCAATTAGGAATTCAAAACAAAATATCTCCCGAACAAACACAAATACAATCCGGAGGGGTAAAGTATGGATGGTATCATGCAGCAGCATATTATGTTGCTACTCATGCATATTTCAAACTAGAAGATATTTCAGAACGCATTCAAATATGGGCAGAAAATTTAGCAAATTGGGCAAGTGAAAATAACTTACTACCGTCATACTCTAGTCCTATCCGCGATATTTTCTATGAATACTCAAGGCAATATTTAGAAGTTAAAGGATGGGAAAGCAATCAGCCATTATTTAGTGCAGAATTTACAGCTTATGCTGACGCCAAAACCAAGGGAAGTAAACAACCAATTTGTTCTTTAAGTTCAGGTGAATTTACATCTGAAGACCAAATGGATTCGGTAGTTTTATTTAAACCACAACAATACAGTAATAAAAATGCCCTTGGCGGTAGACAAATTAAACAATGATTTTATCTGTTCCTCAAGAAGTTGATGTTAATGATTTAATTTTGCAAGCTTCCGGACAACTTCAAGATGCGCTACAGCGTCAAGAAGTCTATAAACGTCCTTTAATGATGGATAAATCGACGGATAAAACTACAAGACAAGAACGGGAATTAGTTGCAATTTATACGTTTATGACAACTTGTGTACGCGAATTATTCCTTGAACTTTTAAATGAAACCCGTTCGCGGGATTGAAACTAGCGCCTTGTGCAGCCATCTGTTCAGTTTGTTCTTCTTTCAAATAAATGAAACCCGTTCGCGGGATTGAAACCAATTTTATGCGATCGCAATTCCCATATCTGCTTTTTTCTTTCAAATAAATGAAACCCGCTGGTGGGATTGAAATACACGCACAATCTAGTAACAGAGCGCATTTTTAGGTAAAAAAACATACACTTAGCATTAAATATTTTCCCTGTTTGCAACTACATCAGATAAAACTGCTTACTTTCACTGACTGACAAAAGCAAGTGCGATCGCTTAGGCTATTGTACATTCGTTCGCTCACAGACAAATATCTTACAGGCGAAAAACTAGATGATGGCTTACAAGAATTACTTGAAACTACCCAATAAACTTTTTACCCACTCTGTGCGTCTGTGAGTGAAATTTCATACTTTTATTTACCAAAAATCCATGACTTTATTACCTGCCGATCTAAACCCCCAATACCTACCCCACCACATAGCCGTCATCATGGATGGTAACGGTCGATGGGCAACCAATCGGGGGTTACCGCGCATCGCTGGACATCGCCAAGGAGCAAAAACTCTCAAAGAACTATTACGTTGCTGCAAACATTGGGGAATCAAAGCACTAACAGCCTATGCTTTCTCAACAGAAAATTGGCAGCGTCCTGTTGAAGAAGTGGATTTTCTAATGCTTTTGTTTGAGCGATTACTGCGCCGCGAGTTAGCACAGATGCATCAAGAAGGTGTGCGAATCTCATTTATTGGAGATTTATCGGTTCTACCCAAGTCTCTACAAACAGAAATGGAACGTTCAATGGCAGAAACGTTAAACAATCAAGCAATACATTTTACCGTTGCAGTCAACTATGGTAGCCGCAACGAAATCACAAAAGTTTGTCATCAAGTAGCCGAATTAGTAGAACGAGGCGAACTCAGTGCAGAACAAGTAAATGAAAGTCTTATAGAAAAACACCTCTACACAGCAGATAGTTCTGAACCCGATTTGCTGATTCGTACCAGCGGTGAGATGCGATTGAGTAATTTTCTATTGTGGCAAATGGCGTATACAGAAATGTATTTTACTGATATTCTTTGGCCAGATTTTGACACAAAAGCATTTCATCAGGCTTTGTTGAGTTACCAAAAACGCGATCGCCGTTTTGGTCAAGTTAAAGCTTCACTCTCAGCTTAGTATACAAAACTTCCACTTACTACTTCCCCGCAAGAGGACTAAAACCTTTGACAACAATTGAAAGTGCTTTAACGAATCGGTACAAAACCAGCTTGATTTACTAATTGTTGACCTCGATCGCTCAATAGTAAGTTAGCATAAGCTACTCCCGCCTGTTCATCCAAAGTGCCATCTCGCTTAATTACGACGAACAGCCGTCTAATTAGTGGGTAAGCATCATTAACAAAATCAATTTTATTTACTTGCTTTCCGGTACAAGGAGACACAAAATTTTGATTACCCTCTCTAGCCAGAGAAAGAGGTTTAATCAATTGGTTACAAACTTCTGAAGCCGTAGCATAACTAATTCCGCCGGGAGTTCTAGCAACTCTTTGTATAGCAGTTGTAGTATCTTGCACATAAGGTTTGACAGATTCGGCAAATGATTCATTCCCTAAAACTGTTTCTTGAATATATTCAGGAGTACCCCCATTTTTTGGATCGCGGCTTAAAGGAGTAATTTTCAAATTGGGGCCACCTACTTGATTCCAATTTGTAACTTTCCCAGTATATATATCTTTAATCTGAGACACTGTTAAACCAGGGACAGACAAATTATGATTAACGTAAAAAGCGATTCCGTCTATGGCAACAGGTATTTGTTCTAGGCGAAAATTCTTTGTTTTCGCCTCTTGAAATTCTTGTGTTTTTATCGGTCGGGAAGATTGAGAAAAACTTAATTGTCCTTCTAAAAGCATTTTGATTCCACTACTAGAGCCAGATTCAGTTACTACTAGGGGCGCGGCATAGCTTAACTTAAATCCTGGATGAGCTTCTAGAATTTGCGCTGTTATTGCTGGAGATCTTAGTGGTGCAAAAGTTGTAGAGCCACCGTACCTAAATATTCCCTGAGGAATATTAGGTACTTCAGCAAAATTACTATAAATAGGAATGGAATTAGGAGGAGAAACTGGAGCTTTAGGAGAAATTTTTAAGTTAGTCTCAGAAGTAATTAACGCACATGAATTATTTATTTTTTGTTGACCTGTTGGGCAAGTTTTAGGCCAAAGTGCCCAAATTAAATAAGCATCAGCAAGGGCAGCTAAAATTATAAAACTACCTATCGTAACACGCTTTGCTTTTAACGGAAGTTTACGATTATTATCGATATTGTTACGATTCATAACCTCACTTGACAAACTACATTCATCTCAAAATGACCTGCAATTTATACAGGAAGAGCGTTTGCTAGTGTAACAGCTAGCATACGATTGTTCATAATAGCAGGTTGACGATTTGAAAATCTGTTTTTTACTTCTTATCAGAATCGCTATTATTAATTACAAGGTACTTGCTGTTTTCTTGCCGTAATTTAGCATCTTCTTCGTTGTAAAAGAACGACAGTAAAACAAAGCGCCGTCCGCTAATAACAGGGGTGGCTTCATGCAGTAACGAGCAAGAAAAAATCACTGCTTCTCCAACATTTGGAGTATAAAGTTGGAGTCCATATTCTGGAAACCGTAAATCGCCGCCTTTATAAGCGCCGGTATTTAGATTTAATGACATTGCAAACCGTCGATGAGCGGTGCCTTTGGTAGTGTTATCACGATGACGATTAAAGAAGCCTTTATCAGTTGCTTCGTAACACGATACTAGGTAGCGTTCAAAGCGAGTAATGCTAAATTGAAAGGCCTTCTCAATTTCTGGTTTAACCCGTCGCATAATCATATTATTGATTTGCTTTAATAGTTGAGGATCGGAAATTAAATAGTCTCGACGTTTTTTAAATCCATAGTCAGTAACTCCGACTGTTTTGCCGTCAATTTGTCGCATAAAGCCAGAATCTTCACCACCATCTGCTTCGTACAAATTAATTAAATGTTGGCAAAAGTTTCTATCCAAAACATTCGGTATAAATAAAACAGGTGCTTGTCTGGCTGCGGGAATACTTTCGCTGATTGCAGGTAAGCTTTTAATCAACTCAAACACTTGCTCGCAAGGATGAGTAGTAGTTGAGATTGGCAAAACTTTGATAACTCGTAAGTTCTCATCCAAAACGAAAATTGTTGGTCTGTATTGTAGTTCGTTACTTCCTGGATTTATTGGTTGACAAACACCGTATTCAAAGCTGATTTTTTTTTCAAAATCCCAAAGAAATTTGAAATAAGTTTTATTCTGAATTAACTCTGCTAAAAAAGTATCATCTGGGTCTATGCTGACACCAAAGAATGGTACTTCATAAGCAGCAAGCTGCTGCTGTCTGTTCAAAAAATTATCAAGAATTTGCCGAATATAGTTATTTTTAGAACTTCCAAAAAAAAATAAAATGCTCCGGTATCCACCAACCGAATTGAAGTGAAAACTTGGATTTGAGGTTGAGGGAAGAATGAACCAAGGAATCGGGTCGCCAACAGTAAGAGGTAGCATAAAATTAGTAAGTCCAAAGTTAAAATTTAAAAGTTAAAATAATGAAAATGAGTGGAATTAATAAATAGTGAATTAATATTAGTACAAGACTTTTAAAACCTTTTCTTCCAGATGACAGAGTAAAATCAAAAATTGGTATAAGTCAGCTTTAAATTCCGCAAAAAATTAAGCATGGCTGAAACCACAACGTCTGAAGATTCAATCAAGAAGCCATGACCACCACTGTCAAGGACTACAAGTTCGGCGTTAGGAATACCTTGAGCAAGTTGCTGGGAAAATTTTAGCGGGGTGAGAATGTCTTGTTTTCCAACCAAAACTAAAGTAGGACAATGAATTTGTTGGAGACGGTCTGTTGTATCAAAGTCAAGCATGGCTCGGCTGTGATGAGAAAGTGAGTGAGTTGCAGGTGGGAAGGGATATTTAATGGCAAATTCAATCAGACCTTCAATCATTCCAGGAATTGAGTAAAATCTATCTGTAAATATCCAAGGCAATACGACTTTTTCATAAAGTTTCAAGTCTACATTTATCAGAAGGTCGCCCCAAGTTTCAATAATGCTGTTAAATAATTCATCGCCTTTTGCCAAAGATGAAAGTAGCATCAAACTTTGTATTTTTTTTGGATATGCTAGTGCTAGCTCTTGGGCAATTTGACCACCCATTGAATGACCTACTATATGTATCTTGTTAATACCAATGTAATTCAACAATGCTGCAATATCGCCAGCCATTTGTTTGATACTATAAGGACTTTGGGGAGCAGAACTTTGCCCCATGCCTCGGTTATCTAAGCGAATGACTTGATAATGGGAAATCAGCGATGGCATAAGTAGCGACCAATAACTATGATCGCAAAGAAAGCCAGCTATTAATAGCAAAGGCTCACCTGTTCCCTTAATGTCGTAGAACAAATCAATTCCGTTAATTTGAACCTTTGGCATCATTAATAATTCTATAAATAGTTAATAACATCACCGAAAAAGGTACTCATGCAAAAGAAAGAAGAAATGATTGTGAGTTTCTGAAGATTTATAGGGATTTTCTTTTTTCTTTTTCCTTTCTAAGGAGGAATTTCTATGTTTTGAATCGCTCATCCACGGGAATCTGGTAGCCATTGGCGAGACGGTTAGTCATGTTGGCAGTGGCAGCGATCGCCATTAGTTCCCCAAACATGGTATCATTCATTCCCTTGGCACGCGCTGCTGCTGTATGTGAGGCGATGCAATACTCGCAGCCATTTGTCGCACTCACGGCAATATAAATCAGTTCGCGCATCAATGGATCGATTTCACCCGGACTGGTCATCACTTCTTTCAATGTTTGCCATGTTCGTTGCAAGGTGGGAGGATGGTTAGCTATGGCTTTCCAAAAGTTGTTAATATAGTCATTCTGACGTGTGGCGCGGATATCGTCATATACCGCACGTACTTCGTCGCTGGCTTCTTCGTACTCAATTAGTTTATTCATATTTCCATTTAATTTAGTTTCCCCATCAGTGGGAATACCTAAATTGTAATATAGGAGTCTCAAATGATTTGTGAAATATTGCTACTGTTAGGTGTCATTAGTTATTTGTCCTTTGTAATTACAAATGAGGAAGGACAATTGACCAAGGACGTTGATAACGATAATTTCTACAACTCAAATAAAATTGCTATATAGAGTGTCTGACTAACAATAAAAGACCAGGAATATATGCCTCAGATTCTTGTCGAAGACTTGAAAAAGACTTTTTTTGTGTCTGAACGCTCCTCTGGATTTTTAGGTTCAATCCGAGGGCTTGTGCAAAGAAAAACCAGAGTTGTCCATGCTTTGAAAGGAGTTTCATTTTCGCTTGAGCAGGGAGAACTAGTAGGATATATCGGCCCAAATGGGGCGGGTAAATCGACTACTATTAAAATTTTAAGTGGTATTTTAGTCCCATCTAGCGGCAAATGTATAATTGGCGGACGAACTCCTTGGAAAGATAGAATCCGCCATGTTAGTCGTATTGGAGTAGTGTTTGGTCAGCGATCGCAACTTTGGTGGGATCTACCAGTAATTGAGTCTTTCGATTTGTTGCGGGATATTTATCGCGTTCCTAATTCAGAATACCAAAATACACGCCAAGAAATGATTGATTTGCTCGGTCTTGAGAGTTTTCTCTCCATCCCTGTCAGACAGTTAAGCCTTGGTCAAAGAATGCGATGCGATTTTGCCGCCGCAATGTTGCACAGACCGGAAATTTTGTTTCTGGATGAACCAACTATCGGGCTTGATGCGGTTTCCAAGCTTGCGGTGAGGAAATTTATCAAAACACTAAATAGAACTCATCAAGTAACTACTATCCTCACAACCCATGATATGGATGATATCGAAGCATTGTGCGATCGCGTCATTATTATTGGTGGCGGTGAAATTCTCTGTGATGGAACTTTGACAGCGTTGCGTTCTCAAGTTTCCTCGCGTCGGTACTTAAGAATAGACTTCATAAATGATGATTTTTTCTTTGAGGAAGAAGGAGTTAGTATCATCTCTAAACAAGGTCGCACCGTAACTCTAGCCTTCGACCCCACAAAGCTTTCTGCTGCATCTCTAATTAACAGAGTTACCTCAAAACACGAAGTTGAGGATCTCTTTGTCGAAAATCCACCGATTGAGGAAATAGTTGCTGAACTTTATGCGAAGTCAGGAGGAATTTTAGATTAATTTGTTATTAGTCACTTGTACTAAGCGACTTGTACCGAGCGGAGCCGAGGTAAGCCTAAGTATTTGTCATTTGTCATTTGTAATGGAGACACATTAGGATGTTATGACTCAAGCTAATTCTTAGGTAAAAGCAAGATGAGTCTCGACGTTTTCATCCAAGAGTTGACTGATACTATCAAAAACGGAACTGAATCAGACATATTAGAACTAATATATTTCTCTGAAAATGCATTTGAAGAGTTTAATAATTTAGGCGGAGGTAATGTATTCAAGAAAATGCTCTTACTTGCATTTATTGGCTTGAAGGATAAAGACTTGCAAGTAAGGATAAGTGAAGTTGAGCTGTCAGAGTCAGAGAGAGAAAGATTTTTAAAGAAGCTTACTGACAAAGTAGAGCTTGAGTGTATTGTTAATCTAACCTATCAAGACGAATACACAAATAGTTCTACTTCTGCTCCTATTGGTAAAATTGGTGATACATATAAGCTAGTGTTTTTTTAAGGCATCTATAAATAATACCCCTCTTATCTTTTGTCAATTTACTACTAAGATGAAAGCATATTGGTCACTGTTTATTGCGAGATTTACGTTGCTGCTGCAATATCGTACTGCTGCTTTGGCGGGGGTTGCAACTCAGTTATTTTGGGGGTTCGTAAAAGTGATGGTTCTAGAGGCATTTTTCACCCATACAACCTCTGCTCAACCAATAACTTTTCAGCAGGCTGTAGGATATGTGTGGCTAGGACAAGCATTTTTGATGGCGATCGCTCCTTGGTCAGGCGATCGCGAGATTCAAAACTCGATCCGCTCTGGTGGGGTAGGCTACGATCTGCTGCGACCCACAGACCTTTATAATTTTTGGTTTACTCGTGCTTTGGCGCTTCGCACAGCACCGATTATTCTTCGTGCCATCCCTCTTCTTTCTGTGACAATTTTTATTTTTCCGGCGATCGGGTTTTCAGAGCGATCGCTTTCTTTTCCACCCTCTTTTGCTAGTTTCGTTGCCTTTGTTTTCTCCTTTATTGGTGGAATTCTACTTTCGTCTGCATTGACTATGCTTCTTACTGTATCCATGATGTGGACACTTTCTGGTGAAGGAATTAATAGTATTCTTCCGACTTTGATTATTATTTTTTCTGGGATGATTGTTCCTTTACCACTTTTTCCGGAGTGGAGCAAGCCCTTGCTAAATGTACTTCCTTTCTCAGGACTTATCGACCAACCTTTTCGACTTTTTACTGGTAATCTTCCACCAAATGCCCTATTTAATGTCTTGCTACATCAAGTTTTCTGGATATTTACGATAGTTATCCTTGGTCGTTTACTTGTAATTCTTGGTATCAAAAAGCTTGTAATTCAAGGAGGATGAGAGAATTTGAAGATGTTTTTTAATAATTTTTTCCTCTACTTTCGATTTATCTCTGTATCTTTAAAATCGCAAATGCAGTACAAAGTGTCCTTCTTGCTTCAAGTTCTAGGACATTTTTTAGGAACTGTGGTGGAATTTTTCGGCATTTGGGCACTTTTTAGTCGTTTTAATAGTATTGGTACGTGGACTTTAAATGAAGTAGCTCTATTTTATGGAATGGTTAATATTTCTTTTGCTTGTGCTGATGCTTTAGGACGAGGGTTTGATTCATTTGGACAAATAATTAAGAACGGTGATTTTGACCGTTTACTTCTTCGTCCCCGCACTACGGTGCTTCAACTTTTGGGCACAGAATTTACTTTGAAGAGAATCGGAAGATTTTCTCAAGGATTTGTCGTTATCTGTTGGTCGCTTTCAACTCTGCATATTTCTATTTCTCTTCAAACATTGTGGCTTTTGGCAACTTCATTTATTGGTGCAGTTGCACTATTTGTAGGTATCGTTATTGTACAAGCAACCCTGACATTCTGGACTATTGAATCTTTAGAAATTATGAATATTCTCACTTATGGAGGGGTAGAAACTGCTCAATACCCTTTTGCAATTTATAGCAAGTGGTTTCAAAGATTTTTCACTTACTTGATACCGCTTGCTTGTGTGAGTTATTTTCCTTTGCTTGCAGTTTTAGAAAAACAAGATACATTTTTCGTACCTTTGTGGTTTTGTTACATCTCTCCACTGGCAGGTATTTTATTTTTGATAGTTACGCTTCAGCTTTGGAAATTAGGAGAGCGATACTATTGTTCAACAGGTAGCTAAGTAGGTAAGTGTAAAAATTTGTTATGAGGACATAGCAACTATAGTTAATAGATTTATGTGACGACGGATAAACTGTCATGTTATTTAATTACCATCGCGGTACTGATATTTTATACTTTGCATATATTATAAAAAATTCCAAGTATAGAAATATAGCAAAACTTTTAGATGTTTAAAACCAGTCCCAATCTAAATGCACTACTAGCTCTGTTGCTGCTTGTACCGGCTCCTAGTATTGGTATTACAACCGAATTGTACATTTTTCCTGGAATAATAGGACATTTAATAGCTTTTTTATCTAAAATTTGGTTGTTAGTTGTACCTATTATTTGGTTATTATTTATCGATAAAGAGAATTTAAAAGTTCAATATCCGAAGGGACGCGATTTATTAGCTGGAATTGGATTAGGACTGTTAATGCTATCTATAATGCTGATTATTTATTGGCTTTTGGGGCCACAGTGGATAGATATTAGATACGTTCGAGATAGAGCAACTCAGATTGGATTAAATAGTTTTACTATTTATTTGTTAGGTGGAGCATACTGGATATTCATCAACTCTTTGCTTGAGGAGTTTGTCTGGCGTTGGTTTGTGTATCGCAAATGTGAGATATTAGTAACGCCTCGTTTGGCTGTTATCATTTGTGCAGTATTTTTTACTATTCATCATACTGTTGGTCTACTAGCTTACTTTGATTGGCGAACAACAATATTATGCTCATTAGGCGTGTTTTTTGCAGGAGCAATATGGTCGTGGTGCTACTTAAAATATCGCTCAATCTGGACTGGATATATCAGTCATGTTTTTGCAGATATAGCAATTTTTATTATTGGCTGGCAACTTATTTTTGCCTAACGCATATTATCTTAAATTTTGATTATATCTGAAGCGATCGCCTTTATCCCAATGTTAGTAATCCTGCTGGAAAATCTGCCACAAGTCGTTTTGTCTCTAACCAACGTACACCCAAGAGAATATCTTGCAGTTCATCTCCTCCCAATGCTGGAATAATAAACTCTTCTTCACCTAAAAGCACAATTCCCTGATAGAGGTTAAACTGTGCTTGTCCCCTCGCCGTCCGCATGTCTTCTCTTTGGCTGTCGCGCAACCACGCCAAAGTTAGAGCGTCTTGATTATCAATTGTTAACCAACCAGTAAATCCTGTATCTAGTAGCGCTTGAACTGGGATAATATCACCATCAGCAGCAATCAAACTAATTTCAAAAATTAGCTCACCTCTACTATTAAATTCACCAAAAATCATATTCTACCGCAGGCTCCAGTCTCATTGATTCGCATCATGAGACGCATTTTGTCAGAATATTTTTCACGAGCCTTTTGTCTAGCAACATCTTCGTTTGGATCTATAAAATAGTCTCCACTGTCAGGCTCAATGACTATAAACCAGTCATAGTGTTCTTTGATTAATTCTGGTTGAACTCTGTCAAATACTACTCGACAACGCTGATAAAATAATTCATCTTCAGCCTTACGTCGTGCTTTTTCTTCAAGCGAAAGTTGACGTTCTGGAAATATTCTTCCTCGGCGTGGTGTGTGATTAGAAGATAGTTGTGTCATTTGTTACTATATGCAAAATAGGACAGTTGACTTTTATATTGATTATATCTGAGGCGATCGCCTTTCAATTTTGGTGAAACAAAACACCAAAAAATCAAAGCGATCGCTCCTTAGTTTAAGTGAGCGATCGCTTTAATTTATCATCCCAAATTTAACTTAAGCAGCAGATTCCAACAATTTAATATCAGAAAAGACAAATTCTTGAATCGATACTTGTCCATCTATTTGGGTGCGAATTTCGCGGCGATTTAAGATGAAATAATCACCAACTTTTTCATATTCATCAGTAAATTCGCTTCTACCGCCTTTCTGTTCGCCGGTTTTGGGGTCTTGGTACACAGAATCATAGGTGTGAGACAAGTAACCTTCGCCAGTATCGTGACTGCTAAAAGTGTCAATTGTCACAAAAGTACCATGAATCAGACGGTGAACGTGGCAGACTTCATTGTTGCGGACTTTGTATTTATCGCCTTCAGCCTTACCACCAACTAAAAGTTCAACTGCACCTGTTTCGTCAGTCTTACCATAGCGAAAAGTATTTGTGCTGTGGGTATCTTCAAAGCTGCGACGGACGCGGTGAATTGCGATTTCCCATGCTTGGCCGTGAATTGCTTGCTTGGCTTGCTCGTCATCTACGTCCAAAACTTCGGCTTTGAGATTAGCTTTGATAATTACTTTGCCGGTGAAGACTTTATCATCATACTTATAGGTAATATTTGCAGTGTAACCGGGGAAATTTTTGTCCCAGGTGTAGCGGTTTTCATAAGCAGCCCGGAAAAGTTCCTGAGCAGAGAGTTGTGTAACTGTCATGTGCTTCTCCTAGTCGCTACTGTAATTAGCGTTTTAGTTTTCTTGGTATTAGCATAGAAGTAATTGTTGAGGCTTGGATAGTCCCCAACTGGGTACACTTATGGTTAATTCTCTTCACGCCGTATTTCATGCGATCGCTAATGTCCAAAACGAGCCAGAATTAAGGCTAGCTCTGGCGGACAAAATTAGCGAGCATTTTGGCGTGCAAAATTGGGGTATCTATCTCCTAGACGAAGAATCAACGGCTGAGATTGATGTTGCGGGCATTCCAGCAGTATGCTTAGAGAGCAATCCAGTGGGACGCTACGTGGTTGAGCGTCACGCTCCTGCTCACGAGCAGTTAATACTATCTCCAGGAGACTGGAAGCATTTTTGCTCGCGCCATGACCACGAACACGTGATGACCGGGCCAATTGTTTGCGATGGTCGCCTTATCGGAACGCTTAACTTAGCCCGTGACAAGGGAAATCCCCCTTTTAATGGTAATGATTTAGCTGACTTGAGCGCTTTATGCATTCATTTGTCAGCCAAAATGGCAATTCTACGAGCGAAACCAAAAATATCCAATTCTCTTTTAGCAAGTCCTCTAACAGCGCGTGAATTAGAAATTGCCGAATTAGTGGCGCAGGGATTAACGAATGCAGAAATTGGCGAAAAACTTTGGATTACCCAAAATTCCGTCAAGCAAGCTTTGAAGAGGATGTTTCGGAAATTAAAGGTTTCAGCACGTGCAGAAATGGTGGCAAAACTGCAAGACATACAAGTATCATAAGAGGTAATTTTATCAATCGCCCGCGCTTGCAACATGGTACAAGCTATACATTTAGCAAGTACCTGAATTGCCTTATGCACCAGCCGACATTCTTGCAGAATTTGATTGTCGATATGTATGCAAATGACTAAATTTCTCAAAGTATGAAGGGAATCTCAAGTATTTATATTTTTTAATTCATAAATTGAATATTTTTAAATAAATTAGTAAAGGCTATATGAAATCAATTAAAAAATTTTTAGCATTATTTTTTCTCTTATTTGGCATTCCATTCTCTGTTGTAATGCTCCTGGACATTCTTAATCCTAAAACTACCTCTAAAGACAAACAAGATGCTGTAGCGGCTTTAACTATTTTTACTATTCCGTCAACACTCATCGGCGGTTGGTTGAGTTGGTCTTTAGTGCAGCAGAATAAAAAAGAAAAAATATTACTTATTGAATCAGAACAAAGGCGTCTTCAGGTGGTGTTTTTAGAATTGGTTGAGAGTAATTCTGGAACGGTAACAGTATTGCAAATGGCGAAAAATGCAGAGATATCAACCCAGAAAGCTCAACAATATTTAGATGGTAAAGCTAAGGAATTAAATGCTGAGTTTGAAGTGAGCGAGAATGGAAATATTTTGTATCGGTTTTCGTAAAAATTCAGAATTTAGGAGTTAAATAAGCTTCATAATTAGTTACCAGACTGAATTACTTTCGAACGTTTTGGGGTATTGTTGCGAGTTGCAGGTTATTTTGCTGGCGATCGCTCTTTAGATATGGCTTGAGTATTGGGGGCTGACAGATGGCGATCGCCCAGACTATTGGTACAAAGATATTGATTTTATATTGAACAATGTATAGTGCAAGAACTTTCTAAGTTTTTAATTCGTAATTACTGATTGCTACTTGTAATTCCTGTTCTACATCGTACATCAGACTAGCTTCTTTTAATGAGGTAAATTTTTCTCCAGAAACAAAATTCAAACAACTTAAAACCCTAGTTTCCCAATCATTTTCATTAGTATCCCATGCTTGAAATACTTGTTCTTTTGCTAAACCTAACAGTTGATGAAATAAGTTATTTCTCTCATCTCTCACATGATTCCATACTTGCTGACAAATATGGGGATTGGCTTGTGATTGTGGATAAGATTGTTTAAATATTTGATAAATAAACTCACCATAAAGATGTTTTGTACCTTTAAACTCAAATTTTTTAGGTAAACTAATTTCATTAAAAATAGAGTCTTTAATTTTAGGTGATTCATCTTTTTTCACTAAAATCATATGGTGCTGATAGTGTGTTTGTACCCACTTAGAGAGTGTACCCTCTAATGCACGAAAACTATGAAATAACGATTCAACATTATTACCTTGTTTCAGACGTATAACTGCTAAATAAGCCGCTTCATAGCCCATCCACCACCATTGCTTAATACGTTCCTCAGCGATTTTACCCCTATATTTAGCAAAATCGTCAAATTTGGCACAATTCCAGGAAATAGCTATTGTCAATAATTCATTAATTCTCTGTTCTTGAGAACTTAATGGTTCTTCTTTATTTTCCCAAATATTAGTTAATATTTCTTGAACACCTGAATAGTCATACCGTTCTAATAATGCTTTAGCTTCCTGTAGTTTAATTCCTTTCAAATAATTTGAACTAGGAATATCAATAGGATTACCTTGTTGATACTCATTGCTTACTAAAAATTTAACTTGCTTATCAAATTTTGCCAAAGTTGTAAACTGAACTGCTGAAGAAATTGCAGGAGTTCCAGCCTGATGACTTACAGAAATATTTGTATTTTTATTAATTGGTAAACTATATATTTCTTGCCGTACTAATATTAAACATTTCTCCCAATTGTCAAGACCTTGTTCTTTAGAATCTGGCTTAAGTTCTAAATATTTAATGTCCTCATTAGATTTTAATTCAGGAAAGACTTTTTGAAAATACTTTTCTAAAATTAGATGAAGTGTGTAGGTATCTTGCCAATAAGGACATTTATCATCTGTTTTATCTTTGGCAGAAAATACGTTTTCTTGATTAGTTAAAATAACAAAAATTTTATCAGGTCGATTTTTATCTTGTAAACCTTTAGTAAAAGTATCAAGGAGAGGAAAGTATAAATTTTGGTAAGTTTCATCGTCTAAATTAGGACTATAAACCATACCCATAACTCTTGCAGGAAGAGTATAAGGTTCTTCAGTACGGGCATTTTTCGGACGAGATGGCTCAAACAAATGATTAGATAATTGGTTCCTAACATCCCTATAACGTTTTTGCCATTTACTCTTATCATAATCATGTTTTAACTGCACATCGCTATTACCAGTTGTTACAATCCAAATATTCATAAATTAATTATCCTTGAGGAAATATTTTGATGAATTTTTTTTCGTTGTTTAAGAACTGGAGAAAATCTTGCGTGTTCTGAGAATCGTCAGGAAAGATTGTCAGCAATTCTACATATTGATTAGTTTTTTGCAAATTTCCATCTTTCATGACATATCTGGGATACATTCGATGCCAAATACGTCCTACTTTAGTCGGATTAATTTTACCTGTTAAATCTGTTCTTTTGATGGTTCTGTTATTTGAATAGGCTCTATGAAACCATTCTACAGCTTCGCTATTTTTACCAATTCTTGCCCATACTTGTACTTTATTTGGATGCCAAGCTTCTCGCCAAGTTGGAATGTAACTCACATTTGTTAATTCCAATAAATTTATTAAATTTTGTCGGATATCTTCTAAAAATCTAAATAT
The DNA here is from genome assembly GCA_029379225.1 of Nostoc sp. S4. Classification (GTDB taxonomy): domain Bacteria; phylum Cyanobacteriota; class Cyanobacteriia; order Cyanobacteriales; family Nostocaceae; genus Nostoc. The sequence continues at coordinate 236,625 of JAQYWR010000003.1, read as the reverse complement.
ATTACCAGTTTCTAGTTTTGCACAAGTTAAATATAAGTCCTCGGATTCTTCTGTAAATTCCCAATGACAACCAATCATAGGTTTATCATGGTTATTAAAATATTTAGGGTAAAACAGCCGATGGTCAACTCTCCGCCAAGATTTACCAAATCCTCCTAATAATACGGCAAATTTAATAATTTGAGTAACAATTCTTTTGAGTTTAGTTTTCTCTTTATTGGAATTACCAATATAAATAATATCTAATTTTCCTGCTTCTAGGTCGTAAGTAGACATATAAATTGGTTTTTTAGGAGTAGGATTATATGTGTGTTTACCTATGTTAAGTTCTTCAGGAATAAAGTTAATACCTAACTTTCCTACCACAGTACCGTTATCAATTCCTCCCCAAAGTTCTTGAGTAATTTTTTTTGCTGTTACTTCATCAGTAATTCCTGCAAGTAGTCTTAAAGTATGTCCCCTTAATGCGGCTTTAAACATATTGGGACGGAATTCTGGATTTCCATTCAATAACTGAGAAGTTAATCCCTGTCCACAGAGATGAACAGAAAGAATAACTTTATCTGTATTCTCAATACTTTTTTTAAATTGACCATAACCAGCACTTACTCTAGAGCCAATTCCAATTCCTAAAGCTTCTTCCCAAATATCCCAAATCTTCTTCCATTCTGCTGGTTGTAAATGTTTAGTACTGGAAATCCCAAATTTTAATGTAGCTTGATAAAGAGATATTTGAGGATTTGCTGTAGTGGTAACATCCTCTTCTATTTGACGTTTTTGTTGGGAATGAATGATATCAACTAGGCGACTTTTATTTCCCCAAGACATATCTACAGGATATGCACCATGAAAGCGCAAAATTCCTGGTTTGCTCTTTGTTTGTCCATTTTCTGTAATTTCTTCACCACAATATTCTCCTTGGAGTTCCTTTGGACAAACTCTCAGGAATGCTCCTTTCATGCTCGAACCTGGATAAAAAGGCAATCCTTTAGCACCGATAACAGGTCGAATAAAACCTTCATCTTGTCCACTGTTTGTTACTAAACGCCAGCTAATCGTATATTCCTTAGTTTGAACTTGACGACTGAAACCAGGCATTTTTACTGTGGATGTAGTTTGAGTACGCTTCCATAGAGGAACGTTTTCTTCTACAACAATATTAGGAACTGAAGGACAACTTTTTAGCCACTGCTCAACCCATTGATAAACTGTTTCTGATTCACGAGAATAGTGTATTTTCCCCCGCTTTGGTAATTGAGCTTGAAACATTAAGGGAATGCGATCGCTATCTGACATTTTACTCTCCTTCGTCATCAATTTCATTACTACGAACGGGCTTATAGCGTTGAGTCCACCACACCATACAATCACAAAGTTGTATTAATACAGCTAAAGTAACTTTGCGTTGGTCTATGTCTAAACTCCATAATTCATTTGCTATTTCTCCAATGTCTTTATCTGAATCAGTCGGAAGTTCAATACCAGTTGGTAAAATAATTTCTGCTAGCTTATCCCAAGTCTCTTTCCAATAAGCTGCTTTTACTCCTTGCAACCGCAGATGCTCTCCCCAAAAGCGTTCTAGACCATAAACTACAGTCATACGCATTTTGTAAGCTTGATTGAGTGTATCTTTGTGCTGACTATATTTACTAACTAATTCATGAGCTTCTTGATCTAACTTGTATAATTCTAAGGTCATACTTCTACCCCTTTTATAATTAATTTGCAACTTCCAAAACCAATTGATTCTAGCCCTCCTAGATAAATTTCGTTATCAACATCTTTGTTTAACGGTTGCCATTTTTTACCATCTTTATCTTCTTTAAGTGCAATAGGAAAAGCTAAGATAGTTCCTTCAGGTAATGCTTCAGTATTAAAAAAAGCCTTTTCTTTAGCTTTCTTTTCTTCTTTTTCTAATGCCACCCGACTCTGACGATATAATGCCATATCATGAATCATACCTATTTCATCATCATTAACAATTACTGCTGGTAGTTCTTCTTCAAAAGGAAACCAAAGGGATAAATCATCTTTTGATTCAATACTTAAAAATCCAAAATTGAAAAATAGTTTATCTTCTCCTTTTACAGATATAGCCTTTAAACTTTCTGAAGCTTTATAAATAAGATTCTCAGGTTTTGCTGTTTGCAACGATGGAACAAAACTACCTGCTAATCGTTGGTAACGTTTGAGTAGGCGGGGAGAACTTACCCAAACTATCGGCTGACCTGGACAAAAGACTGGTAACCAAACAATAGAAGCATATTCAAGTTTAACAAGAGATTCTGTAGTACTGTTTGACTGTTCTGTTTGTGCTGGATGGCCATACCATTTATTTGCTTCTGCTTCTCCTTGAGTACGACGCATTTCTGAACGCAGACGACCACGAATGGAACTACCGGGAATAATACCTGTTTGGGTAAATTGGTCGCGGAAAATCAGGTTTAAGTTACCGCTTTCTTCTCCGGCTGTTGCTCCTATATGAAGTGGTGCTAAAGTTTCAATGATGCCGTAAGCTTTCTGATACATTAAGCAACTCCTGTAATTTCAATGTTTATTGGTAGACACAAACCACATCCCATTTTTTGGAGACTGAAACCTTCTTCGGGAAACCATTCTTTATCCCAGTCCCACCAAGGTTTACCTATGGGTTTTTCTAAGACATAAACGCTTCCAGATGGAACTGCATAACGTCCCCTTCCCAAACGTCCCTGTTGTGTTTTTCTATCGCCTACGCGGTAACGATAAGGTATCGGTTTATCCGTAAGCATTTGTATTTTCTGGTTAGTAAAAAATTCGTTTTGGGGACAGCGTTGAGAGAAGCGATTTGAACCCCATATACCTGGTGTAATTAATGCGAATTTATCTTCAATAGGCTGGCGTAAAAGCTTTAAAATTGGGCTATCATCCGGTAGTTTAAATTTCTTAATTTCTACAATATGATTTTCACCACCAAATCTATACCATCCGTCTGGTAAATCGTGAGTAGATAGATAAACTAAACAATAATCTGGGTTCATTTGTACAGAATATTCTAGGAATAAGCCACCTTTTGCATCGTCTATTTTGAGAGTGCATCTCTCATCATCTTTTAGACGAGGATGTAATACAGATACAAAATTCCAAGGAAACTTTTCTGCGTACCCGTTACTCCGAATCGATTCGGCTGGTTCATTCCAAAAGTTTATTCTTTGCCATTTATAATAAGGTTCTAATTTTGAATTTTCACAGAACCAATTTCCATTTTTAATTTCCCATTCAGCAGACTCATTTTCAGCTATAATTTTACTCCAAGGAATTGGTAAGTAAAAATATTCTGGATTATCCCACTCTGCCCAAAATGGCCCGGCTACATATAATCCTTTACTTAATTTATCTGCATCCCATAATTTCTCTGTTTTGTTAACACTAAAAAATAATCCAGATAGAGTAGCTGCTTCCGGAGGAAACTTAGAACCAGAACGTCCTACTAAGTTGTCTGGGGAGAGAAATGAACCTGCACTTCCATACATAAACCCTAAAGGATTAATGAGAATTAGATATTTGAACATAAGTGCCATCCTACATTAATTAAACCATCAATCCATTTCATGAGTTCAAGATTGTCTGATTTACCGACTATTTTTTCTTGTTCATTTTCTAAATGTTCTTTTTGTTGAATAAAATAAATATTAAATAGTTGTAATGCTATGCGTTCATCAACATTTTTTTGCTTATTTTTTAAATTTATGGCATAACGAGCTTTCAGTTGCGCTAAATCACTATAAACATGAGTCCAGTTAGGAAAATCTTCTTGTTTACGTCCTTTACATTCCCATTCTGCAAAGGTTTTACCGTCTCTATCTCGATATGTCTTTAATACATGCAAATAATCCCAGGGACAAGTCCACTGCACATATTGTCCGCTGTTAAAAACTATGCGAATAGTCACTCTATCTCTTCCTAAAGATTTAGCTACTTTTTCGGCTTCTCGGCAATGTTGGAGTACATCTCGTTGGGGTACGCTACCTGCAACCCAAACAAAGCCAACACTGACTGTAAGAGGCTGTTTGTGTTTATGTTCTTTCCATTTCTCCTTTAATGTCATCAACCATTCAAAAGCTTTGAATGGTTGAATAGGTTCGGCAGGATTTTTACTGTAAATTATGCCTGAAAAATCGTCACCGCCTGCATAAACTACTCTGCCTAATTTTTCGCGTAAGTTGAATTTATCGGCAAATTCTTTGCCCCAATCACGCATTGAGTAACTAAAATTTTGAATTTTTTCATCACCATTATTTTCGCTGGCTAATTTTTTTAGATGTTCGCCAACTTGATCGCCATCTCCCATAAACCAACCTGTCCATTGTCCAGGTAGATTTTTAGTTGGTTGGGGTTTACGTTGAATTTCTCTAAAACCTTTATCTAATGGTTCTATATCGAGTTTTTCTCGAATTTCATCCCATGTAACTAAACGTTTTACTAATTCAGGAATACTCAGTTTTTCGTTAGGTGCAATAAATTTACCTTCTGGGGTTTCTTCTTCTGGTTTTCCGGTGATTGTTGCTAATGCTGTATAAAATTCCTTAATTTCTTTATCTTCTGAATAATAGGTGGCAAATTTAGGATTTCTGGCTTTCCCACCTAAACCCGGAAATGCTATTGCATCTGTTCCTGTTAAACTAGAACTCTCGCCTATCCAGTTAAGCGCAGTCCATCCACGGGAAAGTTTGCGGGTTTCTAAGTCGTCCATTGCTGCTTGAATGCTGTCGCCTTCTCCCCAAAAGATTTCCCAGGTGTGGTTTCCCCAGTTTGTCCATTCTCTCTCCCAGTGGTAGGTATAGTTATCTAATTTCTTCTCTATCCAAGTGCGACATTCATGTAACATTCCTTTCCACGCAGATAAGAGAGTTTTTTCTGCTTGTGATTTGGAAAATTCTCCTTTTATCAGGATGCGATTTGGCATTCCTTTTTGGAGGTTGGCGCGTGCTGGGGATATGACTGTTGTGGTTTTTTGTGCTTCTTCTACTAGCTGCTGGCTGAGATATGAGAGAATCAATGATGCACCGTACAAGTCTCGGAGTTTACGGGATTTCTCGATAAATCCTTGGACGGGAGCAAAGGTAATCGCGGTATATTTAGTCACGTTTGCCATAGTCGCTGGTTGCAGTCTTGTTTAAATTACTGTAGAAATTTGAGTTTTTATTCAGTGGTTATACTTTGTAATAATTCTTGCTTTTGGTAGATAGCAAATCGTGGCTACACAGGTATGACCTATCTGTGCTGTGACTTTTATATCTTCTCGGAAATATCGAGAATGTAAATACCTTTTCATGCGAATGACGAAATTTTTTAGATGTCTGATAGCAGGGAGTGGGGAAGAGTACCTTGTGCGTGCAAATTGGTATAAGCAATATTTAATTGTGTAGACTGTGAAGTGTTAAGTATTGATTGTCTTCGGAGGTTTGAGATGTTCATCTACACACTTCGCCAAATCGCTGAAACCCTATATTTTTCGTTGGAGTGTGTCGATGCCTTACAGGACAAGGGTTTGAAGTATGTGTTTTACTTAATTTCGCACAAGATATATAATCTTTTTCAGGAGTGTGTCGATTTGGTGGCTGAAAGCCTTACGGGGCAAAGGCTCCTGAACGAACTCTTTACCGATTGCTTTAAATCGGAATTAATGGAAACGTTTTCGACCCCGACCTTCCTCTCCAACTTGGAGGGTAACTTTACCGATTGCTTTAAATCGGAATTAATGGAAACTGTGCAAAGCTGCTTGCACCCTATTACAACGTATAGGCTTTACCGATTGCTTTAAATCGGAATTAATGGAAACATCGCACTTGCGATGTCAAGAACATTTTCCTGAAACGCTTTACCGATTGCTTTAAATCGGAATTAATGGAAACGACATTTTCTTGCAAATGTATCAATAGCTATTTTTTTTTCTTTACCGATTGCTTTAAATCGGAATTAATGGAAACTTCTAGATAGAAGGAGCATTTACAACTGAACGACGGCTTTACCGATTGCTTTAAATCGGAATTAATGGAAACTCTTCTTGCTCAGGAGTTAATTGGAAAGATACTCGTAGTCTTTACCGATTGCTTTAAATCGGAATTAATGGAAACGTGTTATACACGTTCTTTTCCCCGCCGCACAAAACTTTACCGATTGCTTTAAATCGGAATTAATGGAAACGGTCCAGAAGGAGTAGAAGCAGCAAGTGGTGTTCCACCTTTACCGATTGCTTTAAATCGGAATTAATGGAAACGATTTGGCCGGCAATACCTGATCCTGAGCTGGTCATAGTTTCTTTACCGATTGCTTTAAATCGGAATTAATGGAAACCATACATCCTGCCGGTGCTCCTATTGCTCCCTTTACTTTACCGATTGCTTTAAATCGGAATTAATGGAAACACAAGATCAAATTGTCCTTCTTCGGCGCTAAAGCCGACTTTACCGATTGCTTTAAATCGGAATTAATGGAAACATCATCGGAACAAACGCTGCTTCCAGTTTTGTCCCCTTTACCGATTGCTTTAAATCGGAATTAATGGAAACTCTGCACAACATCGCACGAAAAGCGATGTTGTGTACTTTACCGATTGTTTTAAATCGGAATTAATGGAAACCCTATAAATAGGGCTAGGATTGCTAAGAAGCCAATAGCCTTTACCGATTGCTTCAAATCGGAATTAATGGAAACAACAGGATTTACAATCGTAAGACTGCCGTCTTCAGCTTTCTTTACCGATCGCTCTAAATCGGAATTAATGGAAACGCGTTCAAACAGCCTGCCAATTCACCACCAATAATTAGCTTTACCGATAAATCGGAATTAATGGAAACTTATCGTAGCTGACATTCGCAGGACAATGAGCAATTGCTCTTTACCGATCGCTCTAAATCGGAATTAACCGAAAATAGAGCATTGCACCAAAAAAATCCCCGGTTTTCCTAAAAAGCCGGGGATTTTTCTGGAGACGCGATAAATCGCGTCTCTACATGAGGTTTTGGGTTATTGCATTAAAATCTGACGGATTAAAATACTCATCATCTCGTCAGGGTTACCTGTTGGTACTAATGGACTCCAGTCGCCGGCGCTAGAGTAGCCAATGACTTGCAGATAATGAATTGTGCTGGTAACTGCTTTTGAAGAACCTATCAATATATGTTTAATCGGTTCTCTTTTGGGTAAGGGTTTTTGAGTCGGTTGTTTAAGGCAGGTATATTTAAGTTTTCGCTATCCAAGTATTGTTGCAGTTCGGATTGATTTTGTACAAACTCTTCTTCTTGTGCCATGATGGTAATTACCTCTCAGAATGGGGGTTTAGGGAAAGGCGATCGCAAGCTCTTGGCGGAGGGCGATCGCCTTTCTTATTCTGATATTAGAGTATAATTTTATACTTGTCAATTACTTGGATGAAAAATATTCAGCATTTGTCAGCAATTTTTTGAAGAATTTTATCTGAACTTCATGTTTTGACTAGATTCAATCAGCAAAAGCCGCAATTACTTTCTCAAAAGTAACTTTGACTTTCTCAAACCCCAGTTTGCTTGATGATTTTGGTGTTTTCTGCAAGTAAAATCAGCTTTGACTTTCTCAAACCCCAGTTTGCTTGATGATTTTGGTATTTTCCGCAAATAAAAGCAGCTTTGACTTTCTCAAACCCCAGTTTGCTTGATGATTTTGGTGTTTTCCGCAAGTAAAATCAGCTTTTGCTTTCTTAAAAGCAGCTTTGACTTTCTCAAAATGGCATTTGACTTTCTGATTTCAGTAGATTTAGTAAGTTAGCGCTGCCAATTAGAATTCGCTAAGGCTTAAAATTATAGCAAGCGAATTAAAGGTTAGGACATCTTGAAAGCCTGGATGTTAGCAATAGTAATGTTTTACCTCCTGCCTCCTACTATATTTTGTCATTCGCTTGAAAACTCTGGACAACAAATAAATAACAGCTAAAAGTTAAATTAGAAAAGCTTTTAACCTTGAACTGCTGATGATTTGTCACTTTCTCATTGGTGTCCCCGGTAGCGGGAAATCTACTTTCGCGGCCGAGTTAGCAAAATTGGGGAATTATCGCATTGTCTCTACTGATGGAATTCGTCAACAACTTTATGGCGATGCGAGTATTCAGGGTGAGTGGAGTCGGGTTGAAGAAAAAGCAATCTCGGAAATTGTGGATGCGTTAGCTGAAGGTGATTCCATTATCTATGATGCTACCAATGCCAAGCGTATATGGCGGATGGATTTGCTCAGTAAGCTGAAATCTGCTGTTGTTGTTTCTCCTGTTTGGATGGCGTGGTATTTGCAAACTCCGGTTGCAACTTGCAAGTTATGGAACCAACAACGTATTCGTCAAGTTCCAGATTTAATCATTGAAAACATGCACAAATCTCTCCAAGAGTTTCCGCCAATAGCAGCGGAGGGATTTGCAACTGTCAAAAAAATCGATGTCACTTCCCCCAAGTTCGATATTCAACAAGTTGCAACCGAAATCCCACAGCTTTCGCGTACCCTTACCAACCGCACTAACCGCAGTTCCCAGATTACTTTACATGACTACAGCCAACTGTTGGATTTTGAACGCTTGATGCATTTAATTTCTCTGATAATTCGTTATCCGGGAATTGGGAATTTGCAAACTACTCATCCAAGTTTGTTAACAAGCATTTTTGGTAATGTTCCAGAGTTTGCCAATTCCTTAGAAGAAGTTACGGCGTTGATGGAGAAATTGTGCGGTAAAATTTACGCAAATCAAAATGCGATCGCTGCTGATTTAAACTGGTTACAAGAAAATTCCCTTATTGGCGTTAATGGTATTGGTTCTCCGATTACTGTGTTAGTTAAGAGACGCGATAAATCGCCGTCTCTACAATTGGATTTTGTGACTCATGCTTATTCTGATTTTGGTAGCTTTGGGAGGTTGATAGAAATCATTCGTGTGATTCTCCACCACCCATTTTTACAAAATTCTGGAAAGGGAAGTTTGCAAACTCTGATGTCTGCACTCACAGAGAATGGAATTATTGATAATGATAAAGTAGATAGCGTTCGCAAAGATATAGAAAAAGTTCTCAAACCTTATAAAATCTTACCAGAATTTCCCCTTAGAGATGGCTATTTTGCGGGGACGGCGATTTTTTCGACCTTTGAATTAACCAAAGTGTTTGATGTTCTCCAGTCTCAGGCGAAAAGCCTGCATGACCCCGTGGCGTTGGAGATTTATCAAACATTTGCTACACGGATGCAACAAAGTAAATTGGGGGTAAGTAATGTGTACCCGGTAAGAGCGATTGCCAATCGTAATATGATTGATTCAGAGTTTTTACCAACTGATGCACTTTCTAAGAATTTACAGCAATTAGAAGAGGCAATAATTCAAGGACAACTGCTAGAATTAAATCGCTTTCCTGGCGGTGGTAAATTTGCACTCGATGAAGAAAGCTTTTTTTTCGCATATCCTTTGCAAATTGTTTTTTCTAACCAAGCGTGGTATTTAGGTTTGGAATGTGAAAGTGGAAAATATGCCGGATTGTTCCGATTTGAACGTTTAGATAGATTGTTTATCGGTCAACCTCAAACTAAAGTCCGTTCTAGAGAAGAACAAGAAAAGTCATTAGATAAATTACAGAAACTTGCTGCGGCTAGCGGCGGGATATTTTTAGGATATGATGCGAGCGACCAACGTCAGTTTCTCAGCCACAATAAACAAGAATGTTCTCAGGTTTGCGTGACAATAGAACTGTGGTTTAATGATGCTATTTTTCGATTTATTGCTGAGGGAACTAAGAGATTTCCAGCCAGACAAATGAAAATGTCTCCACCTGTAGAAGGTGGGAGGTTCAAGTTACCAAAATCGATTTTTTGTTTGAAGAGAACTACAGATAAACAGTTTCCGAATTGCTTTCGGTTGATATTGCCTAAATGGTATATAAATGATGTAGAGTTTTTGCGGTGGATTGTTGGTTTTGGTGGTCATGTGAAAGTAGCGCAACCAGAGAAATTAAGGTTAAAAGTTAAGGAAACTGGAAAGGCGATCGCTCGGATTTATGAGTAGTAATTAATAATTCAGAATGAAGAAGAGTATAAATATTATTGTAATATTATTATTAATTTTATATGCTAGCTACTTTATTAAAGTTTATAGCAAAAGTAATCTTGATATTTTTCCTGGACATACTCCTAAAAACTTACAAAGAATATCTGGAGGAATAATTCAGTGTAAATGGTTTCCAAATCCCCATCATTGTAAATAATTATTACTCTTGTTTATGTTTTCCTCCTATTTAAAGTAGGGTGCGTTGCGCTAGATGTTAACCCACCGACAATTCAAACTGCGTTAGCCTACGGCATAACCCACCCTACGGACTAATTGAAATCAACTCAGTATACCCAACAATATGTTTAGTAACTGGTTTAATTCTTTGGGGACTACATATAACTCTAAATCTTCAGTTATTATTTTCTCTCTTCTATGATAGGTAGCAAATCTCCAAGTCTCCCCAGTAGTGACTGCACCATATAAAATAGAACTCTCTGAATCTATCCACTGGTCTAACGCAATTAATTCAACTGCTAGCTGAGTAAATCCTCTTACTAAATCTACTTGCTTTGCTTCAACTACGATAAAATTCTTCCCTGCATCTATATAATAATTTACAGTGCCTTTAAGCTGCTTACCAACATTAATCGTATACTCAATATTTAGTTGAATAGGTAAAATTCTACAAAGCTCTAAAAAGATTGGAGCTATAATTATCTGTTTTTTAGCATCTTCAGTACTTACTATTACACGCTCTAAATTAAATTCAATATCTGCTTGTAGTTTTTGTACTCTATTCAAATCATATTCTTGAGTAGGTAAGAGTAATTTTTCTTTTTTATAATTACACCCTAACTCCTTCAAGATATCTTTGATAGTGTAGTTAAATCTGAAGTAGTCACTAAATGTATAACTCTGTTCTGGTTCAAGAATTTGTCTCATCATAATTTAGAGAACTTTTATACTTTCTTGGATACTTAGAGCATATTTCAAGTTGCTAAAGTATACAATTTAAGTCTGGTAGTTGGGCATTAGACTTATTTTACTGTGCCAATTTTATATTTTAGATTAAAAACTGTTTTGGTACTACTACTGTGAAACTAGCTACATATCCTGCCCCCTAGTAAAATCGTTGGGTTTCATTTCTCAACTTGACCTATGCAGTTTTTCATCATAACTGCTTCCATTAACTTTTAAGAATAGAACTGACTGAAAATAAAAAAGCACTTAATTTTCTAGTGCTTTTGTTTCTATTAATTCCACTTCTCACAAAAGAAGCAACATTAAACCGGACAAATGCTCTTGTCTACATTGACTACGGGTTTCCATTAATTCCACTTCTCAGAAGAGAAGCGACGTTTAACTTTGACTGGGATACCATCTTCAGGTGCGCCGCCAAGTTTCCATTAATTCCACTTCTCAGAAGAGAAGCGACAAAAATTTAATTCATTTGCTTAAATCAAAGTTTTGTTTTGTTTCCATTAATTCCACTTCTCAGAAGAGAAGCGACTTGATGTAAAGGTAAATCGGTTCTGGCGGGCTGCAAGTTTCCATTAATTCCACTTCTCAGAAGAGAAGCGACTAAAAGGAGAAATTATGTCAAAAGAAATTAAATTTGAGTTTCCATTAATTCCACTTCTCAGAAGAGAAGCGACGTAACACTCAAAACTTTACCTGTAACTGGAGATAAGTTTCCATTAATTCCACTTCTCAGAAGAGAAGCGACACTTTCACTTATCTTCTAATCTCTGTTATATAAAGTTTCCATTAATTCCACTTCTCAGAAGAGAAGCGACCCGATTTATAGGCGATCGCCCCTTAGTGGATTGAAAAGCGTTTCCATTAATTCCACTTCTCAGAAGAGAAGCGACACAGATAGTGGAGCTACTTGGACTAAAAGAAGAGATTTGTTTCCATTAATTCCACTTCTCAGAAGAGAAGCGACAACTCGGATTGTTAATGCATCTGAAGACGGGCCTCGTTTCCATTAATTCCACTTCTCAGAAGAGAAGCGACTTTAAAGCACCTATAGTTAGCTATAGGTGCTTTGCTTTTTGTTTCCATTAATTCCACTTCTCAGAAGAGAAGCGACTTGTTAAACTTTGCGCTTTTTGATAATCATTTTGTGATAGAGTTTCCATTAATTCCACTTCTCAGAAGAGAAGCGACAAGCGAACGCATAACGTGCGCTTTTAATGGGAGGAAAAGTTTCCATTAATTCCACTTCTCAGAAGAGAAGCGACTGAACTTTCTTCGTGAATGGAGGATTCTTCTTCCTCTAGTTTCCATTAATTCCACTTCTCAGAAGAGAAGCGACTGGGATGCTAATGCTGACTGGGCAGGAATTATTAAGAACATGTTTCCATTAATTCCACTTCTCAGAAGAGAAGCGACGTTCCCCTACCAATCATCGGAATTGCAACCCGTCCATTTGGGGTGAGTTTCCATTAATTCCACTTCTCAGAAGAGAAGCGACTCTCCCCTACCTTCTTTTAAAACTGCTTCACTAAAGGTTTCCATTAATTCCACTTCTCAGAAGAGAAGCGACGTAGTAAGGGAGAGCAAATATGAAAACAATATTTTATCGGTTTCCATTAATTCCACTTCTCAGAAGAGAAGCGACACCTTATCCAAAGTGAATACTATGAAGTTTATCTCAGTTGGTTTCCATTAATTCCACTTCTCAGAAGAGAAGCGACCCCTCTTATTTAAACCCTTATGCTGCCTGATGTCCAGAGGCGATTTGCGGCGGGGTTGGAGAACAGAGAAATTTTCACCTGATTTATGAAACAGAAAAACGCTGAAATCATTGTACAGAAAGACATCGGCCGGGTCAACGAGAATATAGGCATTTCCAAGTTTTGCTCACCCCGCCGCAGGGAATGTAAAAAAACTTAGTAAATTTGGTCATTCGCATGAAACCACTAGCACAATCTCAAACTAGCCCGTAACTTTAAGGTATAGAGAAAACTGCAACAAACATCAAACATCATATATATGTATATCTCTCCTCGCGCTGCATTAATCCGTAATTTTGGAGTAGCGTTACTTAATGGCGCTATCACTCTGATTATCTTATTGATAGCACCTTTGGGACTAGCAGCAGTAATCATCAATACAATCTTGGTGACCGTCGCCAGCTTTGTCAACGCCACAGCCGGCGATGCTGTAGTGAAATTTTTACAACCATCGCAAATTAAAACAATGATTGAAAATTCCGAATTCAAAATTCAAAATCCAGAATCGAGAATTCGGAATCGAGAATCCAGAAGATTTTGATATCCCAACTTGATAATTATAAGTAAATTAACAAGCCAAACTATACTTAAATTATTAATAATTCTAACTCTTAACTCTCCAATTTTTATGCGTACACTCTATGTTTCCCGACAAGGTTGTTATATCACCCTCAAAGCTGAAACCTTAATTATTAAACAAGGAGAAATTATTCACGGCGAAGTACAATTACCATTGCTGGAACAAGTACTAATATTTGGGAAATCTCAAATCACTACCCAAGCAATTCGTACTTGTTTATGGCGAGATATTCCCATTGCCTACTTATCGCGCATGGGATATTGTTACGGAAGGCTAATGCCAATTGCCAAAGGATACCGTCAATTATCTCGTTATCAGCAACAATTAACAGCACTAGAACGGTTGTTAGTAGCTAGAAAAATTGTCCAAGCCAAACTCAAAAATAGCCGTACCTTTTTACTACGACAACAACGGCGTAATCCTTCACAAACTGCTGAAATTGCCATCAAGAGTTTAGAAGTTCTGGCACAAAAATCAGTAGAAGCCGAAACAATAGAACGATTGATGGGATTAGAGGGTGCTGGTGCTGCACAATATTTTTCAGCCTTTGGCGAATGTTTAAATAATCCCAATTTTGTCTTTTTAGCGCGTAGCCGCCGCCCTCCAGGAAACCCAGTCAACGCCATGCTCAGTTTTGGTTACCAAATTCTCTGGAATCATATATTAACAATTATTGAACTCCAAGGACTAGACCCTTACCACGCTTGTCTCCATCAAGGCACAGAACGCCATGCTGCCCTTGCTTCCGATTTAATTGAAGAATTCCGCGCCCCAATTATTGATTCTCTCGTACTTTGGTTAATCAATACCAAAGTCATGGATATTGAAAAAGATTTTGAATATCATGATGGCGGTTGCTATCTCAATAACTCTGGTCGCCCCAAATATATCAAATATTTCTTACAACGCTTAGAAGAAGAAGTCCAATCTCAAGTAGATAAACAACCTCGTTGGGATTTAATTACACAACAAATTAAATTATTTAAAGATTTTGTTTATCAACCAAGTCAATTATATAAGCCTTATCAAATTCGCTGAATGCTACTTTATATCATAGTATATGATATACCTTGCGATAAAAGACGCAAAAAAGTATCAGATTTATTAGAAGGATATGGTCAAAGAGTTCAATATTCAGTATTTGAGTGTATTCTCAATCAAAAAAAATATCATGAACTGCAAAAAAGACTTTATAAACAAATAAAATTAACAGAAGATAGCGTGCGATTTTATCCTTTGAGCCAACATACATTTAACCAAATTGAAACTTGGGGAGAACCACCAGTTACAGAACTACCAGGCTCAACGATAATTTAATTTAACTTGAGTTGGATATGGGCGGGCGAGACGCCCACCCCACAATCAAAGCTGAATCTGAAAAAATACTCCAATATTTAAATTATAGCCGTAGTCACAGAGGTTAGAACATAATGACAAGTGTGAATGCTAGGAACAGTAATAGTTTTACCTCCTGCCTCCTGCCTCCTGCCTCCTGCCTCCTGCCTCCTGCCTCCTGCCTCCTGCTATAATCAACGATTAACGCTACTCATGTCAGAATAGCGATCGCCTGCTGCGAAATTTTTGGGTGCGGCTGCTTCCAGTCGCTTCAAGTCTTGTTCGCTGAGGGTAATTTCGCTAGCTGCAATATTCTCCTCTAGATATTTTCGGCGTTTTGTTCCTGGAATTGGCACAATATCTTCTCCTTGAGCCAAAAGCCATGCTAGTGCAAGCTGACTCGGAGTTACTCCTTTTTCGGTAGCAATTGTTTTAACTTGCTCGACTAATTGCAGATTTTTAGAGAAATTCTCACCTTGAAAGCGCGGAGCATTTCGGCGATAGTCATCAGGTGCGAGGTCGTCAGGGCTAGTAATTGCACCCGATAAAAATCCTCTTCCTAGTGGGCTATAGGGAACAAACCCAATTCCTAATTCCCGCACAGTTGGTAAAATTTCATCCTCTGGTTCTCGACTCCAAAGAGAGTATTCTGTTTGGAGTGCCGAAATTGGATGAACTGCGACAGCTCGTCGAATCGTCGCCGGCGCAGCTTCCGAAAGTCCTAAATAACGCACTTTTCCTTGCTGGACTAACTCTGCCATCGCCCCGACAGTATCTTCAATGGGTACGGTTGGATCTACCCGATGTTGATAATAAAGGTCAATCACATCAACTCCCAGACGTTTTAGGGAAGCATCGCAAGCTTGACGCACATATTCTGGTTTGCCACTAATTCCTTTCCAACCACCATCTTCAGTACGGACGTTGCCAAATTTGGTTGCTAAGACTACTTGCTCGCGGCGGTCTTTAATTGCTTTACCTACTAATTGCTCGTTAGTAAAAGGCCCATACATATCAGCAGTATCGAGTAGATTAACTCCCAATTCTAATGCTCGATGAATAGTGGCGATCGCTTCTTGTTCATCACGACCACTATAGAACTCAGACATTCCCATGCAACCAAGTCCAATATTTGAAACTTCTAATCCTTGTTTGCCTAACTTTCTGGTTTTCATCAAACAATCTCCTAGTCAGTAATTGCCAAGGGAAAATTAAGTCTTCAAGTATTATCCCCTTCTCAATCACTAAGTCATCTATTATTAGAAATACTCCCTGATATACATCTGCTTTGATTTGAATAACTTATATAAGACTCATATTTTATTTGGTTAAAAAACTCCCTACACCTATAACAGTTTTATTCCCTACTCCCCACTCCCTACTCCCTACTCCCTCCCCACGCAAATAATTTCATGAATCAAATCAGATTTCTATACCTTTGTCAGGTAGTCCTTCTTTGTGTTCTCTTCTGGAGTACCTCTGCGTGAGACAAAAAAGATTTATGCTAGAGGTCTAATATTTAAATCTTCAACAGCCTCTAATTCCTATTTAATTGCCGCCACAATCCCAACCGCTTATTTTTAGCATTAGCTTCGCCAATTAAAAATTGGGTTTTAGTTTCATAGCAATTATCCAAGGATTCTTGGTCAATTACAGCATTACCTTCTTGTACCAAAAGCAGATTGACTGAGCGATTATCTACAAACACTTCACCAACTGTGCGACCATTGTTGAGTTGTTCTGTGCTTCTAATCACCACACGACTTTCACGTGGTAGCAACTGTTTTAACCTTTGAGTTGCTGCTAAACTTGATTGCTGGCTAGTCGCCTTTGGTGCATTAATACACGCTAGCTTTACCGTAATTGGTTGTCCTGCATTATCTTTAACCAAAATTGTATTTCCATCTACAACACCAACTACTGTAGCTAACACCAAAACTAGTTGAAGTAATTCCATAATTTTATTTCTAGTAATTTCCGATTTGCTTCATTCCATTTCACATCAACTCTGATATAGGACTACTATTTGATTTTTGAAAAAACTCAGTATACTTCAAGAGCCTTTTTTCTGTTGCCTATTCCCTATAAAGAGCTTACATAAACAATTTCAGAAATCAAACCTGATTCCTATATATAGAAATTTATTTTAAGTAAGTCAGCATGATAAAACCAAACCATCTTCAGAAAGATTAACTAGACTAAAATTCTCTTTCCCCCTGCCGCCCTCTGCCTCCTGCCTGACTTCAACGATAAATTTTCCTACCCACCTACTTATTCCTACTTAATAAATACTTTGTAGTCTTCAATTTTGCTAGCCAAGCGCGATGCAAGAAACTGACTTGCATCTTTCAAAGCTTCATAAATCTGAATACCTTCTTCTCGATATCGAAGAATTTTGTCTTGATTCCAATAATATGGTGGTGCTTGGAGGTTACTAATTCTATCAGCTAGTTTTACCATCCAAATTTCTGGCGGTTGCTTCTTAATCCTTCGCAAACTATCTGTGATTTGCAGATGTTTTTCTAAGGAATTATCTTTAGTCAATGCTAGTACACCGTTGGCGATTGATTCACCAAACTCAGTTTTAATTTCCTCAAATGTCATTGCTGTATCTTCAATTACATCATGCAAGATAGCACATTGGATTGCTAGATTTCCATCACATTCTTTTTCTACATTTAAGGCAGCAATTACTTCCATGCTCACAAAACTCAAATGAATAATATAAGGTATTTCTGACCCTGGTATCTTCTGACCATGATGTGCTTGTGCTGCTTTTTTTAAGGCTTTGACATAACTTTCTTGTGACCAGTTTTGTTGCATATCTGAGAACGTTATTATTGAATATGCTTTGTTGGTAATAGTGCAATTATTGGAATTTGGTGAAAGGACTGTGGGCTGATGTCGTCCAAGTATAACTCAAAGAACGCATCAATATTTAAGTAAGATTACGGAAGTATTTTTACTGACTATTGGTTTTAAATTGTGAAAATGCAAAAATCCAAAAATTCAAATTTTTTGGGTTCATTTTCCCGATAGTCGTATATTGCTGATTATGGGTACTAGAAATTGAGAGTACTAAGTTTTTTGATGTTGATTACCGCGTTCGGCGCGGCTGTGTTGCAGATATTCGCTGACACCCAGAACAAGGCAATAGCTCAAATTATCCCCATCACCCCAGATAATACCCTTGGGAGCGAACGTTCTACAGTCACACCACAAAATCAGCTAGTTGACAGAGTTGATGGCGGGGCAATTCGCGGTACAAATCTCTTCCACAGCTTTGAGGAATTCAATATTGGTGAAGGAAGAAGTGCATATTTCGCTAACCCGATAGGAATTGAGAACATTATTAGCCGAGTTACAGGAAGAAGTCCTTCGCAGCTTTTGGGAACCTTGGGTGTATTGGGAAAAGCTAATTTGTTTTTAATCAACCCCAACGGCATTATTTTTGGGGCAAATGCCAAACTCGATATTAGTGGTTCGTTTGTAGCTAGTACCGCCAGCAGTGTGGTTTTCGCTGACGGTATAAAATTTAGTGCAACTAATCGGCAAGCCCCACCACTATTGAAAATTAAAGTTCCTATTGGCTTGGAATTCGAGAATATCCCAGGGGCTATTAGTTTACAAGCAGCGCGTTTAGTTATGCAGCCAGATCGAACCATAGCGCTAGTGGGTGGTAACGTTAGTTTAGACAAGGGTACAATCCTTGCACCAGGGGGTAGAGTCGAGTTAGGGGGAGTGACGCAAAAAGGCACAGTAACACTCAATCAAGATGGTAGCTTGAGTTTTCCTGTTGATGTAGTCCGCGCTGATGTTTCCCTCACAAATAATTCACTAGTCAATGTCCGAGCTGGTAAGGGCGGTAGTATTGCCATCAACACTCATAATTTAAATATCGCTCAAGGAAGTACCGTTAGGGCAGGTATCGCTTCTAGTCAAGGTGCTGCTGACAGCAAAGCCGGAGATATTGAAATTAATGCTACAGAGGCAGTTACGCTGACTGGTAGTGGTAGCTTTATTTCTAATGCAGTGCTTCCTAATGCCAAAGGTAAAGGCGGTAATGTTAATTTAACAGCGCGATCGCTTGCTGTAACTGGAGGTTTTCAAATCTTTGCCGGCACGTATGGAAACGGAGATGTAGGCGATGTGAATATCAATGTCGGCGATACAGTACTGTTTGATGGTGTGGGAACCAATGGAATTAATACTGGTGGCTATAGTTCGATCGCCGATGGTGGTATAGGTCGAGGAGGTAATCTCAATATTACAGCCAAATCCCTGGCTGTGACTAACGGAGCCATTCTCGAAGCTAGTACTGTTGGACGGGGTGATGCTGGTAGCGTGAATATCAATGTCAGCGATACAGCTTTATTTGACGGCGAGGCGGCTGATTTTAAGCAGGTATCGACTTTTACATTTGGTAGCGGTGCATACAGTCGGGTTGACCCTCGCGCTGTGGGAAATGCTGGTAGCATCAATGTCACAGCCGGGACAGTGAAAGTAAGCAACGGTGCGGTTCTCACAACTAGTACTGATGGAAAAGGCAATGCAGGTAATGTGACTATTAATGCTCGTGATATCGTTTTTGATGGTGAGGGTCGCTTTAACGATACTCCTGGATTTGGCTTTTTTCAATCTAGTGGTGCATTCAGCAGTGTCAAAAGAAATGGTGAAGGGATAGGTGGAAACATTGTTGTTAACGCCAATACATTATCTTTAAGCAACGGTGCTGTTATCGTTACCAGCACTCGTGGACGCGGAGATGCAGGAGATATTTTGATTAATCGGGCTAATACTGTAACCGTCGCTGGCGTTGCTGGCGATGGATATTCTAGCGGACTTTATAGCAATACCGAACCCAGCGCAATTGGTCAGGGAGGAGAAATCACGGTCAATGCAGCTACTTTACGGGTGGTAGATGGAGGTGTAATTAATGCCTTAACTGCAAATGCAGGTAGTGGAGGTAATATTGTAATTAATGCTCAGACTTTAGAAGCGACTAATGGCGGACAAATTGTGACTTCTACTCGCAGCAGTGGCAATGCAGGTAATATCAAACTTAACGTTTTAGATAGTATAAACCTTGCTGGCAGTGATTTGAGTTATGGCGATCGCACTCTCAAAAATATTCAAATTGGTCTGGATACATTTACCAATCAAGGTGCTGCTAGTGGGGTACTAGCTAGTACCGATGTCAATGCCACAGGCAATGGTGGTAATATCTTCATCCTCTCCAAACAAGTAAATCTCAGAGATCGGGCTACAATTACAGCCAGCAGTCAAGGTTCGGGAGTCGCTGGAAATATCGAAATAGCCGCCAAAGCTATCCACTTGCAAAATCAAGGTGCGATTACAGGAGAAACGAAATCAGCTAACGGTGGGAATATTCTCTTACAAGTACAAGATTTACTGTTGATGCGTCAAAATAGCTTAATATCTACCACCGCTGGGACTGGACAGGCTCCTGGGAATGGTGGAAATATCAAAATTGATGCAAAAAATGGTTTTGTTGTTGCTGTTCCCCAAGAAAACAGCGACATTATTGCAAATGCTTTTGCAGGTCAGGGTGGAGTTGTAGAAATTAATGCCCAGCGAGTTTTTGGATTAGAGTCCCGCGAACTGCTAACTCAACAGAGTGATATTACAGCTTTTTCCCAAACCAATCCCCAACTCAACGGTGTGATTGAAATCAACACACTCGGTATTAACCCAACTCAAGGATTAGTTAATTTGCCAAGCGAACCGCGTAGCGTTGAAATTAGTGAAGGTTGCCAAGTCAGACCGAGTAATGCAAAACGGTTGCGGTTTGTCAATCGAGGACGGGGAGGAATACCATCGCGCCCCGAAGAACCGCAGAATATAGAAATGTTTGTCGCCAGATGGATTGATTTGGATGACGAGAAGGAAGATGTCTCGAACAAGACTGTGCCTGAGAATGTTTCCCTCACTCAGCGTTTAGATACACTCAATAATGCGAGGGTAAATCGCTCGAATGGTGTAACAGATTTAGCAACGAGTTCTACTTCCATCTGCCAAGGAAAATAGATTTAAAATTTTAGCAATTTTTCCCACACCAGTTTCATTTACAGCCTAAAAAACTAGGTTTTGGAGATTGCTTCATATCATGTCCGGCTAATCACTTGTGATTAAAATTTCTCCGCGTCCTCGCGTCTTTGTATTGCCGTGTTATATCATGTCCGCTTAAAAGACTTATTATTAAGACCGTAGGGGAACTCTTAGCAGGGGCAGGGGGAAAGAGGTTTTCCTGGTTTTTGCACAGATGCGGGAATTATGACTAATTAGGCAGACATGATATTAATCCTAATGACAAGTCTTTAACCAGACATGATGTCAGAAAGACTGACCGCTTTTTTTCTGTATTTAGTCTAAACTCCAGGTTGACGGAACTTCTACTTCTTCTGCCAAATGTACAATTATTTTACTCACGGCGTTATGACAAGTTTTGTCAGGATCTAAAACCCGCCAGAAAAATGCTCATAAGGTTACTAATGGGTCAAATAATCGCTTCTTATATTTAATTTTTAGCTTGCAGATGGCTTGCTCAATTGCTGAGAATGGTAACAATTCTTTAAAAGGTAATCCCAGACTTTGATTAAATTTATCCTTGAGGATTGTCACACGATTTGTCACAGTAGTAGTTATTCTATTTGCTTAGTTATATCAAAGAAGGTATTTCATGAATAAGTAAGCTTTTCTACTTACAAGACATTTTTGCACAATCCCCGCACCGTTACCGCATCCGTTCTACAACACCTGCTTTCATACAGCGATCGCCCGATCCATTCACTGCTTAATAGCATAAATGTCTGTAACGAGCGTGCACTAAAGGTTATAGCTTTTTTAATACCCTTCGATTGGAAACGGTTGAGACAGTATAAGCCATTTGCACAAGGTATTATTCTTTGTAGAAATATTAACCATCAACTCAAAACTTACCGAAACAATCCTTTTGAGTCACAAAAGTAAAATTTAAGGGAAGGCAACCAAAAAGCGATATCGCTTTTTTCTCAGCCTCTATATACTATCTAATTTGAGTGTATATGTACTACAAAAAATTATTATTGTTGATATTTGCTGCTTGATTATTGAACAAGTCCATGTTAGCATCCGTGTTACGTAAAAAATAACCTGATTAGTTTGCTCTAGATTTAAAATCTATTCATACTAGGCAAAACTTATAAAATTGCCCAAATACAATAGAAAAATTTATCAGCTTCAACTTTGATTGATTTGCAAGCTGAGAATTAGTTGCAGGAAAGAGATATCTACAGGATTAATTCTTTTTTCTGGCAATGATTGTAGTGAGGAAAATTATCCAACTCATGGCAGTTATACCTATAAAAAATATGGAAGAATTGAGTATTTTACAGACATCATATAGATATTGGATCGTCCTAAACATTTATGCAGAAAACATAGCTAGATGTAATTTAGGCGATCGCAGCAATATATTCAAGTTATGGCAGATGGGGATTACTCTGATTGCAACTAGCGGAGTTATTTTTTCTGGGAATGCCGCCATAGCTCAAGTTGTTGGAGATCGCACTCTAGGTAAAGAAAGTTCTATTGTCACACCGAATATTGATATTAAGGGTATACAGAGCGATCGCATTGATGGCGGGGCAATTCGCGGTTCTGCTTTGTTCCATAGTTTTCAGGAATTCAATGTGCGGGAAGGGCGAGGAGCCTATTTTAATAATCCGGTAGGAATTGAGAATATTTTCAGTCGGGTGACGGGGAAAAATCCCTCAAATATTTTTGGCACACTGGGAGTTTTGGGTAATGCCAATCTGTTTTTGCTCAACCCCAACGGGATTATTTTTGGCCCCAATGCCAAGTTGGATATGGGGGGTTCGTTTTTTGGTAGTACTGCGAATAGTTTGAATTTTGGGGATGGGAAACAGTTTAGCGCCACGAATCCCAATGCGCCACCATTGCTAACTATGAAAGTGCCATTGGGAGTGCAATTTGGTAAACAGCCAAGTGCAATTGTAAATTCAGGCAACCTATCGGTAGGTAAGGGGCAAAATCTGACACTGACAGGAGGTACGGTGGCAAGTACTGGACAGTTGTCAGCACCAAAAGGACAGGTTGCAGTAGCAGCAGTGCCGAGTGAGAGTGTGGTGAATATAAGTCCATCGGTGCAATTACTAAATATTGAAACTCCATCACTAACCGCAGGTGATGGTTCGCCGTCGGTGTCATTGGCTGAATTACTGGCAAATGTGGATGAAAAGGCGCGTCCAGGGTTGACGGTGAATAGTAACGGACAGGTGGAGTTAGCGCGATCGGGTTTGCTTGTGGAAGATGGGGATGTAGTGGCAAAGAATGTGACAGCGCAGACTGCAACACTTACAGCCAAGAATAATCTGACGCTGGTAGAGAGTCAGCTTAGTACGACTGGAGATTTGAATTTGCTGGCGGGGGATACGGTGCGGGTGCGGGATAGTGTGACGAATCCCTTTGTGGCGCAAGCTGGTGATAATTTGACCATTCGAGGTAATCAAGGCATTGACATCTTAGCTTTAAATCATCCACAGACACCGTTTGTGAGCGGTGGAAATCTGAGTTTGATTAGTGATGGGATTATCTCTGGCGATGCTCACTTCTCCAGTGGAGGACATTTTTCTATTTTCAACTTAGCAGGTCAACCTGGAAATTTTGTGAGTCTCTACGATCCAATTATCAGTGCAAATGGAGATGTTGAATTTGGTAACTATACAGGTGCTGCATTGAAAGTAGAGTCAACTGGACGAATTATTGCAGGTGATATCACAATTAATAGTCCAGATACGGCGTTGCCTCCTAATAATGGCGATCCAGATGTTGATATTTTGAGAACTAGTCAGGCAGTTATTTTACGTGCGGGATTACCTTCACTCGTCTACACTGACAATATTCCTATTTCAGCAGAGGGAACAAATTTTAATCCTTCAGGCGCTTCTTTATTACCACTCGGAAGCATTCAGGTAGGAAATATTGATACTTCATCTTCTACAAGTGGAATTAACGCTGGTTCTGTGATCTTGTCAGCCACTGGCAACATTACTACTCAAAGGATACTTTCCAGAGTGATCAACAGAAGTAATGGACGGGGGGGAAACATTACACTCGATACTGATGGCAATATAACGACTAATGGTAATATTCAATCTGATGTCGCAGTTGGAAGCACAGGGCGAGCAGGAAATATCAAAATCATTAGCCGCAATGGATATATTGACACAAGTAGGTCAGATGTGCGCTCCACGACTGATAACGACCGAGGTGGAGATATCAAAATCGAAGCTTCTGGTAATGTTACTACTAATGAAGTAGGTTCTTTTATAGGCGTTCAAGGTCTCCAACAAGGAGATGGTGGAAATATTACCATCACTAGCATAAATGGAAAAATAGACACCAAAGGAAAAATAGGTTCCTTTACTCCTGGGGGTAAAAATGAGGACAACAGTTTCAAAACTAGTGGAGACATCAGTCTCAAAGCTAAAGGAGACATTACTATTGCTAATGAAATTGCGTCCCGTATACTCGATAACACACCAGAATACCAGGGAAATGCAGGAAGAATCCAGATTCTTAGTGAGACTGGCAATATAGAACTAAATGCAAAAGGCGCACTTTCTACTGACCTTATTAAGGAAATAACATCGCGTACTCCTAATGGAACTGGTGGAAATATAGTACTTAATGCTCCTCAAGGTCAGATTACAACAACTGGGTGGACTATCAGAACAGAGTCTAAAAATGGTGTAGCTGGAAATGTTACTCTCACTGCTGCTGGCGATATTCGCTCCGGGGATATAGAAGCCCAAAGTAAAAATGATCTGCCAAATAAAGACTTTAGTACTATCTCTATTAATTCATTGGGAGGTACGGTCTTCATAAACAAAGCCAATCTGAATACCACTAACTCCGGTAATTCATTTGCAGGAGATATCAGAATTTCTGGTAAGGAAATTCTGATTAATAACAACAGTAATATTAGCAGTCAAGGTGTTGTTGGGCGTGTATTTATAGGAAATGATGATACTGCCAGCATCAACATTAGAGATAGTAAAGTCGATACTCAAACTCTTCGTAATGTGACAAGTAATTTAAAACCTAGTCTTGATGGTATCAATGTAAGAACTACTAACAATATTGATGGTATCAATATAAAAGCTACTAGAGAAATTAGGATTGAAAATTCTTCTGTGACTTCAACAACCAACTCGACAGTGCCAGCTGGAAGTGTTTTCGTAAAAGCTCCCTTTATATTATTACGTGGCAGTAATTTCACTAATTTTGCCGATCTTGTCAAAAATGGTCAGGAACCTGAATACGGTTTATTTGCTGAAGCAACCATAAAAGGTGGAACTGCTGGAACTGTATTTATTTATACAGATGATCTGAGGATTGAGAATGGAGCCGCAGCTACTGTAAGTAGTCCTAACGGCAAGGCGGGCAACCTCTTTGTTTTCGCCAAGGCAATCTTCCTAGATAATGGGGCATTCCTTGCTACAACTGGGCAAGCAAACGGTAACCCAAGCAATGGATCGAATATTATCTTATTAGGAAAAGAAACTACACCTGAGGCACAAAATGAATTAAGGTCACTAATAGAGGAACGTAAGCTAGGCAGCCAAGCCAAGAAGTCTTTGCCCGGTTCTCCTCTTGATTTCCTAATTCTGGCCAATGAAAGCCTAATAGAGACTAACGCTGAAAATTTGGCTGATGGTGGCAACATTGCTATTAAAACTCGACTACTCCTTGCACTTCCACCAACTGGGAAAAACGGTAATGATATTTCTGCGAATGCACTAGCAACAGGTAATGGTGGCGTTGTCGCAATCGATCCTAGACCTTTAGGCATTTATGGCACAGAGTTCCGACCAAAAACACAAAATACACCTTTGAATGACATCACTGCCTCTTCCGAGCAAGGTCTGCAAGGCACTGTGGCAATTGTCCCGATCGATGTAGACCCTAGACGGGGGTTACTTCAGTTGCCAGAAAATTTAGGTGACTCTTCCAGATTAATTACGCAGAGTTGCCCAGTGGGTAGAACGCAAGCAGCAAGCCGCTTCATTGTTACCGGACGGGGTGGTTTGCCGCCAAGCCCAAGTTCAGCACTTAGCAGTGATGCTTTGATGGGAACAACGACAAACGCCTCCCCAAGACAAACTCGCTTGATGCAAAGCAGTTTCCCAAGTTCCACTCTTGTCGAAGCCAAAGGTGTGAACATTGGATCTAAAGGCGAGATTATTTTCACCGCCAACCCATCCAAACCTACTTCCGATAACTCTTGGCAGAGGAACACAGATTGCAATGGACAATAATTCTCGTGTTCAATCACCAGTTGTAAACCCCTGGCTAAGAGCTACTGTCCTCTCAAGAGGACTAAAATCGTTGTTTAGCAATACTTTTAGTCCGTTGAAACGGACTTTAGCTATTAGCCTAGAAATTGATTTCTGGACGGTTGAGGGTTTGAAAACACGCCCTTGGCTCCTACTGCCTATAGCAACACTAGCACTGAGCATACCTATATCATTCAGCATACATACAGCTGCGTTAGCACAAGTCCCCATCAATGCACCTTCAGCGCAGAACTTACCGCCCAATTTGCCCCCTCCCCGCGATGTAGTACCTCCATTATCTCCACCCCCGCAACCGCAGCCAGTTCCCTCACCTCTTCCAGAAGACCCGTTACACAACCAACCTCCCCAACCACAGGAGGATTTTGTTCCAGTGGTTCCTGACACATTTTTTGTCACCAAGTTTCAATTTGAGGGGAGTACGGTTTTCAAAGACGAAGAACTACTCCAAGCAATGGAAGTGGTTCTCTATAGCCCTGAAGAATTAGATGAAAAGTCCAGATGTCAACAACTTTCAGGTAAATTGGTTAAACAGTCTCCCCTTCGGAGACTACCAAGAACTGAAAAAGACGCTCCTCAACAACTGTCCTTTGCCCAATTGCTAAAGGCACGTTCGGCAATTACTCAGCTTTATATTTGTAAAGGCTACATTACCTCCGGAGCAATTGTTCCAGAACAAAAGCTGCCACCGGGCGGAGGGGAAGTGAAAATTCAGTTGGTTGAAGGTAGCTTAGAAGATATCAAAATTACTGGTACTCGGCGATTAAATCGCAGTTACATTCGCAGTCGGTTAAAGAGGGCAAATCAAACACCCCTAAATCGCGATCGCTTACTTGAAGCATTGCAACTACTTCAACTCAATCCCCGCATTGAGAGCTTATCAGCAGAATTGTCTGCGGGAACCCGTTTTGGCACCAACTTGCTCGAAGTCAATATAAAAGAAGCCAATACTTTTCACGGTCAAATCAACCTTGATAATAGCCGATCGCCGAGCGTGGGTAGCTTCCAACGCAGCGCTCGACTGTGGGAAGATAACTTATTTGGTATCGGAGACATAATCAGCCTGTTCTACGCCAACACTGACGGTAGTAACGAAGTTGATGTCAGCTACACCTTACCCCTGACTCCCCAGGACACTACCCTGACCTTCGACTACGATCGCACCTCCAACAACGTAATTGAGGAGCCTTTTAACGAACTAGATATTGTATCGAATTCGGATAGATACCAACTGACCCTACGCCATCCGTTTATTCAAACTCCGACGAAAGAATTAGCTTTAGGACTTACCCTTTCGCATCAGCAATCGCAGACTTTTCTAGGATTTGAAGATACTGGAGCCTTTCCAATATCACCAGGGGCTGACAATCAAGGACGCACGCGCATTTCTGCTTTGCGGTTTTTTCAGGAATGGACGCAACGCGGGAATCATTCGGTTTTGGCATTGCGATCGCAGTTCAGTTTTGGACTTCCTATATTCGATGCCACAATTAACGATGTTGCTCCCGAGAGCGAATTTTTTGCTTGGAGAGGACAGGCACAATGGGTGCGAAGTCTTGGTACAGATACGCTCTTAGTCCTGCGGGGTGATGTGCAACTCGCAGACCGTAGGCTAGTATCCTTAGAGCAATTTGGAGTTGGTGGAATAGCTAGTGTCAGAGGATACCGTCAGGATCAATTGCTGGCAGATAACGGAGCCTTTGGTTCAATAGAACTTCGCCTACCTATACTACGCATTCGCAAACCACGAGGATTGTTACAAGTAGTACCTTTTTTTGATGTTGGTACAGCCTGGAATAACTTTGAAGGTGTAGACCCCGATCCTAGCTGGCTCGCCTCGGTTGGTTTGGGGTTGCGGTTTCAAATGAGCGATCGTCTCAATACTCGCATTGACTGGGGAATTCCCCTCATCTCAGCAGATTCTAATGAAAAAACTTTACAAGAACAAGGTTTATACTTTTCTGTTATATGGAACCCCTTCTGAAACATTACCTCCTAAAATGCCGTTATATCCTCGTGCAGAAGGTAAATCACCGGATCATTTACCTATTTATCGTAGCTCTTATTTCGCTTATTTCAGTGTTTGGTATTCACAAATTATTCCTAGAAAGGGCTATTGGTAGTGAACCAGCAGCGCAACTGATTTGCACAAAAACACTAAACTTTAGCCCAGAACAGTTAAGTACTCAAGGTAGAGAAAGTTATGAGAATGGGCGCTTTAATGATGCAATAGATTGCTGGCAAAAAGCCGTTGCTGGCTATCATAAGTTAGGAAATGAAACTGAAACTGTCAATAACCAAATTAATCAGGCACAAGCCGAACAAGCACTAGGGTTTTTCCCACGCGCCTGTAGTACACTACTGCAAATCTATGGTGAGGAAAATTGTAAAATACTGCTGCAAGATGAAGAGAAGCGTAATGAGTTTTTCGACAATAAAAAACTTGCAGAACGTGCAAATTCTCCTAGCAAAATAGCAGGTTTACGCAACTTTGGCAACGTCCTACGAGGATTAGGCGAACTAAAGTTGTCAAATAAAGTTTTGTTACTAAGTCTGAACAAAAGTCAACCTCAAGAAAAGGCGGCAATTTGGCTGGATTTAGGAAACACTCGACGTGCTTTAAGTAATAAAGAACAAGACTTATACTACCGTTCACAAGAGCAGCAAAATCTTGTTTGTGCAATTATAGATGCTTACGCAGCTACAAAAGCCTACAAAATGGCTGAAGGCGAAATAGGTTCAACCTTACCCTCGCCATTCAACACTAAACTACAGTCACAACTAAATCAGTTAAGCCTAGTATTAGATTTACAAGATTGGTACAAGAATAGATTAAATAAACAGACCAAGAGTAAACCAGATGTTTTAAATCAGTTATTTAGTCAGAATCGGTTATTTTTAACTTTAAAAACAAAAGATTGCTGGAAGCGATTAGCATTAGAACAATCAAGCGATAAATCGACAAATGAAGTTCGTAAATGGTTATTAGATAATCAATTATCAAAACAAAACCCACTGATTCAGTTACCGCAAATTGATAAACTTCAACAGCAGATAGAAAAACTACCACTAACTCATGCAGCTCTATTTACCAGGCTAAATTTTGCTAAAAACTTGATTCGGATTGACAATGATGACAATGTGCTTACTACAAAAATCAAGCAACTTTTGGAAACTTCAATTGAACAAGCCAAACGTCTCCGTGACTCGAACACAGAATCTTATGGTTACGGGTATCTAGGTGAGCTATATGAAAAACGCGGGGAATTTGAATTAGCTAAAGAAAGTACTGAAAAAGCTTTATTCATCGCTCAATCAATTGAACTACCCTCAGAAACTGAATATCTATGGGAATGGCAACTGGGACGCATTTACAAATCTCAAATTCCAGCAATAACACAAGCTCAAACTAAAGAGATACAGCAAAAAAGTTTGAATAATTTGAATAATGCACGGGAAATATATCAACGTGCATACCTAACTTTGCAATCCCTACGTAGAGAGTTAGTAGTTGGTAATCCTGATGCCCAATTTTCATTTCTAAATGATATCGACAGCATCTATCGCGATTATGTTGATTTGCTGTTATGGGATGCTAATCCTTCCCAAGAAAATCTCTTTAAAGCACGAGAAGTAATTGCTTCTTTGCAAGCAGTAGAACTAGAAAATTTTCTGCGAGTAGCCTGTCCGGAGAACAACGTAGAAAAAATTGACACAATTATTGATAAAGAAGCTCTAAACACGGCTTTTATATATCCAATTCTTTTAAAAGATAGAATTGAAGTTATTGTCAAACTTCCTAAGAATGTTACTAATAAAAGTTTAGAAAAGGAAGAACTAAAACACTACACCAAACCAATACAGGCTGATTTTGAAGAAGAAATTAGACAGTTTCAGAGAGACTTGGAAGAAGAGTATACTTTTGAGGATGTTATTAAAGAAGGTAAAAAAGTATATGATATGCTTTTGAAAGGAGCAGAAAAATTCATTAAAAATGGTCAAAAAATTGATACATTGGTGTTTGCGCTAGATACAAATTTGCGAAATATTCCTTTGGGTGCATTGGTGGTTGATGATACAAAAAATCCACCTACCTATCTGATAGATAAGTATGCTGTGGCGCTAGCCCCAAGATTAGACATTCCCACTCCTCGAACCATCCAAGATAAAAAACTAAGTATTTTGGCTGCTGGGCTAACTGAACCCGATGTTGAAAAATACCAACAACAATTCCCAGAATACTTACAAAAATTTGGTAAGTTGCGTTTTGCTACAAAAGAGATAGAAGAGATTGAAAAGATAGGTGGTTCTAAAATTTCACTTAATAAACTCGTCGATCGGGATTTTAATACTAACCAATTTAAAAAAAAGGTCAATACTTCTATTTTTCAAATTATTCATTTAGCTACACATGGCGAGTTTAGTTCGAGTCCGGAAAATACGTTTTTATTAAGTTCTGATAAACCAATTGTAGTTAACGAACTGGGTAATATATTCCGCATACAAGCTCAAAATCAGCCAGAACCTATAGAACTAATTGTGCTGAGTGCGTGTGAAACCGCAGCAGGAGACCAGCGAGCAACTTTAGGAATTTCTGGTGTAGGTGTTCGAGCGGGTGCGCGTAGTGCGATCGCTTCCTTGTGGACATTGGATGATGAAATCAGTGTTGAATTTACTAAAAATTTATATGAGCAACTGCTTAAACCAGGGTTGACGAAAGCTAAAGCCTTACAAAATGCTCAAAAAGCGTTAAGAGATTTATCTAGTCAGCGTTACGAACATCCAAGATATTGGGCACCTTATATTTTGCTAGGGAATTGGTTGTAGGTAACATTGAAAAATTATTTATATGTTTGTAGCTAAGCTTAACCAAGTTACGTTCTATCGTGGTAGCTCAAAGTCCATGAGATTGCTTCCTTCGTCGCAATGCCTGAATACTACCAATGACAATGCAACTTCTTATTAACCAAGTTATAAATTTGTTAAGCTTAACTGTAAATTGTATTTATTTGTTACACTTATGGTTAGTGCTTTTCTGTACGCACTCTAATGTTAAGATTGGGGATTTAGCAATCTCATCAGCAATCTTATTTTTCTCATTTATCTTATTACTTTCATCTTTCTTATCGTCCCGATCGTTCTCATCAATCAAGTCTAGTTCCTTGAAAAAGTCAAACCAATCTTGCTTTATAGCTTCTTGATAGTTGTTAGCATTTGAGACAAACGAGTTCTGATGAGGTTGGCTTATTGGTTCGTAAGCCTTGACAAGCCAAGTAAAGGCATCATATAAGAGTCCGGAGCGAGCATAAATATAATATCTTCGGGAAAGTAGAGCATTAGATGGCTCTACAGGAAATACTGATTTATCTCGTGAAATTCTCTGAATCCAACCAGTAACACTAGGATTTCTAGATGGTTTATTTTCATCACATATAATTGAGAAAAACCATTTGTATGGCTTATTAACTTCTAAACTTATTGGAAGTTTAACTTCAGCAATACCAGGTTCTTTAGGGAGTTTGAATAGAATTGGAGTTTCTCTAACAAGACCTTTGCTTTGATATAAAAGTGCAAGCTTTGCATACTCTAGTTGTGATTGCTCATTATAACTATAGGGGATGTAGAACCACAGAGAAGGCTTCTCCTCTATAGTGTCACTCCAAATCCAGGTTACTTGAGAGGACTCTTGAGATATTGATTTAAGAGATGATCTTAGAGTTTCAGATGATGATGAACTAGGTGATAACAGTAGACTTGACTGCTTAATGGGAGGGATGAGTGCAATTAATCGTTTGTCAGTATTTGTATCCTTATATGCTAGATTAGTACATTCTCCACGTCCTGCACCACCGTTTGCACGACTATCAGCTACTCCTTGTACATCTCGCTGTTTATAACCAAGAAAAGATAAGATATCTTGCCAAATACTAGCTGCTAAAGTTGACGAAGGGTAACTGACTAAAAAAACTATTATGATAGTACTGTTAAGAAAAGTTTTAAAGCATCTAGTGAATATATGAGTCCTGGGCATAAATAACCTAGTAAGCTAAAAATATTGTTGGGATCTAATTTTTTTAGGAGATTGAAGCTCTACTAAAATTATTACTACTCCTACAGATAATGTAAATGCACAAGTAGGAGAAAAGAATGGTATCCAACGCTTGGTTGAAAGACTAAAAAAGAGTAAACAAATAAAGTAAAAGCTTAAAATCAAAAAAAGGTAATTTCCTCCTAATATAAATAAGAAATATCTAGAGCGTCTGTATAACTGTGGTAAAATAGACCCAACAATTGAGCCAATTAGAATCAAAAGTATTTCATCTCCAATAGAACTAACTTTCAGTATAGGTCGTGGTTCTCGATCTGAGACTGCACTTACAAGTTGACTCACCATTTGTGCTTGAAGATATAAACCCCGCATCTTTTTCCCTCCTTCTTTACTACTAGAAAAGGGAGTAGCATGGTCAGGGTCAAATCCCTCAGAGGGTGTTCCAATCAAAACAATTTTGTCTTTGACTAAATCATCGTCAATTTCATTATTTAATACTTTCCGAACATTAGTTTTTTGAGCAATATTATGATCGGAAAGTTGTCTACGATAATTCAACAAAATTTGATAGCCATCAAAGCTATTATTCTTCAAATTGTATCCACCTTGTGTTAAAGTCTCAAGTGGTTGTAAGACAGTGTTACCAGATTTGAAAGAGCCATTTTCATTAGGTTTAGTATACGATTTTAATTTGTTATCCGTAGCTAAATATTTTTGAGCTACTTTGAAACTAAAGGACTCCATTTCTTTTTTTTCCTTATTCCTACACCTAGAATTTGTAGTTTCAGGAGTTCCCATCGTCAGAAGTTGCCTACGAATAACTCCATCACCATCATCTAGCAGGTCACTCAACCCTACTTGTTCTATCGGAACATCAGGGGGAGGATCGTAACCTTTATCGTTTTCTTCTAAAGTATAGGGAAATTTGCAAACAAAAATTAAAAGCTTGCTTTTTTCTTTGTCTTGAAACAATTTACTTAATTTAGGATCGTAAGCAGAAAAGTCACGATAAACATCTACGCCTATTACTCGGGGGTTTTTTTGAATTAGTGAATTTAGTAGTTGAAAGATAACCTTGTCTGACAAAGAAGCTCCTTTTTGAGAAATTTCATATTCTTTTTTATTTTTATCAGAATTATAGTATTCAATATCATCACTAGTAATCTCAACGAGTAACAGTTTACTATCTTGAGACTCGGTTGGTTGATTTTGCATCATCCGGTCGAAAAACAAAAGCTCTGATTTTTCAAAGACTCCCATTACACGCATACCTATTACTAAAAGGGTTATTGGTACACTTGTAAAAACTGTAGCACATAGGCTACGCCAAGGAATTTTAAATCGTCTTTTTGATGTTTGAGGTATGCTTATATAATCTGATTTTGCTTCAATCGCCTTTCGGATTTCTTTTGCAACCTCTTTGAATGCTTCATCCTGATTTTGCCAACTTGTGATAGCTTCTTCATTTCTAGGAAGAGCTTGCAGACTACCAAACTGGGCACTTTTCCATTCACAAGGGCGTAGTAATACAGGAATAACACAAGCTTCTTTAGCATTGTGCCTTTTCATAGCTAGTGTTACATCACGCTGCCAGAGTTTCTCAGAAGCCAAAAAATCTGCACTAATTAGCAATAGAATAATACGAGATGAATTTAGATGTCTTTCAATCTCATCAGCACTTACTTGTCCTGCACTAATTTCGCCTTCATACCAATCAGTAATCACTTTCTCATGCTTTAAAATACTTAAGTGATTGGCAAGTTTATCCCGCAACTTTCTATCTTCTTGAGAATAAGAAAAGAATATTTCAATTGATTGTTTTGGTGCTAATTGGAGCATAATTGTTAGTAGTTAAGTACAATGACATACATAGATAAAAAAGTACATATAACTAGATTTATTCAATTATTAGAATATCACATCACAATTGTTGGCAAGAATACAGTTTATATTTAGAAACCTGCATTTACTAAATACCATCACGTTGTTTAACTTTCAAAGAAAAAGTACAATAATTATTAATACACTTCACGAATTAAGCTTCTTTGCTTAACTCTTGCACAACTTTGCCGATCCCTCTGGCAATATCTGTAAATGCCTGGTCGCGATTTGCCCAATTTGTCACAGGTTCTACATTTTTGGGTAACGCTTGCAGTTTCCCAAATGGAGCTTTATGCCAATCTACCTCACGCAGAATAATTGGAATCACACGGGCTTCTCTTGCCTCATGCCTTTGCATTGCTCGCTCTAATTCCACACTCCAGCAGAAGTCAGATGCCAAAAAATCGGAACTAATTAGTAGTAAAATTATCTGGGCTGAATTTAACTGCTTTTCAATCTCACTTTTCCATTCATCCCCTGCTGTAATATCACGGTCATACCAGCCTTTAATCACCCCTTGTCGCTCCAGCAGTTTGAGATGCTTTGCCAGTTCATTCCGCAAGTTTTCATCCTCATGAGCGTAGGAGAAAAAGACTTCAATCGCTCTATTCTCAGTACTAGGCATAGGTTCTGGCTTGGTTTCCACTGTGGAATTTTTCTGAGTCACAGTGTCAGCTATTTGTGGCTTTTTGAGCAACATAGGCGTTAAATGTTCTTCAATTCCTGCCAATTGGATAGCAGCGCAACCTAGATTGTAAGCAAACTCTATCGATTCTCCTGTACCCAAAGCATCATAGAAACCCACTGCAAATTCAATAGCAGCTCTGTCGCCGATCGCCTGATTCATACCAATGACATAGTTAATATGTTGAGCGATCGCCTTGGCTTGTTCCTCAGAATAGCAACCATTCAACATTACACACTCAATCTGATTGGTAAATAGTTTAAACAAGCCAGCTAGGGCAAATCCACTTACCAACTTGGATTGCCCAATCTCATCTTCAAAGACTAATCCCTCTTCCCCTTTACCATGTCCTGAAAAATGAATAATTTGTGGTTTAATATCTAACAGTGACCGTTGGATATCCCTTGGACGGACTGCTAACTTTTGCTCTAAACTAAATTGGTCACGCTTTTGGGCACGCCGCAATCCTTCCTCAATGTCTCGTAGCTCTTCTTCTAGACGCAGGGGCGGGGTATTTCTAGGATTGGCTGCTAGAATCAGTATTTTTTTCAGTGGAGTTTTGTTTTCCATATTTTTGGTTCCTTAAACCAATTTGGCTCATGCTCTTTCGGACTCTGATGCAGTGGTCGCTGGGCTTCTCATGTCTCAACAGCGGATGCCACTCGGACACTCAGGGACGTAAACCGTTGTCTACTACAGCAATCGCAATCCCTCCTACCGAATCATGAGATGCTTCCACATCTAGTCCACCTTCTTTAAGGACTTGCCGCCTAACAGCAAACAAGTTGTATTGTTAAAGCCTTTCGGAAAATCCGTTGTCTGCTTTTAGTGGTTACACAGCAATGCAGGTCACGAGTTCAAAGTACAATGACCAAGCTGCTCTGTGTTCTGCTGGCTCAGTTTTCCATTCCACAGAACCAATCCCAAAAAGAAGACTGAAAAATACTTTTTTTATTTTGGCGATGTCAGATTAAGCATTAATCTATCGCAACTACTGTCCGATCGCGGACACTATCACCAAACTCTAATTTACAGCAGTTTTTTTTCGTGCAATTCATTGGATGGCTGTACTGCATTTGCTTTGAGCCATTGCTCAATCATGTATACTACAACTTGACTCATTTTCAGCCCACGCAAAGCACAAGCAGCATGGAACTGCTTCTTAAAGTCCTCTGTAATACTTATATGCATAGCTGTTCTTGTAAGTAGTATCTATACAAAGCTACAAATGTACAAAACCTAATTCCAGATTGATATTAGCAATATTCAGCAAGTTTATGATAGTAGCTAAAATTAAGGAAATCTAAATTCTTTAAGTAAACATTTACAATATATGAAGTTGTTGAAGGCATTTATCTTATATCAGGCTAATGCTAAAAAATTAAGCCACGAGGTTATAAGTAATTGTTATAAACTCCCAACCTACTTGCTTAAACGGTGGCTGATTAAAAGTATCGCAGACTACAGAATTTTCCAGTGTTTGCCTTTGTGAGAAAAGTTTGTGATTTACTGAGATTACGCCTGATAAAACGTTAGCGATCGCCCATGATAAAACAATATAATAAACTGCCTCGTAGAGTAGGATTTAAGTTCAAGTCGATCGGGATACGGTATCGCCTGCTAGCTCTGAGCTTGATATTGCTGATATTTATAGTTAAGATCCCGTATGTACTTGCCCAGACACCCACCGTCCAAAGCAATCTAGTTACTACTCAAGTAAAACAGTTGCTACGCCAAGGGCAAGAAGCATATAACTCCAACAGCTACTCTCTAGCTATCAAGTTATTACAACAAGCATTGCAACTCGCCACAACTGCTAAGAGCGATCGCATTCAAGCCTCCATCCATAGCAACTTATCTCTAGCCTATCAGCAACTTGGCGATTGGAATGCAGCACAACAGCATATATCAGCCAGTTTACAACTTTTACATCCCTCCCAATCAAACCAGGATTCGCCAACGCTGCTGAAAATCTACGCGCAATCCTTAGATATCCAAAGTCGCCTTTGGTATGTGCAAGGGAAACCAGAAGCCGCATTAAATAGTTTGCAACAAGCAGCGCAGATATATGCACGTCTGGAAGATGAAGCTCTAAGTATTAGTAATACCATTAACCAAGCGCAAGCGTTACAAGCATTAGGGTTGTACCAGCAAGCATACAATACTCTCGAACAGATTCAGCAAAAGTTGATGGCAATACCCGACTCTGTAATTAAAGCTGAAGGATACTTGAGCTTGGGTAACGTTCTGCTAGCGATTGGTGAGTTAAAGCGATCGCAAATATCATTCCAGAATAGTTTAGCACTGGCACAAAACTTACCATCGCCGTCTGCTAAAACTGAAGTCAAAAGTGCTGCTTTGGTGAGTTTAGCAAATATGTTTTGGGCACAAGGAAATTTAGAGCGCGACCGCTACACAAATCGCAACTATAATAATATTCCTTGGCAGTGCCAACAGCGATCGCCAACTGACTTTGAAGCAGTACCCAATACTGCATTGCGATCGTATCAGAATGCAGCCTTGCAATACCAACAACTACTAGCTATACCATCGTCCCCATCAATACGAGTCCAAGCACAGACTAATTATTTCAGCTTGTTGATAGAAACTGGACAATTATCCGCAGCACAGGCATTATGGCACGAAATCAAACTTTCTGACTTCCCGAACAATCGTCAGGCGGTGTATGCAAAGATTAACGTCGCCAAAAATATCGCCTGTATCTCTCAAAAAACTGCTGCGGATAGTTCTGTCTCCCACGAAATTGATAATTTATTAGAGTCAGCGATTCAAGATGCAAAACAACTCCAAGACTCCCGCGCTTTATCTTACGCCCTTGGTAATCGTGGTGGGTTCTATGAATATCTTGCTGTAGCAGCGCTGCACAAATCAATATCAAAAGCAGATACAGATTATCTACTTACCAGCCAAAATCTGACGCAACAAGCATTACTCCTTGCTCAAGCCATCACTGCACCAGACATTGCTTATCAGTGGGAATGGCAGATGGGGAGAATATTAGCAGCACAAACAAAAGACGAACGAGCGATCGCATTTTACCAAATGGCTGTAGAAAGCCTCAAATCTGTTCGTAGTGATTTGCTTAGCATTAATTCCGATGTCCAATTTTCCTATCGAGATAATGTAGAACCTGTCTATCGTGAATTAGTAGATTTACTCTTAAAAAATTCTCCTAATTCAGCAGCATCTCAAGAATATCTTCAGCAAGCGATTACAAATATAGACGCACTACAACTTGCAGAACTCCAGAATTTTTTACGCTGTAATTTGGTGCAAATATTACCTATTAATCGTGAAGTTACAACTATCGACCCTAACGCCGTCTTTATCTATCCAATCGTTCTAGAAAATAGACTAGAAGTAATTTTTAAGTTCCCAGGACAACACTTAGAACACCATCTATATCCCATCCCACGCAATACAGTTCAAGATACTGTCATCCAACTCCGCAAAGCCATATACACCCGCAACCCTAGTAAACTTCGGTCTAAATCACAAATTATTTATCGCTGGTTGATCAAACCCATCGAAGCATATTTGCAAGAACATAGCAACATCAAAACCTTAGTTTTTGTTCTTGATGGCGAACTTCGCAACATTCCAATGGCAGTATTGTATGACGAATCAAAAGACCAATATCTTATCCAAAAAGATTATGCTCTGGCCTTGCTCCCAAATTCCCAATTATTTGATTTACGTTCCTCACAATTTGAAAAGCCAAAGATATTAGCCGGTGGCATAGGAGAACAACAAGAAAACGTAGAAACTCGTAACTTTTCCTCACTCAACATCGATGAATTGCAACAAATTGCGAAGATATTACCTAGTAAACTGTTAATTAATTCTCAGTTCACCCCAGCAAACATTCACAAGCAATTACAGTCAAGAGCATTTTCCATTGTTCATTTTGTCACACATGGTAACTTTAGTTCTGACCCTGAAAATACATATTTACTTGCCTACCAACAACTTATCAAAGCTAAGCAGCTAAATAACTTACTACGGGATGACACAGTTAATTCTAGAGATATCAAATTGCTAGTACTAAGTGCTTGTAAAACCGCTGAAGGCGACAATCGAGCAATCTTGGGCTTAGCTGGACTTGCTGTACGGGCGGGGGCAAATAGTACCCTTTCAACGTTATGGCAAATCAATGATGGTTCAACATCTCAATTGATGGTACAGTTTTATACTGAACTTAAAAAAGGTGGAGTTACGAAAGCCGAAGCACTGCATCGAGCGCAAAAAGCACTATTAGCACAGCCTGAATATCAAAATCCTTATTACTGGGCACCGTATATATTAGTTGGGAATTGGTGGTGATCGGTAAGCTAATCGGTATTTGAATTGTATAACGAACCCACCACCACTTTTATGTTAGTGTCCTACTTAGTGTTTTCCATTATTTTCTCGAACTAATGCTCCAATAAAACTAATACCAGCCAGTCCTAATATGAACCATTTAAAATTATCACTGTAAAATATTGCCACAATTTCTTTGAATAAATCATAACCAGAAAATAATACAGCTTCTCCAGTTTTATTACTAACAATCTTACAATAGGAGGTAGTGCAGTCTGGGATAGTAGTTCCTTGAATAATTGCTAATAAGATTCCGATAAAAAGGCAAGCACCCGCAAGTCCATAAAGTAGTAGAGAATGATTCACTGGTTTCATTGGTTTGAAATTCACAGTGTATTTACTATCAAAGTCCTGGTCAGATATAAGCAGAAAGTAAAAAAAATCAATCACTGTGAGCAGCAATCCTGCTCCAATCCAGCAGAATAAAATCGCTAGGATACCTAGCGTTGTATCTCCGATGTATAACCTATGAATAGCCACAAGATATAAACCACAGAAAAAACTTAGGAAGATCAGAAGTAAAGTTCTTTTTCTATTTGACATAAACTAGTTACTTTTACTTAGAGTTTTAATTGCTTTCCACCGATCTAATTGGGACTAACCCTAAGCAAGTATGAAGGTAGTATGAGTTTGTCAAGAATTATTTTTGTGAGATTCTCAGCTGACTGAGAAGAAAAAATAAAAAATAGTCAAAAATTACACATCACCCTCATAATGCTCTAGCCCTACTCCCAATAAAACCAATAAAGAACTCTAATTTCCCAAACTTAGGGAAGTAAGCAGGTTTTAGTAGGCTTATGACACTATTATTAAGTTCACAAAATGTCGGTGAGTATTTAGTTAAGCTGGGTTTATGCACCCCATCAGACCAACACACGCTCAAAATAGATCCATTAGCAGCCAAGAATTTCAACTTATCAGTGAGTTTTCCTGATGG
Organism: Nostoc sp. S4; assembly: GCA_029379225.1. GTDB lineage: Bacteria > Cyanobacteriota > Cyanobacteriia > Cyanobacteriales > Nostocaceae > Nostoc. The sequence goes on along the minus strand of JAQYWR010000003.1, from coordinate 196,626 downwards.
ACGCAAACTTCTAGTCAAGCAGGAACGACACAATCAAGAAGGGAAAACAGCAGGTGAATTTCTGCAAGAATGGAGAATTCAAGAATTTTTACAACAATTTCCAGAACAGAAGCATCTTAGTTCATTTTTACCGTCAGTCCTCAATTTTGACCGAGAACACTCCATTCTGGTTTTCAGTTATCTGGATAATTACCGAGATTTAGCTGATTTCTACGGTAAAGAAAATATCTTCCCCCCAGAAATTGCATCCGCCATTGGAACAAACCTCGCCAGTATCCATCGTGCTACTTTCAACAATCAAGACTATCAAAAGTTTTTCAATGAGAACATTGAAGACAAACAAGCTAATATGGTTCCTAGCTTCATTCATAGCCTAGAACGTATTACCCCGGAAATATTTGGTTTTGTTCCCACAGATGGGTTGAAATTCTTTGCTTTATATCAACGATATGACAGTTTAGGGCAAGCGATCGCCCAACTAGGTAATGCTTTCATACCCTGTTGTGTAACCCACAATGACCTCAAATTGAATAATATCCTTTTATACAAAGATTGGGAGCATTCCCAAGACCGCATCGTGCGGCTAATTGATTGGGAGCGTTGTGCTTGGGGAGACCCTGCTTTTGATTTGGGAATGCTGATTGCCAGCTATCTGCAAGTGTGGCTGGGTAGTTTGGTTATCAGTCAGGCACTCACTATTGAAGAATCTTTACGTCTAGCCAATAGTCCCCTCGATGCGATTCAACCAGCAATTGCCGCCTTGAGCATAGCTTATCTCGAAAACTTTCCAGAAATACTCCAGCACCGCTCGGACTTTTGGCGGCGAGTTGTGCAATTTAGTGGACTAGCTTTGATTCAACAGATACAGGCAATGATTCAGTATCAAAAAAGCTTTGGAAATGCAGGTATTTGTATGCTCCAAGTGGCAAAAAGCTTGTTATGCCGTCCAGAACCATCAATGACAACCGTTTTTGGAACAGCCGCTACTGTTCTAAATCAAGCAAATTTTTCAGTTGCTTAAGACTTTTAGTAATAATTTGACTCCAATGCAATTACTCAATTCGCTTCCTACTCAAGATGTTTGTGTTACCAGCCAACACATACTGGATATTTTGCAAGATATTATCAAAGTTCAAATCCAGTCGAACTTCTGCATTCTTCATCCAGATTACAAACCTTGGGAATTGCCATCTGAGGTAGTAGCTCGTTTTCAAGCAATGCCTGCGGAAGTTCAAAATCGCTATATGAGTTTGCAACTTCGCAGTTTTATTTACGGTATCCATTACAACGGCTCCATGAAAGCTGTCCTTGCTCTTGATGCTAATGCCAACAGTCAGCCAGTTAACTTAGAAAATAATACTGTTTTGGGAGTAGACCTGGGATTTTACGATCGCCTGCACAATAGCAATACTGGAGGAGGTTACTTTGACCCAGGTTGGTATGTACTCAGGCAAGAGACTGATGGGATGCTGGCGGTACATAAAGGTGGTTTAACTTTGCATATTGAGCGTGAAATACATCTCCAAGATGCGGAACAATCTGCCGCCATTGGTGACACCGTTGCAATCCGGATGCCCAAGAATTTTGTCCAAAATGGTTTTTATATGGCTGTCGGGAATGCAGGGGCAGAAAGTCACCATCACCCTAGCCAAGTACCGCAACTCGTGCGCGTTTACTTCAACTTAACTCCTGAAGGTGCAGTTGCAGTCATAGCTAACCTAACACAGCACCTCAACGCGATTGCTATGCCTTTCACCTTTAAAGTACTTTATAACCAAGGTGATTACAACCGTCATGACTCAGGAGTTCTTTACTTCGAGAAACATAGCTACGAAGTTGTTCGGGAAGTCCTGCAAAAAGTCTACATAAAAAATAAGTCATATTTTCAGTCAGAAATTCCCCTGTTCACCAAATTACTTGCACCTGGGTTAGGACTAGCAGAAGAACCAGATAGTAAATTTGCTACCCAAGAAAGTTTTGGGATGAATCGGTGCCAAATCATTGCTAACGCACTGTTAGAAGCTTGGAATCAAGGAGATGATTCGCCACAAGCAAAGATGAAAGCGATTTTCCAGCACTTCTCACTTTTGCAATTGGATTGGCAATATGCTTACCTCAATGCCAAATCGAATGATATTTATACACCCTTGGAACTATGAAAATCGCCAATATTACCTTGCCATCAGTAGTTTTACCAGTAATTAACTATATAGAAAATAAATTTCCTACGTCTGACTTGCCTTTTTATCGGCAACTCGGACGAACTGATTTAACGGTTAGTTGTTTGGGTTTGGGTGGCGGTGGTGGTATCTCCAGTGAGGATACCCTCTATGCTTTTGACCAAGGAATTAACTACTTTTTTTATTCCAGCGACCTACACCACTATATATATAGTTCTATGTCTGATGCTCTGCGTCAATTGTGCGGACGTAGTTCTTCAGTCCGCGAGAAAGTGGTGCTGGCAACTGTAACTTACATCAAAAGTCCAGAAATGGCATTGGCTGCATTAATGGATCAGTTCGTGGAATTGGGCATTGATTATATAGATGTCTTATTTTGGGGATGGATTGGTGTTAATGATGGACAGGTATTACAAGATTGCTTACAGCTTTCCTCTGATTTGAGAGGTGCTAATTCTGTTTACCAACGCACCATCGAAAAGATGTTTGGCGTATCAGAACGCCTGAAAAAAATGGGGGCTGTTCGTTATGTTGGTGCATCCTTCCACGATATTAATCTGGCGCGACAGTGGTTGCATAGCCCGCTATTGGATGTGGTGATGGTGAGACACAATGTTGCTCACCGTTCCGCTCAAAGTCAAATTTTGAACCAGATTGATACCCAAGATCCGCAAAGACCGGGAATTGTCACCTTTAAATCTACGGGTTCTCATTCCGGCGTGCTTTGGGATGCACCTGCTGCTTTACCTGCGGGTTGTTGGCAGCCTTCCGTACCAGATTTGTATCGCTACTCGTTGAGTCAAAACTGTGTAGATGTTTGCTTAACTGGATTGCGAAGTCAAGAGGAGATCGATCTGGCGATCGCTGGAGTCCAAAAGGGCAAACTTACACCAGCCCAATTAGATTATCTAAATCTATATGGCGATTTACACCGAAATAGGTTGAAAGTTCAGGAAATTTCGCCAGAAAGATTGCTTTACTCTGCTTAATTTACAGTACATCTCGTTTATGCCGAGAGGGCGGGAATGCATCAACCGAGGCAGAGCCTCGCTTTCATCTAACCTTACATCATAAAATCATGCAAGAAACTTTAGAAAAACTGGTACTACCAGAAATTGCTCCCGCAACTGATGAGGTAATAATTGCCTACCTACGTCAGTCTTACAAAATTGCAGAAATCGCAGTCCAAGCTGAACAGGATGCCTTAATTTTGGCAGTTTGCAAACAACTTAATATCACAGTAACCGAAGAGGAATTGCAAGTAAATGGAGATGCCTTTCGCCTAGAATACAAGTTGCTAGGGGCTTCAGAAACTCTCGCTTGGCTAGCGAAACAGCGAATTACCGTAGAGGATTGGTCGCAAGGCATACGAGTATCCCTACTGACGCAGAAGTTGAAAGAATATCTTTTCGGCGATGTCGTTGATGCCCATTATATGAACAACCGGGACGATTACCGCCGTGTTGCTCTCTCTCAAATTTTAGTCCGTGACTTGACAGCAGCCTTGCAAATAGTCCAAGTGCTGCGCCAAGAAAACGCTTCTTTCTCAGGGTTGGCGTTGCAATACTCCAAAGGTAAACAGTCTAGGGAGAATGGCGGATTTGCTGGAGTTCGGTTTATAGCAGAACTATTACCGGAGATTGTCAAGGCTGTTGTGGAAGCCAAGGAAGGCGAAATCATCGCCCCAATTCAGACGAAGTTGGGTTATCACATATTGAGAGTCGAGAAGTGGTTTCCTGCTGAATTAAACGAAGTTAGAGAGCAAGTCTTAGATTCGCTGTTTCAGGCTTGGTTGCAAGGGGGAAGTAAGCTTGAAAAGGATGGCGAATAGCCTCGCATAATTTCATAATTGTGTAATTTAAAACGGTTTTACAAAATCTTTATCTGCTTCTGAATTGATTCAGAAGCAGTTTTTTATTGCCTTGATTTTTCTAGAAAGAATATTATCTATATAAATGAGATTTAATCTAGAAAAAATGTTTATCTTTTTGTCTAAATCAATATGTATATTATGTCGGAGAACAAATATTATTACCGTAAAGTTACTTAAATATTTTAAAGTAGCTTTATTTTTTATAGTTAGATTTTTATATTTAATATATTTTTTGAATAACACATTGATTTTAGAAGAAAGCATAAGTCATCTTTGATACAATCTTTATTACTTTAGCTATCATTTTTATGTCTATTGAGTCAGCTAAATAGCAGTGACAAAGAAGTTTTTAAAGAATTAAATAGTTAATAAGGGCGAGGGAAAAAACAAAACCTAACCTTAAAAAAAAGTTTATTTAGGAATAAAAAGACAATGGCTACTATCAAAATATCTGACTTACATCCTGCTGGTTCTGAATTTTTCAGCGATTCTGAAGGCTATCTCAGTGATTTGACAGATGATGAAATGACTCTGACACAAGGTGGAAGTACTCCCGCTTGCATTATTTGCACCATTGGTTGGAGCATGGTTATCGGTGGTGCTGTGTACGGTTATGGAAAAAACAAAAAGTGGTGGTAAGGATAATCTGCTTAATAGCTTTGTCTCATTACAAATTCTGAAATTTACACATAGATAAACAAAGCCCTCTGATAAAAATCAGAGGGCTTGTTATGTTAAATTAAATTAGACAATCAATCGCTAAAATTTAAGGCTTAGTTGCAAGGTATAAGTAAGCTTAAACAGGATGGCAAGCAGCATCATTAATTTCATGATTGAGTAATTAATAACGTTTCCCCATAGTGTTACTCTGCTTCTGAGTTTATTCAGGAGCAGTTTTTTATTGTCTTAATTTATCAAAAAATAATATTACCGATAAAAATTAGATTTAGTTAAAAAAATGTTTAGCTTTTTGTCCAAATCAAGATTTACTTTACATTAGTGAAAGAGTATTTTTAGCATAGATATATTTAAATATTTTAAAGCTATTTTATTTTTTAAGAGTATATTTTTATAATTAATGTGTTTATTAATAATTATATTGAGTTTTTAATAAAGTATAACTAATAATTGATACATTTTCGATTACTAGAATTATCAAATTTATGTCTCTTGAGTCAGCTAAATAGTAGTGACAAAATTTTTTTTAGAGAATTAAATAATTAATAAGGGCAAGGAAAAAAGCAAAACCGAACCCAAAACAAACAACTTAATTCAGGAAAAAACAATGGCTACTATCAAAATCTCTGACTTACATCCTGTTGGTTCTGAATTTTTTATCGATTCTGAAAGCTTCCTTAATGAGTTAACAGAAGATGAACTAAATATAACGAAAGGTGGAAGTACTCCTTTCTGTATTGCTATTGCTGTTAGTGTTAGTGTTAGTGTTTACGGTTATGGTAAATGCAGAGGTTGGTGGTAATCATATAGGGCGCTATACAAGTACCATTTAATATTGAATTGCTATATCTTAATTTCCCATAAATTACAAAACTTGTGTTGAAATTTTAAGTATAGCTTACATTGCAATACAGTGCCTATTTTCAAATAAAAACTTGTTTTATGAACTTAAGGAAATTCAATAATGGCTACTATTAAAATCTCTGACTTACGTCCCGCTGGTTCTGATTTTTTCATGGATTCTGAAAGCTATCTTAATGAACTAACAGATGAAGAACTAAGTCTAACACATGGTGGTTCTACACCTTGGTGCATAGCTCTTGGAGTAACCATAGCAGTTACTGTGTGTTCATGTGCATGGCAACTAAGTATATACTTAGGAAGAAAATTGGGATGCTAAATTCAGTTATTATCACTGAACTAAATAAAAATCTGACCAACTTAATTACTCAACAAGGACATTTTTAAATGGCTACTATCAAAATTTCTGATTTACAACCTATTGGTTATCAATTTTTCTTTGATTCCGAAAGCTATTTAAATGAATTAACGGATGAAGAACTTAAATTGACTCACGGTGGCAGTACACCATTTTGTATAGCTGGTGTAGTAATCGGATCTATCGCTGCTTCTGCTGGTATTGCGGCATGGGGATATCAAATTGGGCGTGATATGCGTCGCCGACAAGAATACAGAAATGGAAACGCTTGTTATCCCTAGTGCTTGCTATTGCCCTAATTAATTAGGAGTAATTAAGGATTGTGGTATTACAATAAAAGTCATACCTCAATCCTAGCTAAAAAAATTTAGCTTTAAGACACAACAATTTTACTTAAGAGGATTATTTCATATGAAGAATATTGCGTTACAAATGGCTAAAATACCAAGGCTATATCTTTTCTATTTCCTGATTATCAGTATGTTAATTTCAGCTTCCTTGGGATTTGTTAAGGGAATACATGAGAGAGACTGTTATCTCCATAACCAACAAAAGACTCCAAAAACTCACTGACCACAAGCAGAGATAACAGATGAACTTCAATATATATAAATAAATAATATTACTGAATTGTTCGTAACATAATTTGCTTCATGAATAAATTTCCAAATAGCTGATATCAAAATTAACAGCATTGGTTATAAAGTTTATAAGCGATTACAAAAATAGTCTTCTGATAAAACATCAGAAAACTATTACTTTGAATAGAAAGAGACTATTATAAATGAATCTGCCTAACTCCCTACGTCAATATTTTTTAAAACTTCCACATCCTCAACTTGTTGCTTTACCCACCCACTAAACAAATCTGACATAATCTGATAGCGCAACTTATCATCCAACTCTGGTTGAATAAGTTCTTCAACCAAAATCAGATGTATACCCTTAGAAGTCACTATTGGCTTCAGAACCTGTGGAGGCTTACTGGCAAACACAGCCGCCGAAATCTCCGCTTTTAACTCTTTACGTCGCACAATTCCGCGATATCCTCCTACACGGCGTAATTCCTTGTCTTGGATGTATTGATGAGCAACTTCAGGAAAACTCACCTCCCCTTCTCGTAATTCATAAAAAAGTTCCATCCCCAAATCTTTGTCATCCAAAATCACTTCGTATATCGCAGCACCACTATAATCTAATTGATGTTCAAAAAACCAAGATTCTACTTTTTTACCAAACAGATATTCTGCTAGCTTCCCAGAGATAACATTGGTATAAATCATCTCCTCAAAATCATCGACAGACAAGTTATTTTTCTGTAACCATAGCAAGGTTTCGTCAGCGCCTCTGAGTTTGCTCAGTAACCGGATATTGTCTGCTGACTGTTGCAATTCTTCTGCATCGACTTCAATACCTGCCTCAGCAGCAGCAGAAATAAGAATTTTGCGGGTAACAATTTGTTCAACGATTGAGGGAATTTGACAAGAAAGTTTGACTTGGTGAAGAATATCATTTGCAGAGATAGTAATAGCTTGTAACATGAGGTAGTTCCTAATTAATTTCAAAAAATTGAAAGCAGAGGCTCTGCCTTTTTGAAGACATTACCAAGTAGAACCTAAAAAAATGAGAGAGGTGAAGCCTAAAAAGTAGGCTTTGTTTATATAGCCCCAGACTTCTAGCCTATGGGCTTATATTTGAACGCATTTACAGTTTTAAATCGCCTTGTTGCAACTTTTTAAATGGATCGATCAGTAAATCAATAATCCGGCGCTGACGGATGATGACTTCAGCCGTTGCTGGTTGTCCTGATTTGAAGGAAATACATTTACTTTCTGGCTGAATACAACTTTGAGTGAGTTCAACTTCCAAATCATAAGTAGTTAAATTTCCTTCGGTTGTTTGCGTAATCTTAGAATCTGGTGAAACTCGACTCAGTTTACCTCGCACAACTCCGTAATCTTGAAAGGGATATTCATCAAACTTTAGTTTAACTTCTTTGTGTTGATTACCTGACCGTATCGACTCGCTTTCAGATGTAGGAATTTGTCCTCTAAATACCAAACGAGTTCCTTTTGGTGCAATTTCGGCAATTAGTTCTTTTGGTTGTATGACTGCTCCTTCTCGCTTAATAGGAAGTTGAAAAATTGTCCCATCAAATGGTGCATGAATGACATATTTTGCTAACTGCTCGTTCAACGATTTTATTTGACTTTTAGCCTGAGCAATTTCTGATTGTAAGCTGGTAATTTGTGAATTCAATTCATTAATTTGCTGTTTGCTCCTGGAAATAGCTAATTTTCCTGCTTCTCGCAAACTTAGGTAGCTGCGTTTTTGCTCTTGCAAGCGTAAAGCCGCTTGTTGAATGTCTGATTCTGCTTGATGAATAATACTCTCATAGCGTCTTTGTTGTTCTTGCAAACGCAACTCGGCTTGTTTAATATCTGACTCTGATTGATTTAACAAACGCAAATTTTCTTTTCTGATTGCTTCCATCTCTTTAACTTTGATGTAAGGAACGGCTCCTTCTGAAAAAAGGTTTTGGTAGCGTTCTTCTTCAATCTGAGCATCAATTAAGCGACTATTTGCTAATCTATAAACTGTTTGACTATCAAGGATAGCTTGTCTTGCTTGGTCAATAGGAGCAAGCTTTTCTATTTTTTGTAGGTTATAAGAAGTATTCACAGAATTGAGATTTTGCCGCGCTTGTTCTACTTGTGTAAGTTTTTCCAATTCTTGAGCTTTATTTTGTTGCTGTTGAGAATTGAGTGCCAGTATCAACTGATTTTTCAACACATTTAACTGTGCTAATCGGTTCTGTTGACCTTCTAATTTTGTTCTCTGTTGTTGGAGTTCATCTCGTACTGATTTAGAATCAAGTTCCATTAAAACTTGTCCAGCTTTGACATTATCACCTTCCTTAACATACACTGCCATAACTGCGATCGCTCCGGGTATATCTGCCTCTCGTTTGACAGTATCTCCATTTAGTTCTAATCTTCCTCTAGCAGTACCTGTTTCATCGACTTTATAGAGTATTGACCAGGGCAAAATGATGGATATCAATGCTACTAAAAAATACAATAATCCCCGCGTCCAAATGCGTGGTAAAGTATCTAATAGTTCTTGAGTTGCACCAGACCAATCATCATTAGAAATAACCAAAGCATCATTGAAGCGAGGATTAAGATTTGGATTGGTTAGATTTTTGTTACTGTTATCTGAATTGAAATCTGGTAAAAAGTCAGAGTTAGAAATGTAAGTCATGGTTTAATTTCAAAATTGTTGGTAGTTTTATTTAGTTCATCTCATCTCTTTGCTGCTGAGTGAGATAGAAGTAATAGCCTTCTTTCGTCATCAGTTGTTTATGGGTTCCGCTTTCAACCAAAACACCATCTTTGAGTGCCAGAATCAAATCAGCATTACGCACTGTAGAGAGACGATGGGCAATAATTAACGTGGTGCGACCTTGACGAATTTTGTTTAAATTCGTTTGAATAATTTGCTCTGATTCAGCATCAAGGTGGCTAGTGGCTTCATCAAAAATCAATATTTGAGGATTGCCCAACAAAGCGCGAGCGATCGCTATCCTTTGTCGTTGTCCACCCGATAACATTCCTCCACCTTCGCCAATTTGCGTTTCATAGCCCATCGGCATTTGTTTAATAAATTTATGTGCCCCTGCCAAACGAGCTACTTCCATAATTTCTTCGAGGGTAGCTGACGGATAACTAATAGCAATGTTTTCTCGAATAGTGCCGCCAAATAAAAATGTGTCTTGATCGACGACACCGATTTGAGAACGCAGCGATCGCAATGATAAACTCGTGATATCTTGACCATCAATCAATAGTTTTCCATCAGTGGGTGGATAAAGACCCAAAACCAGTTTAGAAATCGTTGTTTTCCCAGAACCACTGCGTCCCACAAGTGCTACTGTTTGCCCAGGCTTGACCTGAAAACTGAGATTTTGCAGAATATTAATTTCACTTTCTAGTTGATAACGAAATGTCACATTTTCAAAGCAAACATCACCTTTTAAATTAGGTAAAGATTGACGGGGTGACAAATGCAAGTCTTCTTCCGGTTCTGCTTGAATCACATCATGGATGCGTTCAATCGCAATCACAACTTCCTGGATCTCATTCCACAATACAGCCAACCGTTGGAAAGGATGAATAATATTGCCAAGCAACATATTAAAAGCAACTAGCTGACCAATAGTCAGGTTTCCATGAATTACTTGCCAAGCACCAAACCAAAGCAATCCCGTATTTGCCAATGTTTCGATTACAGAACTGAACATCTGAAGCCGAATCTGAATCACTTGTCCAAGAAAGTTACTTTTCACTGACTTATTAAGCAGTTCTTCCCAATGCCAGCGAACAGTTTGCTCTACTGCTAAAGATTTCACACTACGAACACCAGTTAGAGCTTCGATGAGATAGCTGCTTTCAGCAGAAAAAGTGGTAAATATCTCTCTGGAAACTCGTTGTAAAAATGGTGTGGCAATCAGTGCTAGTAAGACAAATGGGGGGACGATAATCAACGCACCCAGTGCCATCTTCCAGCTATACCAAAACATTAATCCCAGGTAAATAAATACTGTGAGTAAATCGAGCAAAATTGACAGTGCTTCACCAGTTAGAAACCGTTGAATTTTGCGATTTTCCTGCACGCGAGAGACGATGTCTCCTACATAGCGCGACTCAAAAAAGCTGAGTGGTAATCGGAAGGTGTGTCGAATGAAACCCACAATCAATGACACATCTACCCTGTTGGCTGTTTGGTCTAGTAGATACTGCCGCAAACCAATCATGGCGACACGGAACAAGCTAAAAATCAGCAAACCCAATCCCACCGTTGTCAAAGTCAACTCAGATCGCTGTACAACTACACGATCTAAAATCAACTGGGTAAACAGCGGTGTAATTAATCCAAAAATCTGAATAAAGACCGAAGCAATAAATACTTCTAACAGCACGAGCCAGTGGGGTTTGACCAACTCAAACAACTCCCAAAAAGCAGTAGTATCATTTTTGGTTTGTTCGATTGATGCTGTGGGTTCCAATAACAAGGTATTGCCAGTCCAGCCAGCTTTAAATTCCGCGTGGCTGAGGCTACGTTGACCGATGGCAGGGTCAGCTAAAATTACCTGTTTTGGAGTCACTTTATAGACAACGATGTAGTGATTGCCTTGCCAGTGAGCGATCGCTGGCAAAGATTGTTCGGCTAGTTTGTCTAGGCTGGCTTTCACAGGCCGAGTTGAAAAGCCGATGCTTTCTGCTGCTGCTACCAACCCTCGCAGCGAAGCACCATTGCGGTCAACATTAGCTAAGTCCCGCAACCGATTGACACTAAAACGCTTACCCCAGTAACGAGCAACCATAACCATACTTGCTGCACCGCAATCAGAAGCACTCTGCTGTGCAAAAAAGGGATAGCGCTGAGTAAGACGCTGCCATAAATGACCAACTTGTAAAGTTGGACTAGGGAAATAAGCCCTACTAATCTTTTTCTGCTGACGCTGAGGCTCAGGAAGTTGTCCAGATGTGAAAGTTGAGGTTTTGGGTTGGCACTGTCTAGTATCTTCCTGTCTACTTTTATTCTCCTCTACCCTAAAAGTGGGATGAGGATTGCTAAGATAATTCAGGCCATTTAGCTGCAAATTTCGGTGGACTGCTTGTTGATAAAGATACTGATGAATTGCAGGATATTTGCGGTATAGCTCTAAAAGACAGTGTTCGGGAAGAAAGCAGATAGTTGGTGCATCCTTAGCAGCTTTTACTGAATAAGGCTGCCAAGATTTTTCTGGGAACAATGTTAATTCACCAAATGACTCTCCTGTATTTAGTGCAATAGGGCGTGAATTATCATGACAATCGATTAACCTAGTCTTGCCTAAAACAATTATGTGTATACCAGGTTCAGCTTTTTCTGATGACCAGAATTCTTTCAAGGCTGTTGGCTCTATGATTTTAATGTGTTGGTGCAACACTGAAAATTCTTGTTTATTCAGAGATTGTCCTAGCACCTTTGCAATAAGCTCGCTAGAAATGAAGGAATTAGATGAATTTTGAAGCATAGTTGCAATCTCAATTGATTGAATGAAATTGCCACAGCCCAAAATTGGGTTCTGAAGCTTCTGTCAAATCGTTAATCACAAGCCGATTACCACTGTTATTATGTTTCAATTCATTAGCTTCTACAGGAGTAGGTCGAGTGGATAAACCCATTTCCTTAAGCAGACGATTGATGTGACGCACACCTACTTCAACACCCAATTCTTTTACTAGATGCTTGCTTAACCATTGTGCTGTCCAACGCCGAAATGGATAGCCAAAATCTTTTGGACTATGGCTGATTAATTCCTTCAATCGCTCCTGATACTCGTTACTTACTATTTTTGGCCTACCAAGAGGAAAGGAGTTCCAATTGTGAGCTTCACCTGATTTAGCTATCAAAAACCAGTGTCGGACTGTCACGCGCGAACAGTTTAGTAATTGACAGATTTGACTCTGCGTTTTTCCTTCATCTGCTAACAGCATGATTTGGATACGTTGACGGTATTTTTTAGATAAGTCTTCTTGTTCTAAAATTTTTTGCAGTGCTTTTCGTTGAAAGGGAGTCAAGTACTGTTGTTTAATAGAAAAGTTTTCCGAGTCCAAACGATTGTTTTGCTCCATGTCTCCACTATATTTTATGACCTCATATTATTATTGGAGACAAAATGATAGCTATATGAGGGTAGTATCAGTTTTTTAAAAAAATTTTGCTAATTTCAAGTTAGATAGGCATGAATAAACCTAACTATCTAAAGTCATACCAACTCGAACTGAACCTATACCGTTGATAAACAGTTTAGATTGCTCTGTGAGTCTATCTTGTGCATTGACTGAAAAAATAGCCAATATATACATTGCAACTGAGCAAAATAAGAATGTAAAAATTTTAAGTTTCTTAGGTATTGACCAAAATCTCATATTTAAAAAATCCTTTTTTATTTGTAATTTTTTTATATATTTATACTATATCAAGACTAATTTTTACATAATTTTTTAATTTTGACGAATGCCAATAATTTTCCTGTTCAAGCCAGTTTAATACTACTTGTGTTTGTGCTGATTCAAGATAAATTTTTGAGCTAAACTTTTGAGTTTATAAAACTTTTATAAGTTCATTCGTATACATTTATAGAGACTGTTTTTTCTAATAAACTAGGCAAAGAAATACGCTACTACAGATTGTCACTTATTTCACCCCAAGTTCAATAAAAGTCCGATCATTGCATCAGATATTTGTCCTTCAGTTACATCATCTATCCATTGCCATTGCCCATTCGGATTGTTCTCTAGAAAAACATATTGCTCATCTGGTGTAACTACAAAATCCATTGCAGAGTATTCTAAGCCTTGGAAGTATGTAAACTTTAGGATTTGAGTTTTAAGATGTACAGGAATGTCAACAAATTCTCGCTTCATCTTTCCCGGAGCTAGACCTCTAAAATCTACTCTAGACAAGTCATTATCTTGAGAGTAAATGGCAACAGGATATATATCCTTGCCTACAACTGTAACCCGCAAATCATATTTTTTATCAATATACTCTTGAAAAAGAGTAGGACAATTTTTTATTCCATCTGCATTTTCTATAACCTCCTGCTTTGATAAGAGACGTGTAAACATTGGAAAAATATGTCCATCAAGCAAAAAATTTGGCTCATCCAAACTTTTTGTACAGACTTTACCTAGCCGCTCAACAAACTCTATTGCTCTACTAGGATTATTCGTCGTAAGTGTCTCAGGAATTCTCATATCCAATTTTCTAGCTAGTTGAATCTGCTGAAATTTGTTACGAGCGCGATGCATATTCGGCAATGGATTAACCCATCGACTAGAATCGTGAGTGCCAAAATACAATCCTCTAAGTAAAGCAGTACTTTGAGCTTTAATAAATGCAGCAATTTCATCGTTAGTATGAGAAACCTCGATTTCTTTTGGTCGGCGAAACCAAACACTTAGCACTTCGCTTGAGCGGAACTTTTTATGGGAATCTCTGATAAAAACCAGAAAGTTATCCCCATTAAATTCTATTTCTACATTGCTACAAAAATCCTCTGTATTGAGGCGAACAATCTCAATATCGAGACTCTTTTTGAGAATTTTAGCTATGACTAAATCTGCATGAGAATCTTCTTTCGATGTAATAATTAAAGAAATATTTCTGTTCATTGATATTTTTACTAAATAAATTATTTAACCAAAAAGCTTTCGCATAATTATTGCCAGACGGCTTTGATGAAACTCTTCTTTAAGCATCGAATAGATTCGGGTATCTACCAAGCTGTTTGTTGCATAATTCATGGAATGCTGCCTTAAGATACCTTCGAGTCTAAAGCCTGCTTTCTCAAGCAATGAAAAGCTAGGTGTATTAAAGTCATAAACATTACAAATCACTTTATTCAGGTTCATTTCAGAAAAAGCAATTTTTAAGCTCATAAATAGACCTATTGCTCCATAACCTTTGCTAAGAAATTCTGGCAAAATCCCACCAGTTAGTGTCCCTCTTGCAGTTATTTCATCTTCAATGAAAATTTGACTAAATCCATATTTTTCATTGTTACTACATACAATGTAGCGATGCAAACCTTTATATTGTCCAGAAATTTTTTGTTGTACATACATCTGCCAATCTAAATCTTGGTTTTGAAGATTCAGATCAAACAAGGAAGACCAATAATTATTTGAGAAGCAAGACAAATATAATTGAAAATCTTCGCTTATGTTTGCATCTCTCAACCTAATTTCTGTAAACATATACAATTACGACGCAAATAATCAAAATTTTTACGGTGAAATTGAGCCATACCGAAAACTATGGTATCGCTCAAAATCAATAGCCCTAAGACATTACTTAGAATTAAAATAACTAAAACAATGCCATAGGTTTTGCTCTGCTTTTCTTATGATGAAGTAGAATTTATATCAGTCACTACCTTTATCATCATTAGATTGATCTGAATCTTCCCCTGTCGCCCAATGACCAGTCGTAGCAGCAACAGTAGAAACGGTTGTAGGTTCAGTACTTCCTCCCATTTCAATTATGTTAGAAGTTTGTGTTTTTGGATCGTAATCCCACTTCTCAGGGATAGGAATGTAACCACGCTTGGTTAGATCGAAATCTTCCCGAACTAGCATTCCAATTGGAGTTGCAGTTTTCATCATCTTCAACCTCTATAAGGTGTATTTAATTATTTATTGGGAATACTCTCAAGCCAATATGAGGGTAGTATGAGTTTTTCGAGAATTATTTTGGAAAGATTTTGCGATCGCCCACAGCCGGCACAAGGTTTACAGCTAACTAATGTCGAAGCAATATCAGTGCAGGATGCGCTTACTTAATTTTTTAATCTATCCATAAACTTGAGAATTAACAAGCTGACATCCTCATGTTCTTTCAAAAGCATCGGCACGATTGAATCAACACTCTGTTTCATTTTGGCATAGTTAGATATAGCATGATTTCTATAGGAAGGATATGGAATTGCTGCTTGATTTTTGGGAATAGCAGGGTTTAACTGACGAACTTGCGATCGCAACCTATCAATCCTGACCTGCACTTCTTTCTTTTTCACATCATTTGCTTGTTTAGCCTGACGCTTTAATTTAATCAGTGCTTCTACCATCTCCTCATCTAACGGTGCAGTTTGTGAAAGTTGATGACCATACGCTGTACCACCACCAGCATACGCACGTTCTAAATCAATTGAAGCGATGCGGTATTGTTGATAAAGCTGGCGATATCTGCTGATTCTTTGTTTTAAATCAGCAGGGAAAGCAGCCAGTAAACTATTATTACGCTTTCTGTGGCATTCTGCGTAAGTTTCAGATGCTCTATCCGTCGCGGCAAGAGAACTATTACCTGTTTTCTGGTAGTAATATTGCATCTAAGCATCCTTTTTTATTGCCAGTATCTTGTTACAACTTAGCCCAACTGTATCTGAATTTGTATTTTCTTGAGCAAAAACTGGGGATGCAAAAAGGACAAGTAAGCTTGTACTAGCTAATAATAATTTCATTTTTATTTTTTGTCTAAATAGCAGAGAAGCTAATTGTGCCGGAGACAGGTTTGGTCTAGAGTAGTCAGAGTAATTGATTGTTAAGGAATTGGTATAGGCGAAAAGCGATCGCTATCATTACACTTCTAAGCGTTTCATCAGGTTAGCAGTCGTTGGGGTGGGGCGAAATGACTGCCCGTTAGATAAAAATATTAGCTGGTGGAATTTGGGTTTTGGTAAGCGGATATCTATACAGCCTTCACCATTCCCTCGAATATTACTCTTCGCCTCGCTAGCTTCACTGACTTTTACAACTAAATCAGAAAGACCATCTTTATTGGTATCCTGAGTTAGAAAATCTTTGATTTGCACTTCATAATATGGGGGTTCGCAACTGCCTGTATTAGAACCAACTTTTAACAGATTAGTTGTTGTGGTTTTAGTAGAACCAACTACTATAGCATCAAGCCGCTCTGCTAAATAACCTTGTCCCATGTGAGAACCTTGACAAACAAGAGAATGACGATTTGTTTGATTGAGAATTTTCAGACAAATATTTGAGCGAAATCCTTTCTCATATCTCACTCTAGACCAACCATTATTGGTGCGGCGGAGTAAGACAGTACCTCCCCAATTACCAGCATGGGGTTCACACTCACCCAAGTCAACCAAAGCTTCACGACTACCAGCTTTAGTAAAACTGCCGTAGACAACAGATGTTAAAGTACCACCACTTCCATTAGAACTGGTAAAAGATGGGCAGTTTTTACAAGACAATTTACCTTTTTCTTTAGTAAAATTTTTAGTGCCACAAACACTTTGTGCGAGTGCAATGGCATCTTTTTGAGATGGAACTAGACTATTTTTTTTGATTTCTTGCGTTAATGTTTTGGTAGCAATAATTTGAAAGCTTAATAATGTGCTTATTAGGATAGTCAATTTTAAGACTTTCATTGTTAATTTCCCTCTTCACATTTACTGACGATAAAATTGATAATTGCCAAGCTAATATCTTCACGTTTTTTCAAAAGCATCAACTAATATTTCAGTTGCTTGAGTTCAATACCATCTTCAGTTATAACTTTTAATGGCAATGAATTACTATGTTCTTGTCGTTGCACTTGAATGAACTGTATACCAGCACCAGTAGACTTAACTAACACAACATAGTGATTGTTTACCCACTTGATATTTTTTATTTGATAAGAAAACAACCATATTCCTGCCATTTTTTTAGACATTAAGTTTTTTGAATAAGTTTTACATTTGGTTGATAAAAACTTAAGTTTAGGAAGACTCCAAAGCCCAGATAAATTATTAATATCATATGTACCACTACCTCCAGGATAGTCAGTAAATACAAAAACATTACGTTTCCAATAATCTCCTCCTAGCTGCTCAATAGTTTCTCGATCGTATCTCTTAAATTCTTGGAGATATCTTCTTTGTTCTGCATCACTAGGACGCTTCCAAGTTTTTGATTCAGCACATTTATCAAATGAAACTGTAATTCCTGCTATTGAAGGTTGTGCAAAAGATGAAACAGAACTAGTTAACAGTAGCCATAATATTAAGTTGAGACTAAATAGCGATCGTGTTTTCATGATTATTATTAATTTGACTAAAGCATTTTATGACATAAACTATTTCACTGGTACAAGTTTCCATGCTGTAAAAGCATTTCCTACATCTAAGTTATTGGTTGAAGAAGTAATACCACCAGATATATGCATATACTCAGCTACATCTGAATGAGGAATGACATATTTGTTATCAATTTTGATATAAATTCCTATTTCAGTTCCTTCGTCATATGCTTTTTCTATTTGAAAATAGGTACTTAAACGTTCATCCAAATTTGTTTTTCCAGGAGCGTCATAATTTCGATATTCTTGGACAGCATCACTACAATTTTTCACAACAAAGCTATCGTATCTATTACCACCATCACTAGTTAGACATACATTAGAATTATTCGCTGGATGAATACGAACACCTTTACCTTTGACAAATTCAAGCTTCCATTGCGTACTAACACCTTTTTTCGCATCTCTTTCCATTAAAACTTTACCCATGTAGCCATATTCACCTTTTTTAATTGAACTATGGGTAAGACAACGATGTTTTAAGATGACGCAGATTTTTACTGCACCAGTTGTTTTTGCATATGTGCTTGAAGCTGTCATCGCAATAATTGTTGTAGCCAAAGCTACACTATTCTTAATCCCTGATAGTTTCATCTCAATTTATCCTAATGTCAAGAATGCCTAATATCTCAGTATTGAAGATACTTATAAAATAAGCATTTCAAGATTGTAAAGAAAGAGGTAACTGATGGATAGCTTACAAGCACAAAGGCTTTGATTTTTCCCTTCCCCAATTGGGAAGGGAGAAATAACCTATTACTCTTTTATCCCTGTGTCGTACCAACGAGTTGATAGAATGCTATCCGGTGGGGTTATTGTAACTTTAGTAAGTGCCCAAGTATCATCATTGTATTTGCTGAAACTTGCCACTCCCGGACCAGAATAGCTACTATATTGATTGCGGCTATCAACAAAATTAGTAAAGTCTAACTTTGCTTCAGCCGTTGAAGCCCCTTCATTCTGAACAACACCACCAGCAATCTTTGCTGTGCCACTATAAGAGCTTGTAAACTTATCTACTAATTTTTGGGCTTTTCCTTCATTGAGAACCTTACTTGAACAGCCTGATAATACGAAAACAGCAGGCAAAATTAATGTTGAAATCACACTCTGTTGATTAATCTTGATGAAGTTCATATTTCAATGTATTTGTGTATTTTGATTTGGAAGGTGTATTTAATTATTTATTGGAAGTACTCTCAAGCAAATATGAGGTTAATGTGAGTTTTTTAAGAATTATTTTGGTCAGATTCTGCGATCGCCCACCCCAGGCAGAAGGCATGAACCATAAGAGTGAGTGAGAAGAATCTAGGGTTTAAATTCTCCACTTCTTTAAGTTGCTTCCGTTTTATTGATTACTCCCGATTTTTTGTCTAAATAGCATGTATCAAGGGGCTAAAAATTTGTTTAAGTCTGTTTCAACACCTGAGGAATATTTCAAAATAGTTCTTGGAGTCGAAATCAGAACTAGAGGTGAATCTGTATATCCGTGACTTCTATAACGAACCCGCGACCACTTTTCTGTTCGAGTTGTATAGTCAAAGAATCGAGTTGCTAGATCGCGCCATCCTTGGTTGCTAGTCGTCAAAACTCCAATTGATGGTTCATTCCTTGAGCCAGCAACAGCCGAATATCGGTCAGTTTCATCACCAGAAATTTTTCTATATTTGTCACCAACTTTCGTGTATATAAAAATTGAACAACTACGGTTACTACAAATTCTTCCACCTATTGGATATAAAATTGCTTCCTTGACACGATCATTGTTCAGGTCAACAAAAAAAACTCTGTGATCCTTACTATCCCTGAAGTAATCACTAAAATTCTCCCGATACGGCAAAAAATCTTGACGAATAGCAGTTATGAGTGCTGATGGTAATTCCTGGTGATTCAAGGAAGCAACTGCTTTGTTAGTTAATAGACATAGAATAACAACCAAACTAAATATTAATGCAAACACAAAATTATTTCTCATTTTTAGCTCCTGATCTCTTTAAATACATTTACTGTAGACGTGCTAGCGGCTTCTAGAAGAGTAGATTTAGAAGCATTTAGAACAGCTATGTCATTTCGATTTTTTGATTGGTTAACCATGAATCGTGACGTATTTACCGCTTATAAAACTAGTTTTGGCTACATTTTGGCTTAATTTTTGTTTAAGTCCCATCCCCTCTAATTTTTTGAAAACATCCTCCAAGAAGAAAGTTTCTAAACACTCCAATTGCACTCAATTTACTAGTTATTTTTGTAAAAGTTCGCTCATGATAAAGTTTAGCATTAGCCATTACTTGCAATATTTTACTTCTGTCATTAACAACGTTTATGATTTTTTCTTCAAATTCTGGACTTATTTTATCCTTTACAGCTTGCATAACATCATCTTTCTTTAGATGATATATGCTAAACAAAATATAGTTGTCTCTAGAAGTTTTGCTAGCAATTATAGATAAAACATCTTCAGAATGCTGTTGTAAAAATTTATTTGCGATAGGAATACATAACTCTTTATAATACTTTACTAGAAGTTCAAACTTAGAATAAGAACTCTCTTCGATGTCCGTGCGTTGGCATATATGTTTAGAAGTAATATTTTCTTTGAAATTTTTATATTCATACGAATAATAATCTTCTGCTGATGGATTGGTTATCGCCATTAGTACAATAGCCGCCGGAAAGATTATAGTTAACCATTGTCGCTTAAATGTTTTAATCATTGATTTTGTTAGTTATTTGATTTATCACTACCCTTCACAAAACTTCACTTAAAATTTGACTATTATTTTTACCTACCTGACTTGAAATAATTTTGTAGGTGTAGGTTGGGTTGAAGAACGAAACCCAAAATTTTCAGGGCTTTGTTGGGTTTCACTTCGTACCACTACGGGGGAGCAAGCTACAACCTAACCATCTTCTTAACTAAAAATAAAGTTTCCAAACACTCCAATTGCACTGAGCAAAAGCTGTAAATGGAATTAAAGTTAAGAATGTACTAAAAAGAGTGAACGTTAGATAAGAAAATTAACTCTTGCTAAATTTAGATTGGTATATTGACTCAAAATTCACAGGTATTTCTCCTTGACTATTTTTGTGTATAAACAATGATTATTTGAGCAAGTAGCAGTATGAATTCACAGATAATATTTCAACTGTTTAGTCGTCATAACTAAAGATCATAAAAATGATGCCTCCACAAATTCAACTGCTGGACAGTAATCAAAGTTGTAAATTTGTTGTGTACAGATAACTTCTATTTAGACAGATGTGAAAACCGAGAGTGTTTTCTTTAAAAATTTATTTTTTGTTGAGTATCGCATATTAATTCACTGTTTTTAGAGTAGAAATTATGTACTTAGCTGGCCGAAACATCAAGCGCGATCGCTTAGCTATCGCCAAAAATCGCATAGCTGAAATTAATGTTATTAACTGACATGTACCAAAACTCTATTGCTGATAGCAGCTAATAAATTCTCTAATTACCCAGCCCCACACTCTATATTGACCGTTGTAATAGCCGCCTATTTTAGCCTAAGGACGATTTTGGCTGTCATAAGCTATTTCGAGAATATCGACTTGTCTACTATTTTTGAGAGCATTTATTACCCGACCATTTGGGTGATCGCGCAAATTTAATCGAGTTCCAGTAGGATCTGTTACTTGACAAACTATCTCTGCCTTGACGGGTAATAATGTTAAAATTCCCAGTAATCCTGTAGTGGATAGCAAGAAGAGTACTTTTTGAAAAAGGGAAATTTTCATATTTTCATTGAGTGGTACTAGCGTTTGTTTGGTAAAGAAGTAGTACAACCAGCTTGCTGTAATTTGTTCTTCGTTTCTCGACTGAAGTACCAATTGTTGGGTGGTGCTATGGATGCCAAGTCTAATTCTCTTTTTTGAGATGTAATAGTGTCGTAGACTCCTGATAAGTCCTTTCCTAGAGAAAGTTTGTCATTTTCTGTATTAATAGTTTTTCCAAAAACTCTACCAATCTCTACATACTGAGAATTTTCTGTAATTCCGACAACGCAAACTTTATTAGGTGTATAAGAAGGTAAAATCGAAACCGTTAATATAGAACTTGGTGTTGGAAAAGTACCATTGTCCCAATATCCCAAAAAAGATATTGCACTACTATGAATTTTAGACCAGGCTTGTTGAAATAATTTTAACTCATTACTTTGCCTTTTGTAGGAAGCGGACAATCTAGTAAGAAGTTGGTTAGCAATTTGACGAGGAACTCCCTTTTTGACTAAGCAACTAACTTCACCACAATAATCAAATTTACGAGGACGACCATCAATAATTTTCCAACGATTATTTTGACGCTTTAAAGTCACTATTGCACTATTTTGTCCAACACGATAGTCTAGTGTGGCATAGTTATCAATAATCACAACACTATAAACTGGGCCATAGTCACGTCTTACTAAGTTGAGAATAGCAGAAGTATCGTCTTGTTGAGATTGTGTGAAGGCTGGTGAAGAGCTAGCAAATAGAAGTGCTAAACTCAGACAAAAGCAAGATGTAAATCCTGTTTTCATAATTTATCGCCTAATTTAAATACAAGAAGCCTAGATTTCTGCAATAAGTTGATTTAGCTCCTTGATCATTTTTTTTGCGTTTCCAGCTTCCCAAGGAAGATGAGAATATGGCACTACTCCAGTACCGGCAGACGCAACAACAATTAGTGTTTGGAATGCTCCGATTATAATAGGAACTCCTAATAAAATAAGTAAAATTCCAATCGATTGAACAAGAGAAAGACCAATCAATAAAAGTACAACACCAGCTAGAAGTGACATAAACTTCAACTCGGTTTTAGTTCTAACTCCACCTATAGCTCGTAGAGGATAGGTAACTGTGTCATTACCTGTAGGTATCACTAGTAAAACATTAGGTGCATTTACAATTAGCCTCTTGTTAGTCAACCAAAAATGCGATTTTAGGAAAAAAAGTAGCATTGAATAACTGAATTCATATTCTTTCTGAATAGTCTCATCTTGTCCCAAAGGTGTATCTAGCTTCATGTTAATCCTGCTTAGAGGTTTGATTGGTTTCTACTTATATAGTTGGGACTAACCCTAAGCAAGTATGAAGGTCGGATGATTTTTTTGTAAAAAATTTTGGTAACCTGGCTAAATTCAGCTTCAAAACCTATTTTTTGGATAAATCTATGTATTTATTCGGAGTAGTGTCAAGCTAATTTCTTCCGTTTTCAGAGAAATTTCTTAGATGTTTGCTAGCATATTACTCCTGAGTTGAAAGCATTATTGAACCAATGAATGCTTCTTGTGCTAATGATTCTTTGCCTAATTGTTTGAGTAAATTATTCCAAGCCGCTTGAATACCAGCATCATTCGGGTATTGGAAATGCAATTCTGCCACATCATTGACTGCATCGTACCAAAGATTATTTTTAGTATAAAAAATAAGTTTTTGTGACTCGTCTGTTTGGAGATTTTGCAAACGCCGAACGTCAATTATTTTGCGTTGTATCCAGCCATCAACAACGATATCTGGTTCATCACTACGACTGGTGTAACAGTTCACCATCAAATACCAACGGTAGTTTTGGTTAGGATCTAATAAGTTTTGGGAATTTTTTGGCAGGCTGATTTTGAGCAGTCCTGGTTTTGTAGTCAGCTTAATTGTTGTTTGATAAATAGTTTTATGTTCTTGGCCATCAAGTAGTAAAAATTCTGCATGTTTAACATCGTCCTGGCTATAAGGCACGTAAAACCAAAAGCTGGGATATGGAGAGGCTGTAAAATCGTTACCGTTGTTGGCGTTAAGTACTGTCAGGGGTTTGTTTGTTTGCTTGCACGTCGCTTCTGGGCGTGTTGTTCCGGGCGTTGAATTTCCTTTCGGCGTACCTGTCCCAGGTGGTTGTGGTGGCGGCGAAGTTGCAAATAAATTTGGTTGTTTGAGTCCTTGTGCAGCTAACGTCAAAATACCAGCATAAATAAATCTAACGAAAATCTCAGCTTGTTTCATGTCTGTTGTTTGCTTTTGATGTCATCAGTAAATATGCATAAAATTTGAGCGGTGGAAATCAGCCCACAGAAATTCATTAGCGCACAGATAATATATCGGTGTTTATCTGTGGTTTTATTCAAAAATTAATATTTTTTTGAACTTTAGCGATACAGTCTGCTGTAAACGGCATTACATACCCAGATAACACCCCAAGGTGCGACCAAGGCGATAATTCCGGGAATCAGTGGTATCCACCCACCCAAAGAGAAGATACTCCAGCAGATTCCGTATAAGATAGCACTGCATATAGAAAGTGCCAAGCTTCGGTGAAGTGAGATTTTGACACGCCAAACCACAATACTTCCCGTCAATGACCAGCAAAATATCCATAGGGTTTCACTCCATTTTGGTAGCCACCATAATAGTGGTCTGTGGTCTTCAACGGTACTAAGTAATTGACTGACGACATGGGCGTGGATGTAAAGCGATCGCATTTCACCATAGGGTGTCTGATGCGGGTCTTTGACGCTTGGTGCAACAACACCGACGAGGATGATTCTATTTTTTACCCAAGCAGGGTTAAAGCGATCGCTATCTGCATTCAAAATATCTCTTAGGGTGACTTGTTGAGCAATATGAATCGGGTCTAAAGTATGGCGATAATTAATCAGCAGTTGATTTCCCCGTGCATCTAAGTTTTGATACCCCCCGCTAGATTTTTCCAGCCGTTTGATGATAGATGTGCCGAATTTCCAATCATCTTTGAAGATTGTTACTGGAATTTTTTTAGCATTGAGATATTGATATGCTAATTGCCAGCCAAAGGAATATTTTGCAGTACAAGGAGAAGCTTCAGATATCGGATTTTCACTGCGGGATAAAAGATAGCGTCGGACTGTTGTATCTTGGTTGTTAGTTTGCTCTTTGTCGTCGTATAAGTCAACAAAACCTACTTGAATTTCTGGACTTTGAGATGGAGGTGAAATGCTTTGTTCGGGACTATTATTAAATGCACATACAGCGATTATGTTGTGATTTTTCTGCAAATGACTAATTAGTGCCCGATGATTAACTGTATCGTTAATCGGTACAGGTGAATCGCGGACAATGTTCAAACCAATAGCTGCGGGTTGATACTGCTGCAATTTGTCTAAAAGTTGAGTTATTACAGCATCTGGTAGAGGATAACCATAGGTGCGGATATCTTTTTCATCTGCACCAACAATTAATAGACGACTATCTTCTGATTCTAGCGATCGCATTTGCATTAGATAGTCTAATACTTTTATTTCTCCATACTTTAATAACCCGAAATATCGAATTAGTGTCACCACAATTGTGACAACTAGACTGAAAAATAATATTATTTTATAACTAAGTTTTATCTGCTGTGATGAATGTGAAATGTATTTCTTTATTTCCTGAGTTTTACCTCTTAATTTTTCCCAAGTAGGTGAAATGACTGCTGGATTTTGACAAATTACTGGCAACCAACTTGCAGCCGGAAATTCACTTTCTAAACCCTGTAACTTTTCTCGTGCATGTCGTACTGATAAATAAAATGATTGACCCTCAGCAAAGTTTGTTAAAAAGTGCTTCAAAAACTCCTGCGCTACTTTATCCGGCACTCTTTCACGCATGATAATAATTTGGGGAATATGTAAATTCTCTAATTTTTGTGCTAATGCCAAACCATCACAAGAGTTAAAAATTGCTATTTCCAAGCCATTTATTAAAGCTTTTCTCAGAGAATTAGTTAAATAATTAATATTTAGATGTTCATTTTTATTGATATATATATATCCATTATTTATTTCATAGTTACTATAACTATGACCAGCAAAATATAAAATATTCCATCCTTGGTTATCCCAAAGAATTGTATCTAGTTCTGAATGTTTCGGTTCTACTAAAAATACTGTTTTAGCAGATGGTAAACTTTCTAATATTTTTCTATCTGCGTCAATATTTATTTCTTTACTCTCACCTAAAATTGCTAATATTTTTACTTGTGGCGTATATTTTTTAACCTGAGTTATAGTTTCAAATTCGATGGAACTTAAACCAACTTCTGCTTTAGGGTAATCATTAAAAAAACACCAAAGATGCCACGGAAGTTTCCTAAGCAATATATCTTCGGTTTGAATAATAAAACGGATTTCATCATCGCTGCTTAATTGCATCCGTAATTGGCGCTCAATGTGGCGAAACTCTTCAGCATCTAGCCAGATATCAATTTGCTTTTGTAACTCATGACATACTTCATAAAAATCTACATCAGAAAAGTGAGTCACATCAGCATCATGAATTTTGATATCTTCATCGCTAGGCTGAGATTGGCGTAAACCTAGATTTATATAACGAGATTCGTAGATTAACTCATATAATAATTGCCAACGCCGATATAAGTCAACAAGAGTTGGGCTAGCTGGTAAATTACCTTGAAGTTGGTTCCATTGTGAATTACCTTCTTCTAAACGTTCCTCAACTGACTTTTCATAAAATAGCTGAACACTCACAAAAGAAAAGCCTGAGTGCAAGTTACCTTTTCCCAGGTTCAAGATAACTAACTTACTCATTGCTGTGTAAATGGAAGTGATTCAATTAAAAATTCTTCAGTCACACTGAACTCATCAATACCCACCTGAATTTTAAATCTTTTACCTGGCGGACAAATAAATCGTTTCAATTGAATAAAGTTATCTTGAATCCGCGATTGAATTTCCTGAATAATAGAATCTGATTGAGAAATTAAAATTAGTTTGATATCAGGTGGTAAATAAGTTTGTCCTTTAGCTGGATGCAGTTGCACGCGTACAGCTATTCCATCATTTTCTGGTGTCAAGCCCACCAAGAGTGCAACTGATTGATTACTCAATTGCATTTCTAAATCTATTAGTTTTATAGCGTCTACAGATATACCTTTAGCTGCTATCTCATGGTGTCTAAAACTATAAACTAAATTTCCAGATTCTTGACTAAATAGTGTGTTTAGAGATTGCCAACCATTATCGAAGGTATTTTGTAACCATTTACTCAAGTTGTTTGTTTTTACTTGACTTTTTGTCACCAATCTACCTATCCGTCGCTGATATAACTGTTGTCGCCATTCATCATTATTCACTAGTGCTGCCCACTGTGCAAATGGGATATCGACTCGCAAACGTGGAGAATAAATAGATGCAGCTCCTAACATATCTAAGAAATTTTGAGCATCAAGCTCAGATAAAATTGGTAATTCTGGAACTTCCTCCCGCATTTGTATATCTAATGTTAGCAGCATAACTGTGAGGCTTTTGGTTAACTTGTATATTGGTAATATATAAGTGCGATCGCGTGGTTCGTACTTGCTCAACTGTTTGATTTGACGATGTGTCGCAAACCCCTGTATTGTCAATGTACATTCCTCTGGATTCGGTTCTAAATCAATCTCTACGGCTAAGTAATAGTCACCTACAAAAGTCGGGATATCTATCCACTCTTGAGGAACTCGCAGTGATTCTGAATCTATGTTTTCGTAGGGGATAAGTATAATTCGCCGCCTACCAATCCCGATTGCAACACCATTTACTACTTCTAAAATGCTGTATAAGCCTTCTTCACTAGGATAAATTGAAGAATTAGATAATACTTCATCAGATTGGTCGTTTAGCCATTCTAAAAATGTATACAAGCAAACTCGATTCAAATAAGCATTGTACTGTGCTATTTTATGAGAATGCTTTTGAGCCTCTTTCCAAGCTTGCTGTTGTATGGAGGTAGGTATTTGCAACAATAATTGGTTGTTCAAAGCTAATTTGGTTTGTTTATTATTATATTTATCATAAAATGTATACATAATAACATTAACGTTCAATTTTATGTTAAGATTAACTTTTGAGTTTGTAAACATAAATTCTTATTTTGGATATATTTATATTGTTTAGTTAACCAAATATTTAAAAACTTTATAATCATTAAATCCAGTTCTTTAAGTAATGCAAGTTCTAATTCAGAACTTATTTGGTATAGTAATTCATTCACTATATCTGGGATAATACAAAGTTGTTTACTAATAGTATTAATGTCTAGTTTGTGTCCGTAGTAAAGTCGTAATAAATTCTGAGATTGAGTGTTCAGTCGTTTGACGGCTGTAACCAACGCTGCATGAATTAAATCAGAAAGATTGGGAGTTTCGTAATTATACTTCAACCACGTTGTTACATATCCCGTGACCCATTGTGGTGGTTGCTTTAATGAATATACTGCATTAATTAGCCTACGTTCAATAGTTTGTAAACGGCGTGCGATCGCTCCTTGGGTAACTGCAAATTTAGCAGCGATTTGTTTTTGATTCCATCCCAATCCATAGTAAAGATATAGAATTTCTTGTTGGTCTTCATTGAGCGCTAGTAATTCATGTTTTAATCTAGCCTCTGTTTGCTGATAAAAGCTTTCTTGCTCAGGTCGAGAATCTTCTATTTCCAGGTAAAAACTTTTATCTGACTCAATTTTATAACTAACTACATCCCTTACTTCTAAAGAAATATTCGGGGTAATTGATTGCGGATAATTTCGCAAAGCAGTAATGCAGGTTTCCATCCAACCTTGCAGTTGTTCTCTAGTCACATCTTTACCGACTGCAACTTGATGCGGTGCAATAACTAGTAGTTTTTCGGCGTTGTAATATTGTGCTGCTTCTTGAAAGTCATTGCTATCTGGTTCTACCCAACGCTGTCCGCTGCGAGTTGCAGGGTTTTGAATTTTATTGAATTGATAAACTTGCTTAAAATATTTACGTGCAAATAAAAATCTGGAAACCTCCGGTTCATATATACCATATCGAATTAAGGCTTCTTTGAGTTCTTTGTGACTTTTTTTGCACAACAACCGCCATTTAGAAAATTTGGCAACTGCACCCTGTTCTTTAATAGTTTTTCGCAAAACTTCAATCATATAACCGTAAAGTGGCGAAATAGTTGGGTCATACTTCGCCAAAATTTCCCGAAATTTCCCGGAATTGTAAACCAAGCATCTCGCCAAAAAAATATATTCTTCCCAACATTTAGATTGGTTCTCTTTCCATACTTGTGAAGCAGCACGATAGCAACTTTCCTCACAATACAAACTTAAATGCTCCCATGCTTTTTCGATACGGTTTTCTGGTTCCCAATTATATTTTGAGGGCAAGTTATTTAGCGCCATATCGAGCCAGAACTGAACTAAGCCTTGCTCGCTTTTTTGATTCAATAATGTTGCAAATTGGTCGTGTTGAGTTTTATATAAATCAATATTGCGCTGTAAATGTAGTTCAGGTCTCCATTGAATTGCTCTACGACTAATTGAATTATCTACAGTCATGTACATATAGAATCGATGAACTAAGTGCTCAAGGCTAGACAACATGGGTAACTGATTTAACATCCTGACCTGATTGGCGCACGCTTCAAGGTTGATTTTTCTGGTTTTTTACTTAATAAACCGTATAAAAAATAGCCTAACTATGGTGTGATCTAAAACCTTGCCAATATCTGTAAAATCGAATAGCAGGTATAGGTAGCGTGGGGTTACATCATGTTTGTCTCGTGCTAAGTGTCACAATTTATTTGTCCAATATTAAGTAACAGTACGTTGTAATTATTAACATCAGTAAAAATAATTGCGACAGATGGAGAGTTTAAAGCGATTATCATTAATACCAATTTAAAATAAGAATGTGACAAATCTATGGATAAGGACGTACAGGTGTACGCTCCTACGACCAATTCATTTATTGCAAAGATTTGAGTAAATGGTATAATTTATTACCATTTAAAATATTCTGAGACTGCCGCATATCAAGCATGATATTCAAAACAAAAGTTAAGTTTCTTACTTTAATGTTGGGGCGACCTTAGACAATTTATGCAGTCTCATCCAAAAAGCTACAACTTATCTTTATTAGGACTTACGCAAGCACTTTCAATGTCATTGCGACTGGAACGTAGTGTAGGGAAGCAATTCCAGAGTTTTTGACGATTACTTCGCAAACTCTACTAGACGCACTCGCGTAGCTTTAAGAGCAGGGGTACGCTGGTAATGACGTAATAATCGTAGTCAGTGCGTAAGTCCTGTTTATATCCCTACACTAAAGTACAGCGACGGTGCAATGCTTGCTGAAGTAAACCTTGATATTCTTCATCCCCTACTCGATAAGCGCCAAACCTTTCCAAATGGGGATTCATCATTTGGGCATCAAAAAATACAAATTTCCTCTGGCGTAATCTTTCTACCAGCTTGACCATCGCCACCTTTGAACCATCGGAAATACGGTAAAACATGGACTCGCCAATGAAAGCACCACCAATGACAATTCCTAAAATTCCCCCAGCTAGTTCATCACCTTGCCAAGTTTCAAAACTATAAGCGTAACCAGTCTGATAAAGTAGCCAGTAAATCTTCTCCAGTTCTGGCGAAATCCAAGTGACTTCGCGGTTAGCACAGCCAGCGACTACAGCCGGAAAATCCTGATTAATCGCTACACTAAAACGCTCTTGATTGAGAACACGCCCCAAAGACTTGGGGTAGCGAAACCTGTCATCCAAGGGGATAAAAGTCCGAGCGCGACTTCCATACCAATTGAGGCGATCGCACTCATCAGCCATGAGAAAATAGCCTTGAGCATAACCTTGAACAATGGTAGCGATATCATATTGCATAAATATAAAAAATATCAGAGAAACGCAATTTGATACTAGCAGTCATTCTCTGCGTTCCTCTACGATCCACTCTGCGTTGAAAATAAAAAAATGACTGAACCGATTCCACCTATCACCCTACCACGTCCTGAAAATCCGCAACTCGAAGGTGAATGGTTGCGAGAACGTCTGCTGCGGTGGCTGGATGAAGAATTTATTCCAGAAGCAGTTAACCGAAAGATTGCTCAACGAGCCGCACAGATTTTCGTGCGTCAACGGATGGAAGGAGAAAACGACCTTGGTTCTTTGGTAATTGCCATTGTTACAGAGATGCAGTCGTATGATTTTTCCAATAGTTTTTATGGGGAGTTTGCGATCGCCAACGCCGTCAGCGATCTACTCTTAGAAAGTCTGGGAATTGATAAGTGTTGTGGTCAATAATTTTTGTCAGTTGTCATTTGTCCTTTGTCCTTTGTCATTGACCAATGACTAATAACTAATGACCAATGACCAATGACTACCAACTAGACTTAACCACTCCAGGCAAAAGACCTTCATGCGCCCATTCCCGTAGCACATTTCGAGACAGCCCAAAATCGCGGTAAACACCTCTAGAACGACCAGTCAACCAGCAACGGTTACGGCGGCGGCTGGGCGCACTATTGCGGGGTAGCTGTTGAATTTGCCGATGGATTTCTAACTTATCAAGGGGAGATTCTGCACTTTTGAACTCTTCTAACAGAGCTTCCCGCTTGTCAGCATATTTTTCTACCAATTTGGCGCGTTTTTTCTCGCGCTCAATCATGCTCTTTTTTGCCATATATTCTCTAACTTATTTAAAGACAGCATTTTCCATTCTACAGTCTTCTTTTCAATTCTAGGTTAGTTATGTTCCCTACTAGTCTCTCAAATTGAAATTCATCCAGACACAAGTGAACGCAAGGACACACAAGAGGAGTTTTTTCTTAACGTCCCCCCATCTCCCTCTATTTGCTTCCCCCCTGACCAAGACTAGCCGACAATTACTGGCTTATTCGCAGCGGGACATAAATCAGCAAGTTCACAAGCAACGCAGGCGGGAGAGCGGGCTTTACAAATAGTGCGACCGTGATAAATCAGCCGAATTGACCAATTCTCCCAATCTGATTGCGGCAATAAACCCATTAAATCTTGCTCAATCAAACCGGGATCTTTATGCACGGTTAAACCCAAACGCTCACTCAGACGCTTGACGTGAGTATCTACCGTCACCCCAGCATTAATGCCATAAGCGTGAGCGAGGACTACATTTGCTGTTTTCCGCGCCACACCTGGAAGCTTTAACAACTGTTCCATTTGGTTGGGAACAACAGAGTCAAATTCGGTGACAATCATTCGACAGGCGGCTTGGATGTTTTTGGCTTTATTACGATAAAATCCTGTGGAATGTACTAAGTTTTCTAATTCTCCTAAGTCGGCGATCGCTAAACTTGCAGCATCCGGAAACTGACCAAATAATGCTGGTGTGACTTTATTGACTCGCTCATCAGTACATTGAGCTGAGAGAATCGTTGCCACCAACAATTGTACTGGTGTTGAGTAGTTCAAAGAACAAGTAGCATCTGGATAAAGACGCTTCAAGCGAGAGAGAATCTCTACTGCCCTTTGCTTTAAAGATAAAACTTGCTTTTCCCTACTCCCCACTTTCTACTTTCACCTCACGCTCACTGGAGCAACTTTTGTACCCACTCCAATTGACTGGTTAATTGGGTAGTTTCTTTAACTATCAGAAAAATCCCTAGTCCTAAGAGTAGCATTAAACCAGTTTGCATCACACTTTCTTGAATCCGAGCAGGCACAGGCTTACCGCGTAGACCTTCAATTAGCAGAAAGGCGAGTTGTCCTCCATCCAAAGCTGGTAAAGGCAAAATGTTAATAATCGCCAAATTAATACTGATAATTGCTGCAAAAGACAACAGATTTGCGCTGTTATCAGCAGCCAATTGTGCGCCTATTTTGACAATATTAACTGGTCCAGAAACTTGTCCTACAGTTTGTTGAAAGTTAGTAATCAACTGCCCAAAACCGCTGAGTGTTCCCACAAATAATTGTTGAAACCTGTTCGCAGCAATCCCGAAAATTTCAAAAGGACTATTCGGACGGCGATAAACTGCTGTAGCATTTGGACTAAGCGCCACACCAACTATACCTTTACCGTCGGCTCCCAGTTTTGGTGTTAATTTCAGGGATTGTTGTTGATTTTGACGCTGAATTTTGAGTTCGATTTGCTGATTGGGATGAGTTTGAATTTCTTTTGTTAGCAAAGCTGTTGACTTATCAGAAGCAGGAAGTTCCTTCCCGTTAACAGCCACAATAATGTCTCCTTCCCTAATCCCTGCTTGGTAGGCAATAGACTCTTGATTAACAGGCTGTACAATGACACCAGGTTGATAGTTTAATTCCTTGGGAACACCCACAATACCCAATTGCAGAGCTAATACTAAGTACGCAAATATTAAATTTGCTATCACTCCGGCACTGATAACGATCGCCCGATCTAAAATTGGACGGTTACGCAGCAGATTCGGGTCATTGGGTGGAACATCGCTATCAGGGTCATCATCCGGGAAGCCCACAAAGCCGCCCAAAGGAAAAGCGCGGACAGCATATTCAGTTTGCGATCCTTGATACTTCCAAAGGACTGGGCCAAAACCCAAAGAAAAGCGGTTAACGAGAATACCTTGAGAACGTGCTGCAACAAAATGTCCCAGTTCGTGTACTAAGATCAGAACAGCCAAGACTGCGATCGCTGCTAAAACTGACATAGAGCAAATTAGTGAAAATATTAAGTTATAGTTATCTCCATTCTAATTGGGCATTGGGCGATGAGGGAGATGGAGAGCAGGGGAGGCTGTTCTTGAGCAGGGGAGAATAACTAATTACAAAACTTCCTGCCCGAAGTAAGGTTGCAGCGCTTCCGGTATCCTTACTGTCCCATCAGCTTGTTGATAATTTTCCAAAATTGCTGCCATCGTCCTTCCCACCGCCAAACCCGAACCGTTGAGAGTATGCACAAACTGAGTGCCCTTCTTCCCCACTTCTTTGAAACGAATATCAGCCCGTCGTGCCTGAAAGTCGATAATATTGGAACAGCTGGAAATTTCGCGGTATTTTCCAGAAGAAGGCAACCAAACCTCTAAATCATAGGTTTTGGTAGAAGAGAATCCCAAATCCCCAGTACTGAGATTTACTACTCGGTAAGGCAACTGCAAAGCCTGTAAAATTGCTTCTGCATTCCCCACCAATTTTTCCAGTTCATCAAAAGAACTGCTGGGTTGGACAAATTTTACCAATTCTACTTTGTTAAATTGATGCAGACGAATTAAACCCCGCATATCTCGCCCATAACTACCAGCTTCCCGGCGAAAACAGGGAGTATAAGCACAGTAGTAGATAGGCAAATCTTCAGCAGCGATAATTTCACCCCGATAAAGGTTAGTCAGTGGAACTTCCGCTGTGGGAATCAGCCACAAGTCGTCATCAGCACATTTAAAGCTTTCTTCAGCAAACTTAGGTAACTGACCAGTCCCCGTCAAAGAGTCAGTATTCACCAATAGCGGTGGACTAACTTCCACATACCCAGCTTGTTGAGTATGGATACTCAGCATAAATTGAATTAATGCCCTCTCCAGTGCTGCGCCAGCACCTATCAATGTCACAAAGCGGCTTTGGGCAATTTTCACAGCTCGCTCAACATTGATAATACCTAGCTTTTCACCTATTTCCCAATGAGGAAGAATATTCGGGTTTTGGGGAATATATTCATCACCCCAACGCCGCACTTCTACATTATCTTCCTCACTCTTGCCAATGGGTGTAGAGTCACTTGGTAAGTTGGGAAGTGCTAAAACAAGCTGGGCAATTTCAGCTTTGAGGTCTTTTTCCTGGGGTTCGAGTTCGCTCAATCTAGCTTTAACAGAGTTACCTTCATCCCGTAAAACTTGAATTTCTGGGTCTTGAGCATCGATACCAGATTTTAGCTTTTGCCCAACAATTTTACCAATTTCGTTGCTACGGGCTTGGAGTTGACTGCGCGTTCCCTCTAGTTGCCGTTGTTGCCGATCTAACTGTAATATCGGTTCAATGTCGTATTTACCACTACGACTGTTCAATCGTTCTTGAACTAATTGCGGATTTTCCCGTATTTGCTTGATATCCAGCACAGATTTTTCTCAGTTTTTAGCCTATTATCTTCCTGCCAACACCTCAGCATATCTGATTTTGCCTTGCCATGAGCAGAAAAGCAAACATAAAAATTTTCTCTTGCCAATCTTGCCACAGCTAGAAAAATTTAAAATCAAAATTTAGTATTAATTCTCTGATTTTCTAGCCTGCGGAGTATTGGCAGATGAAGGTATCTATTGCAATCAGGAGAAAGTGAAAAATATCAATGGTGGCTGTTGAGTGTTAAGTGTTAACTGTTAACAAGTATGATAAAAATTTTAATATCAGCTTATAGGTAGATGTTAATATCAGCAAATAATGTTATTTGTCACGCTGAATTTTAAAAATTTCGCCAAAGTACAGAAATACATTTGAATTATTTTCTATTTAACCTTTCAATAAAATAAGAAAATTACCCAATAAAATCAGTCAAAAGAAGTATAGATTTTTGGCTAAACTTTTGCTTTTAACTACTCTTTCTACGCTTTGTTGATACGATTAAGTAACCAAAGCGACCCCACAAGTCCCGCAAAGTGCGCTGATACAGTGTTGGTATTTGCCTGTACAACAAGCATATCTAGACCGCTAATAATTCGTGTGGGGTCAAAAAATTGGGTAGTTATCGCTTGGGGAGATATAGATCTTGCTACTAGCGTACCAACGATCGCCTGCGCTCCCAAAAGAGTCACCAGTATTCCTCCTAAATTCACCCACAGCCCTAAGCGTAATACCTGCACAGTCTCGCTTTTGCGAGGGCGGTTGCTGGGATTGGAAGATTCCAGTTGTTTGCCAATTCTGGTGTAGCGGTAAGCTAAATAAATGCCCACACCTAAAATAACCAGTCCACAAACTGC
Source organism: Nostoc sp. S4 (assembly GCA_029379225.1). GTDB lineage: Bacteria > Cyanobacteriota > Cyanobacteriia > Cyanobacteriales > Nostocaceae > Nostoc. The sequence continues at coordinate 161,290 of JAQYWR010000003.1, read as the reverse complement.
TAAAAATACGCCAAAGCCAGTCCCAGGATTATTATTAGGACTGCCAGCTCTTTGATTAAAGATGCCAAACAGTAGCACAATTATCCCAGAAACAACACCTAACACTAGCTGAATCCAAAAGCTAATCCAACCTGCAAGGCGAAAGGTTTGGGCAATTGCCCGGAGATTAGAGGAAGATGACGGGGCATTGGGAGTTTGTGACATATGTTTTGAATCACCAATGTGCTGGGTGCTTTTAAGGAAGACAAGGAGTAAACAAAGAAATTGTTCGTGTGGATACTCTGATACTATGATGGTTTGATGCAAAAAGTTATTTAAAAGCAACTCACTGAGGCTAACCACAATCAGTTATGGAGCTAACAAACACTTTCTTCCTTACTTACTGTGTTTCTTGAAAGCATCAGAGTATCTCCTCCTGTATTCGTTTTCTTTTTCCTCACTTAGGCTGTTTTTGATAAATTTACGATCGCATTTACCAGATAGCACTAGAGGATCTCAAGTCTAGAAAATCAGTAATAGTTACTGTCCAGCTATATCCATAGGTTTAGCACTTTGAACTTAAACATATTTTTTAGCTTAAGTTTTTAAAATTTGTTTTGGGAAAATCACTGTAAAACAAAGTGTTTATTAAGTTGTACAGACAAAATAGCATTTTAACTGTAAAATTTTTTGAATGGCATCTTATTGCTTAAGCAGTTCTAGCAAGCTCGGCATCACTTAACACCAAAACAGTGACTTCAGCACTGTCTGTTCCCTCCTCAACATACCTGATTTAGTTTGAGTAGGAGTATACTATCCTGTCTTTAAAACTCACAAACTACTCCCACAATTTTCACAGGTGTGGGTAATAATTTGGTGTTTTCGCTTTGGAAATCTGACTTAAGTAGCTTTATATATCTTACTCATTTGAGAGTAGCAGTATATACTGACTACGAAAATTGTAGACCTTACACTAAGGCACTTTTTTAGCCATTCACTAACTATGAAACTTGAGGATATATATCAATTCTTTGAAAATCCTCCGCCAACTTACCTTTGTCAGGAATTAGCACTTTGTTACATACTGTCTATTTTGTTAGAAGGCGAATCCTACGGAACTGAGTTAATCCAACGATTAGAAATTGAATATCCTACCTATAGGCTTTCGGATACTGTACTTTATAGTGCAATTAAGTTTCTAGAAGACGAAAGGGCAATTAATGGATATTGGAAAAAACTCGAAGGACGGGGACGCCCCAGGCGGATGTACCAAGTTTCTCCAGAATGGCAAGTTCAAGCCCAGGATTTAGCTTTTCTTTGGCAAGATTACATCAACGTGCGAACAAAGTAACGAATAATTGATAATGAATAAGTCTCCTCCAATCAAATAATAACAATTAGCTATGGATACTGCTATTCTGCCATCTACGTTGCTGTTAACGTTGTTGTTATCAGTTGGGCTGTTTTTCTTTATTCGTGCTTCGACTAAAGACCGCACAGAAACAGCACACTTGGTATCTGAGCAAGATGAAGCTGCTTTGATGTTTCAATTAAAAGAGTATTTTCAATCGCGGTCTTACCGAGTGGCAGCGGTAGACCGAGAACAAAACGCAGTCACTTTTGAAGGTAATGTTCGCCCTAGTTGGTTCTTAGCAATATTTCTTACTTTGCTAGCAGCTACTGGTATTGTTTGTCTGTCGTTGGTAGTATACCTACTTTTTCCTAGCCTCAGTAGCTTTGTTCTGGCTGTGGTACTGCTGTCGCCTTTGAGTGGTCTGTTTTATTGGAAAAAATCTGGAAGACTTGAGAAGGTGTTGCTCAAGGTAGAAACTACTCAGAGCAAACAAACCTCCCCAAGTAAGATTACTGTAGTTGCCCATCGAGATGAACTCACCCAGTTACGCAGGACTCTACAGTTAAAGGCTGGTGAATAATTGTTGGTTTTGACGATCGTTTCTTAACTACGAGATGCTCCGTTTTTGACTGACCTGCTCTTGTAGCAATGGAAAGTAGTAAGGAGGAAATGAAGACTGTTGCTTTGTCAATTTTTCCATAACTTATGTTGTTGGAAAAAATTTAAATTTATTCATCTAAATTCTTGACAAAGCTTGCTTTACAATCTACCAGGATAAAGAACGCAACTTCACTAGCGCTTTTTACCACGCTTGGCTCTATACCCACTCCCTTCATGCATCTTTCAAACCATTACCAAGCCATGCAAGCTAGGTGGTTTGAGACAACTTGGCTTTCCAATTACCTCAACTAGGTTGACTGGCAAATCACTTACAAACTAAAAAAATTAAATTTTGCATAAACTTAGCAATTTTGCCAGTTAATTATAGTCAGGAGCAATATTGAGTGTGTGAGATAGCCATTTATAGTTCAGCGAGCAGTTAAAGCTAGAGCTTCTTGACCTGTAGGAGCTTCTAAAGTCCTTAAGCTGGGAAACAAGAAATGGTTTTCCTCTACGTACTGAGCACCAAACAGTCCCTTTTCTGCCCAGAAATAACGGTCTGTGGTGTGTTCGTTTCGCTTTACGAGTAGCAACGCAGGTGGCAAAATACCTTCAGCTTGAATGAACCTTCTCGCTGCTGTCACAGGTTTTTCTTCGCCACTTTCGATGCTATATTGAGGCACATGTTCCAGAATCCGCCGTCCTTCCTGGCGACGACGACTTTTTCTTTTGCGTCTCCTTGCCAACCTATTGTCCTCCTCTTTCAAGCTATAGATTGTAGTGATAGCTACAAAATCCGTCGTCATTATAGGAGTTCTAGTTCAAAAAATCAATAGTTTTTTAACTTTTGATCCCATAAAATTAATATATTTAGAAGTATAGATAAAGCAAAACTCTCTAAGGATATAATTCCCTGGTACAAAACATTACTCAGAAGAATTTAGTTAAGCTGTATTAAAAGAATAAGGTAAAAATTAATTATCCTCTCTTTATCATGCCTCAAAATCTGTAATCTTGAGCAAGAGCTAAAAAATGTTAATGTCTGCCAGTTCTGATTTTCTTGCTCTGTGCCGAGAGCAAATAGCACTGCTGGCCCAAGGGCTGGGAGCAACTTTAAGTATTGTGTACCTAACACAAGAATTAGTAGAAACTCCCTCTGGCGAGGCAAAACTAATTCCTGTAATGATTTATCCGGAAACAGCATTGTTACCACAAGCAGAGGAAACAGTCCAGACTACGCTTCCTAAGAAGCTTAAAGTTGGAAATACATTAGTATTACCCCATCACCAAAGGTTACTCACAGCAGGATCGGAATCTTCAACCTCGTCACAGGAGTCTGGGATACCAGATGCGTCTCAACCCGATCTACAAGAGGAATATCTCCTAAGTGGTAACCAAATTGTTTTACCTCTGGTCTATGAGGGTGTAATGATGGGGTTATTAGTGACTGGTAGAGAAGACCGGGAATGGAACGAACACGAGCAAAGTCAGATTCAACACATAGCCCAAACACTGGCTATCGCTTGTATTTTAGATCAGCGACGTGCATGGTTACAGCAACAGTTGCACGAGCAACAAATTCTCCAAGAAAAACAGCAGGATTTATTAGATAACCTGTTGCATCAGTTTCGCAACCCATTAACAGCATTGCGGACTTTTGGTAAACTTTTATTAAAGCGATTGCGACCGGCAGACACTAATCGTGATGTGGCAAATAGCATAGTGCGGGAAAGCGATCGCCTGCAAGAATTACTGCAACAATTTGAGCAAGTAATCGACTTGACAGAGGCAAATTTAGCACCACTACATCTGCCGGAAAATGAAGTATTTGTAGAAGCAACTGTCCAAAAAGATGCTAAACTGCCTCTATTATTGCCCGGAACCGGAGATAAAGCAGTTGAGTGTTTGCTGGTAGATATTTTAGAACCATCATTAATATCAGCCAGAGCAATAGCACAAGAGCGAAAGCTGAAATTAATAACCGAAATTAAGCAAAATTTGCCCTTAGTACGTGCCAACATCAAAGCATTACGAGAAGTGTTAAATAACATCATCGATAATGCATTGAAATACACTCCCCCTGGTGGAAAAATTTTAATCCGGGCTGGGCAACAAAAAGCTAATTTTCAAGGAATTGTGATTACTGACAACGGTCCTGGCATTCCACCCGAAGATTTAAAGCATCTTGGAGAACGGCATTACCGGGGTGTACAAGCGCAAACCCAAATCCCTGGCACAGGTTTGGGCTTAGCGATCGCTAAACAGTTAATAGAACAAATGCAGGGCGAAATCGAAGTTTTCAGCCCTGCAATCAATTCTGACTTAACTTCAGCCAATAGACTGGGAACTACATTTATTATTTGGTTACCGGAGGTTGAGAATTAGTCATTTGTCGTTTGTATCGCAGGAGGCAGAAGGCAGCTATGCTGGAGGCAGGAGGTAGAACTATTACTATTCCTATCATTCATCCTTATCAAAATGTCCTAAAGGGTGTGACTACAGCTATAAATACTAATGACCAATGACTATCTGAATGAAACCAACAAGTTTTGATTGATTGTCATTTGTAAATCGGTATTTGGGTCAATTGCGATTAAATCAACACTCTTCTTACCAAAGAACAGACCAACTAATGCACCGATACCAGCACCACCCAAAACTTCTTCTGTAGCAATAGCGCGATCGCCAGTGACGCCAGATACCGCAGCCGCCGCTCCTGCACCCAATACAGTATCCTTGATGATTGCTCCAGTACTAATACCCTTTTTGATGGTTTGAGTTTTGGTAATCACTTCAGAACTAGCGTTAAGTTGATATTCTTGACCTGTGGTCAAAACTAGTTTTTCAGCAACGAATTGAGAACCACCTGTAGCAGGTTTAAGTTGACCGATAACTTGACTACCAGATGGAATCACTACAGATCCTTCTGGTGTAACAACATTTTGGGATACTGTTAGTGTCAAAGGTGCTGTTTCGTCCTTAGTCACTAGAATTTTTTCAGCCTTGTCATACTTCACGGGGATAGCAGTCCCTTGGGGAATTGTCACAGATACAGGTGTTGGGGTAGTAGACCCAACAGCCACGATGTAGGGCGAGTTAATTGCTGAGGCTTGATTAGAACTAACCAATGCTTGGTAAATAAAAGCTGCTACTTGGGCGCGAGTGGCGGTTGCAGTTGGATTCAGGAATTTCACATTTGGATAGTTGACCACAATTTGCTTCTCAGTCGCCGCTGCAATGGGGCTACGGGCATAGCTTGCGATGTTAGAAGCATCGTTAAAGTATTGCAGAGTGCTTTCGCTATTAGCACTGGCTGTATAGTCCAGACCATTAGCCAGGGAAACTAAAACCTGTTGGCGAGGAATAGCTTGGTTAGGCTCAAAGCGATTACCGGGATATCCTGATAAGAAACCAATGGTATAAGCTTGCTCAATAGCGCTGTATGCCCAATAGTTGCTAGGCACATCAGCAAAATTGATTGGCGATCGTTGTTGTGATTTTTGGAAAGCTTTGTTGACCATAGCAGCAAATTGAGCGCGTGTTACTGCTTCTTCAGGACGAAAACTACCATCAGGAAATCCGGCAATCACACCTCGTTGTGATAATTGTTGAATAAAATCTGCTGCCCAATAATTAGATGAAACATCAGAAAAAGTAGTTTGAGCAAGAGAAGGTGCAGCTGTCATCAAGGGTGCTACAGTTCCAACTGTGACGCTTAAAGCCATGAGTGCAGCTGTTCGAGATTGCCAACGCTTTAAAGTAAACATTAGTTTTTTACTCCATTTAAATTAATTATTTACTGTTAATTAATCAGACATAAATTGAAATTTGAGGTTCCCAAGAAATTGTTTATCTACAATAAGTATTACTTTAGTAATAGATAATTATCAAATACCTCTTAAAAAGCTAAAAAGTAGGTAATACCTAATCAGATAATATGTTGCAGCTAATAATAATTGGAGGTTTGCTTAAACGTAGTGAAACCAAACAAAATACCTTAAAGTAGGTAGATTTAGTTACTTAACAAAACTTACCTAATTCAAGGTTTTTAGCGATTAAAGCTATTAAACAAGTATTTCTACTATCAATACTTAGTAAGACGATACAGAAATAGAATAGTTGCAAGAAAATACATTTATCAGATTAAAAATGAAGGCGATCGCCTTGGGATCATCCCAAATGTGTAAAAATACATTTTCTCATTGCGAGCGTAATGAAATGGAGCGTACCACTTCCCTGCGGGACGCTACGCGAACGTGGAAGCAAGCTACGCAAAGCCTCTCGTAGAGAAGCAATCACAAAGTCTAGATGTTGCGATTGCTTCAATCCGCTTCGCTTCATTTGCAAAGACAATCTATTATCTTGGAAAATCTGCAACAAGAAGATGCTCCCCATCGCCTTTGGAGAATGATTAGAATTACAACTTGAATTAAATTAAATCTAATAACAAAATTGTATTAATAAATTCAAGTTAAAATTCAGTCTGCTCTTGAAATTCTGTACGAGTCTAAAGACGAAGACAAGTCCTAATCAGAACTATTCAACCAGACATGATTATCATACAGGTGTTGTGGTAACAGACCTGACAACCATGATATAGAGCAACTTAATTGCTGAGGTTTGACACGACATAGGGCGAGTTAATTGGTGAGGCTTGATTAGAACTAACCAACGCTTGGTAAATAAAAGCTGCTACCTGGGCACGAGTAGCGTTTGCAGTTGGATTCAATAACTTCACATTCGGATAATTCACCACAATTTGCTTGTTAGCTGCTGCGGCGATGGGACTACGCGCATAGCTAGCAATGCTAGAAGCATCGTTAAAATATTGCAGAGTGCTTTGGGTATTGCTGTTAGGAGTATATTTCAGACCGTTAGCTAGAGAAACCAAAACCTGCTGGCGAGGAATAGCTTGGTTAGGTTGAAAGCGATTACCAGGATATCCTAATAAGAAACCAATGCTATAAGCTTGCTCAATGGCGTTGTATGCCCAATAATTGCTAGGCACATCAGTAAAATTGATTGCCGAACGTTGTTGTGCTTTTGGAAAAGCTTTATCAATCATAGCGGCAAATTGAGCGCGTGTTACCGGTTCTTCGGGGCGGAAGCTACCATCAGGAAATCCGGCAATTACACTTCGTTGAGATAATTGTTGAATAAATTGTGCTGCCCAATAGTTAGATGAAACATCAGAAAAATTAGCTTGAGCCAAAAGTAGTGGAGAGCATCCCACTTTGATAACTTTGCCTTCTAAAGAATAATTTACTGATTCACAGGCAAAATTTAGCGACTTAGACTCTACAAAAGTCTGCATTGAACGATCTTGTCTATCTTGCTGCGATTGCCAATCGTTAGCTATCTTTTCTATAGTGGGATGCTTACTTAAAAACTGTGAATCTGCAACAATATCATGAGGCCCTTTAACATTTATTTTAGAAGCATTAATGTATATATTATCATCATAAACAACGTTGTCATTTTTGCTGTTATCATTAATTTGCTTTCCAGGATAAGCATAAAGAATATTTCTTAAAATTTTGACATCAGATGATCCATGAGCGAATATTTGTCCATTATCAATTTCTGGACTTTGATTATTTGAAATAGCTGTATTATTGACAATATCAACATGAGCGCTTAAGAATGCATGAATACCTGAACCACCGTTATTATATGTTAGATTGTTTTGAACTAAAGTACGTCCTGTATATGCACTCAAATTTAAGTTACTTTGAGTATTTCTGGAACTATCGATAATAATCCCATTACCGTCTGTAATCTTTCCAACTTTAATCCAAGGGATGTACATGCGATTGTTGTAGGTCTTGTTATTGGTGACATACATCTTGTATCCCTGGTTGCTGTCAGAATTCCAATTATTCAACATTGAAATACCACTGGAACCATAAACACCATACCAAGCATTATTGAAGACCACGTTATTATCTACTGTCACATAGTCGGATTGCATGGCGGAAATACCTGCTCCTCCACAGTCATGCACTTTGTTGTTCAAAATCCGAATGTGATGAACATGACCACTGGTTCGTCCGTCAACGTTAATGCAGTTTCCATTCGTCAGTGGATTTGATTTGTTACTCTTCTGACTCATGGCATAATCGAGCGTTATATTGGCATTGTTTCCGACAACTTCCAGCCCGTCGATCTCGATATATGAAGCTCTACTAGATATCAGGATACCATTCCATGTATTATGCTGAATTTTGGGGAAATGTCCGGGATATGCTTTATATTTAATCCATGCATTTGCAGTTCCAGAACGTTTAATACTAACTACACTTTTATCTTTGGCTGAATTTTTGTAGACTCCGTTCATAATCAATACTGTGTCGCCAGGATTGGTAAGGTCTGCTGCCTTTTGAATTGTCCTAAAGGCGGATGATGTAGAGAGTCCGCTATTATTGTCATTACCACTACCACTAACGTAGTATATTTTCGGGGTTGTATTGGTGCTGATTACTTGGCGGCTGGATAAGCTCATTTCGTTGTTAGTGGATACCTGAGAGACGTTTTTAACTGAAGATACTTTTATGCTTTCGCCCACAGCTAAAAGAATTAATACTACAGGAATTGCAAGAGATGCTTTTAGACCGAAATTTTTAATTCTCACAACAAAAGCCTCCTTCGAACGCCAGTAATTAACAATAAAGATGAAGATATTCTCTAATAGTGAATACTCTTTTGAATAAAGAATACAATAAAACGGACTTTCTTAGCTCCTTCAATAGCGCAATTAAATTTTTAATAAATATCGATACTGATTAAGACGATACAGAGGTTGAATAGTTGCTGTTAAATAGAATAGTTTGTGGTTAAAAATGAAGGCGATCGCCTACTATAGTTAATGTGGCGATCGCCTATGGGGATGATTAAATTCACCACTTGAATAAAGTTAAACCTATTAACGGTATAGGATCAAGTTGGAATTGAGTGTCAGCCTCAAATCTTCTGCGGGTCTGATAACGAAAGCATTCACTTGTTTTTTCCGCAACAGTACACTTGCTCCTGCACCCGCAGCTGCACCAATTACAGGTTTTAAATCATCAATTTTGCTATTACCAGTAACTAGCGAACCCAAAAGACCAGCACCTGCACCAATACCTGCATCAGTTAACACTTGACCAGTGCTAGGGCCTTGTGAAACCCTTTGAGTTGTGGTGTATGTGCGAGAAGTTGCATTAATCGACTGACGGCGACCATTAGAAAATTCTAATTCTTGAGCTACAAACCGCACGCCTTTTCCTTTGTTATCATCATTTCTGGAATAACCGTCTAGGTCAACAGGTTCTAAGCGTCCAATTACTTTAGTACCAACAGGAATTAAGACATTTCTATTTCTGTCGATAATGTCATTTGCTATTCTCAAGGTTATAGATTTGCTTTCCCCAGGAACGATAGCGATTGTTTCTTTTTCGTAGGTAACAGGCAAATTCACTCCAGAAGGAATGGTAACATTTCCATATTGCCCGGTATATTGTGCATTAGCAGGAGCAAAGGTAATCATGGGGGTAATGACGCTGGTAGTAATAGCCATTGCCATGAGTGCAGCAGTTCCAGATTTCCATCGATGTATGCGAGTCATAGGTGAGTTGACCTTAATCTATGTGATATGTGTAATGACGCCGGCTCACTGAGTTTGTTTCTGACTATTGTTGAACATGACTTTTGGCATATTACAAACCCAAAAGTATTTATTTGATGTGGAGTATATGTGCTGGCGTAGCCATTGGAGATATCGCTGGTCAAAGCTTTTATTCTATTAATCTGCCTTAATAAATAAAAGACGAGATACTCTTAATGACACCAAATTAATTTAGTTGTTTCCTAACTTTGTTTAATTGTTTACGTTCACATACTTACGCCATTGTCAACTATTACTTCCATTCTATAGAAGTCCTATTTGATTTTTTCTACCGTTAGATACAACTGGAAAAGCTTCTTCCCTATTCCCTACCCCTGGTAAGGTAAGTAAGTTCAAAATCAAAGTGAATTACTATAGATTTATTGCCTAAGACTTGGGAAATACTTTCTCTTTCCTTTAGAATTGCTAAAGTCAATTTGTAGAGTAATTTCTGATGGAACCGAGTGAAGCCCAATACTTAATTATGAACGCACTGACTACTATAGATTTACTCGGTAATACGTTCTATGATGAGGATAGTGGCAATTGGTATATAAATACGCCCAGCCCTGTCTTACCAATTGCTATGATTTTACAAAATGGTGATATTGTTCCGACTACTTGGGACTTGTAATTATGGCAAATTGGACTGAAGAACAAAAGCAAAAGTATGCAAGGTTCCAAGAAATTTTAGAAATGGGTAAGCAACGTTATGTAGAAGCTGGTGGTAATCCTAGACATTATCGAGCAGGTTTCAAAGGTCAGGATTGCTTGACAGATGAAGAGAGGAAAGAAGCAACCAGAATCATGCGACAAATGTTTGGTATCTCAATTGCCAATGGTTATGTTTATTGTCAAGGGCGTTCTTGGCAGTTACCTAAGAATTAACTATTAGATAAAAAGCAAGTCAAATAACAACAGATAGGTAACCCACATAACGAATAATTAGCTGTACGACTCAAAGATAAACTATTTCTTAAATGGGTATTCAAGATTGCTGCTGGCGCTGTTTAATCTCTGCGATTGGTAATAGCAATGTCTCTTCTATTTGCTGTCGCACTTCCCGGCTGATATAACAATCGCTATTCAGGCAATCTACTATAGCAATCCTAAATGATTCATGAGAAAACACCAGATTCATGCAACTTAGGAAAGTCAAAAATTTGACAATCAATTCCTAATTCAAATAACCCTTTAACCACAGAGAAAGAATGACAAAAAAAGTAAAATTCTCGAATCAATCTTTTTCCTTGTAACCAGATGTCTTCTACAGGGTTTTGTTGTGGAGCATTTGGGGCAAAGCGTTCACAAGTTATATAACCATTGTTCTTTTTCTAGTTCTGCGTTGAGCGAGTCTAAATACTCTTTAATTTGCCCTGAACGGTGGTAACTAGCACCGTCCCAAATAATTAAAATTTTGGCTTGAGGGCTTATGAATTGAAGATATTTTAACAATCCAGTTGTAGTCTCACAATTAGCTTTTTTTGGCTTGGAAATGAAAAATTCCTTTGTTTTATAGTCGAATGCACCGAAATATGTTTGTTTACAACGGACATTCCCCACAGGCACTGATACTCGTTCGCTCGTTTTGCCCCAAACATAGCCGTTTACGTCTTTCCATAATAAATGACATTCATCGACCATAAATACGACTAATTCTCCAGATTCTATTTCCTTACGTCGCCCTGCCAGCAGTGTATAAATCTCTTTTTTTTGACCCGACTAATTCTTTATCATATTTTGGGTTGTGTGCTTGAGTTTTCTGACAACTGATACGTGCTTCATTAAATACAATCATACTAGCTTTGCTTTGAGGAGAAAGTAACGCCGTATTTGCGGCTGTTCTCATACTCTAGCTCGTTCAAAGTCCATCTATATGAGTGTTAACAGCCACTCTATGAGCGACGAACGCTGTTCTTGGCTTAATAGCCCACAACTTCCTTTATCAGCTAGCTTTAAACCTTCCACTTTTCTTTGAAAAAATGCTTTTTTCCACTTACCGATCAAACCACTCGATACCCCCAGTATTGGCATTATCTCTTCATGCTTATATCCACACAGCAACATCTTGACTCCTATCGCTCGTTGAACTTCACGCTCCGGATTGGCTATTTTCGATAAACTCTTCTAGCGAATGCATCCGGAAAGTCTCTTGGTTGGACTCCAGGCAGACCCCGACAGCAACCAACTCGTTATCCTATTGTTAAAAAGGCTTTACTAAGCCCAAGAAAGTATCCAAAAATACTGGTTAATACTTCTGTTGTTAATTCATACTATGGCTGTTCGACATCGAATTCATGAAATCCTCTGTCGAGCTATTTTCGTTTGCTTTAGTTTAAACTCCAGTTGTAGAGACGGCGATTTATCGCATCTCTGAACCATATTTAGTCATAAATAATTTCTAATTAAAAGTTTTCCTAATTTAAAATCCCCCCATATCTTTTGTAGATGCAGGGGGAGTATTAACAATTCAAAATTCAAAATTTAAAATTGTTTCAGATGGGAATTTAAATGCTTTGTGTAAATAGCCCACTTCAATAACTATTCAGCTACTTTGTTGCTGGCTCTATTAGCACGGGCTTCAGCCGAAGCCATCACCTCATCAAAGTTTTCTAGCACTTCCCCAGCGAAGTTTTCCAAAACTCTGGTAGAAAGAGCAACTCGCCCTTTACCTTCATCCAAATCGATAATTACAGCTTTAATTGGTTGACCAATTTGAAATACTTTTTCTAAAGACTCAATAAATTTTTGGCTTACCTGCTTGATATGAAGTAAAGCGCTCATTCCATTTAAATCGACAAACACACCAAAAGGTTTGATACCAGTAACTTTACCGTCCACCAATTGACCGAGTTCTAACAAACTGAAATTGCTAGAACGTGTTGCCAAGCGTTGAGAAAGAATAAGTTTATTGTTGCTTTTATTAATTTCTAAAAAGCCCACAGTTAGAGTTTGACCTTTGAGTGCTTCTAAATTATCGCGCTCAGCCAAATGCGATCGCGGAATAAATCCCCGCAAAGATAGAACCTCGGCCGTGACACCACCTTTATTCACACCAATAACTTTTACTTGCACAGTCTGGGCATTTTCCTGCATTTGGGCTAATCGTTCCCAGATGTGCTGAATTTCCAACTGCTTTCGGGAAAGGGTGACTTGACCTTCTGCATCTTGATCTCGAATAATCAAAAACTCCAGTTCCTCTTGCAATGGCAGCACCTCCGATAAATCTGTCACTGCTCTCAAAGAAGCCTCATCGCGCGGCAGAAAAGCTGACGATTTGCCGCCAATATCAACATACGCTCCATCATGGTCAAGTTGGAATACTTTACCATGTACAACCTGTCCCTTTTGAAATTGGTAGTCGTGTTTTTCTAGCGCTTTGGCAAAATCGTCCATTGTAAACGACGAATTGGCTGTTTGAGAAAGTTTCGATTCGGAATTCATGACTTTTGAAGATTAATTATTAATTTGAGTTGATGCCACTGGAGTTTAAATTGTGATTTATCCTCTGTTACAAAGTTCCGTTCACCCTTGGCGTTGCCGCAGGCATCCAAGGAAGCCTTGGCTTAACGCCACTTGCTTTCCGGCGCAGAGCGCTGAGGTAACAGTGGCTTGACTTTGCGCTTTGTCAGTTGTCCTGTGTCTTTTGTGTCAGTTGTCCTTTATTTTTGACTAATGACCAATGACCAATGACAAACTTGGCTGTATGGGCTTCAGTTGAGTTGACTAAAGAGTTGTTGCACCTGCTCCCAAGCATCCGCAGCAGCTTTAGGATTATAACTGCCACGCTGGTCACAGAAAAATCCGTGGTCAGCTCCATCGTAACGAAACAGACGATGAGGAATTTTATATTTTTCTAACTCTGTTTCAATCTCATCTACTTGTTCGGCTGAAATGCTAGCATCTTCTTTACCAAAGAAACCATACAGAGTACCTGTAATTTCTCTGGTGCGGGTGAGTGTAACATTGCCACCTCCTGGTGTGCGGGAGGTGATTCCAGCACCGTATAAGCAAGCCGTAGCTTTAATATCTGGTAAGGTGGCTGCAAGATAGGCAACATGACCCCCGAAGCAGAAACCAATACAGCCAAAGGCATCTTTTTTGACCTTGGGGAGGCTTTTGAGGTAGTTAATTGCTAGTTGAATATCGCTCAATAACTCTGATGCTTTAGTCTGTTCCCAAGCGTATTTTCTACCAATTTGAATATCTTCTGGGGTATAACCAGTTTCAAAGCCAGGGGCAATACGTTCAAAAAGTGCAGGTGCGATCGCTACATACCCTAGTTTTGCAATCCGCTCTGTAACTTCCCGAATATGAACGTTGACACCGAAAATCTCCTGCAACACTACGATTCCTGGATAAGCTGCAAATTCTTTTGGTTGTGCTAGATAAGCAGACACTTGAATATTATCTTGCAAAAGTTTAACCGTTGTGGTAATTATTGCTTGCTCTGTCATAATAATTTTTACCAGTGTTATGTGATTAACGGTATATTTCTTTGATATAACTATGCCAGTATGTCCAGGTTATTTTCAATAAAATTATCAATTACCATAATCAGCACATTCAAAGTTTGTAACAGAAAATTTCATGTAAAAATCAAATATTTAATATGTAACAAATGCAGCCGTTCGATTAAGAGCAAAGGACACGAGATGAGGGAGCAGGAAAAGATGAAGGAGATGAAAGAGTCAATTACTTTTATTCCTCCTCATCTCCCCAATCCCTCTCATTGCCCTCATCCCCTGCCTCTTTTAGACACTTGCTGCTACTAGTATTCAGGAGGTTTGGTGATGATTCAATTCCGTATTCAGCCAGACAGCGAAATTCCCGCATCAACCCAGCTGTTTAATCAAATCCGCTTTGCGATCGCTTCCCGGCAATATCCACCTGGTTACAAATTGCCAAGTACACGGGCGCTGGCAATGCAAACTGGGTTACATCGTAACACCATTAGCAAAGTTTACCGTCAACTTGAAGAAGACGGATTTGTGGAAAGTCTAGCTGGTTCCGGAATTTATGTGCGTGCCCAAGGTCATGAGGGCGGTAGCAGGCTACAATCACCAACTCTCAAACAACATCCCAATGCATATAAAATTGTCCAGCAAGCACTAGATGAACTACTCTCCCAAGGATGTTCGCTTAGTCAAGCTAGAGAGACATTTTTAGCAGAAATAGACTGGCGCTTGCGTTGTAGTGCGCGGGTATTGGTTGCAGTTCCATCTCACGATCTGGGTGCTGGTGAGTTGATGGTATATGAATTAGAGCGATCGCTGAAAATACCAGTACAGTTGGTAGCAATCGAAGAATTAACAGCTGTGCTAGATAAAACTACTTCTGCAACAGTAGTCACAAGTCGGTATTTTATCAACGATGTGGAAGCGATCGCCGCTCCCAAATCTGTACGGGTGATTCCTCTGGATATCTACGACTACACCAAAGAACTCAACTTTTTGAAAACTCTGCCCAAAGAAAACTGTGTAGGTATAGTTAGTCTCAGTTCTGGAATTGCCCGTGCGGCAGAAGTTATCCTCCACGGTTTGCGGGGAGATGAATTACTGGTGATGACTTCCCAACCAAAAGATGCTTATAAACTTCAAGCAATCGTCAAGCGAGCTGAGGTAATTATCAGTGACTTAGCCAGTTTTCCAGCCGTGCAAGCGGCTGTGCTAGCAGCTGATGAAGATATTATTCGTCCCCCAAAGCTGATTAAAGTTGAGAATTATATCGGCGCTAATTCAATTAACTTGCTCAAACGAGAACTGGGTTTGAGTTAATCTCAAGATCGTTGGGCCAACATCTTTGAGAGCAACTGATACAGGAGGAATGCGGTGATGCAGATTGCGATCGTGGGCGCAGGCCCTACTGGTGCAACACTTGCCCTGCTGCTTGCAAAACGGGGTATTGCTGTAACCTTAATTGAAGCAGCAAAAGACTTTCATCGTGTATTTCGCGGTGAAGCATTAATGCCTAGTGGCTTAGATGCATTAGAACAAATGGGTTTATCGAGGTTATTGGCAGATATTCCCCATCGACAACTCGACGCATGGGAATTTATTTTCGGGGAAAAGCTGTTATTTCGAGTTGATGAACCAATGGGGGCGTCCCGACCTTGTACCCTGCTTCCACAACCACCACTGCTCAAAACACTGATTGCAGAAGCTCAAACCAATGATGGGTTTCAATTTATCCAAGGTGTTCCTGTCAAAGATTTACGGTGGAGTAATCAACGCGTCGCAGGTGTAGTACTCAGCGATGGCAGAGAATTTACTGCTGATTTAGTGATTGGAGCAGATGGTCGAAATTCTCTTGTGCGACAACGTATAGGATTGGAATTGGTACGCCAGCCCAAAAATGTAGACATTCTCTGGTTTAAGCTTGCTGCCAGTCCCAAGTTTGCAACGGATAATGTGTTTCGTACTATCTTAAATGGCGATCGCGTATTTAGTATTTTTCATGCAGCAGAATCAGGAAAACTGCATCTAGGTTGGGTAATGTCCGCTAACGAAAAGACTGACTCCAAGCAGGTCAACTGGGCAGAGATTTTTGCCTCATTATCACCCTCATGGCTAGCAGAGCATTTCCGTAATCATGCAGATACCATCGAATCCCCGATTCGGCTTTCTGTTGTCGTCGGTTATTGTACAAAATGGGACGCACCAGGTGTACTGCTTCTGGGCGATGCTGCACACCCAATGTCTCCTGTGCGTGCCCAAGGGATTAATCTCGCATTGCGTGATGTCATTGTCGCCGCCAATCATCTTGTACCGCTGTTTCACACAGAAGCTCAACACCAAAAGATTGATATGGCATTATCGCAGATTCAAGCAGAACGTCAGCCAGAAATTATTCGCGCCCAGCAACTCCAGCTAAAAGAAGCTACACAAGGCGAACTATTGCGAAAAAATCCACTGCTGCGATCGCTGTTGATTCAACTTGCTCCCTTGCTCGGTAAAATAATTCAAAAGTCTTGGTTAAACCGACAATATCAGATGCGTGAAGGCATAACACAAGTACACTTAACTGTTTAAAAAACTTTTATAAAAAGGTCGTTAACTGTTGACTGATGACTGTTAACCGTCAACAGGTGTCTTAATTTGTAAAAACTTTTTTACTTGCTGTAAATAAGTTGGTGCATCTTCCAACATCGGAAAATGGGCTGTATTCGGAATCAGGACAAACTGAACTTTGTCACTTAATGCTGCTGCTTGACGCCCCATCTCGGCTGGAATAATCTTGTCATACTGCCCCGCCACGAGCAGAGTTGGCACTGTCAGCTTGGCAAACTCTTGGGGCATCAATTCAGATTGTGCCTTAGAAACTGAAGTAAAAATTGTACCTAATGCTGCATCATAATCTGCTTGTAAAAAATCTTCTAAAAAAGCCTGTCGTTCGGAATTTGGTATCGGACTATAAAGAAATCTCGCCATAAACATCCGGTCAACAAATGGTATTTTACCTAACCATTTGGGACGAAATTTAACTACATAACCACCGAATTTATGAAAAGCAGTAAATGCTTTTTCGTCGTACTCAAAAACACCGCTACAAGTTAAAATTCCTCGTTCCACTCGTTGGGGGTAGAGGTTAAAAAATAAAGTAGCTACAGATGCGCCCATTGAATGAGCATGGATATAAACATGCTGAATATGCAACTCATCGAGCAAAGCTGCTAAGTCATCAGCATATTCTTCTAATTCATAAGTTAACTCTCTGATTGCCTCTGATGCTTCTTGAAGTGACTGTGACTCGGCAACAGATTCACTTGCTTGAGCTATGGTTGGCTTACCACGAGAACGACCAAATCCTCGTAAATCGTAGAGTAAACAATCAAATTGCTCAGATAAAACATCTGCCGTACTGTGCCAATATCTAGCCGAACCAGACCAACCGTGGATGAAAACCATCACTGGTTTTGCTGAAGAGCCAGATAGTTTTTTTACCCATTCGTAGTAATGCTCAACCCCACGAACATTAATGTAAGGCATTTGTCCTTTGTCCTTTGTCCTCTCCTGCAAAGTTCTGATGCCTCTATCTTGCCCCTTCGGGTCTAGAAAGAAAACTTCTCTATGAGACGCTTTGCGTAGCTTGCTTCTCCAAAGGAGTACGCAAGAGACTTTACGCTTTGTCCTTTGTCATTAGTCACTTGTCCTGCCTACATTAATTATTATTCCTTAGTTTTTAACTAATGACTAATGACTATTAGGCTGATTCTGGTTTGGGTAATGAAGATGGATGCACGATCAATTCGGCTGTCGATCGCTTCTCAACCATCTCGCGTGTTACTGTACAGCGTGTCACGTCTTTACGAGAGGGTAACTCGTACATCACATCCAGCATTAATTCTTCCACAATGCCCCGCAACGCTCTAGCACCAGTCTTGCGACGGTAGGCTTCTTGAGCGATGGCTCGCAGAGCATCTGCTTTAAAATCTAACTGCACATTGTCCATCTTCAGCAGTTTTTGGTACTGCTTCACTAGCGCGCTGCGTGGTTGGGTGAGAATCGCCATTAGCGCTTCTTCATCTAGAGGATCTACCACTGCTACCATTGGCACGCGCCCAATAAATTCTGGAATCATACCAAATTTGACTAAATCATCTGGTTCTAGATGGCGGAGAGTGTCTGCTGCCCGTTTTTCTTTCGATTGTCCTTCTCCCGGCTGCACAAAACCTATTGCTTTTTTGCCAACTCTCTGATCCACAACCTTTTCTAAGCCGACGAAAGCTCCACCACAGACGAACAAGATATTGCTAGTATCAATCTGAATGCAGTCTTGGTAGGGATGCTTGCGCCCTCCTTGGGGTGGTACGTTGGCGATCGTTCCTTCTAACATTTTCAGCAAAGCTTGCTGCACGCCTTCCCCGGAAACATCACGGGTAATTGAGGGATTTTCACTCTTGCGGGCGATTTTGTCTATTTCGTCAATATAGATAATTCCCCGTTGGGCTTCCTCTACATCTAGATCTGCCACTTGCAACAGTCGCAGTAAAATATTTTCTACATCTTCTCCCACATACCCTGCTTCCGTCAGCGTCGTAGCATCAGCGACGGCAAAGGGTACATCAAGGATTTTTGCTAGGGTTTGGGCTAAAAGAGTTTTGCCGCAACCAGTCGGCCCGATTAGCAAAATATTGGACTTTTGCAACTCTACTGCATCATCAGCCGCAGCTTTACCACTCGCCTTAGACTGGACGATCGCCAGCCGTTTATAGTGATTGTAAACGGCGACTGATAATACTTTCTTGGCTTCGTCTTGACCAATAACGTGTTCGTCAAGATACTTTTTAATCTCTCTTGGTTTGGGTATTTGATTAAACGAAATACTCGATGAGCGGGTACGGCGTTTTTGCGGTGGTTCCGATCTTGGTGCAGGTTGGGCTGCTGCACCATTTGTATCGAGTAACTCCTCGTCTAGTATTTCATTACACAAGTCAACGCATTCATCGCAGATGTAGACTCCCGGCCCCGCGATTAATTTACGCACCTGCTCTTGAGACTTGCCACAAAATGAACATTTTAAATGGGAGTCGTACTTTGACATACCAGCCTCTTATTTCAGAATGGTGACATTTTCCCCTGCTGTGGGAAGATTTTGCCTGGAAATGACCTGATCGATCAAACCGTAGTTCTTCGCCTCTTCTGCCGACATAAAAAAGTCGCGCTCGGTATCTGCTTCGATTCTTTCTAAAGGTTGACCAGTATGCTGAGATAGTAACTGATTTAACTTTGCTTTAACGTAAAGAATTTCTCTGGCTTGAATTTCAATGTCAATAGCTTGCCCTTGAGCGCCACCAAGTGGTTGGTGAATCATAATCCGGGAATCAGGTAAAGACATGCGTTTACCTGCCGCCCCTGCTGTTAACAAAAATGCCCCCATGCTTGCGGCTAATCCAAAACAGATGGTAACAACATCGGGACGAATTTGTTGTATTGTATCATAGATTGCCATCCCTGCGTAGACCGAGCCGCCAGGAGAATTGATGTACAGTTGAATGTCCTTTTCTGAGTCTTCAGCGTCCAGGAATAACAACTGAGCGACAACTGAGTTGGCAATGGCATCGTCTATTGGCGTTCCCAAAAATATAATCCGCTCTCGCAGCAGGCGGGAGTAGATGTCGAAAGCCCTTTCTCCCATACCGGATTGTTCTACCACCATCGGCACGATGTTGTTAGGGCTGCTCAACTGGGAGTTAATGTTTATTCGACTTAAGTTGCTGATGGGATTATTTCCCGACTGCGATACAAGCATAAAAGAGTTAACCATAATTGGGACAAAGGTCTAAACAGCAGATGCCGCCTTTAGACTGAGCGGAATTTTATTTAAACTACGTGTTAACCATTATGCCTCATATAAATTCCTCTCGTGTAACACAGTATCAAGCCCAGACGCAAACGATGTCACTATTTCCTGAAAATTCCTTAATTTTTCATTTTATTTTTCAATTCTCGGGAGGAACTGGGGACTCGAGCATTTGCCAAACCTAGCAAACAGGGAGTCTGGGAAAATGGGGAGGAAAAATAGCTATTACTTAATAATTCCTTACCTCCACACTCCCCATCTCTCGATACTCCCTCATCTGGCTCATCTTCTTTAGCTTACCCATTTCACCAGCACCTTAGCTCAGGAGTAGTGAATAATTACAGCTATGGGTTTTTTACGAGCCTTGTGTGGCTTCTGTAGAAGGTTCGCTGCTTTCTTCTTGTGTCTGAGGTGGATTGGCATTTGCATCTGATTGTGCTGCTTCGGTTTCCTCTACTGGATTTAAGGAGCCTTCAGGCACAAGTTCAACTGAGGAGTGTTCTAGGAGCCAATCAATAATTTTCTCAGTCAACAGTTCATTTTCCACCATTGAGCGCAGTCTTTCTTCGTCGATGTCTTGCTCATCTCGATATTGTTCTAAAAGTTCTGTGACTCTGGCTGCAATTTCGTCTGGTGTGACCTCGATAGATTCGCGTTTCCCAACTTCCCGTAAGGATAAAGAACGTTTTAGGCGTTCAATTGCCTCAGAGCGCGATCGCTCCCGCAATTGAGGAATAATATCTTGGGTAAACAACTTCCTAACATCTAATCCTTGTTGAGACAAGCGAATTGCTGTTTGGGTGAGCATTGCATCCACTTCTTTCTCAATTAAAGTTGCTGGCAAGTCAATTTCTACGTGCTTAAGCAGTTCTGTTAACAAGGCTTCTTGCTGATTGGTTTTAGTTTTTTCAGAGGCCTCTTTTTGATATCGCTCTACCAGAGACGTGCGTAACTCCTCCAAAGTTTCAAAGTCGCTGACTTCTTGGGCAAAATCGTCATTTAATTCTGGTAGCTCTTTTTCCTTGAGTTCTTTAACTGTTACGGTGAAAGTTGCTGCTTTTCCGGCTAAATCTTCATTAGCATATGGATCTGGGAACTGCGCTGCAATTTCCTTGGTTTCTCCAGGATTCATACCCACGATCCCAGAGACAAAACCTGGAATAAATTTATCTTCCTGCAACTCAAGTTGAAAATCAGTCGCTTCGGCTCCGGGAATAGCTTCTGGCTCGGTTGTTTCCTCTTCACCATCGGCTTTTGAGAACACACCTTTAAAATCGACTACGGCAATGTCACCAAATTGAGCTGCACGTCCTTCTACAGGAATTAATGTTGCCAGTTCTTGACGTTCCTTGTCTAGGGTGTTCTCTACTTGCTGTGGTTCGTAGTTGACTTCTTCAGCTTTGGCTTGTAGCTCAGTGTACTGCACTAGATTGACTTCTGGTTCGACATCCACTGCCGCTGAAATTGTTAGGGGCTTTCCAGGTTCATAATTATTAATCAAATCCTCAAACGACGAGCGCAGTTGCGGTTGACCTATTGCTGGGATGGCTTCTTGTTTAACTGCTTGCTCAATACCATCTTGAATTAGTTCTTCTAGGGCTGCTGCCTTAATTCGAGTCGTACCCAGCCGTTGTAGTAATATCGGCCGAGGCACCTTGCCTTTACGAAACCCAGGAATATTGGCAGTACTCGCTAAGTTTTTAATGACTTGTTCGTAAGTTTGCTTGGTAATTTCCGGCGTAATTTCTATTTCCAAACCAATTTGGCTGGCGGGAAGTTTTTCCTGGGTGACTTTCATGCTTCGTCTCTAGTTTTCTGGTATTTTAAACTCTGAGTACACACAAGACGCAAGTAATCGCGTTTATGGCTTGATGTCTCTTAGGGGCAATGGGAGGTTGCCACAAGGCTTGATGATATCCAAAGATGGATGGTTGTCCTAGGGCAAAGATCCAGTGTACTGCCAATGTCCAAAGACTTGACACTTTAGCTTCATAACAATTAGTCATTGGTCATTTGTCATTTTTCCCCCTACCTCCCCATCTCCCTCATATCCCCAATCTCCCCATCTCTCCACTCCCCCAAACAAATTGATCGCTCATGAATTAATTATTCATTGGGCTGACACCGTGATATCCTGGTTCTCAACCAGTAGTTAGTACTCTAAAGTTAAAGCTATAGTATTGAGTCTAGCTATTAACTTGCTGTACCAAAGTCCAGCTCTTATCGGGCCCAATAGCTGAGTTGAATGTTGTGCTAGCTTTATTTCATTGGAATCTACAGTATATTCATCATCTTGGTAACGCATTTGGCGACTAAGACTTGATTGCATTTACACGTAGTAGAATGCCTCTGAAAAGACCAAGTGCAGATATGTCAAATTATTATGTTAAATAACGGCTTGTTGTATAATAAATGTAAAGTTGAAATTTATGTAAAAAATGAATAAGAATAATTGGAAAATGCAACATCACTGAAACTGATGAAATAGTCAAGAAAATAAATGTATTGGATTGATAGAGATAGATTAAATTAGAAAAAATCTAAATTTATTCAAAACGTATTTCCAGAGTGTATCGCCATTTAAACATAAGTAAATTAACAATTGTTCCAAAAAATTACATCCAAACCTCTTAAAGGAGGAAGCGAGTTTGTCTAAATCTTATCGTATAGCTATTTTGGGAGCCACTGGTGCCGTTGGTACAGAGTTGCTGGAATTATTAGAAAGCCGTGCTTTTCCAGTTGCTGAGTTAAAGTTATTAGCATCAGAGCGGAGTGTTGGGCGATCGCTGCGGTTTAATGGAGAAAATATACCAGTTGAGCCAGTTAGCGATCGCGCTTTTGAAAACGTTGATATAGTACTTGCTAGTGCGGGCGGCTCGACATCTAAAACTTGGGCAAGCGTCGCCGTCGGAAAGGGCGCGGTAGTAATTGATAATTCCAGTGCCTTTCGGATGAACCCCCAAGTCCCTTTAGTAGTTCCAGAGGTAAATCCCCAAGCCGCAGCCAATCACCAAGGCATTATTGCCAATCCTAACTGCACAACAATTTTAATGACTGTAGCAGTATGGCCATTGCATCAAGTTAAACCAGTGCAGCGGATTGTAGCCTCAACTTACCAATCTGCTAGTGGTGCTGGGGCAAGAGCAATGGCAGAAGTGAAAACCCAAACCAGCGCTATACTACAAGGACTGCTACCAGTTGCGGAAGTATTGCCTTACCCATTAGCATTTAATTTATTCCCGCATAACTCGCCGTTAAATGATTTGGGTTATTGTGAGGAAGAAATGAAAATGGTCAACGAAACCCGAAAAATTTTTGGCAGCCAGCAAATCAAAATTACTGCGACTTGTGTACGGGTTCCCGTACTTCGCGCTCACTCAGAAGCAATTAACTTAGAGTTTGCAACTCCCTTTAGTGTAAAAGCAGCCAAAGAAATTTTAACTTCTGCTCCTGGAGTAAAATTAGTAGAAGATTGGAAAACTAATCATTTTCCAATGCCAATCGAAGCGACAGGTCAAGATGAAGTTCTAGTGGGAAGAATTCGTCAGGATATTTCTCATCCTTGTGGTTTGGAATTATGGTTATGTGGCGACCAAATCCGCAAAGGAGCAGCATTGAATGCTATACAAATCGCTGAGTTATTGGTAGAGAAAAATCTACTCAAACCATTAGCTACTAGTCATTAGTCATTGGTCGTAGTTATTAATAAATCAACGAAGGGCAAAGGACAAATGATAAAGAAAAAATGACACTTGAAAAAAATTTGCAAATAGATTATTACAAAAGAAAACCACCAAAATATAAAAATATGGGAAATTAGGAGTGACAAAGAGGGTGGGAGATTTTGGCAATGTTTTAACCGCGATGATTACACCGTTTAAAGCAGACGGGAGTGTCAACTACGATGTAGCAGCACAACTGGCAGCACATTTAGTTAACAATGGTACAGATACATTGGTGGTGTGTGGCACAACAGGGGAATCCCCTACTCTGAGTTGGGAGGAGGAATACCAGTTGTTTGTTGAAGTGTTGCAGTCTGTAGCAGGAAAAGCCAAGGTAATAGCCGGTTGTGGTTCAAATTCCACTAAAGAAGCGATCGCTGCTACCCAAAAAGCGGCTAAAATAGGAGTACATGGTTCCTTACAAGTTGTTCCTTATTACAACAAACCACCGCAAGCGGGATTAAAAGCTCACTTTCAGGCCATAGCACAAGCCTGTCCCGACTTACCACTGTTGTTATATAATGTCCCCGGCCGTACCGGACAAAACCTCCAGCCAGAAACAGTTGCCCAGTTAGCTCAGGTAAGTAACATTGTTGGAATCAAAGAATCCACTGGTAACATAGATCAAGCGAGTGAAATTCGTCGCTTGACACCAAAAGAATTTCAGATTTACTCTGGTGATGATTACATGACTTTGCCTATGTTAGCAATCGGGGCAAAGGGTGTAGTAAGTGTGGCTTCTCATCTGGTAGGAAACCAACTACAGCAGATGATCCAAGCTTTTAGTGCGGGTAAACTTGAGGTAGCTAGTGAGATTCATCTCAGATTATTCCCGTTGTTTAAAGCTTTATTTCTCACTTCAAATCCCATTCCAGTTAAAAAAGCACTGAAACTTCAAGGTTGGGAGGTTGGTTCTACTCGTTTGCCGCTATGCGAAGCAGACTCAGATGTCAGTCAAAAGTTAGAGCAAGTTCTTAAAGAACTTAGTTTAATCTAGCTACCAGCTACTTGAGTGCTACTAATCAAGTGTTTAGTAAACACGCATATAAACAACGATCGTAATTGTTAACAGGTTGTTTTTAATAAATCTGTATTAAAACTTGTAGATATACTATGAATGTTTTAGTATACCGTCCTTTTTATTGAATAAACAATTGAAAATCTCAATTAAAACTAGATTGCTTTGGGACTGACTGAAAAGACAACTAAAGTTGTTTGAAATACAAAATTGCTAACTATCAAATAAATTAACAAAAAGTAACAATCTCAGGAGAAAATGGCTAAAAACGAAGCTAATAATTCCGCCTTTAAAATTATTCCTTTAGGCGGTTTGCATGAAATTGGAAAAAATACCTGTGTTTTCGAGTACGACGATGAAATTGTTCTGTTAGATGCAGGATTGGCTTTTCCTACAGAGGCGATGCATGGAGTAAATATAGTTCTCCCAGATACGACCTATTTGCGGGAAAATCGCCATAAAATCAAAGGAATGATCGTTACTCACGGTCATGAAGATCATATTGGTGGAATTGCTTTTCATCTCAAGCAATTTGACATACCCGTGATTTATGGTCCGAGACTAGCAATGGCAATGCTAGAAGGGAAATTAGAAGAAGCAGGAGTACGCGAGCGCACAGAATTAAGAAAAGTTCTACCCCGTGATGTGGTACGGATTGGCAAAAACTTTTTAGTGGAATATATCCGCAATACTCATTCTATAGCTGATAGCTTCACTGTTGCTATTCATACGCCACTTGGTGTAATCATCCACACAGGTGATTTTAAAATAGACCACACGCCAGTGGATGGTGAAAGATTTGACCTGCAAAGGTTAGCAGAACATGGTGAAAAAGGTGTGCTTTGCTTGCTGAGTGATTCCACTAATTCTGAAGTACCAGGATTTACACCTTCAGAACGTTCAGTTTATCCCAATCTTGACCGAGTATTCGCTCAAGCCACTGGACGATTGTTTGTCACCACCTTTGCTTCCAGCGTCCATCGCATCAACATGATTTTGGATTTAGCCAAGAAGCATAACCGTGTAGTAACGGTGGTGGGACGTTCCATGCTGAACTTGATTGCTCATGCCCGCAATTTAGGTTACATCAAATGTGAAGATAATTTGCTGCAACCTTTGCACGCAGTCCGCAATCTGCCAGACGAAAATGTGTTGATTCTGACTACAGGTTCCCAAGGCGAACCAATGTCAGCAATGACCCGCATTGCCAATAAAGAACACCCGCACATCAAAATTCGTCAAGGCGATACAGTAGTATTCTCTGCCAATCCGATTCCTGGAAATACGATCGCTGTAGTCAACACCATCGATAAATTGATGATTCAAGGGGCAAATGTGGTTTATGGTCGGGATAAAGGAATTCACGTCTCCGGTCACGGCTGTCAAGAAGACCAAAAGCTGATGATTGCCTTAACTCAACCAAAGTTCTTTGTGCCATTCCACGGCGAACATCGAATGCTGGTAAAGCATGCCCAAACTGCTCAAAGTATGGGTATACCAGCAGAAAACACAATCATTATTCAAAATGGTGATGTTATAGAACTGACTGAAAACTCTATCCGCGTTGCTGGAAAGGTGCCATCTGGTATAGAACTGGTAGATACCACAAGTTCCGGTATGGTAAGCGCCAAAGTGCTGCAAGAACGGCAACGCATGGCAGAAGAAGGTATTGTTACTATTGCTGCTGCCATCGATTGGAATGGGAAACTGTTAGCAAAACCAGAAATTCACCTCCGGGGTGTAGTTACAACTTTAGAGCGATCGCTCCTACAAACCTGGGTAAAACAACGGATTGAAGAAATTCTCACTGTGCGCTGGTCAGAATTTGCTGCTGGGGAGGGTGAAGCAGCAGATATAGACTGGGGTGGATTACAAGGTACTTTGGAGAGAGAATTGCAACGTTCCATTCGTCGAGAATTGCAGTGTCAACCATCTGTGACTTTGTTGATGCAAATCCCTGATGAACCGCCGATGAAAGTTGCCGATGGCAGAAGACGGCGGACTCGGACTGCTGCTCAAGTGGCATCGTAGATCCTAAGCTCATGCAAAGGCGCAAAGACGCAAAGTTTTTAGGAGGGTCTTTGCGCTTTGGTGTGAGATGCAGTTTTTTATCATGAGTAAAGAAAAGGTAAGGGTGTGCTTCCTAGACCACGACAGGTATGAGCAAATTGTATTTAGTAAAAACCAAGGGATTGTTTCTCAAACGTTCCTAAAACTATAGCAATCCTATTTCAGTTGTGAAAAATATCAGTCGTGTCTGTTGAGTGTTAACAGTTGACACTCAACACTCAACGCTCTAACAGTATGTATACAAGGATTTCACAAATCATTGACGATTCAGCATTTGCTTTTAGCAGAAGATTGTTTTTAACATTTTTATTAACTTGCTTCTTTCTGGCATGATTCATATACAGAAACTGATTTAGACAAAGGGTCAGATATGCCTATCAAGCGTGTACTAAAAAACAATGTTACTTATTTACATCTAGTTGAAGAGAGTTATAGTCCTGAAAAGAAAAAGGGAGAAACTAAAATAATTAAGGAACTGGGGGTAGAAGAACTACCTAAGCCCCTCAATAGCATGACTCAAGAGTTTGCTGTGGTGTGGGCAGAGGATAGGACGCTAGGTAATGCTGTGCCATTTAGTGAAAGAGTTATAGGACAGTTTCCAGAGGCAGATAGTGGTAGTGGCGTAATCCTCCCCTGCGATATAGTTCCTTGTGGTAAATTCCGTAACGGGGCAGAGCGCTGGTGGTGTCGCACCCATCAAGTACATTGGGGAATAAAAGCTGATTTGCAACAGGCAGTTTATAGTGATGGGAGTATAAGATGCTCAAACTCTACCCAGCCAATGCATTATAAAAAAAATCCATTGACGATTAATCCAGATGATTATCCAGGAGGGATAGGTATTTGGGCTGCACTACCAACAGCAATTAACACTACAGACAAACTTGACATTGATAGCGTTCTAATTCATGTACATGCCAGACCTGAGTTGCAGGGCAAAAAAACTATAGATGGTAACTTTCCAGCTGTAGTAGTAAAGTCCGGTGAATCGTTACCGTTATTTGGTAATACATCAATAAATATACAAAGAGTTGTAATTGCTCCACCTTCAGCATTAGCATATCTAGAAGCATTAATTAACAATCTGCCTCTAGGAACCCTCTACTGTAATAAATGCCAGCACCCACATCTGGACCTTGGTGACTTTGCTAAAAATCCACATAAAAAGCATTTCTGCGGGAATTGTGGTGTTGATTCTAATTGGTCAAAGGAACCCATAGTCAGCAGTCCCCTCAAGGAATTAGCAAACAAACTCACAAAAAACCCAAACTTTGTTGAAAGCGATCGCACTTTAGACCTGAGAGACTACCAAAACTGTCAGTTCAAAGTGTGGTCATCAACACCAGCTATTCTCTGGACTAGCGATTTAGTCCAGGAAATGGGTATCCATGTCCACATCTACCAAGGAAAAAAGAAGATTTTAGATGACACATTTGGAAAAGTTACAGACTTAGATGGTTCATATCTTGAACGTGATAAGTTACTAGCTATTATGTTAGACAAGTCTAAGAAACCTAAAGGGTGATGAATAGGAATTTTTCAACACACTAAGCCATACATCATCAATGAACCCAGAAGTACACTAGGAGTAGAGTACATAGTGTGACTGGTACTCCAAATTTGAGATGTTCCCAGAAAGTTAGCTTGTAACCTAAATCAGTAGCGGCTTCTACAACAATCAAGTTGGCGACTGAACCAAAAACAGTCAAATTACCAGCCAAGGTTGCTCCGGCTGCTAGTAATAGCCAATACTTGGTATTACCCTCAGGAATTAGGGGATGCAGTAGGAGTACAGCAGGCACATTAGAAATTAAGTTAGATAAAACAACAGTTACACCCAAAAAACTCGCAGCAGAGTTAACGGCGTGGGTAAACGGGTGAAGTAAATTCAACTTCTGGGTGGCTCGTGTCAAGATAAACAATCCAGAAAACATTACCAGCAGATTCCAATCGACTTTTTGTAAAATGCGCTGGGGTTTAACTCGCCGAGTGATTAGCAACAAGCTAGCAGCGACTAAAGCAGACTCAGCTAAGGGTAAGCCGACAGTAAATGCAATCAGCAGCCCAGCTGTAATCACTAATGTTTTATAAAATAATGGTTTAAAAATACGTTGATTGGTAGTAGGTAATAGTTGGCAAGGTTTGACTGAGCGCACATCTGGATAAAGTAGCCACAGTAATCCTACCTGAACTACCAAGCCTGCAAGGGCAACTGGTGCTAATACACGTAGAAAATCTAGGTAGGAAATGCCTGAAAACGAGCCAATCAAGATGTTTTGCGGATTACCGCTCAAGGTAGCTACCGAGCCTATATTAGTTGCACCGGCGATCGCTAGTAAATAAGGTATCGGATTTAAACCCAAAGTTTGAGTCAAGCTCAAGGTTAAGGGTGTAAAAATCAGCGCTATGGTGTCATTGAGAAAAAAGGCTGAAAGAATCCCACTGCCAAAAGTTAAAGCAATCAACAAGCCCAAAGGACTGCGAGTAACACTCAGTATTACAGATAACGAACGCCGAAAAAACCCTGCATAGGATAGGTTAGCGTTCACTACCATCATGCTTAATAGAAACACGATGGTATTAGCATCAATAGCCTGCCATGCTTGTTGTAGATTCAGAACACTTAAAGCAATTAAAAAAGCAGAACCAACTAAAGCGATGGTGGCGCGGTTCATGCGTAAACCCGGAATGTAACCCAATGCTAACCCCAGGTAAGTTAATCCTAAGACGCTATAGGTAGCAAATTCTCGAAAAATCACTAATATTGACCTGATTATTCTAGTTAGGCAGACTTTGTTTTGGTAGCCTCCTACTCAAGGCTAGGGAAAATTTTTCTCTCTGTGTCTTTTGCATTTAGCTAGCAATTAACAGAACACAAAACCCAAGGACGCAAAAACACACAGACGAAAGACTGCCCACTAGAGTATTACTGTTATTTATACTTACAAAAAATACTTCGAAAAAGATTTTATTTTAAGTTTTGTAAATGTTACACTAAAGCCTACCCAACGGTGGATGTCTTCATTAAAATTTAAACTGTGTCAAGTTACAAACAAGATTAGATTACTACAGTACCGATCCCGCGAAAATTGCGGTTAACTTAACGTAGTAATAAATATAGGTTCTGACTTAAGTGGCTAATCGAGTATTACATTATATCGTAGTCAGGACGCGAATATTCCGGAAAGTTCGTTGCCACGTTGTATACATTCACCAGAAAGGTGAACAGCCTCAATAATACAGAGGATTAATCATGAAGGTATTTGATAATACCACAAAAAAGATTTTTCTGGTAAGCTGGGTCTCAATCAATCAACCAGAGACTAGTGACCAGAAACTAACCCAGCTAAACCCTTCTGCTTCTAGGCATTACTGGGATATTCTCCAACCCCTACGGCAGCGGATAGAAAACATTCAAGTTCGCGATCGCCAACTAGCTCACCGCTTGTGCAAGCTAATTCCATCTCAGTGTCCCTTTGAACGAGATGTCAAATTATTTGGCAAAACCCTGTTTCACATTCCGCCAATGTGTAAGCTCAACCCCTTATATGAAGAAGTGGTTGGTTTACGCTTTCGAGCGCTGTGCTATCTTGCTGACGAATGTGGCGAAGATGTATCGCAGTACTGCTAATACAGACTGCTGAGGGAAAAGTTAGGGGTCAGGAGTTACGAGTCTAGAACTAAAAATATAACTCCTAACTCATAACTACTAGCTATTTTTTTACTATTTTTTTATTATTTTTTTTGCCATTTTTGGATGGCATCCTGAGCATCTTCGTAAGAAGCTGTCTCCTCTGGTACTAAAGTAGCAGTTTCAATTGCAGTACTGAGTTCTCCTTCGGCGGCGCGACGCTTGGCCAAGTCTAAAATTTTCTCACTCCAGTTATCGATCGATTTTTGGGCAGTATCAAAACCTGGTTGACCTGCTGGTACTTTCTTGGCAACTTCGATCGCCCGATTGTATGTAGACGCTTGTCCAGACTTAATTAAGGCATTAGCTGCGTCTAAAAGAGTTTTGTTGCTCACATATTGCTTGCCTTCTAACCGCCACAAATTAATCGCTGCTTGGGCTTTGGCATAAAGTGGCTCGTCTTTGGTAATTAGTCGAGCCGCAGCAATAGCATTAGCATACTGTCTTTGCTTAGCACGACCCTCTGCTAAATCTAAAATCATCTGACTCCAAATCTTAATATTTTCCTGAGCTTGCTCATACAGTGGTTCACCAAGTTTAATTCTCCTAGCTGTGGCAATTGCTAAGCTCAAATCGCTAGCCTGAGTTTCTTGGAGCGACATTTTCGCCAAGTCCAATACTGCTTGATTGCGCTTTTGCGACTCGGAACTTGAGGCTGTCTGGGCGCTAGATTGATTTTTTTGTCTAACTGGGAGAGCGGTTTTAATTACCGAGGGGTCATTTGGTAAATTCTCGATCGCCTTAGAACTATTAACAGTAGCATTGGGCGATCTGCTTGAAATTTCCTTAATTCTAAAAGTTTCTTGATTACGCAGAAAAACTACTGCAATTAAACCTGCTACTAGCAAGCTACCTCCACCCCACAAGATAAACTGCTTCCACAAAGAAGTGTTTGGCTGATTCTGTGGCAATCGAGAGACGTAGGCTTGGGAGGAATCAGGGATAAATCTTTCCTTGGTGTTCGCTCCTAAAGAAGTTTCTACCAAAGGATTTGTCTGTGGTTGCGGCTGGGAAACTAAAAAAGCAGCCGACGACTGTTGAATTTCTTTTTCATTAGACTTGGGAACTTTGGAATTAATAGTTGTTTCTCCCCATCTGACCCGATTTATAGAGGAATCGTCGAGGGGAGGAGCTGCAAGGGCAACAGCAAAGGATTCTTCTGGATAAATCAGCGCTTCTGCTTGAAAATCGTTTTCTAGGGCAAATTTTGGCAAAATTATTTGCGGTTTTGATGGGATGATAATGGCAGGGTTTTGGATGGGACGCCAGTGGTGCTGACATAGTTTGGGCACTACCAGGCTTAGGTAGCTTTCTAAATCTGCCAAGTTGTTACCATTACCAGAACGCAATGCTTCTAACAAAGCTGCTGTAAAGAATCCGTGACCGAGTTCGCTACTTTCATGGGAAAACTGCTCTGGCTGACAAGAAAAAATAGTAGCAAGTTCTAGTTCTTGGGTTAATTCTATGGTTTCTTCCCCAACAGGAGCATCTGCTTGGGTACCAAAAGCACGGTTAATATCAAGCAGAAGCAATACATTCATTTCAGCTAGTTGCAGACTTTGCATTAGCGATCGCAATTCTATGCCTGTCTCTGGAACGAGTTCGGGGTTACCCTCGGCTGGCATTAAGTAATCTTTGCCTTTGTAGTTGACCCCATAACCGCTAAAAAATAACCATAGATAGTCTTGGGGTTGCCAACATGTTGCAGCTAAATCCTCAAGGAGCAGCAGAATATTCTCTTTAATCGGATAGGTGGATCTATCTTTGATTGGCGGTGAAGTATCTGTCATCACGAAGCAGTGTCCGGGGACAAAACCTGCTTCTGTCACCAAGATATCCTTTAGTGCCTGAGCATCTGCTTGGGCACAACTTAAAGGTTGAAATAACTGATATTGATTGATGCCGATAGCGATCGCCCAGTAATTTGCCATCCCGCTCTTTGTCGGTTATTGTTTGCTGGTTAAAAATTGCAGTTGGCTTTGCTCAAAAAACAAAGCTAACGTGATGTTTTCTAGTTTAGGTGATTCTATAAGAATCTTAGGATAAAATGTAATTTTTATTACGTTAGCTGACCGGAAAATACTTTCACCTAATTTTAATTTACAAATTGTTAGTCAGGAGCTACAAGGTCATGAGTCAGATTTCTGCTCACATACCATCATCGATCGCTTCCTTTTCAGTTATTAGCCAAATTGCCAGAAGAATCCGGATAGTTCCTTTAGTAGTTTTGCTCATATCTACCGTTCCTGCGTGGTTTTTGACAGAAGCGATCGCACCTCAAGTTGTACGAGCTTACACCGCCAGAGTTGACCTAGCAATCGATCGTCTGCCAGAAGAAAACTACGAAACCATTCTGCGAAGAGCAGAAGCGGCGGCTAGGGCAGCCGCTCAGCGGAGCTTTGACCAAGATATTTTGGTTACAGATGTTTCAATTATTGTATCCGTACAAAGTTATGGAGCGATCGCACCAGTTCTGACATTAGAAGTTAGTCGTCCAGAATGGCGCAACCGCCCAGATGCTCAAAATTGGGCAACTTACTTCAAAACTGCGCGCTCGCTACTGTTGTTTGAAAAATAGCGATCGCTCCAATCTAGTTTTAGCAGCTTGGTTCTAGAGTCAGGGGATTGGGAAAGATCGGGCAGTATGGGGAGATTAGAAAAAAGCTTCCCAGCCCTGCCAGACTCCCAATGCACCATGCACCCTAGTTTCAACTCCAACTTACTTAATTCTTGGCTAAATTGGCATCTTTGGCGTCAGTGAATGGCCTAAAATAAAAAGGTTGTCAAAAATCACGATATCTGCTGACATGGCTGTTCCTAAGAAGAAAACTTCCAAATCAAAACGAGATAAACGCCGAGCTACTTGGAGGCATAAAGCCGCCATCGAAGCTCAGAAAGCTCTGTCTCTGGGCAAGTCTATTTTGACCGGACGTTCTACATTTGTCTATCCAACTGCGGAAGAAGAGGAAGAAGAATCATAATTTTCCAATCAGGAAAGGCATGAACAGCACCGACAGATTTGATTGGCAAAAGTCACCGCTCAAACTTCTTACTAATGAATAAATGCTTTTTCTTAGCTTTCCTGATTGGCTGGTGAATTATAGATACTCTACACAAGCTCATTAGCTCCAGAAAAATTGGTAGTGAGTAATTGGGAACATCCATTACCCATTACCTATCATTTATGGGTAATGATTTAGCAAACTAATGTGTTTCCAAGTTGGACATTATCTGGTTAAGACCCCGATTAATCATTAGTCATTGGTTATTGGTTATTTGCAGACAACAAAGAACAAATAACAAAGGACAACCAGATAAAGTAATTACGGAATTTCAATGTGTTTAGCCTAATCGTAATCAGGGGTAAAGTATCTGGCGGTGTTGGCAACTTAGCACAAAAGTTTCTAAATATCTTGAGAAAACTTATTTTTCTCCCACTATGTTAGGAAAATTTTTTCACAAACCAGGAAAAGCAGACGAGGAACGTGTTCCTCCAGGTCAACATTTAGCCAAGGGTTTCCCAGTATTAACTTACGGTGCAACTCCCCAAGTTAACACTGAAGAATGGGAGTTTCGGGTTTGGGGTTTAGCAAAACCTGCTAGCTTTAGTTGGTCAGACTTTATGGCACTACCTCAACACGAGTTCACAGCCGACTTCCACTGCGTAACGCGCTGGTCTAAACTCGATGTTAAATGGACTGGTATTAAAGTTATAGATTTCATGGAGTTGATTGAGCTAGACGCCAAAGTAGCCCACATTATGGAACATTGCTATGGCGGCTACACTACTAATATTTCTCTGGAAGACTTTATGCGAGAAGAAAACTTCTTTGCCTTTAAAGTTTTTGGTGAAGATCTTGCAGTTGAACACGGTGGGCCAATGCGGTTAGTTGTTCCTCACCTCTACGCTTGGAAAAGTGCTAAGTGGATTAATGGTTTAGAGTTTTTAGCTAGTGAAGAACTTGGTTTTTGGGAACGCAATGGCTACCACCGCCGTGGTGAACCTTGGACTGAAGAACGTTACAGCAGTGCGTTTGGATTTTAATAGTTAAGAACCATTCAATTTTGGATTTTAGATTTTGGATTGAAGGAAAAATCTAAAATCTAAAATTTGCAGCTTTATAAGTTAATAAATAGTTTATTAACCCAAAAGTTTCTTGATTAACGGCAATTTACTTTCATAAGGAGCATACCGCCATTTTAAATCCAGCCAAAAGGAGTTTTGCAATACGCTTTTGTGATGAGAAAAAGTGTCAAAACTAGCTTTGCCGTGATAATTGCCAATACCGCTATCTCCTACTCCACCAAATGGTAAAGATGAGACTCCAAACTGCATCATTGTATCGTTGATACAGACTCCACCTGATGAAGTTTCCTCTAAAACTCGCTTTTGCAGGTTTTTATTTTGAGAAAAAAAGTATAACGCTAAGGGTTTTGATTTAGAGTTAATCAAGGCGATCGCTTCTGCAATATCACTGTATTCTATTATGGGCAGAATGGGGCCAAAAATTTCTTCTTGCATTACAGAATCTTCTAATGAGACATTATTAATTATTGTGGGGGCAATATAACGCTCTGAAGATTTAGTTTCTCCGCCAATAATCACTTCACCATCTTCAAGAAACTTAACTAATCTATCAAAGTGTTTTTGATTAATAATTCTGGCATAATCAGGACTATTTGCCGGATTTTCGCCATAAAATTCCCTTAAGCATTTTTTCAGCCCATCTATTAAATCTTTTTTGATTTTTTTATCAACTAAAAGATAGTCAGGAGCAATACAAGTTTGTCCAGCATTAATAAATTTGCCCCAAGTAATTCGTCTAGCAGTGTGTTCGAGATTAATATCGGTATCAATTATACAAGGACTTTTTCCACCCAATTCTAAAGTAACTGGTGTCAGATATTTTGCCGCTGCTGCCATAACAATTTTGCCCACGGCTGTGCCACCAGTAAAAAAGATATGGTCAAATTTTTCTGCTAGTAGTTTTCCACTCGCTTCTATGCCTCCCTCGACTACTGCAATATAAGCTGGTTGAAAATATTTGGTAATAATTTTAGAGACAATACCAGAAGTATGGGAGGCAATTTCTGACGGTTTAATAATTGCACAATTTCCGGCGGCGATCGCACCTATTAACGGAAAAATCATTAAGTGAAATGGATAGTTCCAAGGGCCGATAATTAACACAACTCCTAGTGGTTCTGGATAAATGCTAGCTGAGTAGGAAAAAAAATCGAAGGAAACGGGTGCTTTTTTAGGCTTAGTCCAGGTTTTGAGATGTTTTATAGCATAATCAATTTCTTTAATGACGCTGATTTCTGTTAGATAAGTCTCGACTTCTGGTTTATGTAAATCTGCTTCTAAGGCCTGGATTATTTCTTGTTTATGTTCAATAATTGCTTGCTTGAGTGTTTGGAGTTGCTCAAGCCGAAAATTTACATCTTTAGTTTTGCCAGTTTGAAAAAATTTACGCTGATTCTGGATTGTATCACCAACGTTAGATAATTCAGTGGTAATCATTTTTTGTGCTATAAACAACTACTTCTTTAATCCTAGCGCTGCCTCAGTATATTTGTGGTAACACCCTACAGCTTTGCTACCTTACAAAAAGCTTGTCTTGTGGAGAATTTCAAATACTGATGGATTGATAATTTTTAATTATTAGATTTATTATATTTTTTTGGGTAAAAGTACAATAAATTTACTACCTTTACCTAATTCGGAATTTAGTAAAATAACGCCTTGATGCGCTTCAACTATTCGACGAGCAAGGTAGAGTCCTAAGCCTGTACCAGAACTCTTGTGAGTGCCTTGGCGAAATCTTTCAAATATGGTGCTTTGTTCTTCATAAGAAACACCCGGGCCAGTATCGGCTATCTCAACACTAATATAGTTGGCATCAGATTTTCCAGACAATTGATATTGGCTATTTTTGTCAAATTTTGTTTGAGAAGTAAGACGAATAGTCACTGAACCAGACTCGGTAAATTTAATTGCATTGCCGATTAGATTAGTGAATAAACGATGTAATTCTAAACGATCGCCGAGTGTTGTATTTATGTTTAAGTCCTCACTCAATTCCAGATTTATAGACAGTGTTTTCTCTTGAGCTAGAGGTGTCAATTCTCCAGCTACCTCCTGTAGTAACTGTGCTAAATTAACAGGTTGCAGTGCCAAAGTCTTACGACCTGCTTCAAAGCGATAAACTTCTAATAAGGTATTAACCATAGAAAGCAGGTTGATATTGCTGCGAGCCATGATCGCAATTACTTCCTGCATTTGCGCTGATAATACTCCTAAAGCGCCTTGTTGGAATAGCATTAACATGCGATCGGCAGCTACTAAGGGAGTACGTAAGTCGTGGGTGAGGCGGGAGACAAAATCTTCTCGCTGGCGTGCTATTTCATCGCGTTCATCCATACTACGCTTCAAACGCAAAAGCGATCGCACTCTTGCTAGTAACTCGTCTACCGTTACAGGTTTGCGGATAAAATCATCAGCACCCAAATCCAATCCCTGGGCAACGTTGGGCGTATCGTGGGCAGTGATTAGCAGTATGGGAATATATTGTGATAACTTCATTTTACCGCGAATATATTTAGTAACTTCGTATCCGTCCATACCTGGCATCATCAAATCCAACAGCACCAAGTCACAAGGAGATGCTTGCAATTGCGCTAATGCTGAAATACCATTTTCTGCGGTGCTAATGGTATAACCTTCTTCCTCCAAAATAGTTTTGATTAAAAACACATTATCAGGAGAGTCATCAACAACCAGAATTTTGTCAGAACGAGAAGATTGTAAAGTCATGTCACGGCTAGGTATCAGGTAAAAGTAAATTTTTGGAAGTCGATCTCGTGTTTGTATCAATTTGTCTGCTAATTCCTGGAATTGACCTCACACTTAAGATATATTATTTATTTGCAACTTGTTTTTAGCGACTGTAGAATTTCCCTTGAAGTTAAACTGGGCTGGATTTTATCAAAAAATAACTGATTAATATAATTTATGGCTGGTAAAATTTAAAATCTCGATTCAGTAAATGATGCTAAAGAATAGGTAATATTTGATGTAGTAATTCCTATTAGGAAACTGAAGAGAAAATTCTGTAGGCGATCGCCCCTAAGGCACAATTTACATAGATTAACTGTTAATTTATGTTAAATTAGCCAAACAGACTGCTTTTAATTTATCAAGCATTTTCATTGGACGCCGATAAGTTATAAAATAGCTAACCGCACAGAAAACAGAGGACACGCAAAAAGTTAACAGATAAGGCTTATTTAGATCGTAACTCCAGTGGAAATTAGATTTTTTAATTAGTGCTGATATTGAAAGCAAGTTTTAGGAGTGCTAATCAAGATGTCACAATCAATGTTTGGCAAAAAAAGTGAGTCATGATGCATCTTTAAGTCAGGAAATCTGAACACTAGTGATTTAGAAAGGAAAAGCCTTGATTTGCTCTGACTCTCACACAAAACTACCTTAATTTTGGCAAGTTAAAAATATTTTCTGTAGAGTTTTATTAATTGGTAAAGGTGCGTTAAGCTGCGTAAACCCAGTCTACGGATTTAAAATTGACTTGAGGAAAACACTGTATTTTAGCTTTTGTCTAGATTTTTATCAAGCAATTCAGTATAAAATCTAAAACTTAAAATCCCAAATCAAAATGGCAGACCTCACTCCTAATTCTAGTTTTAGTTTGACGCTCCGCTTGCAGATTCCCAATCGCGTGGGAATGTTGGCGTCGCTAACCCAAGCGATCGCCACTACTGGTGGTAATATCGGTCAAATTGATTTAATCGACCAAAGCCGCAACGAGTCTACCCGCGATATTACTGTTGATGCTGCTAGTACCGAACATGCTGAGACGATTGTGCAAGCAGTCAAAGTACTACCAGATATTAAATTACTCAGTGTCTACGATCGCACCTTCAATTTGCATCGCGGTGGTAAAATCAGCATTGCTAGCAGAATTCCCTTAAAAAGTGTGTCTGATTTAGCAATGGCGTATACACCCGGAGTCGGTCGAATTTGTACTGCGATCGCTCAAGATCCAGAAGAAGTTTACAAGTTAACCATTAAACAAAATACTGTTGCCATTGTTACAGATGGGAGTGCGGTTTTAGGTTTGGGAAATCTCGGCCCTGCTGCTGCACTACCAGTTATGGAAGGCAAAGCGATGCTATTTAAGGAATTTGCAGGACTGGATGCTTTCCCCATCTGCCTTGCTACCCAAAATACAAATGAGATTATCCAAACTGTCAAAAATCTCGCTCCGGTGTTTGGTGGTGTGAATTTAGAAGATATTGCGGCGCCACGTTGTTTTGAAATTGAACAGAGATTACGACAGGAATTAGATATTCCGGTTTTTCATGACGACCAACACGGTACGGCAATTGTCACTTTAGCAGCCTTGTTTAATGCCTTGAAGTTGGTACATAAAGCAATCGGCGAAATCCGCATCGTGATTAACGGTGCCGGCGCTGCTGGAGTAGCGATCGCTCGCTTACTGAAGAAAGCTGGGGTAGAAAAAATCTGGATGTGCGACTCTAAAGGAATTATTTCTACTAGCCGCAACGATTTAACAGAAGAAAAACTCGAATTTGCTGTGAAAGCTCAAGGTACCTTAGCAGGTGCAATGCAAGGCGCAGATGTTTTTATTGGAGTCAGCGTACCAGGAGTTTTGACACCAGAGATGGTGCAATCGATGGCGAAA
Source organism: Nostoc sp. S4 (assembly GCA_029379225.1). GTDB lineage: Bacteria > Cyanobacteriota > Cyanobacteriia > Cyanobacteriales > Nostocaceae > Nostoc. The sequence goes on along the minus strand of JAQYWR010000003.1, from coordinate 122,186 downwards.
GACCCAATTGTATTTGCAATGGCTAATCCGATTCCAGAAATTCAGCCAGAATTAGTTCACAAAAATGTTGCTGTCATCGCCACTGGTCGCAGTGATTATCCAAACCAAATCAATAACGTTTTAGCTTTTCCAGGAGTATTCCGTGGTGCTTTAGATTGTCGGGCACAGACAATTACCACTACGATGTACTTAGAAGCTGCAACTGCGATCGCTTCTTTGGTCAAGCCTTCAGACTTGGATCGGGAACATATTATTCCTTCAGTCTTTGATGAGCGCGTTGTCACTGCGGTCGCTGCTGCTGTACAACGCGCTGCACGTCAAGAAGGTATTGCTCACAATTGAGCGACTGCAAATATTAACTCAAGCTGTCAGTTATGGCTCAATTGAGTTGAGTTTAGATAATTAACACTTAAGTTATTAGTTGTCAGTTTTGTTCGTTGGGACTTTGACCCAACGAAAAAGGTGTAAGCGTTGGTGGTGGGTTGAAATCCTCCACCATACGCCTGTTTTACTCTTCGCTGATTTAATAGTATTACCTACCGACACTGGCGATATTTGATGTGATAAACTAAACCACGGTGTGCAAGGTCAAAGGAATCAACAGTTGCCATCCCTTGACCACTGGCGGTCATCGCAGCATTCACCCGCATATTTACACTGTCGCCACAGCCTGACCAGACATCAGCCACAGTCACTAATTTATCCCGAACATTGTAGTCACTTTCGCCTCTAAATGTCCGAGAAAAAACAGGGCCACGCTGACCGGCAAAAAAGTACTCTGCTCTTAGTCTGCCAATTGTCGAGGGAGCAACATAGCCCCGATAATCGGCATCGTAAAGGGAAATTTGAAAGCCTTGAGGTACTTTAATCGGAATGCTTAAATTACAGCTTTTGCGTCTTTCTGCTGCGTTATTCCCTATGGCCATAAACTTATCAAATAAAATACTTAGCTCTTGACCGTCAGGGCTGACACTTACACTAGCAGATCCGCCAGGGCAACCATTACCACCGTAATCTGCACCTAAAATTTCTACTTTGTCGGCAGCAAAGGCGGGGCCAACAGAAGCAGTCATTAATGTAGCCGCAGCCAAAGAAACTTTTGCAAACCTCATCGAAGTTTGCAGGAAATTTTGATTATTCATAATTTACCTGTTTTGAGTATTTTTAACTAGTTGTAAGTGAAAATTTCCAACCATAGTTGGTACGTCAATTTTCGTAGGTCTTACGACTGACACAACTTTTAATTTGTTTCCTAAGCAAACAAACTTAGCCTTTTTAGAGGAAATTTAATTAAAATATGAGAAATTTAATGGCATCATCTTTACATTTGTTGACGTAGTTAGAACTGACTCGCAGTTATTGCCAAATCTAAGTTTTGGGCTATGCATAGAATATAAAGCCAAATTGCCCAGTAGTAAGTAAAACTACTATCCTGAAAAAGAAATCTCTGGGTTACTGTAAGTGGAGTTCACAAATCGAGTGGAGCTAGAGAGGCTCTGCCTCCGGTGAGGAAAGTTATATCATGTCCGGCAAATCAACCTTTGAAAATAGATGTATTGTCTAGCGATCGCATTATCTGTCAATCGTTAGAAGTTAAAGCAATACATTGATAACATCACTACTTTCATGTCAACTATTTGTAATGAAGTACCAAGCCGGAGAAGAGTTTTTCCAAAGACTACCGCTAGTTTTGGCGGGGCCAATTCTTAAACATACTCAAGCTGAATCAGTAACAGTATGGCTGGCGCTCAAACAAGCTTGTCAGGTAGAACTCAAGGTTTATGACACAATAAATGATGGTGAAGTGCTAGAAAATTGCTTATTGCAAGGGGAACGCTCTACTGTTGCTTTGGGTAAGTATCTTCACGTTGTTGCTGTCACCGCTCACTCTCCAGTTGGATATTGCTTAACTAGCGATACCATTTATGCATATGACCTCCAGTTGATTGTTGCAAACCAGACTCCCCAATCCCTACAACAAGCATTATGCTCAAACTCCTACCCTACAGTTAACATCAGCTACTTTGAGCATCAAAAACCAACCTTTGCCCTACCGCCCAACCGTCTCGAAGATTTGCAAATTGTCCATTCTTCCTGTCGGAAACCTCATGGTTCTGGGCTTGATGCCCTACCGATTCTCGATTGCCTAATTGAAGCATCTGCAAATCAAGCCCAACGTCGTCCTCATCAGCTATTCCTGACTGGGGATCAAATTTACGGTGATGATGTAGCAGATCCGTCGCTGTGGGTTGCGACTACTCTGGGGGATGCTCTACTGGGTTGGGAAGAACAACTCCCTGTGGGTGGAACATACTGCACTCCCAAGGAACTGCTCCCCGGAGAGCGGGCAAAAGTTGTGACAAATGAAGCCGGCTTGACCGCAGGATTACATCATAAATCTGAGAAAGTTGCCAGTCATCTGTTGAGCTTGGGCGAGTATTACGCTACTTATTTATTAACGTGGTCACCAGTGTGCTGGCCGATCGCATTTCCCAAAGGACGCCAAGTAAAACGCGATCGCCGAGCGATCCAAAACTGGAACCGGGCAGTCCGGAATTTGCGACAATTTATTTATACGCTGGGAAAAGTACGGCGTGCCCTTGCCAATATTCCCACCTACACCATCTTTGATGACCATGATGTTAGTGATGACTGGAATTTGAACCAAGCTTGGTGTTTGCGAGTGCTGGGGCGTCCCTTAGGGCGGCGAGTAGTACAAAATGCTTTATTAGCCTACACGCTGTTTCAAGCTTGGGGCAATACACCTGGGCAATTTATAGAAGGTCAACCTGGAGAAAAACTGCTAGCTGCTGTACAAGCTTGGTCAGCCAAGCAAGGCAAAGATCCAAAGACCGATGGAGCGATCGCTCGTTATCTTGGTATGCCACCGAGCGATCCGCACACAGGTTTACCGATGTTAGTGCGAGACGGTTCAGTGTTCGTTCTGGCTCGACATCCAGAAGCACTTAGTTGGAACTACATAGTCCAGAGCAATTGTCATGAAGTGATTGTCTTGGATACACGCACCAGAAGGGGTTACCCAGCCGAGCAAAAAGCGATTGCTCCACCGATGCTGTTATGTCCACAAGCCTTTAAGCAGCAACTAGTTTTACCTTTACGACAAATTGCTCAAGAAACTCAGATTCAAGCCACATTTGCGATCGCACCCACGAATGTATTCGGTTCACAAGTGATTGATTGGATTCACCATTGGCATTTACAACAAGAGAAAGTTTTTTCTACAGATGTTGGTGATGCTTGGAACATTAATGTTGAAGCACTGGCAAAATTCCTCAATACTTTGTTTGAGCAACGTCAACAAGTGATTATTTTATCTGGAGATATTCACTACAGTTTTGCAGCTCGCTTGTCTTATGCACGCACCGATTCGCAATTGCGATCGGTTTTAGTACAGTTAACTTCTAGTGCCCTGAAGAATGAAGAACCGTTAACGCGGCTAATTCATACACGAATAAAAGATTGGTTATTAGCAGAAAAGCTGCGATATTGGATCGGATGGGTGAATCCTGCCAATATAGTAGAAATTTCTGACAAAAAATTACACCACGAAACCTTTACTGCCAAACGCTACCCCAGCACTCGGCTACACCAACCCCAGCGATTAACTGATCCTGACTGGTATTGTGTGCTGGAATGGATAATTCGACAAACCGCTCAGACTTCTGGCTGCACAGCAGATATCTCATCATTTATAGCTCCTTGGAAACGAGCAGAAAATACCAAAAGGCGATATTTACAACCTCTAATGTTTTGGAAATCTCGCTGGTTTCAAGAAGGGCGAGAAGTAGTTGGGTTAAATAACTTAAGTTTGGTTCAGTTTGAATTGCCTTCTTCGAGTAGTTCTTACCAAATTATTCAAGATTCCTACTGGTTTTCTTCTTGGCATCCAACCCAAATTGTTTACAGCCGTTTTACAACTGAGTTAACACCCAATCAGTCTTTGTTGGAGAATTTTAAATTTTAGATTTGGGATTTGGGATTGCTCTGGTGTCGCTCAATCTAAAATCTGAAATTCTAGCAGAAGGCAGGGGGCAGAAGGCAGGAGGCAGGAGGTAAAAACCTTAGTATTACTGAGACTCACGCTTGTCATTATGTCCTAATCTACCTGGCAACTGCTATATTTCTTAATTTCCAGCTTAGCTTTGCAAGTATAAATTTGAATTGTATATCTGGGCACTCTAGATTTGAGAAACATACTAGAGAGTGATTTCTATGTCTATGACCCCAATTAGCGCAACATTGTCGCAAACAGAGAGAGATGCAGTGTTGCAAGCAATTAGCTCCATTAAAGAAAAGTTACCATTTTTGGTTGATTTGAGTTCCGAGGAGCGGAAAGCTTTACCGAAGATGGGAGATAAGAGTCGTGCCTTTGTCAGCAAAGCATTAGAGGTGGCGGCGCAGAATCCAGAGTTTTTACCGCGATCGTTCAACTTAAATGAGATGCGGAAAGACGTGCAATTATTTGAAGCGTTGTATCCGGTGTTGCTGTCGTTGACGCAGTTACAAGAATTGGTAGATGATACAGTTCTTGCAGTTGGTAGCGAAGCTTGCTTATGCAGCCGCGTTGCAGGTATATAACTACGCCAAAGCCAGTGGACAAGGTGCGGGTTTAGATGCAGTGGTTGGGGAAATGGGACAACGATTTGCTCGGAAATCTGGAAAGCCTAAGTCTCAAAAAGCAGCGTTGTAGAAAATAGCTCGGTAGTTGTACTTTTGAGGTGTAACATTGAAGCTCAGAACTTGGATGTTGGAGTTCAAAGCATGACATTCCGAGTTCAGAGGCTCAACGTTCGAGTAAAAAGGTGCAACTTCCGAGTTCAAAGGCTCAATGTTCGAGTAAAAAGGTGCAACTTTCGAGTTCACAGGCTCAACATTCGAGTAAAAAGGTGCAACTTTCGAGTTCACAGGCTCAATATTCGAGTAAAAAGGTGCAACTTCCGAGTTCAAAGGCTCAACATTCAAGCAAAAAGGTGCAACTTCCGAGTTCAAAGGTTGAAAGCTGAGATTTTGAAAGCCGATCGCACGCTGTGGTGATGGAATTGATCTCAAAGGCTGTTTGTAAATGATTATGAAATAATCGAAGAAGGCTTTGCCAGTCGTTTCAACATTAAACGCTTCAAAACGGCTGAGGCTCATGAATGAGGTTGACTGATTTGGAGCTTGAGATATAAACTTTTAAGCCTGTTGTACAATCGGCTCATCAAACCGACTAGTGCCATACATAAACTGAGAACGCTCACCTAGATCCTGTCCAGTTTTCCACAAATGCATTCCCAATCTCAGCTGCTCGGTTTCCCAGATATTCAGCGCACTAGGAACATGATGATTCTGAGCAACCAAGGCATCAGCAAGAGCGATCGCGTTTGCAGCTCCTTTAGATACACTCGCTGCTGTATGCGGTCGAGGAATAAATGCCGCATCCCCAAGTAGCGCCATCCGACCGAATGCCATTTGCGGCACACCTAGATCCAAAATAGCTTGGACAAACGGCTCTTTTGTCGCTGCAATTAATTTCTGAAATGGCGTCACCAGCACGCGGTTTGCATAGGAGCGCATTTGGTCTTCAACGCCAACAGCCATCATTCCCGGTGGAATCGAGTAGTCTCGCTGTTTGTTATGCTTGTCTGTCAGAATGCGAGGCAGTTCCGTCTTTTGGTCGTAATTGACATACCAAACCCAGTTAAACCGCCGTTCTCCTGGCATCAGTGACTCATTCTCTCCGGGAACTACATATTGCAGAATATGAGAATTGCGAAACTGATAGAACACAAATCGTTCTGTGAAAATTGCCGCCGTTTCTGGGTCTAAATCTGATTCGTTAACCAAGCCGCGATAGCCAACATAACCAGCATATAGCGGGCTGTAAGTCGGCAACAGCAGTTGACGCATGGTGGAATTTGCACCATCAGCACCGATTAATAAATCACTAATTTCACGAGTACCATCAGCAAAAATCGCAACAACCTGTTCGCCTTCCTGTTGAAAATTTGTCAGCACTTTTCCTTGATGGTAGTGGACATCTGGAAAATGTCGCCGCAGGTTGCCATAAAGCAGATTCCAAGAGGTTAAAGTTTGACGCATCGCCATGCGCTGGATGCTGCCATCCCGTTGCAGATAGTAGCGCTCGCGTGCTGGCACACCTAAAGCCTCGTGGGGAATTCCTGCCCTTTGAAATGCCTCTACTACATCTGGCTGCAAGACGACACCGCCCCCACGACTATCGAGTGTGTGAGGCGATCGCTCATAAATATCTACCTGCCAACCTATGGAGCGCAAGAGTGTACCAGTAAATAGTCCTGCTAACGAGCCACCAATGACAATGGCACGATTACCTGTCGATTTCATCCTGTTGACTCCAAATACTTGTGGACAAACGTCACTGCCATTGCTCCTTCACCCACAGCTGAAGCAACTCGTTTAATTGAACTGTGCCGGACATCCCCAGCTGCAAATGAACCAGGAACGCTGGTTTCTAAAAAGAACGGGTCGCGTTCAAGTGTCCAACATTTAGGCAAACAACCCTCCTTGAGCAGGTCTGAACCTGTAATTAAATAACCTGCGCGATCGCGAATAATATTCGTATCCTTCGCCCATTCTGTGTTGGGCGCACCACCAATACACACAAACAGGCGTTGCGTATCAATCTGCTGCACTGAACCATCACGGCTGTTGCTAATCTCGATTTGTTGCAGTGTTGTATCTCCAGCTAGCCCTGTCACCTGGGCGTTGAAAAGTACTTCAATATTGCTAGTGTTTGTAATTCGGTTAATCAGGTACTGGGATAGAGTCGCTGCCAAATCATCACCCCGAACCAGCATAGTTACCTTTTTGGCCTGCTCGGAGAAATAGATTGCAGCTTGACCAGCTGAGTTACCACCACCCACAACAAAAATATGTTTTCCCTGACACATTAGTGCTTCGCTAACACCAGCACCATAAAACAACCCGACATTGAGAAATCGGTCTTCATTAGCAAGATTCAGCCGTTGATACTCAACTCCTGTGGCACAAATGTTGGCACGAGCAATCATTTTGCTACCATCTGCCATGTCTACATAAATACGGTTGTTTTTGAATTCGGCTTTAATCCCTTCGCGCAAGAGTAACAATTCAACTCCGAATTTAACTGCTTGCTGACGCGCTCGTTCTGCCAAGTCAGCGCCGCTAATTCCTTGGGGGAATCCCATGTAGTTCTCAATCAATGAACTCGTGCCAGCCTGTCCGCCAACGGCATGGCGTTCAATTAAAACCGTGCGTAATCCTTCAGATGCAGCATAAACCGCAGCACTTAACCCAGCAGGTCCCGCTCCATAAATTGAGAGATCGTATTCTTTAAACTTGGGTTGTGTCACCCAACCCAGGCGTTGGGCGATCTCCCGAATCGTGGGAGCAAATATCTGCGTACCATCGAGAAATTCCACAACTGGCAAGCAGATATCGCTTAACACTGCTAAACCGAGTGCTTGATAACAATCTTCATCACAGTCAAGCTCAATCCAATCAAACTCAACAACACTACGATTGAGAAAATCTCGAATTTCATAAGCTTGTGGCGAGTTTGGTTGTCCGTAGAGTCTGACTTTTCTGATTTGAGAAGATAAGTTTGACCGATCTGTCATAGATATATAAAGTAAAAAGAACCAAGTAAATACCTTATGAACAGGGTGTAGGGGGTAGGGTGTAGGGTGTGGGGAACCCCATACTTGAAAGTGGGGTTTCAAGTTAGTCAATCACGGGAAAATCCTACAACCAAACATGAAAATCTCTCTTTCAATACCCCATGCCCAATTCCCATTTTCAAGCTAGGTATCTTCCCCTACACCCCACACCATACACCTGCTCTCATTGCGGGCTTGGTCATACTACCTGCAATTCATTTATCTGGGCTTGCAAAGCAGCTACAAATACCTCAACAGGTTGTGCCCCTGATAAAATCTTTTTCCCAATGCGAATCGCTGGAACGCCGTGAATCCCTTGGGCACTCGCTTGCTGTTCCAATTGCTTGACTGACTGAATGCCTTGAGTAGACAGCAAGAATGCTTTGGCTTTACCTGCATCAATGCCAACCTCAACCGCAAGATTGACTAAGATTTCAATTTCACCAATATTTTGCCCTTGTGTGAAGTAGGCGGCTAGGATACTTTCAGCCATCTGCGTTGCTTTACCTTCCCCAGTTGCCAACCAAGTCAAGCGATGAGCATTGAGCGTGTTGGGTGTCACCTGCATCAAGTCATAGCGAAAGTCAATTTCATCTGCAAGAGTAGCCTGTATTGTTTTTGCGTCTAACAATTGCGAATGTTCCCAACTGCCAAATTTTTGAGAACGATAAGTTTTGCGATCCATACCTGCTATGGGCATATCAGGGTTTAGCTCAAAGGGATACCAGATTCGTTGAATGGCAATAGGAGAGCTGAGTTGTTCAATAGCTCGATTCAGCCGTATATGTGCAACCAAACACCAGGGGCAAATAAAATCTGAGGTGATGGCGATCGCTAGAGTCATAGACTAGATAAATTACTCCAGTTAATACATTTAATTCTATAAATCAAATATGCCAAAATAAATATATAAAGTAATTAATTAAAGACCTTACACTTAAAATAAAAAGGTATTTGCAAATTTAAACCTTATTTATTTAATCAAGTGATACACAATGTCCAGAAGCTTTTAGATCGGACAAGTTGGCAGATTCTCACGATCCTGCAAGAAGATGCCCGGATTCCTTTTAAAGAATTGGGGAAACGAGTGGGATTATCTGCACCAGCAGTTGCAGAAAGAGTCCGCCGACTCGAAGAATCAGGGATTATTACTGGGTATCAAGCTAAGTTGGATTTAGACAAGTTAGGGTTAACCATCACAGCTTTCATCACAATCAAAGCATTTGGAGAAGGATGCTACAGAATGCGATCGCTGCTACATGAATGTCCTGAAGTCCTATCTTGCTATCGAGTGGCGGGTAACGATCATTATTTGGTTAAGGTGGCCGTGACATCTGTCAGTCACCTAGAGCAAGTCGTCGATCGCTTCATTCCTTACGCGACAGTCACGACTTCCATTGTGCTTTCAGTTCCCATTGCTGAACGCACCATCAGCGATACAATCTTCCCAAAAGCACCTTAAGCAGACTAAGTTTTTTGTGAGTAAATTATTCAAATAGGAATATTACGTTTTTTATTATCAAGAGAAATTTATTAAAATTTTTGTTAATAAAAAATGAGTATTACGATTCAAACTAACACCATAAAATGGTTGTTATTAAATTGGTGTTATGAGCTTATATTTGGAAACGTAGCAACTAATAAAAGAAGCGTGAACTCGGTATTAGTTGCACTGGTTGGACGCAACAAGTAATTACCCAAATGCTACAAAAAACTAACATTTGGTTTTTGCCAGCAGGGAAAGAAGTTGAAATATATGTCAATCATACGGTGCAGTTTTAGAGAATATAAAAATTATGGCAAGTCAAATATGCTATTGCTGAGAAGTTACTTGACGAAGATTACCGGACTCAATTGTAGCTGGATACACTAAAGCTGCTATTAGATTATCATTATTAGAAAATATCAGTAACTAGACTAAAGTCGATAGCGATCGCATTTACACAAATTGTAAAATTTGCTAAAAAGGCGTGAAAGTAAAAATCGGGGCTTTACCCACCAATGGAGAAAGGGTGAGATGAACGATTACACGTTTGGGCACAAAAAAGCAGGTAAATCAAATTTTTCAAATCCATCGCTCGTCTCACCAAATACTCCGACGTTGGCAAATCCAGTGCGAGGCTTTGGTTTACCAACGAATAATCTCATCCAAACAGCAACCTCAGAATCAACCGACCTCGAACAAGAGCAGTCTGCTGATGAGGAATCTTTGTTATCAGAAACTATTGAGCAACGGTCTTTTGTTCACGACATTAGTCGTATAGCTTTGCATCGTCCCCAACCAAAACTGACAGTGGGAGAACCAGGGGATAAGTATGAGCAAGAAGCAGATTGGATGGCAAATCAGGTAATGCAGATGGTTGTGCCAAATCGAGTTAATGCTCCTAGCGTACACCCCGTACAAGATTCCTTGCAGCGCAAATGTACAGCTTGTGAGGAGGAAGAAGAGAAAGTACAAACTAAGCCAGCCAGACAATCGGCTACTGATGAGGACCTACAGCTAGGGGATAATATTGATAGTCGATTGAATGCCAGCATTGAAGGTAGGCAATTACCGAAAGCAGGACAATCGTTGATGGAACCGCGCTTTCGGGTGGGGGAGCATCTGGACGATAAAGCGGTGCAGATGAGCCAAGACTTAAATGCTCAGTCATTCACACACAAACAAGACATCTACTTTGGAGCAGCTAAAAGACCCACCCATCAATTAACCCATGTCGTGCAGCACACAGGCTCTACACTTGACGGTGTTTTGCAGCGAGATGACCAGACGGGCGGTATGTCTACGCCCCAAGGTACTTCTGCTCCTGGAACGGCACCTAATGCTAGTACTCCCACAGCAGCCCAAACAGATGCCCGTAAATTAATTGATAAAGCTCTGCAAGATTTCTCACAATCTGCATTTAAAGACATTACTGATTGGTCAGTTGCAACCGATGGAGAAAAGCTGAAGTTGATTGATAAAGCGACTGACCTGGGTTTAGGTTGGGTCGGGCCAGGAGATGAGTCAGCGCTGGAGCGCTGCTGGGCGAGTTTTGGTGGCGGCTTTGAGGCAGCGGTTGAAGGCAGTCCCTATTTATGGAATCGCAGTGTGAAGCGGGGAGTAGACCCAGAGGCGATTCCCCAAGTTAAAGGTAAGTATGCTCAATTTAAGCAAGAAGTTCTTGCCAAAGTAACTGACAACCTCTACAAAAATGAAGAAAAAGTCGTAGCCGAAATGGCTGAGTTTGGCATCATTCCCTCAACCAAACTCCTCAGCCCGAAAGCGGCCAGTAAGTTAATGACGGCAGCAACAGCTCCTGCTTTGAGCGGGCCTTCTCCAACCGAAAAGCTCAAAGAACAGGCTCAACTGGCAAAAGTGGTGCAGAATCACCAACAGCACCTAGAAGAACTCAAGCAGATCCATGTGGGACTCGATCGCCGTCAATTCGATCCGGGTAACCCGACTGAAAGCTTCCAGGACATTGTTCTCTACGAGGGTATGACAAGCTGGCAATGGGTGAAAAGTACCTGGGATAAAGTGACTGCCGAGATTGCACTCATCTTTAACGCTTGGCCTGCCCTCTATGCTGCCGATAATCAGGGAGCGCTAAGTGTTTTTGCCAATCAATCCTATGACAAGGTACCAGATGCAGGGGGAGGGTTGCCTGCCGATCCGTTTGCTGCTAACGACCAGGTTCAGGGAGGGCTTGGAAATGTACGAACAACACTGAGCAAGGTGCTTGAAAATATTCAAAACGTGCGTGACAAGGTGGAAGGGGGCGATGCTGATGCCCTTGACTTCGCTCCAGTTCATGCCGCACTTTTTAGTGGCGGTGGTTCGCGTAATTGGTCGCGAGCAGTTTATCTACCAATGATGAATGATGAGCGAGATGTCAAAGATACCGCCGCCGCCGCCGCTAAATTTGCCATTGATGCTGGTCTGTTCATTGCAATGGTCGCAGGAGTGGTGGGGACAATGGGTGGAGCAGCGATCGCTGTAGGTGTTGCCGCAGCCGGAGCATTAAAAGCAGACTCACGAGCCAACGATTTAGCTGCTGCTCGCGGAGCCTCTGCTGGGGAAGATACCGAACTGGTGACCAAAGAAGCGGTAACAGCTGCCGAAGCTGAAGCGTTTAATAAAAAAATTGAATTGGGAATTGTCACACTAACCAGTGCCCTAGCCGTTGGTGTTGAAGCGGCAGCAGCAGCAAAAGGGGTCAAGCCGGAAATGCCAGGTAGTGGGGCGACGGCTGCCGAAGGCACAGAAGGCGCACAAGGAGCTTCTGAATTGCGATCGCGCCTCAATCAGCGCCAAGGCAATCCAGAACCAGAAGCTCCCGCAGCCACCGCACCTGCGGCAGGTACGGCTGGAGCCGAAGCCATGAAATCTTGGGGAGGCATTCCGGTTGGCGCTAGACCGGGTTTAGTGGCTGAGGTTGTAAATAAACGCCTAGCCTCGGATGGAGTGCCTGCGATTGCTGCAAGCAGTGTCAAGGGCAAGGTAGGATTTTTTGATGCCAAAAGCTGGTCAATGAAATTGCCGGAAGAATGGTTTGTCAAAAATGAAATTAGCGAACGAGAATTTTTTGACATGGTGGAGGTGTCTTACCATGAAGCCCGCCACGCTCGTCAGTGGTATAACGCCGCCCGCATGAAGGTAGGGGAGGGTACATTCGCTAATCCCGATGACTTAGCAAACCATCTGCAAATCCGCAAGGATGTAGTGCAAAAGGCATGGTCTGAACCGATGCAAAGCTCCGATCCGCTGTATTCGCAAACCCAAGAAATTTACAATAGCGTCTGGGGAACCAACAGCACAAAGCGGACAGAGATTTATGATGAATTGGATGCAGCCACGAAAGAGCTAACAACAAAAACCGAAGCTTTGAAGAACACGCCAGCAAGCGATGCCGCAGCAGTCAGACGAGCGGAAACTGAACTCACAGCAGCTCAGCAACGAAAGTACAATGCCGAGCAGGCTTACAGAAACTTGCCAGAGGAGCGGGATGCTTACTTGCACGCACCTATGAAGCGAGAATGGGCACAGTTTGGATTGCGAAACCGCGCTACTGTTCGGGCCGCTGAAGCCAAACTGGAGGCTGCTCAAACACGGCTGAAAAATGCTCAACAAGAACTCGCCAAGTATCAAGAAATTAATGCATCCAGCGAAGCGATGCAAGAGGCGGATACAGCCCGCGCCGTTGCTGAAGATGATGTCAAAATTGCTCAGTCTGAGCTAATTCGGGCAAAGAATTACAGTGCTGCGGATGTATGGGGACCATAATTAGGGACTGACAATTACAAAAATAATCAATCGTTGTGTAGGCAGAGGGGCTCTGAGCAGGGGGAGAAACAAAACTATCATCTAAATAAATTGGTTAATTTATTGTCTGGAAGTCCTTACGCAGAAAACAACTGATTTGTAACTTGTTTTAACACTTTGAGTCCTATTAATGAACCTTGAATCAGCCGAGTAGCACCAAGGGGTTGTCGAAGCATTCCCATAGCTAAAGGCAAAGGACGCAGGGAACCATCAGAATTGATTGCTGGGGTGAGGTCGGGGATATCGTGCTGACAATCATCGCTAACTACTCGCAGCATTGCCACTGCAATCCCAACTGCATTGAAAAACTCAAGGGCAGCAAATCCTTCCATATCAACAACATCAACCGCCAAAGTCTCTGCCAAACGGCGTTTTTGGGACGCAGACCAAATGAGGCGATCGCTTGTCAAAGCTTTGACTAAATTCAATTGAGAATGGGGAGTGGTGAGTGCTGAGTGTAATTGTGTAGTAAAAGTGCGATCGCATTCTTGGCGTTTGCCTTGATAAACACAATCTTGATACAGCACAATATCCCCAACAGTGTAGCTATCGCTCAAGCTACCGCATAAACCTACGAGCAACACTCTCGACCCAGCCAGAAATTGTCCATTTTCTATCGATTGTTGCAGGTATTGAAGTAAAGGCTTCATCCCAATAGGTATGGCTAATACTGCTGGGACGTAGTTAGTAACATGGCGTAATCCGCGACAAACTGCTTGATATTCAGCTCCTTGAGGCACGAGAATTATGTCGTGGGATAAAAAATTAGGCACTAGCGCTCTCGATATTTTGGAGTTTGGTAAGTATTAACTAGATGATGCTCAAGGCAATATTAGCAAGTCTGCTGGCTAAATCAGTTGACAAAAAACACGACATGGGGTGTCTTTTGGTCTAGAATCGGATCGAAGATTGACTTTTGAAAGATATAGCAATCGAATTAAAGGTTAGGACATCTTGAAAGCCTAGATGTTAGGAATAGTAATGTTTTACCTCCTGCCCTCTGCCTTTTGCTATATCTTCGCAAGCGATCGCAAATAGCTCATAGCAATGCTTGAAGTAGGGAATTTCGCAAAAAGTCACCAGATAAGGTTTACTGAGTTCTAAATTGCACTGCCTCGTCGATTGCTAACAGTACTTCTAAATTTTCAACTTTAGTTGCTCCTCCTGACACTTGAATTCTTTCTGATTAAAAATTTTGTCATAATTTGAGTAACAATCAGTAGTATTGCCATTTGGTGGTGACCAAAACTCGCAAACCGAAGGCGATTGCTGTAGCATGACTAAATAATTGTGTCTACCCGCACGATAATTTTCTAAGATGGTAAAGCTTTCTAGCTCAAAATCCGCACGAGAACTCTTCAATATCTCCAAATTAGCGATTAAATTTTCGTGGCTGACGGTCAGTTTTTGGATTGCCGTCACGGTAGCAGGTATTCTTGCTTTCAGTTCGCTTAAGTATGCATTGTTTCCAGATATTACCTTTCCAGTGGTAGTTGTGAATGCTACAGCCCCCCTAACAACTGCCGTAGATACAGAGGCCAAGCTCACCAAAGCCGTAGAGGAACGCCTGCATTCCCTACAAGGATTGGAAAATATCCGCTCATCCACCTATCCCGGTCAAACAGCCGTTAGTCTAGCTTTTGCTGTTGGTACGAATCTAGAAACATCGACCAAAGAAGTTGAAACCGCTCTTAAACAGGTGACTCTACCTCAGGGAGCAACTTCTAAAATTATTCCCTTGAACTTGAACGAATCAGCCGCCATTAGCTATGCGATTGAAAGTCCAACCCGAAATCTCACAGATTTGACTAAGTTGGCCAAAGAGCAAATTGTCAGTGCGATTGCTAAACTACCAGGAGTTCTTAAAGTTTCACTGCTGGGCGATGCAACTGCAACTCCCTTAGATCGATCAAACCTCAGTGCAACGTCTTTGAGCAAACAAGGGTCTACATTAGTCCGCTTTAACGGCCAAGATGCGCTTGCATTTCAGGTAATCAAACGCGGTAATGCAAACACCCTAGAAGTAGTGAATTCAGTTGAAAAAGAAGTTCAAAGGCTGCGCTCTACCCTCAAAGATGTCAACCTCACTTTAGCTGCGACTCAAGCAAAATATATCCGCCAAGCCACCCAATCAACAATCGATGCTCTCCTAGAAGCAATCTTGCTGTCCATCATCGTCATCTTTCCATTTTTGTGGAACTGGCGAGCCACCTTAATTTCTGCATTGGCGATTCCTACGTCCATTTTGGCGACATTTATCGTCATGGCGATTTATGGCTTCAATTTAGAGACAATTACGTTGCTGGCTTTAGCTTTGGTGATTGGCAGTATTGTTGATGATGCGATCGTGGATGTAGAAAACATCATGCGACACGTCGATGATGGAGAAAATCCCCGCCAAGCAGCACTTTTAGCTACAAATGAGATTGGATTGACAGTTACAGCAGCCACCTTGACAGCAGTAGCGGTTTTTCTACCCATAGGTTTAATGGGTGGGGTAATAGGTCAATTCTTCAAGCCATTTGGCATTACTGTTTCAGCCGCAATGCTCGCTTCTATGCTAGTAGCTCGGACTTTATCTCCAGTTCTGGCTATCTACTGGCTAAAACCAAAATCCTCTACCTCCCCTCGTCGCGAAGCAAAAACCTGGCTGAGGTTTGCCCAATCTTATAGAAACTTGCTCAGCTGGTCTTTAAATCACCGCAAAATAGTTATTGGATTAGCTGTACTCAGTTTTATTGCAGGTATAGCACTAATTCCACTGATTCCTAAAGGATTTATCCCCAAATTAGACCGTGGGGAATTCAATATTACTTATACGGCTCCCTTGCCAAAAATCCCTGGCTTAGGGCAAGCAGGAGGAGTAAATTCTCTTTTATCCCAATCGCCAATCCCCAATTCCCAATCCCCAATCCCGAATCCCTTAAACGATTCCCTTGAGGTTGCGAAGAAACTCGAAGCAGTGGTGAGAAAAGACCCAGCAGTGGAAACGGTATTTACCACCGTTGGTTCTCGTGAAGGTGAGCCGAACAAAGGTACGCTATATGTAAGGCTCAAAGAAGACCGAAAAATCACAACTGCCCAATTACAAGACCAACTGCGCTCCTCCTTACCGATTCTTCCTGGCGTTAGTACCAGTATTGAAGATATTAAATTTGTTGATAGCGGCGGTCAAAAACCTTTAGAGGTGGCATTACGCGGTAACAATCTTCAATCTCTGAGCAAAGCTGTCAAAGCAATTAAAGAGAGGATTGAGAGAATACCGGGATTTGTAGATGTCACAGTTACAGGAGAAACAAATTCACAAGGTACAGTATTTCAAATTGAGCGTTTGAATAATCAGCGGGTAGCCTATGTCAGTGCTAATCTTGGCAAGGATCTGACCTTGGGTGATGCTACTGACAAAGTAGTAGCTGAAGCTAATGCAGTATTGCCGTCAGATGTTTCCTTAGATTTGGGAGGAGACTCTGCCAAATTGAACGAAGTTTTTGGCAGTTTCGGCAGTACTCTGGCTCTCTCTGCCCTGTGTATTGTTGTGGTACTGATTTTGCTATTTAAAACTTGGGTAGATCCTCTGGTTATTGGTGTATCTTTACCTTTAGCACTCATAGGAGCGATGTTAGCGCTACTGATTACCAAGAGCGACTTTGGGATGATCTCACTGATTGGCTTCGTGTTTTTGTTGGGACTAGCAAACAAAAATGCGATTTTATTGGTAGATTACATTAATCAGCTACGCAGTGCTGGCTTAAACCGCACTGAAGCAATCCTGAATACTGGACTAGTGCGCCTTAGGCCGATTATGATGACCACCGCTTCTACGCTTTTAGGAATGCTACCGATCGCCTTAGGTCTGGGTGCTGGTTCCGAATTGCGATCGCCAATGGCCGTAGCGATCGCTGGGGGACTAGTAACTTCCACTATCCTCAGCTTGCTGGTTGTGCCGGTAGTTTACACCATTTTGGATGATTGGTTTCCTCGCAAAAAGTTTTAGATTTGAGATTTTTAAATGGGGATAACTACTCAAATTCAGAAATTTACATTACTTGGTGCAAAATTTCTGTATCCATTAAAAATGGGAGAATTCCAAATTGATAAATCCAAAATCTAAAAGGGTTTTTGTCACCGGAGGTACCGGTTTTATTGGTGCCCACTTGGTGCGGTTGCTGCTGCAACAAGGATACACAGTCAAAGCACTGGTACGCCCTAGCAGTAAGCTGCAAAATCTCTGCGATTTGGAGGTGGAAATTGTCAAAGGCGATTTAAACAATGCAAATCTGTGGCAACAGATGAGCGATTGTCAATACCTGTTTCATGTGGCAGCCCATTATTCTCTCTGGCAAGCAGACCGGGAGTTACTTTACCGTCATAATGTTTTAGGTACGCGCAATGTATTAGTAGCAGCCGAAAAAGCAGGGATTGAGCGTACCATTTATACCAGTTCAGTGGCGGCCATTGGCGTGGGGTTATCTGGTGAAGTCGTTGATGAAACGCATCAGAGTCCGTTGGACAAGTTGGTGGGTAACTACAAAAAGTCTAAATTTTTGGCCGAACAAGAAGCTATGCAAGCGGCTGCTCAAGGTCAAGAGGTAGTTATAGTTAATCCCAGCAGCCCCATTGGAGCGTTGGATATCAAACCCACTCCCACAGGTGATATAATACTGCGGTTTTTGCGGAAAGAAATGCCCTTTTACTTGGATACTGGTTTGAATTTTATCGATGTGCGCGATGTCGCATGGGGACATTTACTGGCTTTGGAACGAGGTAAATCTGGCGATCGCTATATTTTAGGTCACCAAAACCTTAGCCTCAAGCAACTACTCGAACAACTCGCTGATATCACAGGTTTACCAGCACCGCAACGAAGTATACCTGCTTGGTTACCCCTAAGTGTTGCTTGGGTTGATGAAAAGATTCTCGCACCATTGGGAAAATCGCCTTCAGTACCTATAGATGGCGTGCGGATGGCGAAACAACCTATGTATTACAATGCCACTAAGGCAGTGCGAGAGTTGGGATTACCACAATCTCCTCTCAATGGCGCACTCCAAGATGCTGTAGATTGGTTTGTTGCCCAAGGTTACGTCAATGAGCGCAAATAAGAGCGCAATACTTTGTGCCTCTACAGTGGTGTTTCTATATCTTAAAGAGGAGCGATCGGAATAATGGCAGTTAATCTACAACAAGCTATAGATATCGGCAAGTATCTTGTGACTCAACGTCTGTTGGGGCGCAAACGCTTTCCATTAGTATTGATGTTGGAACCTCTTTTTCGGTGTAATCTAGCGTGTAGTGGTTGTGGTAAAATCCAACATCCAAAGGAAATATTAAAGCAAAATCTCACCCCACAACAGTGCTTTGCCGCAGTGGAAGAGTGTGGGGCACCGGTTGTCTCAATTCCTGGCGGAGAACCTCTGCTACATCCGCAAATTGATGAGATTGTGCGGGGATTAATCGAGCGCAAAAAGTATATTTATTTGTGTACCAATGGTTTGTTGTTAGAAAAAAGCCTGCATAAGTTCCAACCTTCCCCTTATCTGACTTTCAGCGTACATCTAGATGGGATGCAAGAGTTGCACGATCGCTGTGTCGATCGCAAAGGTGTTTTTGATATTGCAGTTCAAGCGATTCGCGCTGCCAAAGCTAAAGGCTTTCGGGTCACCACTAATACTACTATCTTTGAGGGCACTAACCCCAAAGATATGCAAGAGTTCTTTGATTTTCTGGAAACACTCAATACCGACGGGATGATGATTTCTCCTGGCTATAGTTATGAGTGGGCACCAGATCAAGATCATTTTCTCCAACGAGAACAAACACGCGCCCTGTTCCGAGAAATTCTGACTCCATACAAAACTGGTAGAAAAAATTGGAACTTCAATCATAATCCGCTATTCCTAGATTTTCTCATCGGTGAGAAGGACTACGAATGTACCCCTTGGGGTAGCCCAAGCTATAGCGTTCTCGGTTGGCAAAAACCTTGCTATCTGCTGAACGAGGGTTATTACTCTAGTTTCCAGGAATTACTCGCTCAAACTGACTGGAGTCAATACGGCCGTGCGAGTGGTAATCCCAAGTGTGCCGACTGCATGGTTCACTGTGGCTATGAACCCACCGCCGCAATGGATGCGATGCAACCGCAAAATATGGCGCGTGCCCTTACTAGTGTGTTTGGGAGGAATTAAAAGTAGTAATTAAAACATTTAAGTTACGGACTGGCATTGAGCGGAGCAGGAGTTGTTCCGCTTTTCTATTTATAGCAATCGAATTAAAGGTTATGACATCTTGAAAGCCTGGATGTTAGGAATAGTATAATGTTTTACCTCCTGCCTGCTGCCTTCTGCCTGCTGCCTGCTGCCTGCTGCCTGCTGCCTCCTGCCCCCTGCTATAAATGGGCAAACCAATAGAGGATTGTGATTGCTTAGAAGTTTCTTTTGAACCTTTCTCCCACTCATCCGGTCTAATAATTACAAGCCACGAAACGGATGCAGGAGAACGCCTCAGGTGTTAATTGTGCCAACCAAGCTTTCACGGGATAGCCAATTCAACGGCAAATCAGAAAATGAAATTGATAGTTATTTGGTACAGCGGTGTCTGGGGGGTGATACCCAAAGCTACGGGCAACTTTATTGTCGCCATCAGCAAAGGGTAAGGTCAATTCTCTATCAACTATGCGAGCCATCCTGCCTTGACGATCTAGTGCAGGAAGTGTTTTTACGAGCTTGGAAAGGATTGCCCAAGTTTCGCCAAACTGCAAAATTTTCTACTTGGCTTTACCGGATTGCTTGGAATTTGGCTGCTGACGAACGACAGGCAACCGTCCAGCGACGGACTCAATTGCAGTCTTTGGGCAAAAAAACTTCTACACAACAAGAAGCCCCAGATATTATAAATTTGCATTATCAAGATTTAGTCCAACGGGGATTGGCAAATCTCAGCTTTGACCACCGCACGATAATAGTTTTACATGACTTAGAGGAAGTTCCGCAAAAAGAGATTGCAGAAATTCTAGCCATTCCCATAGGAACAGTTAAGTCTCGCCTATTCCATGCCCGTGCTGCGATGCGTCAATTTCTTCAGCAACAAGGAGTGCAGCTATGACTAATCCTGATGACGACCGCGACTTGGTTAACTTTATGCGTCAACATAGCCCAGAAGTTCCCCCAGCTTCCCCTGATTTGTCACAAAAAATTCTCCAACAGGTAGAAACATCAATTCAACCTTTACCTCGTCGTTCGCGGTGGCTAGTTCCACCGATGATTGCAGCTGGATTAGTAGCTGCTTTTGTCAGCTACCGTGCCTTAGTGCCTGCCAAACCGAGTGAGGCCGAACTTGCCACTTTGCAAACTTTTATCGAGAGTAATTGGCAAGGTACTGTTAACGAATATCCAGAAAGTGATGTCTGGCATTTTACAAATTTAAATAGTGATTAATTTACTTGATATTTAAGGGAGATAACTTTGATGGTGTTAAATCGTGTAGCGATCGGCGCAGCTATGATTATTACTCTTGGTGGTAGTGCGATCGCTTTGACCAAACCAACTTTATCACACCAAGTCATTGCTCAAATCCCCACAAATTCGCCTCCTGGGCATCGCACTCGATCGGGGGGATGGATTAAAGATTTGAACTTGACACCACAGCAAATACAACAAATTAAGCAGATTCGTACTCAATCAAAACAGCAGATGACGCAAAAAAGGCAGGCAGTGCGTCAAGCACAACAGGAATTACATGACCTGATAGCGGGGACGGCTTCCACTCAACAGGTACGCGATAAATATAACCAAATCAAAGTCATAAAACAGCAGCTTGCTGATGCTCAGTTTGAAAATACTCTTGCCATCCGTGAAATCTTAAATCCCGCTCAACGCCAGAAATTTGCCGATCGCATGTACAAGAAACCCGCACCCAATCAGCCGCCAAAGCAAAATTAATTCTATGACTTGGAAGCCAAAATACTTACTATTGCTGCTATTTATTTCACTAGGAGGTATTGCTCCGAGTAATGCAGCTAACGCACCTGTTAACCCCAAAATACTACATGTAATTAATCGCATTAGTTTCGGCCCTCGCCCCGGTGATATCCAAAAAGTCGAGTCGATGGGTGTAGAGCGTTACATTCAACAACAACTCTCACCCAATTCTATCCCGGAATCGCCAAGTCTTAACGCTCAGCTTTTACAGCTAAATACTTTACAACTAACTTCAGCACAACTACTGAATGAATACAGCAGAACTTCTCCAGGACAAAAAACTACTCCCGAACAGAGACTGGCTGCCCAGAAAAGAGCTAGAGAAGTGTTAGCAGAGTCAGTGCAGGCACGATTATTACAAGCGACTATAAGTAATAGACAACTACAAGAAGTGATGGTGGACTTCTGGTACAACCACTTCAACGTCTATGCAAACAAAGGACGCGATGTCTCCCGACAAGCCGCTTCGCGTCTACGCCTCTTGGTGGGTGCTTACGAACAACAAGCAATTAGACCCTACGCCCTTGGTCGTTTTCGTGACTTACTAGGAGCGACGGCTCGCCATCCAGCGATGCTATTTTACTTGGACAATTGGCAGAATACTGCTCCCGGTAGCCCTGGCGCTCGTGGGAGATTTCAGGGTTTGAACGAGAATTATGCCCGCGAGCTAATGGAGTTACACACCCTTGGCGTGGATGGCGGTTATACCCAGCAAGATGTGATTGCTTTAGCACGAATTTTGACTGGTTGGGGATTTAGTCGTCCTAAGCAGCAGATAAATGATAGTTCGGGATTTTACTTCGACCCGAAGCGCCATGATTTTGGTGACAAAGTTTTCCTTAAGCAGACAATTAAGGGCAGTGGGATGGCTGAGGGAGAACAAGCCCTAGATATTTTGGCTCGCAGTCCTGCTACCGCACATCATATAAGCTACAAATTAGCTCAGTATTTTGTCCTGGATAACCCGCCTAGTGCTTTAGTAGACCATCTGACAGAGCGCTTTCTATCCACAGATGGCGATATTCGGGCTGTGTTAGATACCCTATTCCACAGTAAAGAATTTTGGGACTCGAAAAACTTCAATACCAAATTCAAAACCCCTTATGAATATGCTATATCTGCGGTACGGGCAACAGGTAGCGAAGTGAAAAATACCAAACCAATTGTCAAGATATTACAACAATTGGGGATGCCGCTCTATGGCTATCAAACTCCGGAAGGTTATAAAAACACCCAACAAGCATGGTTGAATCCTGATGCAATGAACCGCCGTCTCAGTTTTGCCACTGCGATCGCTTCTGGGCGTTTGCAGCTATCGACAATACCAAACAATCAAGATAACAACGACCAAATTAATCCGATTCAACCTGTGGATGCTTTACAACTAGCCGATACATTGGGTAATTCTTTTTCTCCTCAAACCCAAAGTGCGATCGCCTCCAGTCCTCCACAACTAAGGGCTGCTTTAATCTTGGGTAGTCCCGAATTTATGCGCCGTTAAAATCCGCCACAGACCAACACTCGATAACTGAGGATTTTGAAATATGAAACGACGTGATTTTTTAATTCAATCGGGAATATTTTCCACTTCAGCCATCGCAGCTATCAGTAGCAATGCTTGGATAGCCAGATCCGCTACTTCCAACACTAACCCAAAACGGTTAATTGTCATCTTTTTGCGGGGAGCAGTAGATGGTTTAAGCGTAGTAGTTCCCTACTCACAAACAGCTTACTATCAAGCAAGACCAAAAATTGCCATACCCCAACCTGGAAAGGAGGGAGGAGTTTTAGATTTAGATGGACGTTTTGGATTGCATCCAGCGTTGGCTAGTTTGATGCCCTTTTGGCAGGACAAAAGTTTAGCATTTGTTCATGCATCTGGTTCTTCAGACCCAACGCGATCGCACTTTGATGCTCAATTCTACATGGAAAGTGGTATCCCTGGTGTCAAACGAAGTGATGATGGTTGGATGAATCGGCTATTGGGCGTACTTTCTGGACATACACCAATTCAAGCAATAAGTGTAGGCCCAACGACACCTGCAATTTTATCTGGGCGAATGCCTGTAGCCAATTTAGCATTAGGTAACAACTCTAGCGCCCGTTTACCACTCGATCGTCCCCAAATCAGAACCGCCTTTGACAAACTTTATAGTAGTAATGATGTCTTGAGTCAGACCTATCGTGAAGGCAAAATGGCACGTCAGGCTTTAATGAATGACTTAGATGCAGAAATGAAAATGGCGAATAATGGTGCGCCCTTACCTTATGGCTTTGCTGGAGATGCTCAACGGCTGGCAAAATTAATGGTGAAAGACCCCAGAATTGAGCTAGGATTCATGGCTTTGGGTGGTTGGGATACCCACGTTAATCAGGGTAGTAGTCAGGGACAGTTGGCACAAAACTTGCAAAAACTAGGAGATGGTTTAGCAGTTTTAGTAAAAGGTTTAGGAGCAGTTTACCCAAACACAGTAATTATGGTGATGTCCGAATTTGGTCGTACAGTGGCAGAAAATGGTAATGGTGGCACTGACCACGGACATGGAAATGTAATGTGGGTTTTGGGCGGTGTTCGTGGTGGTAAAGTTTATGGTGAATGGCCTGGTCTATCGACAAGCCAACTATATCAACAGCGAGACTTAGCAATCACTACTGATTTTCGAGATATTATTTCTGTTGTATTGGAACGTCATTTGTATATGAATGATGCAAAACTCGCTCAAGTTTTGCCAAGTTATACTCAAACTCAAAAAGTTACTTTAATATAATTTATTCAACAATACATGGCTCCCATTGTTAATAGTTGATAGTCGAAAGATAGATTGGGCTAAATTTTCCTATCCAAAATCAATTACATAATTCTGTGCTTTGAGTTGGTCGTGAAATTATTCATAGCTGATGGTATTTAGAGCATTCATAAAAAATATCTAACTTGTACTCAGATTGTAAAACTCTAAATAAAATTTTTTGTAACAAATTAATTACTTATTTTTCTAGAATTTTCTTTTACCCATTCGGTTATAGACTCTTGACTTTCTTTATCAGTTGAAAGTCTTCTTATCATTAATACAACTTCATCTTCTGGTACTATTAAAGAATATCCATTTAATATAAGAAAAGTAGCCATTGAAACGAAAGATACCCTTTTATTACCATCTACAAATAGATGGTTCTTAGCAAACGCAAAAGCATAAGCTGCTGCTAATTCAAAAATAGTTGGTGTAGGTTCGCCATAAGCATATAAATTTAAAGGTCTTGCTAAACTAGCTGAGAGCAGATTAGTATCTCTTATACCAGGAAGACCACCGTGTTCAGCTAGTTGTTCTTCGTGCATAGCTAAAATAACTTCCTCACTCAACCAAAAAATATCATTCACTTAGCTAACTCACGAAGCGCATTCCTATACTGTTTACTTACTTGCTTATAAGCTTCCATAGCCTTATCAAATTTAGATTGGCGAGATATTTCTTGAATATTACGGCGTGCTTGAGCATTACGGCGTGCTTGAGCATTTCGAGGGGTAGTCACAATTAAAAGAAATCTTCTCTTTACAGTGACTAATCTCAAAGTGTTTCCAACTTTACGAAGTTTCAAGGTTTGCATAATAAGGCATACCCTCTGTTAACGTCGTCAATACCATATACATTTCTATTATCCGGGTAATAGAGAAAAAAGTCACTTTCTCACCATAAACTCACTCTGCCACTACTAAAATTCACAACAGCATCACAGTCCAACTAATCACTTATAATTCAATAATTCTCCGCATCAGAGCGTGCGCGTGTCTATTGCGTCCCCTTGTCCCTGCGTCAGCCATAATTAATTCTGACTACCTTCAATAACTTGGCGTTTGCTGTAAGCAAGTGCAAGATGATTTTGCACCTGTGTCCACATTTGAGGAAACTTTTGCTGTGTGTATTCCTGCAAAGCTTGGTTAAAGCATTGTATTGCTCGTTCCAAGTTCTCGGCAACTGAACCATAGAGACGTTCACAAAAAGCTAGTCCCAGATGGTTTTGTGTTTTTGCCCAGGTTTCGGGAAAGCGTTCGCGGCTGTATTGCTGCAAAGCCTGTTGATAGCACTCAATTGCTAATTCCAGATTCTCTGCTTTATTTCCACTCCGACGGCAGTAGGCATTCCCTAAATTATTGTGTATTGCTGCCCACATTTCTGGGTAGCCAGAGAGCGTGTATTCTAGTAATGCTTGTTTGTAACAGGAAATCGCTAGTTCTACATTCTCAGCTTTTTCACCATAAACACGGTTTGAGTAGGCAATTGCGAGATTGTTTTGTGTTCTTGCCCAAATTTGCGGGAAATGAGAACGGATGTTTTCTTGTAATGCTTGTTGGTAGCACCCAATAGCTAATTCCAAATTATCTGCTTTGATGCCATAAATACGTTCCGAGTAGGCAAGCCCAAGATTACTTTGCCCTCTTGCCCAGTCAAAGGGAAAGTATGCGCGTGTGTGTTCCTGTAAGGCTTGGGTATGATAAAAAATAGCCAGTTCTCGATTCTGGGCGAGTGAACCACGAAGACGGCTCGAGTAGGCAAGCCCAAGATTATTTTGTATAATTGCCCATTGATAAGGAAAGCGATCGCGTGTAATCAGCGTCGCAGCTACTTGATAACCGATAATTGCCAACTCAATGTTAATTTCTAAGTTACCTACGGAAAACTCCTTCATTAGGTTACTGAAATCGACAAGAGTTTGTGCAGTACATAGTCCTGTTATTTCCTCCATTTTAGACAAGACATCTCTTGCCCAAGCCTGCAATACATCAACCAATTTGTCATTGAGCTTGTCTTGATTTGCGACTAATAACAGGTACGCCATCTGTGTGTTCGGATTTTTTTGAATTGTCTCCAACACTTCAATTAAGAAAAGGCGCTCAAGCTCCAATTCCAAAGAAGTTGCTGGTTTTAATAAATCAGCAGCTAACTTGTCTTTTAAAGAGAGTAACCAATTTGCTGTATGATTGCGACCAACTGAAGCTATCTTCTCTGCGGTTTGTGCCATTACAATTAAAAACTCTTCATCTATCCAACAAGAGTTAGCTGCTAATATATGCATCACTTCCTCATTTGTAGAACAATTAAGCAGTGCCGCAACTGTATTTAAATAAATCTGGGTTTTTTGTTCGTGCATATGACTGTAAAAATTAGCAGTTAACTTATTGTGGAGATGATAAAAGGCTATCCCTTGTTAAAACTAGATCGTGCTCCTTTACTTTTGCTAGTGTAACCAGAGGGACAAGTAGTTGGGGTGTAGGGTGACCATATCATGTCAAGAAAAAATTTATTCTCAATAAGCTGGTAAGTAGAACAAGTAAACGAGATAATTTACAGCGGTTCTCATTTAGATAAAATACGCTTTAACCCCACTCCCAACCCCTTCCCACTAGTGGGGAGGGGAGTGTTTGTTTGGGAGCAAATCCTCTTTGGGGTTCTGGCTGTATTGGAACAAAACGAGAACTGCTATAGGAATCTGGTTTGATTCCTGAAATTATTTGTGAGGGAGGGAACAGGGAACAGGTAAAAAGCTCTGGAAGTAGTACTGAGTTTTTCAAAAATCAAATACTAATCCTATATATTTCTTGGAGTTACCTTATTCTGTTTCACTTAAAGCTTTGCTAACGTCATCTAAAGTTTCATACTGTTTTAAAGGCAACTGCTTCAAAGCTCGCAGAACACGCTCATCAATACCTTTTTCTTCAGCATATTTAAGCAAATCTTGTTTGCTTAGTGGATAAGTAACTTCATTCAAATTTTTCTGTAGCTGTACTAAGTTAACTGTACTCATAACGATTCTCTCCAATATCTAAATTTCTATTTCTTTTTAACATCAAAAAGTTCAAATTCAAGATAATACTCTTTCTTGCAACAATCAGAATAGTTAATCAAACACAAAGAATACTATCTATACTTTGTCTGGTAACTTTTGATTATATTTTATTGAAGTTGAATTGGATTAGTAAACTTTTGCCTTAGCATAACTTATAAAGATTTACTTAACTTATAAGTTAGACTTCATAGTCTGTTATATCTAGCTTGAGGCATACTCTGTAGAAATTCATTCCTCCTAAGTAAGATTTTAGAAGTAACTATAGTCAAGAAAAATACTCTACACTCCTCTATTGCGACTCAATGAAGAAATTTAGCGTACAGTCAAGCGTTATTGGAATGATTTACTTAGAGCGTAGACGCTCAAGGGCTGCTTGTCTTAAACCCACCTTCTGCATTTATAACTGTCACATCCAAAGGAAAAGACAGATTTAGTATATAGGAACTAGCTGTTAGGAAGATTTACTAAAGCTAATTAAGAATTAGTGCTATTAAGTAACTTCAAAATAAATAGGACTTACGCAAGCACTCCCAATGTCATTGCGACCGGAACGTAGTATAGGGAAGCAATCCCAGAGTTTTTGGCGATTACTTGCAAACTCTACTAGACGCACTCGCGTAGCTTGCTTAAGAGCAGGGGTACGCTGGTAATGACGTAAAATCGTAGTCAGTGCCTAAGTCCTGATAAAAAAATATTTCATATTTTTTAAGTAGGTGGGTAGGACAATTTATCGTTGAGGTAAGGCAGGAGGTAGGAGGAAAGAGAGTTTTAGTCTAGTTAATCTTTCTTCACATGGTTTGGTTTTATTGTGCCGACTTTTTTATGGGATGGGCGTCCTCACCCGTCCCATATTTAGGGCGGTCAATCACTGACTATAGGTTTTGATCCGATTTTTGGCAATTCATGGTTGCTCAAATATCTTTTTTAACTGAAAATGCTTGTTTTTATTCTTCCTTCCCTTTTTTCTATCAGTAATTTCCGTTTGTGACAGTTAAGGTAGGGAATGTGGATTCAAAGGCTCAAGGTTCGAGTTGAAAGATTAAAGTTCCAAGTTCAAAACTCGAATCATCAGAAATCGACAAAAAATGTAAGTTCTTTAGTTTTTTAAATTCTAGCCCAATCCCCCATGCCCAATATCGCGATCTAAGATGATTAGATATCTTCTAATTTACGATCGCCACTAACGATGATTGAAGTCGAGCATCTAAGTAAAATATACGGTTCTACCCCAGCGATTACTGATGTCACTTTTAGCGTCGAACCAGGAGAAATTTTAGGCTTATTGGGGCCGAATGGTGCTGGTAAAACCACAACCATGCGGATTCTGGCTGGTTATTTACCAGCAACCAATGGAAATGCCCGGATTGCTGGTTATGATGTCCATGAAAATTCCCTGGCTGTGCGCCAAAGAATTGGTTATCTACCAGAAACACCGCCGTTATATCCAGATATGACGGTAGAAGGATTTTTACATTTTGTGGCGCGAATTAAAGGAGTTCCAGCAGGCGATCGCACTAATAAGGTGATAGCAGCAATCGAACGTTGTAACTTACAAGATAAACGTCGGGTAATTATTCGCAAACTTTCTAAAGGATATCGCCAACGGGTGGGAATTGCTCAAGCGATCGTCCACGATCCTCCAGCAATCATTCTCGATGAACCCACCGTAGGACTCGATCCCAGGCAAATAATTGAAGTGCGAAATTTAATTAAAAGTCTTGCTGGTACTCACACAATTATTCTCTCTACACACATTCTCCCAGAAGTGAGTATGACTTGTAGCCGCGTCGCTATCATCAATCGCGGTAAAGTAGTCGCAACTAATACACCAGAAAATTTGATGACCCAATTGACAGGTGGCTCGGGGTATGAAATCGAAATAGAAGGAGAAGCCGCCCTCGCCAAACAGGTATTACAAAATGTGGCGGGTGTGAGTTTGGTAGAATCAATCCCGACAGTGGGAATACACACTCATCAACCCCAGGCAAATCGGGCTTACCTGCGGGTGATATCGCAACCAGGGAAAGAACCAGGAAAAGATATTGCCATAACATTAGTGCGTGCAGGATTTGCTTTACATGAATTGCGGCGAGTTAACGCTACCTTAGAAGATGTGTTCTTGCAACTGACCACAGAAGAAAAGAATTTAGAAGCAGCCACACAAGGAGAAGCCGCATAAATGGGTGTAGTACTGAGTAATATTATTGCCATTTATCGCCGAGAGTTACAGAGTTATTTTGTATCACCTTTGGCTTATGCGATCGCGAGTGTATTTTGGTTCATCGCCGGGTTATTTTTCATCATGATTTTGGTGGGGCCAGATGGCATATTGCCAGCAGTCGCAGCCTTAGATTTACAAGGACAACAACTAGGAGTACCAATTCCGCCAATAGATGTGCCCTACGAATTTATTCGCGCATTTTTGGATCGCATGGGGTGGTTACTATTGTTTATCTTGCCAATTTTGTCGATGGGACTTTATGCCGAAGAACGCAAACGGGGCACTTTAGAACTATTAGCCACGTCACCAATCACGAACTGGGCGGTAGCTGTAGGTAAATTATTAGGCGTGCTAACATTTTTTACCACAATGGTCATACCCATGCTAGTGTTTGAAGCGATCGCCATCAGCGGTTCAAATCCACCAATGACACTGACAATTATCTTACTGGGTCATTTGGGATTAATCTTACTAGCAGCAGCAATTTTATCTTTAGGAATGTTTATTTCTTCATTAACAGACAGCACAATTCTATCTGCCGTTCTTACCTTCGGAGTCATCTTATTATTATTATTGATTGACTTAATCGCCAAAATTGTCCCGAATCCTCTGGGCGAAGCCATAGGTTACCTGTCGTTGCTGAAACATTACAACACCCTTATTCAAGGCATTTTCGATACCAGCGCCTTGATTTTATTTGCCAGTTATATTTCTTTGGGCATCTTTCTCACAGCTCAATCAATAGATGCACTGCGTTTTCAGCGTAATTAGTCATTATGAAGATAGTCACAAGAAATAAACTGTGGAAATATCTGTTTTGGCTAGGCCCGTTCCTAGTTACAGTAGGGTTAACAGTTGGGTTAGTTTCTGAACAATGGGGACTAATTCCATTAATATTCCTAATTACAGGAATTGTCATTATTGGGTTGTGGATAATATGGCAAAGCTACCAAACTAACTGGTGGAAGCGGCGGTCTACCCTAGCTGGGACTAATGCCTTGGTAGCAACTCTGGCAGTATTAGTAATTTTAGGATTGATTAACTTTTTAGGAACTCGCTATCACTTCCGAACAGATTTTACAGAAACTCAATTGTTTACCCTTGCGCCTCAGTCGCGCGAATTGGTGAAAGTTCTTCCACAGCCAGTTAAAGTCTGGGTGTTTGATATTAACCAGAATCCCCAAGACCAAGAATTATTAGAAAATTATCGCCGACAAAGCTCAAAATTTAATTTTGAATATATAAATCCTCAACTTAGACCAGGACTGGCAGAAAAATTCGGTGTTAAAGATTATGGCGAAGTATACCTAGAATCTGGCAACAAAAGGCAATTAGTCCAAACAATAAATCAAAATGAACGGCTCTCAGAAGTCAAATTAACTAGTCGCCTGCAACAACTAACAAGTTCAAACACAACCAAAGTTTACTTACTCCAAGGTCATGGCGAACACCAACTTTCACCCGGTCAAGGTGCAATATCGCAAGCAATTCAAGGATTAAACGATAAAAATTACACAACATCACCGCTGAATTTAGCAGAAAACCCGAAAGTTCCTCAAGATGCCGCTGTCGTCATAGTAGCTGGACCAAAGCGAGAGCTGTTTGAAGCCGAAGTTAAAGCCTTGGAAGAATATTTGAATCAAGGCGGTAACTTACTGCTGATGATCGATCCTAATACCAATTCCAAACTTGACAGCTTGCTAAAAGAGTGGGGTGTTCGTCTGGATAATCGTTTAGCAGTAGATGTTTCAGCCCAAAGCGTCGTAGGACTCGGCCCCGCCACGCCCTTAGTAACAGAATACGGACAACATCCGATTACCCAAGATTTCCGCAACGATATTTCTTTTTATCCTATCGCCCGACCTCTGGAAATTACCTCTGTACCCGGTATCCAAGCCACTCCTCTACTGCAAACCAAACCCTATCCTAGTAGCTGGGCAGAAAGCGACCTAGAAAGCGAAAAATTAGAATTTAATCCAGATAAAGATCTCAAAGGGCCTCTGGTCTTAGGCGTTGCTTTAACAAGAAAACAAACACCCCAATCTACACCCACTCCCCAAGCTTCACCCACACCTTCCCCCCTCGCATCACCAACCACCCAAAGCAAAACTCCTCCCTCTGCCACACCTTCACCCCTAGCATCACCAACCACTCAAAGCAAAACTCCTCCCTCTGCCACACCTTCACCCCTAGCATCACCAACCACCCAAAGCAAAACTCCCCCCTCTCCCTCATCTCAAACACCCACCGAGTCACGCTTAGTCGTTTTCGGAAATTCTAACTTTGCTACTGATGGCTTGTTTCAAAGGCAACTAAATGGAGATGTATTTCTCAACTCAGTTACCTGGTTGAATCAACAAGATAAGCAACCCCTTTCTATTCGCCCCAAAGAACCAAAAAATCGCCGGATAACCCTGACAACCACCCAAGCTAATCTTTTAACAGTATCATCTGTGTTAGTTTTACCCCTAATTGGGTTTGCAGTAGCAATTATTCTTTGGTGGAAACGAAGGTAAAAAGAGAGTGGGTACTGGGAATTGGGTATTGGAAACTGAGCATTCATAAAACTTTTCCCTACTCGCTAGTCTCCAGTCCTTACTTCTAATAACAAATGACAAAAAATGAAATTCCCACGAACAACTTTAATTTTGATACTGCTAGCATTGGGTTTAGGCAGTTTTGTATACTTCCATGAAATTAAGGCTGCTACTCAACGAGAAGAGATTAAAGAGCAAAAACAGCAAATTTTCTCTTTTGCCGAAGATGATGTGCAGGCTTTAACAGTAAAAACAAAAAAACTCACCTTAAATCTGGAACGTAACAATCAATCTAGTAACTCCAAATGGTTAATTAAATCTCCAATATCGGAACCAGCAAATGACGCTATTGTTTCTTATTTGATGGATTTGTTAGTCAAGGGTAAGAGCGAGCGTACTTTGGCAACTCCCGCAAATCAGCTTGGAGAATTCGCTTTAGAGCAACCACAAGCAACTATTAATATTATCTTAAAAAACAAACAAAACCATCAGTTGATTTTAGGTAAAAAGAACTTTAACGGTAGTTTATTGTACGCTCAAGCAGACCCAGTTAGCAAACCAGATGGAAATATCAATGTGCTATTGGTATCAACAGATTTTGAAAATGCCGTGAATCGGGAATTATCAGAGTGGAAAGAACCCGTAGATAATATTAAATCAACACCTTTACCAACCACTCTTCCTCTGCCAACACCAACTAATACTAAATAAATAATTTAAAAATCAGATAATATTTCATGATAAATAAAACAGCAATATTGCTAATTTCCTGCCCTGACCAACGGGGATTAGTGGCAAAATTTGCCAATTTCATTTATTCTAATGGTGGTAATATTATCCATGCCGATCAGCATACAGATTTTGCGGCTGGGTTATTCCTGACCCGCATTGAATGGCAGTTAGAAGGGTTCAATTTGCCGCGAGAGTTTATTGCACCTGCATTTAATGCGTTTGCGAAGCATCACGAAGTGTTCGCTCAACCTTTAGACGCTAAATGGGAACTACATTTTTCTGATACTGTACCCCGAATTGCTATTTGGGTCAGCCGCCAAGACCATTGTTTATTTGACTTAATTTGGCGACAACGTGCCAAAGAATTTATTGCTGAAATTCCTTTAATTATTAGTAATCATTCTAGTTTAAAAGTTGTAGCAGAGCAATTTGGTATCGACTATAAGTATATTTCCATTACTAAAGAAAACAAACTAGAACAAGAAATCCAACAATTAGAATTACTGCGGCAATACAAAATCGATTTAGTTGTATTGGCAAAATATATGCAGATTGTGAGTGCAGATTTTATTAATCAATTTCCGCAAGTTATCAATATTCATCATTCATTTTTACCAGCTTTTGTCGGAGCAAACCCTTATCACCGAGCTTTTGAACGTGGTGTAAAAATTATTGGTGCAACTGCTCATTATGCCACTCCTGATTTAGATGCAGGGCCAATTATTGAACAGGATGTAGTGCGAGTTAGTCACCGAGATGAAGTTGATGATTTGGTGAGAAAAGGCAAAGATTTAGAGCGAGTTGTATTAGCAAGAGCAGTGCGATCGCACTTACAAAATCGTGTATTAGTTTATGGTAATAGAACAGTAGTATTTGAGTAATTTTGCATCTGAGCAAACCTAGTTTGCAGTTACACAAAAAAGTCCGCCTTTGCAGACTAGAAAGCACTATTTATTTAAAAAATTGCTTTAGCTCTTTTAGTTATCTGAAGCCACTTCTATCTCATTTTCAGATTCATCTCTAATATTGAAGTAGTAAAAAAGATTAGCAACAGTTAGGTCTGATGCCTGCTGCAAACTAGATTCCACTAATGTTTTATAACCAGTAATTTTAGCTTGTTCGCTAATATAAAATTCGTACTCTCTACGTAGTTCAGGCTCGAACATAAATAGTAACTGGTCACGAAGCGAATAGAAATGAGACTTTTCAATTAAATTCTTATATACTAATTGTTCTGGTGGTTCTACTAAATTGATTGTGGAGTAGTGAGTATCTGCACTATTAAAATCAGCGCTACTTAAAAGTTTTAATTCAGATTGAGGAAGGGAGCGCATCCAATCAACATGATTTTGCCACGAATCTAAGACTGCTAAATCATGATTTTTATACGGGTAATTTCGGGAAATAGAAAATCAAGCTCATCATGTAATTCGCAGCGATTAATTACAGTCAGAGCATCTTCACAGATTTTATCTTGGAGATGAGACAGGCGATCGCTCACTGCTCAAACTTCATTCTGTACTTGATAAGTTGCAACAATTGTCTGTTCACCCAAGCACATTCAAGTCTGCGTAATTGACCAGCTGCACAAGTTTCTTCGAGTAGATGGGGATTGCTGTAATCTGCTAAAGCCACGAATAACATTCCTCTGACACCATCAATTTCAGCGTTTCTTCGGCTAAAATCTTGCAATTGCATTGCTGAACGGAAGCGGTTCTTTGAAGAGTATCAACTAAAGGCAACGATTTCAGAAAATGCAGCTATAGATTGTCTAAGTGAGGAATTGGCTGATTCTCAAATTGATGAGATTGTTTTTGAGCATCCTGATTTAGAGTTATGTAGTAGTGGGGTAGAAATTGTAGATTCTCCAGGATTAAATGAACACCCTGACCGCACTAAGATAACTCAAAAACTTCTTAAAGATGCTGATGCAGTTATTTTTCTAACTAATGCCTCATGTTCTTTAACTCAAGTAGAACGCAAGTTACTCCAAGATTTGAAAACTCAACTAAATTATGGCAAAGAAAATGAACCTGCTAACAATCTTTTTGTAGTAGGAAATTTTATAGATTTAGTGCGTAGTGACAAGGGACGTGAGCAGGTGAAACAGAGAATCGAAAAATTTGTAAAAAGTCAAAATCCTATAGTTGCAGGTGAAAACAGAGTTCATTTAATTTCTGGAATCAGCCAGTCGAGTCATTGCAGAAGCGATCGCACTTTATGAAAATCTTTTAGAACAGCAGGAGAAAGCCCACAGCGAAACTTTGGAACAACGGGAAGCTGACAAAGCGTGCATTGACCAAAAGTGCCAAGAACTTAAGCAGATACAAAATGGGTTGGAAGTTATTCTCAGTAAATGTGCCATTGTTTAATGACCTTTGTTACAGACAAAACCCCAAAGTAAAGTTCTGTTCGTCCTTGGTTTCTGGTAAAAATAAGTAAGTTGCTGTTTGCAGCCACCTATAAGCTACTTCACTTGAGTGGGTCGTGTCCCCAATTTTTTAAAGAGTAGTACCAGCGTGTATGTTCTAAATCACCTGAGGGTTGCTGTGCGCTATGACGATGGACATAACTAATTACTTTCTTCATGTGCGCGAGGTCATCGTCGCTATAGTCATCTTTTTTCTCTAACAATTCGATAATACGCCGCCCGGATTTATGACCAATCGACTCGTCGTCACCATCCTTTTGCCCGACACTTTGTGACTCGTCTGTATCTAGCCAAGCCTCTAGTTCCTTGGGTGTCATATTGACAGCTTGACGAAACTCCTCAATGACTGATTTATTATCTTTACTCATAGCTAAGCATTACTCTTCTAGCTTTTCAAGAGCATCAGGCTTATGAGCAGCCTGTTTTCCTGTGCGATCGCTTTCCACCATGTACTGGGGGTTATCTTCACTGGCAGCAATATGGTGTTCTTTAATATCTGTAGGTGAGGTGATTTTCTTTACTACTTCACCAGTTGTCTCGCCTTGTGAAGTTTTCCATTCAACGCGATCGCCCTTCTTAAATTGCTCAGCCATAATCATTTTTTGATGTCTTATACTTACTCACGTCACATTATGTCTGCGATTTGCAAAGTAGCCATCATTCTAGTGATAGATAAAACATCTGTCATCAAGCTATATTTTTTGATTAGTAAATAGATAAAAAATTATCAAAAAATATCTACAAAAAATTTCAAAGCATTTGGATGAATATTTTTGCAGATATTTAATAAATTGAAATAGTATTCAGTTAGATGCGCTTAACAACTCTTTGTGACATCATTCAATATTCCTTAAGATTGCTGATGTTGAACTAACCAGCAATGTATACCGATCATCACAATTGCGGGTGGCAGCATCAACATGGGGATGATATCCAAACCTGCCCAGTTCGCCAACCAGCCTACTCCCGTCGGCACGATCGCTGCTCCAAAACTGGCGCTACTGGTAGCAAAACCCACTGCCGCAGGCACGAGCGGTTCTGGCACTCGTTGGGGAATCAGCCAAATAGTAGCGGGGAAGATGGCGGCTAAGGCAAAGCCAATCAATGGTAAGCCGATCCACGGATTGGGTAAGAGCCACCAGGCAACCAAACCGATGGTCAATAGACTCAAAGATAAGCTGATGGTGCGAACGGCACCCAGCCGTTTCAAGCAGTAACTCAGACTGAAGCGTCCAATCGTCAGCCCCATCCAATATGCACTTACACTGTATCCTGCAATCAATTTAGGTGTTTGTCGGGCAACAGATTGTACTGTGTATGCCCAGTTACCAACCGAGGCTTCAGTGCCCACATACACCAGCAAGAGCAGCCCGGTTAACAGCACAGTAGGATAATGAAGCGCTCGCTGCAAATTTGCAACCGCAGTCGTCTCAGATGTCGTTACCCTTGCCATCATCGGCTGATAGCGACAGAGAATGACGCTGATAAGACCTATTACTAATACACTGACCACACTGGCTAAGACCAGATACACTTGCCGCCAATTTATACCAACAGCTAACAGCGTCGTTGCCACCGTCGGCCCCAGGAATGCGCCAATGCCATAGAAGGCATGAAGCGAACCGATTAGATTTGCACTCCGCGAGTCCTGCACAATGTAGGTGTTGATGCCTGCATCAATTAAACCAATCCCCAGCCCCAGTAAGGTTCCTGCAATGACCACGATCGACCAGTAGGGGGACAGGGCATAAATGAGCAGCGCACTTGTCAGGGCACTGGCAGCAATCAGGAGCATTCGCGCCAGCCCTAAACGGCTACTGACCAAACTACTGCTGAAGGCAGCAACAATGTATCCACTAATTTGACTGACAAACAGCAGGGTCACAGTTGCTGGAGTCAGTTGGTAAGTAGACAGGATGGACGGTAACAGCACCCCCAGCCCAGCTTCGGCAATGCCAATGGCGATGAAAGCATAGAAGGCGATCGCTATTCCAATCCAACGGGATGTTAGCTGACGCCGCTGCGATCGTTTGTGTTGATAACGTTTCATGGACAGGGCTTAGGCAACTGGCACATCTATCTTTCATTATGAAGGTTAACACTCAAGGATCAGCCCCTGCTCTTAAGTCAAAAGTCAAAGGTCAAAAATTAGATTTTGGACTTTTGAGTTGTTTCAACCTCTGCCAAAAAAATATAACACTTGCGTAAGTCCTAATTTACAGACTTTAGAATAACCACGATCGCGCAAGTAGCTTACGAAGCTAAATTGATTATCTAAGTTGTGAAGCAGAAATTGAGCAAAAAGTTTTTCGATAATTAATTTTTTCAAAGTCTCTTACTTAGCGTTCAGCCATAAGTTAAAACCACAGCTTGACTACAAGCATTTAAACTTTGGTGACTCAGTACTCAGTGCTTTCAAATTTGTTCTCCTCCCAAAAGCAAAACTATAGTCTATCATTGGGTGAGTTTTTGGAAAAATTACATGATAAAAAATTGCCCTAAGCCTCAAAAGATAATTGGTATTGTCACAATTATCAGTTCTGTTGCTAATTTGACCACAGCTTGTAGCACTGCACCAAATACTTTCTTCTCAAAGATAAATCAGCCCGTAAATTTATCGCCAACTCTACAGATTCCAACAAAACAGCTTCACAAATTAGTTAACACTCAGTTGTCGTCACCACCCAAAGTACAAAACCTTATCTTTACCGTACCAACTCAATATCAGGGAAAAATTGTTTATCACGCCCAACTTCATAACAATGATAAAGTTATTGCTCTGACTATTGATGATGGCCCTTGGCAAAATACAACCTCACAAATATTAGATATTCTCGATAAAAATCAAGTTAAGGCAACATTTTTTTTGGTAGGACAAGCCTTACAAGAACATCCTGACCTTGCAAAGCGAGAAGTAGCTGAGGGATATGTTATTGGTAATCATACTTGGCATCATTGGTATCGGCGGATGGATGAAGCCACAGCCAAAAGTGAAATTGAACGCACAGCTGACCTGATTTATAAAACTACAGGTGTCAAAACTTCTTTGTTTCGTCCTCCAGGAGGCTTTTTAAACAATGGACTAGCCGCCTATGCTAAAAACCAGAAAGATACTATAGTGATGTGGTCGTTAACTTCGGCTGATACTGACCCTCATGCTAAACCTCAAGCATTTGTAAATAATGTGTTGAAAGGTGCCAAACCCGGTTCTATTGTTTTAATGCACGATGGGGGGGGTAATCGGGAAAGAACTGTACAAGCATTACCACAAATCATTAGTGGACTTAAACAGCAAGGCTACCGATTTGTAACAGTTCCTCAACTGCTGGAAATGAATCAATAAATTCTAAGTAAATATACATAGAAAAAATTTAGACAAGTGCTTGGGGAATTGAGAGCGCAACTAGTTAAAGAGAATCCCCACAGGAGTCATCGACGCCAGAGCCTTTTAACACGTGTGTGAAGCGGATGTAATACTCAATAGGCATTTAATTAAGAAAATGCTTGTGTTGGTTTACTAGTAATTGCTAGATAACTTCTAGAAAAAATCAGTTCATCAAAGTAACCTCTCATTCTTTGTGATGTGGCAGCACTAGCACCGCCAATTAATATGTTGCTACCACCAACAATTGCAGATGCTTTATTAATTGAATTTCCAATCTGACTGCCATCAATTTTACAAATTACAGAACCATTATTTCTTTCTAAACTGAAATAATACCAAGTATTAATACTTGGTGCCCAAGGGAAATAAAAATCCGTGCCACCTAAAAACAGTTGAATCAATCCTCCTGTTTCATTATCCCAACCAACTCTAAAACCATTAGTTCCAAGATTGCTGCCTATTTGTAGAAAAGGTGCAAAACCGTAAGCACTTGGTAAAGCTATAAAATGAAGAAAACTCGCAAAAGTGAAATTCTCGCTATCAGCAATACTAAAGTCACTATTAGGATCTGAAACAGTGGCGTAAGATGCAGCGGAACCATCACAGTATAAAGACGATGAGCCAAAATATTTCTGGTCACCACTAATTACAGCACCACCAGCTATTGTATGACCTTTGACATCTATCAAACTTTCAAAATGCGAACCGAAGATTAACGAAGAATTTAAATTTGTACCACCGCTAGTTCCACCGCTAGTTGTTCCACTTGATAAACCAGCTAAGAAATTAGCCTTAGTAATTTTGTAGGGTGCGCCTGATGCGTCAATCATAAATACATAATCGGCATCATTTGCACTTGTTCTAATCTCGGTAGGCAGTGATATTCCGCTAGGGCTATCTTGTCCTTTTGACGCTTTTACTAATGGCATACTTACCTAATTACTTTTGAGGTTGTGGCTGCTCGTCAGCAGCAGGTTGGTGTACCAAATAACCCAGTATGGCAGTAGCAAAACCGCTGATGGTGCTAGCGACACCGTGATTAATCACCCCAGTGCTGCCAAGTAAGCTGGAACCAGCTGCAATTAGACCTACGATTGTGCTAACAGTGTTGAGAGTTGATTTAGACATTTAGATTATTTCTCCTTCATTGATGTGTTGATAGTATTCCCAAACTTAAAAGTTAATTTTCATTTTCGTCTTCATCTGGGTCAGCGACAGGTTGAGAGCGAACAATAAACCCAGTTTGTTTTTCTAAGTGGCGTTGGATATCAATAATATGAAAATTCAACCTACTGAATTTGTGCTTAATCATCTGTTTCAATCCGCGTGCCACATCAGATTGCCATTCCTTACGAACTGTATAATCAGTTTTATGTGTAAAGAAATCCATTTGAATTAGATGCACTTCTTTTCTAAGTTCATCTGAAACCTTATCAATTTCTCGATAAATTGCTGCCTCCATGTGGCTGATCCGATAGACGATAGCAACCAGCGCGAAAATTCCTAATAATAAATCAATTGAGTTTTTTAAGTCAACCATTGTATGTAGTGGACATTGGCAAAAGTTATTGAGCATTAATAAACAGCTAATTGATACCCAAATTGAGAATTTAAAGAGCATCAATTTTACTTTCAATTCGTGGTAAATCTACATTAATAACTTGATTAATCAAATCTTCCGTAGTATCAGATTCAGTCCCAATATATTTAAAGACACTAAAACTGACATCTTGAAACCACTTAGGAACATCAAGCGAAAGTGAATAAGTCTCAGTCAGCTTCGGAAAGATAATTAAAGTAATTCGGTTGAGCCAGATTTTGCGCTTTTGTACAGCCTCAGAATCTGGCAATCCTCCAACCAGTATCCCTAAAGCAATTTTTTGATTGATAAAACCACCAAAATACCAAGTTGGCTTAGCAGTACTACAAGTAACTGAAACTGCGATGATGTGCTTATCCAGCAGTATTGGAATTGTAATTGTGGGAATTGGTCTATAACTTTGACCATCAGCACTAACTACTGCATTCACTGAACTTGTGTAAACGCTTTCCCAGTTACTTGAGTTGCCAAGTTGTAAAACTGGGTTACTCATAACTAACTATTTTTCAACTGAGTTGCAGCTTTGAATAAGTCTTAAACAACGATTACTGCCGTTTCAAGATTCTCATCAACTATTTCTAAGTAATCATCAATATCAACTTCGCACAACTCAAGAATATCTAGATAATCTTCAAAACTAATCGAGCCTTGAATAAAACGTTGTTGAGCCAGTTCAGCACATTCTAATTGCTCGATTAGTTTCAATGATTCACTCTCAGAC
Source organism: Nostoc sp. S4 (assembly GCA_029379225.1). Lineage (GTDB taxonomy): Bacteria > Cyanobacteriota > Cyanobacteriia > Cyanobacteriales > Nostocaceae > Nostoc. The sequence continues at coordinate 81,758 of JAQYWR010000003.1, read as the reverse complement.
ATTCCCTCAGTTGTAACAATACTTAACTCCAGAATGCCTTCAAGCATAATTAAAATTTCTCAGCTTTGAAAGATACACTACGATTAGCGTCTCCAGCCGCAACCTTAGCAATAATTGCAGCTTTAACGCTTTTGTAGGTGTTGTGTGTTGTACCAATACCAAAAGGATAAGTATATGTTTTTGTTGTTTTCTTTTTGTAGCTATTTCCAGTTATTTTTGATTGAGTTGGTGAGCCAGCACCTGTTGGGATAACTGAAACAGTAGCTTTGGCTGGTACAAAACCTTTAACTTTCTCCAACCCGACATTATTTGCTGGAGTCGTATCAATATTTAAATCATCTGAAGCATTTAAACCTGTGTTTGCAATACCAGACAATGCCCTGCCTGAAATATTAACCAAGTATCTGGTAGTAGAGGTACTCAAATCAGCAAAAGCTTTGAGAGAGCAAAAGGTTTCGTTACCAGGGAGGCTATCTGCATTGCGAGTAATCTTAACAACTACTTTGCCCGCTTTAAAGTCCTGAAATTTCCTTAATTGCGTTCCTTCTGGCGCGTCTGGAACTACAGAGTTTTCATTTGCTCCCGGAGGGCGTAAATATCTCAAAGCTGATTTTAAATTATTAAACCGTCGAGCCATATCTTTAACCTTTAAAGTTTAGGGGTCTAAATTAATACTGCCCAAAAGAAAATTGAATATATAATGTTTTTCAGCCTCGCGTTATAACATAAACCCAAAGGGTTTGCATTTTTATTAGACGATTTTTCAAAGGTAACTATGACCTCCGTAATACCTGGAACCAACGGCACTTTAAAATCAACCAGCGCCGAAAATGCACTGATTGAGCTTGTAACTTTTCTCAAAAATGGCGAAGCAGATACAACAATTAATCCAAATAAGCGTAATTACGTAACTCTTGATTTCAACGTCAACACGGGTTCGGTAGCAATTTCTTTTAGTATTCCTTCTGTCCCAACAATTACGGCTACAGGTAGCATCGAATTAACTGCTAGCGAATATCTCACAAATTTGGGTTTTAGTAGTGGCAGCAACGGAACTTTTAAAAGTTCTACCGCCGCCCAATCATTAATAGAAATAGCGTCTTATTTGCAAAGTAAAGAAGCTGATAATACTAGTAATTCAGCCGGAAATAATTATACTAACTTTAGCTACGATGGTGATAATGCTGTATTCAGTGGTAGCGCAACTATACCCTTTACAGTCTCCATCAATTCCAGTGGTAAACCGATTATTAATGTGGTTGAATATTTACTGTAGTAACTTCTCTAACCACCGGATTGTTATTATTATCAAATTGGATTTCAATTAGATTTTGATTATTAACAAGATTTTTTTGATAAATATAAGAATCCAACGCACCTGCTACTACATAACCCGCTTCTGTACAAGCCACACCAAATTCTTGGTAAGCTTGGTCAACAAATGCTCTGGTCTTTTTACCTTGGATTGAGTCAACACGTTCTTGTATTTTTTGAGAAAGAACAAACGGTTTACTTCTAGTTTCTAGTTCTTGTTTAATTTTTTCTTCGTTTGCACCTGCTGCTTTCAAACGATTTTTTAAATCGTTATCACTTCCCCGGAAAGTACGGCGAATACTACCGTATAGCCACAGAAATCCAGCATTTAGAAGCAGCCGAGAGCTTTGATAGATAATTGTTGAATATTCGCTCGCTAGTTGTTCTAGAAGTTCCTCTGTTATTTTTGGGGCGATCGCTTCAAAAACCGTAGGACTAATGACGAAAACTCCCAAAGCAGGTAAAGCCCCACAGGCAAGATATCCAAGTGTCTTCCCTGCTGCCTGCCCTAGTAAGCCAGCGATGGTGACAAAGCTATTGTCAATTTGTGCCTGAATTTCAGCATCACCGATATTGAAATTAAAATTGAATATGAAACTGTTAGCAACTACTATTGCTGTCCAAATAGAGGTAAATGTCCACGTTAATCCTTGGGAGATTAAAGAAAATAAACCTTTTAGTAAGGATTGGGCATTAGACCCTAAAAACCCAAAAAATCCACCTTGTGCGGATGCGGAATTTAAAACAACTCTTTTACCATTGGGAACAGCAGTAGCACGAATGACTCTACTACTTAGATTTATTATCGACGCCATTGTATACCTGGTCAATATCTGTAATGAAAGCTTTTACTTGGTCGGTGATAGTGCCACTCTCACCCAGCAAGGTCAGTAAATCATTTTTTATTTTGCTAGCAATCTGTTGTTGATTACCGCCTGTGCGTTTGTAATGCACGGCTCTAGTAATTGCAGCAGCTTGCAAAAGAGATTGCATTTTGGCAATCAGAGTTTCTTTTTCGTTGTAGGTTAGTACTGAGACGCTTTGCTCTGATTCTTTCAATAACTTGTCAAAGGATTGTTCCCCAACCGTGAAGCTTAGTGGCATTTTTTGAACTTCGGAAGTGGTATGAAATCCTACATAATCTATGAGTGCATTTAAAGCACTGTAAGTCTTGAATTCACTTTGTTTGATTTGTCCTGACTCGATTAAGGTTCGATTAACGATATTAAGAATCAATTCATTATTAATATTAAAATGAATCATCAATGAAAACATTTCAGCGATTGATTCTGCAAGATTAGGCAGGCGAATAGTTTGTGTTTGCTTACCTTCTTTAGTTAAATCGGCATCATCCACATCGATAGTAATTTCAAATTCGCCTACAGTTTCATCAAATCTTTCAGCAAACCAAGCAATAAACTGTGTTAGGCTTTCAACTTTTTTAAGTTGTGCTGGTTGCACTCCGTTTTTAGTTAAGTAGCTAGCTGGGACATCTGCGGGTAAAGACCCAATGCGTTTTAGTATTAGCTTGAGTAAGGCATCGTTATTTTCCTGCCCTGGACAACACATACAACAGTCCTTTTTTTTGGGTGGTCGTGGTGGAGGTGGTGGTAATGGAGGTTTTTTGTAGTTGCCACAAAAACTTTCAATAACCCACACTTGACGATAAATTCCTATCTGACCAGTCAGATGGTCATTATTGTCTACATAGGGAGTTTGATAATACTGTTCACGGTATTTCCAAAGGAAGTTTGATACTGGTTTGGCGTTATATTTAGCAAAACCGACTACGCTACCTAGTACGCCGACATATCCAAAAAGTGTGTATTCTTCAGTGCCTTCATTGTAAGAAGCATAATTATATGGGTCTCTAAAGCTGTCTGTATTTGACCCTGGGTAAATATCATATGTGTAGGTTTCTTTGATATTTTGGGTTACATCTCCTGTAGTTTGAATTGTGACGCCTACAGTAACTTTTGCACCTTGAAAAACAACTTGGTGATTGTTAGAAATATAATGGTATTCTTTGGGATACTCAACTTTAAGTATTTCGCAATCTATTTGTCTAATTATGGAGTTGTTATATTCAGAGTTTTGAAAACGCCGTAAGTGAGAAATGCTCAATGCTGGTAGTCCTGAACTGCATGAAACTGGACTAAAAGCCTCTTGTATTGGCTGTGAGGATGGGAGGGGGAGTGGTGGTGGTTGGCGTGGCTGACATGCTGGATTTCGCCAAACAAGCAACATTCCATTAATTTCTACGCCAACTGTGCATTCATCGTATATAAGTTTGGCAATTGCTATCTCTTGTAAGTACTCATAAATAGGTGGTGCTTGCTCGCGAAAAAATCTACTAGCAGGACTGTTTTGCACAGTATCTATAAAAAAAGATTTGGCTTTTTCTGCGAGTAAGCCTCCAGGACTATCTGCAAACATCTTAGACAAACTCCCTAATGTCTATTGCAGTGCTGCCAGAATCCACAATGCCATAGTAAGCACCTAAGTAAATTGGTGCAGGAGATTCCCAATAGTCCCCCGGTTCAAGCTCTACTAGATGACTACTAGGACTGACACTCGAAACGCTGTCTATAAATACGTTTTTCTCACTGCTATTAAACAGCGTTAAACCTTTTCTATTGGCATTGCTGTTGATGATTGTTGCTGCAATATTAGTAATGTTATTCGCTATTTTGACGGATGTATCTACTAATTTTTCGATAGTTATTTGACGTGTTAAATCAGCATAAGCTATTACCTTATCTTCTCCGGCGGTGCTACTTTGCAGTAAACCATAATTGGCATCTTGTATTTGTAGTCCAATCATTGCATTGTTACCTAAACTATGGTCACCTAGAGAATATTCTCTGTAAGGATAGGGGTCGGGATTTAATAGTGAGTAGGCTGCTATTCTTTGCCACTCTTGATTGCTGCCTATTTGACAAACTACATCAAGTTGAATTCTCGGAGAGTTCCACTCCAAGTTAATTGCTGTGAGCAATTGTTTAGACTCGCTATCCTCCAACTCGAAAACCGGGAATTCAACTGGAGTCAAGGAATATATCCAGCTAACTGCTTTCAAATTATTTATTTCTAAGTACTCATCAATCAGTCTGTAACCTGATTTGGTATAGGGAACATAATTGAAAATTGGAACAACGTTAGTTCCACTATTGTGGTCAAGCGTTACAACTATTTTTTGCTTAATAGTTAATTTTTCTAATGTCATTAGTCTTGTGTTACTCCTTTAACTCGTAAAGCTTCAGTAATTATTGCTCTAGCATTTGAAGGCTCTTTATTTACCCAAAGTGGAACTTTTTTTGTGCGGCTACGCCGAAAATCTCCGGCAAGAGTAGCATTAAATCCTGAGTATTCTCTTTGTTCCTCTACTACTACTTTTTCAAAATTTAAAACACTAAAAAACGCCGGATATACTCGTGTCGTCTCTTTGTACATTCTTTTATTTTCTGCCCGTCTTCCCTCTTTCTTTTCCTCCGCTACTGTCATGGTGAGTATCTTGGCAGTTGAGAACGCTGCCAATGAGCGCAACATATTTGCAGCTGTCTCATCACTGCCACCGTAGACTTGCATCTGTCTACCATTGCTTAGGTTTGCAGTGGCTCGGAATCTTCCCCAGGTGTAACCCTCTGCTCCTCCACAAGCATTTTTAATCGTCAGCCAATCTAGCTTGGCTTTGTTGACATCGGGGATATTATAGGTTACCCGAACAAACCTAAAACCTTGTCTTTCTCTGAATGGTGGTTGTTGATAATTAAAGAAAAATACGCTTAATTTTATTGTTTCTACTTTGGCGCGAACATAGTCTTCAACTGGTAAACCTACAAAGTCCCCAATGTCTCTGTTTTCGATTAAATTTCTATTTGCTAGGACTTCGGAAACTACTGACCTGTAATTATTCCTATTTACTGCTAAAACTATCTTTTCTTTGCCAGCTAATACGATTTCGCCTGCCATTTATTTATCCGCAAATTTCAGCGTCATAAATCTGTTGTATGCGTTGGCTAAATTTCTGTAAATCTTCTTCTTTTATGTAAAAGCAGAACAATTGCTGAGGACTTTGAAAGCTTGCCCAGATTAGGATTGAACCACTTTTTACTAATAGCCAAAATGGAAAATGTTCCGGTTTAACCAGTTGCAGTGGTTAATCCGGAACATCTTCAAAGTTCAAACAGATGAAAAATAATCGCAACGGACAAGCAGCTATTTTATCTGACATGGAATATTCTAAAATCCGCAAGCAGATAAAAAGCCAAAAATATAAATTACTTTTAGATCTGGCTTGGTACACCGGGGAAAGGTGGGGGGCTTTGGTGAAGTTGCAATTCGCTGATGTTTACAATCCTGATGGCAGTCCACGGGAATACATCAATTTTCGTGCCAGGACTCGCAAAGCTACACCAGACGGGCAGCGCAAAACTCGCCAAGTCCCGGTACACGCGATTCTGGCTGAGTCGCTGTTATCTTACAAATCTGATTGTGACTCCCAATGGCTATTTCCTACTCGTGACGGCTCTAAACCAATTAGCAACCGTTGGGCTGACGCGATTTTACGTAAAGCTGTTGACCGGGCTGGGTTAGTGGTTAAGGGTATCAGTACCCACAGCACCCGCCGGACTTTTATAACTAAGCTGCACCGCAACGGGACTGACCTTTACACCATTAAGCAGATTACTGGCCACAAGGACTTCAAGTCACTAGAGGGTTATGTGGAAATTGATAGCGATCGCGTTAAGGGAGCCATCAACACTCTATGAATCCTTATTTCCTGTTCCTGCAAATCGAAATATTCTTTGAACGCTTGCAGCAAGGGGAGTACGACCACCCTTTATATTTGGCTATGGCACTAGAGAATCTCACTAATCAGGCATGGGACGAGGTAGACCGGATTTACCCAAATCTGTGACAATTCCTGTCTACAAGGGATAGGCTTAAACCGATACAAATCCAAATCAATTACATGACAGTCACACGCGATCGCACTTTATCTCTTGGTCAGGGCGATCGCCATTTTTTAGCGTTGCAGTTTCTTCAAAAACGCTGTATCCTGCCTTGACACAGGCCTTTCAGCAAAGAGTGCAATGCTCAAACCAGGAACAAACAGCACCAGCTTCCCGCCAGCTTGGAACCACGGCAAAACTCAGACTATCCGCGTACCAATCGTACTGGCACAACAGATTTTAGAATACGCTTATGCCATCGACTCTGGTCTAGTGATGGATCAACACATGATTCTACAGCTCATCGACTCTTTTGTAGAAACCAGGATTGCCCAATTTCACCCGAATCAGTACAGCCGTACTGGCTCAACTACTTCCCGGCGCTGGGATGAACTGCGACAGTTTAGGACTGCGATCGCTTCGGGTCACGCCAAGACGCAATTAAATTTTGAATCTCAGAAGGTGATTGCCCGTCGCTGATCCAAACTTCGACATCGGCCTTTTTATGTTTGGCTAGCTTGCTATGCACACTGCCAAGATAGCAGCGATGTATCTTGCGGCCAGTCATCCAGCAGTAGCGGTAATACCAATATTTATTACCAGAGCGCTCGACCCAGTATTTCTCTACCCAATGAATATCGTGTTGGGGGGCAGATTTTTTGGTATTACAGATAACCTCACCAGTGTGGACAGTACAAGTATCTAGAGTGTTGCTGACTACTTGCCCCCCAACACTTTTGTACGGTGATTCTGGGTCTAAGTTTTGCCCCCCAACACGTAATTCCCACTTGCTCCAAGCTTCAAGGTAAGCCTCAATGCAAGGATAATCATCTGGATCTGGTGGCTCGTCGCTATCATCCCAAAAAATAGAAATTTGGCCGTCCTCATCGACTTTGCGGGGTGCTTCACCAAAATCGGCCAGGTTCCAAGGTTCGTCATTGATCTGTTGGGGCGCAGTTTCAACTTCATCCCAGGACGGATCGTAAACGGGATTATCTTCAGTCTTGGTGAAAGCTTGTAAGTCAAATAATGTGATTTGTTTCATAATCAGACTGGTTTAATGTTCGCTGTCTCCAGCGATGGAGACAGTTTTTATTTGCAGCTTTTTTATACGTACAGTTAACAACTGTTAGGAAATAAATCTTCCCAATCAGTAGAGTTCCCATACATTTGAAGTAAAACACTGTAATTTCGTGGGTGTAACCAATAACGTTTTCTCAAACAATCACGTATCCAAGCTTCTGGATATATAATTTTTTCCAAACCACCACGCAAATGAAACATGATTAGTGCCAACTTAATTTCATGAGTTGGACGTTGCAGCACTTCGGTTACATCATCGTCATAATCAATACCGTTACTTGAGAGCAGTTGCTTGTTAGTAGAATGCTGCTGCTGTATAGTACTGGCAACGGTATTGCTATCATTTGAAGGTCGTGAATTGTAACTATAGTTACTGTTTTGTAAGTTTTGTTTTTTCGGTGATTTTAACCAATCTAATGGTCTAACTAATAACTTAAAAATCTTCCAACTGTACTGCTTAACTACCTGCACAACACGATGTGATTGCAGTAATTCAAACATCTGTTTGAGGTAATTATGCGAATATCCTTTACCTCGTGATTTTGCTACTGTGGCGTTAAATTCTGATAAGTCTGGTTCTATTTCTGCTGCTATTTCCCCTTGCCTCATTAGCCATTGCCAAAGTGATTTAGCAGCCGGGGGAATATGATGCAAATAGCAGAATGCTTCGTGTTCTTCCGACCACGGAAGATTGTTTTTATATGTATTTTGTGTCATGATTACTATCAGTTAGATATCCGGAAGCCATCACGTAGGCGAAGCCCGTCGTAGACATCGCTAAATATGCTTGATGGCTTTTTGGTTTTTTTAGTCAAATGTCAATGTCATTTGACTAAAGTCATTTGTTGAAACTTACGAAAATGCCTCCTACAGGTGTTGTAATTGATTTTTAAATGGCGGAACGTCTCACGCGGTGTCATTCCAGCCCGGAAACAAAAATAGATTTTGATAGCTATCACCTTGCTGTGATTGCGAGTTGTGTTCATTGGTTATTATTTATTAGTGACGTTACTGGACTGTTGCCGCCTATTCTTAAGGCTTGTTGCGATTTCGTGAATATTTTCTTCTAGCTGAAACGACTTAATTATGTCTGGCAGTCCGTCGATGAGAAATGCCACGATCGCTGCTAATTCACTCGCCTCTAAGTCTGATTCCAGGCAAGATATGCAATCTACAAGTTTGTGAAATTTACTGGCGATTAGACTTGCGATCAATTTGTCATCTTGTGAGTGTGAGCCAGTATCGTTGCTTTTTGCGTTCAACGAGTGGTCATCTGGGAAAGTGCTAATTGCTAGATAATCGGCATGGTTACAGCCGAATACTCCCCAGAAATCAAGTCCATCAAGTTTTGCAATTGCTTCTCCAACTTCACCAGCTCTTTGTTTTTCACTGTGCCAGCAGATGGGCGTCAGTCCTTCCCCGTCGTCGGTTACGGCATAAGCTATGTAAATTGGTTGTCTTTCCATTGGTCATTAGTTATTGGTCATTGGTCATTGGTCAACCGCGATGCCTACGGCGGCAAGCTACGCACTTCTCCCCCCACTCCCCCAGCCCTGGACAAACACGATCGCACTTCATGAGCGCTGCACAATTACACTTAACCTTCATCAAGCGCGATCGCTCACAAAGCAAAACCGCCCAAACCTCTACTGGCAGGACGGTTTTATTCACTATTTGATGAGTCCTCTTGTAAAGTCTCAGCTAAGAGTGTGTATAAATCTTGTATTTCTGCTGTTAACTGCTTATTTTCATGTAGGCTGCTTTCAATCTGCTTTTCCTGAGACTCAATCACAGCTAAACACTTTTCGTGTAACTCCTTCAGCCTACGGAAAATTCCCCCAAGAGTTGCTTGTCCTCCAGAAGTAAACCGTGTTCCAGCTTGATTTCTCCCCTCGCTATCTGTGTAAAAAACTCTGTCCGGTTCATTCCTAGCTGAGATGCTTTCTCCCTCAGAGCTTCCCAATCTTGAGGTAACATCCTCACTGTTGCGTTGATTGTCTTTTTGTCTGTCGTAGTTTCTTCTGTCATTTGTTATAGGCATAGCGACCCCTCAATTATTGCACGTGCTAAACGTGCGCCTTTGCACGTGCATTATAAAAATACGCTTGACTTATATTCTTGCACGTGCAATAACTAATAAAAGATACTAGCACGTGCAAGATAATTTTGCACTAATACCAGCTCCCCCACGCCTAAAACTTGCGTGGTCAATTCAGGAGCAACTCACCCGCGCCACCTTGCGCGGAAACACCCTCAATCACCGAGAACAGAGTGCAGACAGTTAGGTGTCTGCGCGGTGATTTGCCAACGCACATTTAGTAATAGGAGGCGAATTAAACAACAAGTAATGGGCAGAGTCAAAATTCGACTATCAGGAACTCCTGAAGATGTAGAAGCTTTTAGTAAGTTTCTATCAAAAACATCTGACTACATCAGCGCACTAAAAATTATCAGTATGGGAAAAAATTCTCCCATGCGTCAAAGTACAGATGTGTTTCGTTACGGCGAGGTTGAATTCGATAGAAGTGCAATAGAAATGGAGGAACAATAAATGACTTCAACAGTTCAACAGTTAATTGAAAAGCTGCAACAGTTCCCGCCTGACACAGTAATAATTCTCGAAGATGAGATTGGAGATGAATTTTCTCTTGACTCTATGAGTATTGCTGACAATCAACTAGTCATCAAAATCGAAGGAGAAAACGACGAGAGAACAAGAATTGATGAAGGCGACGAGTCATAAATTAACAGTTCAGTCACATAAGAGTTGACATAAACTTTTAAATTCTGACTTCTAAATTTTGGCGTTATCCCATCACTTATTACGCCACAAATCATGCTGTTTCACCGGAGGATAATTTAGACGCAAAAACTGATTATCGAACAGACTTAACCATATCCCAATTACCTGCCGGTAGCTGATTACTGGCAGCTTCCCTCACCATGACAATTGGTTATCCAAGGAGAATTGCCTATGCAACAATAGCCAACTCAGTTAGACGTTTTTTATGGATTATAGAAATTCACCAGCATGAACTGGTACTGTTTGCGCTGGTGTTTTTTTTACAAGGAATTTGAAATTATGCAATCTCAACTCAGTTATAAACCTTGGGCAATTTTCTGCACAGCTAAAACTTGTAAGCCCGAATGTATCGCACGATTTGTCAATCGCCGCGACGCCGAAGAACATCTAATTTTTTTACGTAGAAGTGTGCCACAGGCCAGTTTTGTCTTGGTGTCTGACATTAACGAGTCACAATTATGAACCAAAAATCTTGGGGCATTGTGCTACGCCGTAATCATGGCTCAACTATTGTTAGACGATGTGTTACTTACTGGGATGCTTTGCAGTGCGGCGCGATTATCAGGCGCTATTTGCACGACATTGAGTATGATGTCAAGTTTTTGAAATAGTCATATTTCATGCATCAACCGCGTGAACGCCACGCGGTCGATGACGATTCAAACACTTCAAACTTGAACAGTAAAAAACTAGCACACAAATTATGGAAATTAAAAATGTATCAAGTCTTAAACATTGATGATTTCCGTCATGTTTTATACATTATTAGGGACTATAAAAAGCATGAATTAACTCACAAAGAAGTTCGAGTTTATTTGAACTGTATGCGCCAATTGTGGTTCTCAGATGAAATGTGCATACAAGATTCTTACTACTTGCCACTGATCAAGTTTCATTTTTATGCCATGTCATGCCGACTATCGCACCAAAAGCGGGCAATTCTAGCCAGCGAATTAATCAAGTTGCTTAATTTGCTTGAACAGCCCAACAAAACCAAGGTGGAGGAACAAACAGAGTCAAAACTTGAACACCTGACTACCGAAACGGAGCCTGACCCCGATGACATCCCTTTTAACTCAGGGGACGTTTCAGTGTCGCTGGAAACGTCCCCAGGGAATTTTTAAGGCTCAATTTTTTTAGCGATGGCTACGCCAACGCCAAAAGCGAACGCAGTGCTTTTTCAGGAGGAATGCGATCGCGCCTTGAATCCGCATAACCGAACTCAAGAAATTATGCAAATTATATCAGTTCCCACAGTGTTTACTTGTAAAACCCCGACTGCCGGATGGATCAACTTAGCCCTAATTCGGCAAGTCATGGATGACGAAGACACAAAGGTAGTTGTTGTCACTTGGCTTAACGGCGATAGCTCAGTTTTTTATGAAGAAAATGCCGATGCTATTCTCTCAGCATTGAAGGAGGTACAGCAGCGTTGTAACTCTAACCGATTCAAAAACCGCAGATTATGACCAAAGAAATAAATTACATTGTTTATTACGATTTAAACAAAGAAGCTAAACACGGTTTTTCTTCCGGAGAAATTCCACAAAGTGAAAGAGTTTTAATAGTTCGGGAACAAGTTATTCCTGGTGCATTTGGATATCCACCTATGTACATCAGACATTTAAAGTTGAGATACAAAAAGCGTGATTATCCAATAATTAGTATGACTGATTATGAGCTTACTGAAATTAAAAGAGTCGAAATTGTTGCAGGTGCATTGCAGTTTTTAGAACAACGTGAGGCTTAAAAAATTAGGACATACGATCTAAACCGCCTGATGAATTGCAGTTAAAGAAAATTGCGATCGCGCCACTGCGCGGGCTACCTGACACAGTAGCCGAAACTCTGGATAATACCAGAGTCGCGGGTTGTGTCCAAAGCACCCGCCCCACTGTTTTTTAGGAAATGGGGCGTTAAAAGAGAATCGCACGCCCATTTGTGGGGTGTTGTCTAATTCAAGCGCAACTTTCCTAGAACTACCGGGTTAAACCCAGCGTTAAGAGTGAATCGCGCCCCTCAATGGTGGGGTGTTAGGGGATTCAAGCGTCAAAACTGGGTTTTTCAATCGATTCGTGGTGGCACACGAATACTAAAATCCCAACTATCGGCAGAACCATGACAATTAAATCGATTACATCCTTGGGAGTTGATGTTAGTAAGTCAAGCGTAACTTGTCATATTTTAACTCAATATCCATTAGGAGGTTTAAAGAACTATTGGCAGAAAAGTAGAGTTAAAGCGTCAAATTTATTTCCTAGTTTCTACTCTAGTCCCAAGCCAAAAAGCAACCAAAAATCAGCTTTTGATTTTGCTGATTATCTAAGGGAAAATAAACCCGATATTGCAATCCTGGAACCAACAGGAAATCATTATTCACGTCTTTGGGCAAGGATTTTAGAAAGTTTAGGAATAAACATACTTTGGGTTGGACACGTTGAACTCAAACGTTATCGCGGTGGCAAAAACTTACCCAATAAATCTGATGCTGCCGATGCTTTGGCTATGGCTGCTTACGCTTTGGATCGAGAGAATTATTTAGAAACAGGCGTACTCAACCCGCGCTCGTTTCTCATGCACCGCCCACAGCCAATCGATGAGATACGCGAACTTGTCCAGCAACTCGAACATCTCAACCGCGTTCAATCGCCGATAGTCAACTACATTCGCCAAGCCCTGGCGTGGCAGTTCCCAGAAAAAGCCCACAGTAAAACCCAGAGTACTAAAGTGGGAAATGTGCCGCCTCTGTGGGGTTGGTTAGCTCAAAGGCAGTCAGAAGTACACCCAGCGAACTACAAATCCATCACCAAAATATACCAGCAATCAATCGCGCTACAACTTGGACTAGAAATAGATCCAATTGTCAGACTTCATGCTGATTGGTTATGCGATATCGACATCGAGGAGCAACGCCTAGAGGCATTGCTTTTGCCATTGGTCAATCACGAGCAATTCAAAACCTACAATCAGGTTTTCGATCAGTTCAATTTTGGACTGAGAATTCGCGCTAGGCTGCTGAGTCGAATCTATCCATTTGAAGCGTTTTTGACCAACGGCAAACAGTTGATTGAGCGGGAAGTTAGGGAAGTCAAGAAAAAACAGGTCAGCCGCGAAAATGGTAAATCTGTGGTTAAGTTTCTCCCCGGCGACGTCAAGCGCGTTAAACGCAACCGCAGCCGCGACGCCTTCAAGCTCAGGTTAGGCATGGGTACTGTCTTAGAGCAGTCTGGCGATAAGCTAGTTGAAAAAGGTAGCGGTAGTGCGTTGTGCCGAATGAACTTTTGGCAGTATGTAATCACTAAAATCGAAATTAACGGTCGATTGCCTGATAATCGCATTGGTAAAGAAATCGCTGATTATAAAGAAATCCTTAAGAGCAACGTTGATGCTTCCGGAAAGCAGCTGCTCAACGGCAAACACTTGCAGGCTAAGCTTGGCTCTAAGGTTGCCAATATGTTGTTTCGGGAGTTAACCAGAGCGATCGCAAAAGCTACGCCAAGCGCGATCGCCAATTCTTGCTCGTAAATAAGAGATCCTAAACCCCACTTTATTAGTGGGGTTTTTAAATCCGATGTTAGTCAGACAAAAAGGGGAATTTTAATTGGCTAATACCTATTTAGACATTGAGCGACTAGCAGCCCTAGTCCGCAATAAACGTGGCAGCAAAGGACTGCGCGAAATCTCCGAACAGATTGGCAATGTCAGCACTTCTACCCTATCTAGAGTAGAAAATGGGAATATGCCTGATATGGAGACGTTTATCGCCCTTTGTGACTGGCTACAAGTGCAACCTGGTGAATTATTCGTGACTCACCAAAAACAACAACAGCAAGATACTGATGAAGAAATTATAATTTTGCTCTTGGGTGATAAACGGCTTGAGCCAGAAACATCCTATGCTTTGGCACAGATTGTCAAAGCAACTTATCGTTACTTATTAGAGTGAATTTAAAAAAACACTTGATATAGAGCTGTGCGATCGCCTGATAATAATGAAGAAAGATTAAGCAGATCGTAAGAAAACTCTCAATGAGCCAGACTAGTCTAAATTTAATTGCAATATCTATCTTTCTCATCACCCTGTCAGCACTATTGGGACCATTCATCAATTTATCGCCGACAGTACCAGCGCTTGTGACCTTCGCCATCTTGGGAATAGCGACTCTTGACAGTTTTAGCTTGCAGGGCAAGGGCGGTACAATCTTTTTAGATTGGATTGCTGGTTTTTCAAGCGAACATCGCGATCGCGTTATCCACCATGAAGCAGGACATTTCTTAGTTGCTCACCTGTTGGGTATTCCTGTTATCGGCTACACTCTCAGTGCTTGGGAAGCCATGAAGCAGGGGCAAGCAGGGCTAGGGGGTGTTACTTTTGATGATACGGAATTAGGATCTCAATTAGAAGTAGGTAAAATCAGCGCCCAAATGCTAGACCGCTATTGCACTGTTTGGATGGCGGGTATTGCTGCGGAAACCCTAGTTTTTGATAATGCTGAGGGTGGAACTGACGATAAAAATAAGTTGATAAAAGTCTTGAAAATTTTAGGTTTTTCTGAGTCAGTTTATCAACAAAAACTGCGGTTTCATGCCCTGCAAGCTAAAACCCTGCTGCAAGAAAATTGGTCTAGCTACGAGGCTTTAGTTAATGCCATGCGACAACGCAGTTCGGTAGAAGATTGTCGTCAAAAGTTGGGAGTGCGAGTCGAGAATGATGCAGGGACAAAAGGAAAATAATAACTCCTAACTCAACACTCTCTATGCCCTATGCTCATTCGCCACTTTTACGAAGACACAGCTTTCAAATGTGGGACATGAGATAAGTACTTCGAGTCAATAACCCGATTACGCCCAGCAGTTTTAGCCTGTAGTAAGCATTGGTCAGCACGATCGATTAGACTTTCTCCTTGTTCATCATCGTCAGCTTCTAAACAGGCTGTACCCAAGCTAATGGTGATATTAATTTTCTGCTTATTACTGAGTACAAATGGTTCGTCGCTGACTACGCGGTTGAGACGACGGGCTACGATTAATGCTTCATCACCGGTAGTGTTAGCCAGAAGAATCACAAATTCTTCACCACCATAACGAAATGCAGTATCTTGACACCGGAGATTATGTCGTAGACGCTGAGACAGGATTTGCAAAAGGCGATCGCCAACTAAATGGCCATAAGTGTCATTAACTTTTTTAAAATGATCTACATCCAAAATAATCAAACTCAGGGAAGTTTTCTGAGTTCTCGCTTTTTTAATTTGCCTGGGTAAATCCCATTCTAAAGCACGGCGATTATTTAATTCCGTCAATGAATCAGCTAAGGCGATCGCTGATAATAAATCATTTGTCCGAATCAAATCTCGGTATTTTTGCGCTTTCCGCAAGCCAACGTTTAATTGAGCAAGTATTAACCCATGATTGGCAGTCAATTCTGCCAAGCTATAGTCTGTTCTTTCATCAATCAGATGCCAAATATAAGCATCAGCCCCTTGCTTTAACGCCGCAGCAGTCATCTCTAATTCCCTCTCCCAACCATACTTTTTTCTATCAGTCAGTTGTTGGAGACGATCTTCAAACAGAATACAGTATATCCATGATAGTTTTGTTTGGTCTTTCAACCAATTGCACAATTCCATACTGCTATCCAGGCTAGCCTGCACAAGTATGATATCAGGGGGTGTCATTTGAATGTACGACACCGCCTGATTTAGATTTTCCATAACTTCTACATTAAAAGCGATCGCATGATGTAACTGATCTGGAAGCGTGTTGCGAAAGTTCTTATTTCCAAAAACCAAAATGGAAATATTCATTGCTTTTTTACAGGATTTTCAATTTCAGGAGATTAAACTACTAAAACTATGTTGCTCTTGTTGCTTAATACTAAACTTATCGAATTTGGTAAAAGTAAAAATTCAAATAATTTAGAAATAACAATGTTTTCCAGATGGGAATTTTATTCTGGGAAATTTTTATTTTTTAGTTCTATTTTTAGATTTTTACTTTTTAATGATGCTTTTGGCTCATCTATGTTTCTTGTTATTTGAGTTTTTAACGCTAAATTTATAAAAAACTCTCAATTTTAATCTCCTCTTAATAGTTCCTCTTTATTACTCTAATTTTTGAAACTCATATTTATAATAAACAATGTCTTCTTTACAGAATATTTTTAAAACAGTATAAATACTGAAAATTCTATATTCATCTAAAAAGCATACTGTAGTTTATGGGATATTATTTATCTGAATAAATTATCAACGTGAATATTTTTAATAATCATTATATTTTCCAGCAAAATTGCTGATAAATCAAAAAATAAAAAATTTATAAAGTTTTTAATTCAACCGTAAAAACCGAAGTTATTCAATAGGATAAACACTAATTCGAGCAAATTGAATATAATACATCTCTATGTTACTCCTAAAATCAAAGAGACTTTGACTCTCCCTGATATCTTCAAGAAACGGGTTTAAAGACTAAGTTTATTTATATTTTTTCGAGTTGACTTGACAACATAATTTAGAAATCAAACAGGCTTTAAGCTAAGTTTTGAAACTTAAATTGTGTATTTCTACCTTACTGAAGATTCGCTCTATTTAGTAGTTTCACGTAAGTCTTTTCCTTTATGATGAGACTTTAATTGAGTATTCTAAAAAACAAAAAAGGTTAATCAATTAGTGCAAAACTGCCTTCTATCTATAGAAGAAGTTTTTGCAAAGACAAATTTACCCTACAATTCCAAAAAGAATTCCTAAGGCGATAAAGTCCTAATTTTAGTTAGCTTAGAGCCAAACTTTTAGAATGTACTATCAGCACAAAAAACTTGTCTACTTCTGCTTTGTGTGTTTGTTGATTTAATTCATATTTTTTAATTTATGAGAAATACATCAATGTACAAAACAAAGCTAAATAAAAAACCAGATTTTAAAATGTACCTCTAATGTTGATAGATTAGTTAAATTCCACTTACAAAAAGAGCAAAAATCAGAGAAAAAGGTTTTGTTAACGTAGCCTAAACTATCAAAATGTCAACTTTTGTAAAATGTAAGAATCGGATTCAGTAACCTTCGACAGCGTAACCAGCAGCAACAATTACTTGCTTGATTGACTCTTCAGAAGCTGCGGATTCTACGGTGACAGTTTTAGCGTTAACATCGACATCGACTTTAGCCTCAGGTTCCATAACATGGATTGATTCAGTAATTGTTTGTGCACATCCTTCACAAGCAATATTTGATACTTTCAGTTTTAGTGCCATTTTTTACCTAGATATGGATTTTTTAAATTATTTCTTAAGGATTAATTTAAACCAGTATTTGGCGATCGCACATCCTACCAGAGTAAGGTAATAGCCTAAAACGATCGCAATCGCTAGATTTAGCTCACTGATTAGCACAGTTGGCTGGCAGTAACATCAAACAAAATGCAAAATATATATATAAAGCTGCTAATAGAAATACACCTACTGCCAAAGCAAAAGTCAAAAGTCAGATAATAGTTAACTGTTCATCGTCATCAGTCAAAAGTTAAAAACTCCCATGTCTTCAAATCCCCAACACCTAAGCGGTAACGAAATTCGCCAAATATTTCTCGACTTCTTTGCCCAACGGGGTCACCAAATTCTGCCAAGTGCCTCCCTCGTGCCAGAAGATCCAACCGTGCTGCTGACGATCGCGGGGATGCTACCATTTAAGCCGATATTCCTGGGACAGCGCACACCAGAATTTAAACGGGCTACGACTTCCCAAAAGTGTATCCGCACCAACGATATCGAAAACGTCGGACGCACCAAACGACATCACACGTTCTTTGAAATGCTGGGTAACTTCAGCTTTGGTGATTATTTTAAAGAACAAGCGATCGCTTGGGGTTGGGAAATCTCCACCAAAGTCTTTGGCTTTTCTCCCCAAAACCTTGTTGTCAGCGTTTTTGAAGATGATGACGAAGCCTTTGGCATTTGGCGCGATCGAATTGGTGTGCCGATAACAAGAATTAAGCGCATGGGTGCAGACGATAATTTTTGGGTGTCCGGGCCCACTGGCCCTTGCGGCCCTTGTTCGGAGATTTATTACGACTTCCACCCGGAACGCGGCGACAAAAATATAGATTTAGAAGACGACACCCGGTTTATCGAGTTCTATAACCTCGTATTCATGCAATATAACCGGGATACTGACGACAATCTAACACCACTGCAAAACAAGAACATCGACACCGGCATGGGTTTGGAAAGAATGGCGCAAATTCTCCAAAAAGTGCCGAATAACTACGAAACTGACCTGATTTTTCCAATTATCCAAACAGCAGCCCAAATTGCTGGTATTGATTACCACAGTAGCGATGAAAAAACCAAAGTTTCCCTAAAAGTCATTGGCGACCACGTTCGGGCTGTCGTCCACATGATTGCTGATGAAATTCGCGCCTCCAACGTCGGACGGGGTTATGTGCTGCGGCGATTAATTCGGCGGGTGGTACGTCATGGACGATTAATTGGGATTAGTGATGAATTTACTACCCAAGTTGCGGAAACTGCGATCGCTCTTTCAGAATCAGCTTACCCTAACGTGCGGCAACGGGAAGCAGCAATTAAAGCTGAGTTGCAACGCGAAGAATCTAATTTCCTGAGAACGCTGGATAGAGGCGAAAAACTCTTAGAAGAAATTATCCAAGAGGTAAAACAGCAAGGCAAAACCTCTATTAGCGGTGAAAGTGCCTTCACTTTATACGACACTTACGGTTTTCCTCTAGAACTTACTCAAGAAATCGCGGAAGAAAATCATCTAACAGTGGATGAAGCAGGCTTTGATACCGAAATGCAAAAGCAGGTGGAACGCGCTAAAGCAGCACATGAAAGCATCGATTTAACTGTGCAAGGTTCCCTCGACAAATTAGCAGAACACATCCAGGCCACTGAGTTCTTAGGTTATACCCAACCGACGGCAACAGCCAAAGTCGAAGCGATTTTGGTCGAAGGTGTTTCCCAACAGGAAGCAGAAGCAGGAACACAAGTGCAAATTGTCCTTGACAAAACGCCATTTTATGCTGAATCTGGGGGACAAATCGGCGATCGCGGTTATATCTCCGGTGATGGGATTGTGATTCGCGTCGAAGATGTGAAGAAAGAGTCTGATTTCTTTGTTCACTTCGGACGCATCGAACGCGGTACACTGCGTGTAGGAGATGCTGTAACAGCGCAAATCGACCGTGCATGTCGGCGTCGCGCCCAAGCTAACCATACTGCAACCCACTTACTGCAAGCAGCGTTGAAGAAAATTGTCGATGAGGGCATATCGCAAGCAGGTTCCCTGGTTTCCTTTGATAGATTGCGCTTTGACTTCAACTGTCCGCGTGCATTGACAACAGAGGAAGTGCAACAAATTGAAGAACAAGTAAATACTTGGATTGCTGAAGCGCATAGCGCAAAAGTGGAGGTATTACCTTTAGCAGAAGCTAAAGCTAGGGGTGCCGTTGCCATGTTTGGGGAAAAATACGGAGAAGATGTGCGAGTAATTGATTTTTCTAGCGTATCAATGGAATTGTGTGGCGGCACTCATGTCAGTAATACTGCTGAAATTGGCGTGTTTAAGATTATTTCTGAAGCTGGAGTTGCTTCTGGCGTGCGGCGGATTGAAGCAGTTTCGGGGCCAGCAGTGTTGGATTATCTCAACCTGCGGGATAAAGTAGTTAAAGATTTGAGCGATCGCTTTAAAGTTAAACCCGAAGAACTACCAGATAGAATCACCAGTCTGCAAACCGAACTCAGAACCAGCCAGAAAGAATTGGAAAGCTTGAAGGTACAATTAGCGATCGCTAAATCTGACAGCTTGCTACAAACAGCCCAAATTGTCGGCGATTCTCAAATAATCGTCGCCCAATTAGAAGATGTTGACGCAGAATCATTGAAAACCGCAGCCGAACGCTTATTGCAAAAAATCGGTAACGGTGCGGTGGTGCTGGGTTCTGTTCCGGAAGCCGGAAAAGTTAGCATAGTTGCGGCTTTTAGTCCACAAGTTAACAAAAAAGGACTGCAAGCTGGTAAATTTGTGGGTAATATTGCCAAAATCTGCGGTGGCGGCGGCGGTGGCAGACCAAACTTAGCCCAAGCCGGCGGTAGAGATGCGAGTAAATTACCAGAGGCTTTGGCACAGGCAGGGAGTGAGTTAAAGTCTGCTTTGAGTTAACTATCTTCTTGTTGAAAGGGAGGGAGAAATTCTTAGCTGGCTTTTCTCCTTTCTCGATAATATTTCTACATTCTCAGTATCTACAGTATTTTTAAGTAATGGAAAATTATCTTCCTTTTGCTAAATCGGCATAAATTACAATTTCTACACTCAAAACTATTAATAGTGCTAGTTCTATCCAACAAAGAACTTGAGTAATCCCAAGGGGTTGTGGTATCAAAATGAAAAACGCTATTAATCCCACTATTCCCGAAAAAACAAATGTGATTTGGTCAATAATTAGCTGCACTATTTTGCGTCGTTTCCGTTGCTGGTCATTTCTATGGGAAATTTCCCAACCAAAGATAGAATCAATGTCATTATTACCAGTCTCTTCCTTGATTTTTTCAACCAAAATCAGGCGAATATACTTCCCAATAGCAGTAATTTTTTCATCATTCACTAGATAATTCCAACCGAGAATTAGACAAACCCAAGGGATAATAAGAAGTGCATAATAGTTAGCTTTATTGGAAACTGCGAAAGAGATGACTGCACCAAACACCCCAAGTGTGACATAAAGCAAGTTGTCACGGAAGCCAATGCGTTGTGTTTGCTCATCCTTGAGTTTTTCATATTCCTGAAGATAAACTTCTAACATTCGTGGTTTATCGTTACTCATAATATTTTCCTAGCAGGCAAAATGAATAATCTACAAATAAATTGAAAATTAAAAAGCTAACGGTTTAGATTTCTTGGTTCAAGAGGTCTGTCGAGAAGGAAATGTTTAGTATAGCCTGCCGCAACCGAAGCAGCATAGGGATGCCATTCACTATTTTTACTAGAGTCTGCAAAATCGCAAATTGCTCTGATAACCAAGTGTTTAACTTTATCAGAACTCTGCCAAGCAGCTGCACTAATACCATAACCTTCCATTTCAAATGCCATAATTTTGCGATGCCTATTAGCTATTTCATCACGCACTACTGGATCAGCAATTACCCTTTCGCCAGAAGCGATAGCATCGTAGTAAATTTGGGGACGAACTTCAGTTTTATCTGGTCTAGCTACCGATATTGGCTCATTCCATTCAGGAATGGAAGTAACTCGGCTCCATAATGTAGCATCAGCTTTATACATAATGGGTTCTGGTAGTCTGCCTTGTGGTGTTTCTTTTCCTCGGTCATAGTAGTAAATGTCTCTAGCGATAATAAGATCGCCTAAATGCTGATTCTGGCGTGCTGCTCCTGCTATACCCACCATCAACATAGCTTGTGGTTTCCACTGAGTAATGATGTCCGATGCCATTAGTGCTGCTTCAACATTGGACATATCAGGCAACTGTGTGACCACTATTTCATAAAAATCACCAGTTTGAAGTTCAATGCGGTTACGCCAGTATACGCGCGACCCTTTACGCACTCGATGTTCTGCTGTTATTTTAAAGGCTTCACATACAGCCTTACGTTCAATCTCAATAGCCGTAATGATTGCAAAATCTATCATAGGCTCTGTAGATATATTACTTGCCTCTTTATATTCATTATTTGGCTGCTGAGAAACAAGTAGATTATTATCTTTTACGAGTGATTGTCTAGATTTTACTTTGACTCCAAACATATCAAGCCACTCTTCAGTAGTCACAATATTATCGAAAGCCTCTTGTGCAAGTGGGTCTATTACTTTTTCAATAAGGGAACGTTTATCATATAGCTTTTTCTTTATCCTTTCTTCTATGGTGTCTCGTATCCAAAAGCTATAAACAGTTAATTTATTTGCTTGTCCAATTCTGTGCGCTCTATCTTCTGCCTGCTGCATTACTGCGGGATTCCACCAATGGTCGAAATGTATTACATAAGATGCTTCAGTTAAAGTTAAACCAAAGCCAACAGCCTTAAATGTGCCAATAAATGCACAAATATCTGGTTTATTTCTAAAGTCACTTACAGCTTGGCTTTTCTGCTGTTCAGACATTCCACCTTTATATGAAACAAAGCCAATTCCTTTCTTTTGTAAAAGTCTCTCCAGTTTATCAATTCCTTCTGGTACATACTGGGAAAAAATCAAAACTTTTTCACTATTTGCAGCTATTGTTTCGATATAGTCAATTAAAAGCTCAGTTTTTGGGCTAGTTTGCTTACCATTAGCAAAGTTACAGATTTGCTTAAGTTTAGTAATCAAAGCAAAAATATGGCTCCTAACTTGAAAATCACTTTCAGTATGAATAGACGTTTCAAGTTTACTGCGACCAGCATTTAAAGCATTTTCGTACTCGACTTTCTGATGAGAATCAAGTTCTAACCAGTTTTCTTGATAAATCTTTTCAGGTAAATCCTTCAAGACATCTCGCTTTAAACGACGAAGCATATATGGGGCGATAGTACTTTTTACTTGCTGTGGTAAATAATCAGTTGCTAATTTGAAAAGACCCGGTTTGACAAACTCAAAAATTGATATTATGTCATCAATGCTGTTTTCAATAGGTGTACCAGTTAAAGCCCAACGATATTTAGGTAATAATTTTCTAACAGATTGTGCTACCTTAGAGCTTCTATTTTTTATTTTTTGAGCTTCATCTATAACTACACAATCAATTTTTTTAAAATCAATTTCTTTTAATATTTCATCTCTTAAATCATTGCGAAGAGTATCGTAAGTCGTAATATAAATATGTGCAGGTGTTTGCCAATCAATTTTACGCTGTTCCCGATTATCTCTGAGAACTGTAACTAAAAGTTCTTTTGCCCAATTATAAAAATGACCGTCCCATCCTTCTGATTTTCCAGTTTCTTCGCTCAAATAAGCACTACCGATAACTGCTAATGGACAAATAATCAAAGCACAATGTATTTTACCTTGTCGAAAGAGAATACGTAATGAATTAACCGTTTGAACTGTTTTTCCAGTTCCCATTTCGTCTGCAAGCAAAGCAGAGGTATTTTGAACTAAGAAATTAATACCTTCTACTTGATAGTTACGTAAGTCTCGAAAAAAATCTATTTCATCGAAATCAAAAAGTAAAGGAGGGCATAGTGATGGATAAAGTAAATCCCATTCATTTAAACCTTTTACTTGAGAGGATGCCTTACGAATTTTTGGAATTGATAAAGGTTTACCTAGACCTGCTTTGATTTGCCTGTTAAATATTTTACTTTGTATATTTGGCGCTTCAATATATGTAAATATGTTTTCAGAAAAATAAGGCTGTGATAGTTGGATTGTATCCTCATATCCTAATATTTTAGGAATATTTAGTTGTTCAAAGTAATTATTACTAAGTATCTTAGCTAAATCTAAATATAAATTGGGATAAGGCTCGAAAATCTCTGCATAAGTAAGTAATAAGTTATATGATATTTCAACTCTTGAGATTTCTAAACAAAGATTATCTGATACTGATTGGAGCGTTATTTCAAAAGTTTTGTTTTCAATACCTGGAGATTGTGGCTGCCATTTATCAGTTTGTCTATGAGGAGGTATAGTAAATTTTGAAAATAATTTTATTGTTTGTTTAGCAAGACTTTCCAATATCATTTACTTAACCTGCTCTCTTGGATCTTGAGTATTGATTTGTTCACACGCAATATGAAGCCTATTAAATGGTTCTAGCAAGTCCCTTGATGCATATACTTGTTCTAAATTTAGTTTTGTACTAGTTAGTTGTTGCTCGAATTTCTTAGTAGTCGTTATCCGTAAGGTATTAAATTTTGAACCAGGTGATGTAATCTGTTCAGTACATATTTGTTTACCAAATATTCCCTCACTATCCTTAAGCAGTCGAAATACAGGAACTTCTTGTTTACTACTGATGCTCAAAAAAATTTCATCTCGAATTAGGACAAGACTAGGTTTCTCCTTCAAAGATGCAACTAACGGAACCGCTATTAGCTCTACAAGGATATAATCATATAGAATCTCCCCATAAAGTGTCCTTTGAAATTTTGTAGGACGAATTGGTTCAGTAACACGAAATTCAAGTGGTCTAGTATCTTTGTCAGTTACTAATACAGCTCCTTGAATTGCATCATTATCAAACAAGTATTTTAAGAGAAAAGCTATTTTAAAGTCATCCATACTAAACTGAAATGCTAACTTGCTTTAACTTAGGTAGTGTAATGGTATTTACTCTAAAAGTATTATATAGTACATTTGTCTAATACGGAACTACAAGAAGTAATTACTATAAAACATCAAGCAGGCGGTTGTTAAATGCAACAAAGCAAAGGCATATTTAGATTACTTTATTCAATTTACAGATCACAGGTATGGTCATCAATTTTTGAGTGAAGCCATCGCTTCACTCAACCTCCTGCAAAGCGGTTTGTCCTCAGACATCACACTATAATTGAGTCAAGCAATGTACTATTCCCATACCACCAGACTAAACTACTTAAATGTAAAGAGTCACGAGTATGATTGATTGTCTGAATGCAGCTCGCTACTTTATCGTCAGAGCTTATGAGGATGGTATAGAAGCTGAAATGACCAATATGAAGGTACAAAAGCTTTTGTATTATTCACAAAGCTTGCATTTGGCACTGTATGATGAGCCATTCTTTAATGAAGAGATTCAAGCATGGCGATATGGGCCAGTTTGTCCGCCTGCTTATAGGTTTTATAGTGAATTTGAAGCAAACCAGTTACCTGTCCCCAACCAGGATTTCCTGTTAGAGATTTCTAATGAAAAGAAAAAACTTTTATCAGAAATTTGGGAATACTTCGGCGGATACCATGCATATTGACTCAGTGATATGACTCATGGAGAATTTCCCTGGAAAAAGGCACGTAAGGGTTTGCCTCCTCAAGCCAGTTCAACTGAGCCAATTCTTCTGGAAGATATGAAAGCGTTGGGTTATCAAAAGCTTGATTTAATCGAGCGAGAACACCCCATATATGAATCGTTAATGGCTAAAACTCTAGAGGATGCTATTAATACCAAATCCTCAATTCAGATTCATAAAGGAGAAGTGGGTGACTGGCTCAACTCCCTTCTTGATTGAGGAATCAGATAATTTTAAGCGTTCTTTTAAAAAACTTGCAAAAGCTCTTGGAAGTGATTTTGTTGAGCTTCTTACTGAAGCTTTGGAAAACTTGATTGATGACCAGTATCCCATAAATTCGCGTCATGAACCTTTGCCTGCAAAAATGCAGTTACCTGAAGGATGGACATTTTACAAACTAGAGTTAAAAATAGGAAAAGGAGCTTCAGGACAAGTTAGATTAATGTACTTGGTTGATACAGTTAACTGTGTCATCAAACTAGTATAGATTTATAATCATGAACAGTTTATAAAACGTCCAGCAGACAAAGATTTAAAGAGTGTTATCAAAGAAATTCTCGAAATATAACCGAATCGGAGCGATCGCACTAACAAGAGGTTATAGCCGCAAGTAATATCAAGCTCGGTTAATGATTTATTATTCAGAACTCCCTGGGTCAGTGCTAATGATAAGTCTTCAACCGAACCTGATATAAATATGCAACTCAAATGCGTTTATAATTTACCCCCAGCAGCTTCTTCCATTTTTTTGCGAAGACTAAGCGGTCTCATATCAGTCCAAACTTCTTTAACATAATCTAGGCATTCTTGTTTTAAACCACTTTTGCCAGCATCCTTCCAGCCAAGTGCATTTTCTCGGTCGGCTGGCCAAATGGAATACTGTTCTTCATGATTGACTACAACTTTGTAAATTGTTATGTCTTCTTTGTCGTCTTGGTACATAATTTGTCTCCTGCTATTTAATTGGCTATGCTTTCTAAGATTTGATAATCCAGTACATTACAATCAGCTAGTAGTCGGTGGCTCTAGCCGTGATTTAAGCAATAAAGTACTTACTATTAACTCGTTTAACCTGTCATAATCACACTTGGCAGACTACTAGTACTAACTGCCTGTAATTTCCAGTACTCCTGTGAAGGTGAGAAGGGAACTAAGTAATTAAGTTTGGGGCAAGGGTTTCAGGCATTTCAAATAGGTGGCTTATTACCCCGATGTCTACTAGTCCATGAACCTTAATAATTTGCACGGGGAAATCTCATGATTCCACTAGTTCAAGGTGTCCCTTACCTTCTAAACTTGCCAGTTCAATATCTGCAATACATCGAACTTTCACGTAATTCAGCGTCAAGTTCCCAACCAGATGAACCCTCCCTGTTTGATGCTCAAAGTCAGCTTCTTGCAAATTAGATGCTTCTGGGTCGAGTCTGATACCTAAATCAGTACCTCCGCTAGTATTTCTGAATTTGATATGTACGTACCCTCGGTCAATACTTTCTTTCAGTGCTGTTGCTGTTTTTTCGGGTCGTAAGCTTGCTTCAACACAATGTTCACTTTCTGATAAACGTTGCACTAATTCATTCATACAGATGTCTTCCTCTTAAGAATCACTTTTGTTTTGATTTGTTGATGCTTGTACAAGTACAGGCTCGTAGACTGGAATCTCAAATGCTAAGGTCTTGTGGCAAAACTCCTTCCATTCGGGAGTTATCTTGTCAAAAATGATATTCTCATCCTTGAAAATCCCATCAGTCACTACGTAATTTTCTTGTAGGTAAAGAAAGTCATCATCAGTTAACTCTCTATTACTTTCGACTTCCTTACCCTCAACTGATTTATTTTCTCTCCTTGTATTTTCAGGACACTCAGTCCACTGACTGAACTCACGTAATTTTTTCAAAGGATAAGCTTTGCAATACTTTCCCATTGTTGCCATAGTAATACCTCAGTTCATATTCTTTTCGTTAGTGATGTTATCAGGCTATGTTTTAATCTTTCAATAAAATTGGCAGAATTGGTCGTGCATTGAGATTTTTTGATAACGATACCTCCACATCACAAAATCGGTAATAAATAGAATGAGCGGTACAAGTCCGACAAACACATAGAGAATACGTGTTGGTAATCCGCCAAGAGTGCCATAATGCAGTGCTCCAAAGGAATCCCAAATTTTCTCACCTAGAGGTGCTTTTAACCCATTGTTCAGTCGCAAAATCTTATTTGTATACCGATCTAGATAAATCTGACTGTAGCCGTACTTCCAGCTTTCCTGGGGTAGTTTTTTGCCCACTGCCATCGCATCTTCGGGTTTTATTGGTAGCAAAACGTAAGTTGTAACTTCATCTGGTAATGCCGTATCTGCTTTTTGCAACTGTTGTGTTACATTAAGCGGCAATTTACCAGTAATGTTTTGAGAAACAAGGTTAGATGGATTGGGAGTAGAGGTGAGTCCATAAATTTTGTTGTCCTTGAGGAATGACACGTCCGATTTGGCGAGCCAATAAGAAGTGGTCGATCTCATCCGCAAATACCAACAGACTACCTGTTAAACCAGCTATAATTAATAGCAGACCTATAGCTAAACCAATATAGCGGTGTAAGATAAATACTATTGGGCGTAATTTAAATTGCTCGATCGTAAATATAATGTAAATGCCCCGAAATTGCAATCACAACTCCCAGGAAATCGTGCCCTGCACCGTAAACGGCTCACCAGGATAAATACGCGAAAGGCTCCTAGCAGACTCAAAATAATCCACATCAAACAGATTTCTGAAATTCACCTGTGCGCGGAGTTGTCCTTGTTTATAGAAAATGGCAGCATCAGTACGCAAATAGCTCGGCAATTCAAAGTCATTTTCTAAATCTCCCTGGCGATCGCCTACATAGTATAACCCCAAACCAAAGCCGAGTCCTTTGAGACTACCAGATTGAATTTCATACTTTGTCCACAAATTAAAACTATGTTCTGGTACATTGTTGAGGCGATTACCTGGTGTGTAAGTATTGTCTTCGGTGATTTTGGCATCCGTGTAAGCATAACCTGCAATCACATTCAAACCGGGTAAGATTTCACCGCCAATATTAAATTCGATACCCCGGCTGCGCTGTTCACCTGTTTGAATCGAAAAATCTGGATTATTTGGGTCTTCAGTCAAGACATTGGAGCGAGTCAGATTATAGAAAGCAAGTGTTGTAGAAATTCTCTGATTCAAATCTGCCTTGACCCCAACTTCATACTGCGTAGCACGTTCTGGTTCAAAGATGCTGCCATCAAAGCTAGTTCCAATCGCTGGGGTAAACGAGCGACTGTAGCTGGCATAGAGTGAAATTGGCTCTATGGGTTGGTAGACAATACCGAAACGAGGGCTAAACGCATCTCCTGACTGGCTGCTTTCGGTGTTTGCGAGCAAATCTCCATCCGTCTGTTTAAAGGCATCAAACCGGACACCTAACAGCAATTTCAGATTCTCACTCAGCGCGATCTGATCTTGAACATAAATACCCAGTGCATCTGTTAGAGAGGAAAGATTTTGAGGACCCAAATCTGCACCAATGGATTGGTCATACACTGGGTTAAACAGGTCGATGGGTGCTGCATTATTAACAGTAAATAAAGATTCATAAGAAAATCTACTCAGATCAAAGCCAAATAACAACTGATGCTGGATCGAACCAGTTGAGAATTTGCCAATGATGTCCGTTGCCATATTGTAAGCCTCGTCATTAAACTGTCCTTGAGCAAATATTCGATTTAGTGTTCGGTTATCATCAGAGTCGAGACTAGTAGGGAAAAACCCGCTGAGTTCAAAATTATAAAATATTGCCCGAAAAGCGTTTTTTAATGACCAGTTGTCACTGAATTTGTGTTCTAAGCTATATCCAATTCTACCAATGTCTTCATGAACAAAATTGTCATTCTTGTCAGGTCCACTAATGTTCAGGTTGCGTGGTATTTTACCATTTGGGTTAGGTAGTACGGTGCCAACGGCTGGTAGCCACAATCTATTGGTGTCTGCACTGATATACTCTCCTTCCATAGTTAGCTTTGTGCGCTCGCCAATTGCAAAACTCAAAACTGGCGCAAAGAGTAGATTTTTATCATGAGCAAAATCGATAAAACTGCCTGCATCTTTGTAGGACAGATTCAGTCGATACAGCCCTGTTTTAGAATCGTTTAAAGGCCCGGACAGATCTACAGCACCTCGATAATAGCTGTAACTTCCAACCGTTGCTTCAACTGCATAGTAAGGATTGGCGAGGGGCTGCTTGGTAATCAAGTTGACTGTGCCACCGGGACTTCCATTACCAAACAAAGCTGAAGCCGGACCCTTGAGGACTTCCACTCGCTCTATATTGGAGAGTTCTAGCGAGCGTCCACCCAGAGGATCTGCCAGACCATTCCTGAGCGGATTCGCAAACTCGAAGCCCCGAATGGTAAATGAACTTTCTTCGCTATTGCCAGGCGAGCCAAAGACAGTAACCACACCAGGAACATTTCTTAAAGCATCGTTCAAGCGGGTGACTTGTTGGTCTTTGAGTACCTGTTGGGGTACAACTTGAATTGATTGCGGGATGTCGCGTAGAGGAGTATCGGTTTTGGTCGCAGTGCTCGCATCTGGTACGCTATATCCATCTTGTTCTCCTGTGACCACTAACTCGATAGGTTCATCACCACTAGTTGATGGTTGAGTTGGCTGTACAGGGAGTGCTGGCTGCTGTGTTTGCGGTGTTGGTTGCGTTTGTGATTGTGGTGGCTGGCTAGAAGCAGATGCACTGGCTACGCTAAAAATCAACCCTTCATTCGCACTGTCAAACAACTCGACAATTGGCACATTTGCCTCACCTGTCACCGTCACCCGAACCGTGCTGGCATCAAAATTTGTTACTACTATCTCAGTAATACCCGATGTTGGTTTTTGGGAACGAAATGTGAATGCTTCGCCTGACGGTAGCCGTAGTTGGGCATTAGGAATATCTGCAATAAAATTATTACCAGTACTGCGATTTGTAACTTGTAATTGTTCGCCTTTGGTTGTCTGTAAAATCACCTCCACACCTTTATCAGTGGGATTTGCCTTTACTCCTGTTACTAGCACAATTTCTGATGCAGGCGTTGCTTGTGAGGTTGACGATTGCGAAAGTAATCCACTAGCATTGGTAGCTGGGTGTTCAATCTCGCTCGTTCGCCTAATTTGTCTGTTAGCAGAAAAATCGGCAGTCGTTTTGAAATGTTCCTGACTATTAATTACTGTTGACTGATTCTGCTTAACCTGTGCTTGTACAGATTGTGCCATCAACAACGGCAGAAAAATCATTAATAACCACAGCCAAATATTAGACGACAACTCTTGAATCCTCATAATAATTCCCCACACTCCAGTAACCGAAACCCTCTTTGTTGAGAAGTTTTCTAAACAAGCTTAAAATTGAGATTAAAGGAATTGGATGAGTTGTGTCAACCCCAATACAGAACTAAATCATCGTCAAACAAACTTTTCTGCCAACAAACATTGACTGGGGAAAGATACCAAGCTTACGTTTAAAAGCAACACTAATGTGTATGGGATTGGAGTAACCAATCGTAATTGCCACTTCTAGCACTCTGCGATTTCCTTCTCTGAGCCAGCGTTTTGCTCGCTTCATAGCAAATTCCAAAAGGTGAAGGCATTCACAGCCTGCTTGCAGTACATCATCGTAGTATTCGTAGTTACTAATCCCCAGCCGCACTTGGGTATGCACTTCTATGGTTCGCGTATATCTTTTGCCCAGTTGTTTAGGTACTTGACAATAGGATTAAAATGGCTCTGACAAGTTTTGTTGGCTATTTTGTCTAGCTTCTGCCCAAAGGTCTCTTTCCTATTCCAGCGTTAGGGTAATGGTCATAGCTGGCGATTGCTAGATGGTTATAGCTTGATAATATTAATTTTCAACAATATTACCACGATTTATTCCTAACTATTTACCTAAACAGAACTCAATAATATTCACTCGCCTCAAGCAAGCTTTTAAGGGCGTAGCGTCCAAAACTACTACTGAACTATTTTTATACAATAAACTAGATAATAATAAAGCAAATTTTAAGTATATATTCGCGCTTTTGATAACAAAACATTTTGCCATTTAGTCTTTTAAATAATGCCTAAAACTACTATTTTTTCCCTTTTATCTGAATACGATCTGATGTATATTTCAAACTTTGCAAGGGATATCTACGATGGGCTAAGCCTACGCTTAAATTCATACTTGTATTTTGCAACTCCCAAACTTGCATATGCTAAAAGTAGTAAATTAGTCAAGCCTGATTACAAATATAATTCACTAGTTATTGATAATAATTCTTTATAGTTTAGGGATTGCTAAGTGCAATAAATTCCTACTATATTAGGAAACATTGAGTGAAAAAGTGTTTTAAAAGTATTGTATGAAACACCAAAAGCCTCAGAATTATCTCCTCTAACCCCCTTTCGTACAAGGGAATAAGGGTTTCAAAGCCTATCTCCTTGTAGGAGATAGAAATGGAAGTGAGGTTTTTAGTATATGCTTTGAATTTTCAAGCATTCTCTGAAAAATATTTGCAACATAATTTGAAAAAATCTCTGCCACTGACCAAGCAGTAGCACTGACTATCCAAAAAAATTCTGAATATTAAAAATCTTACCGTAAGCCATCAGTAGCAGAATGTCTCATTCGGTTAGCCCTATTTAAGGGTTGTTTGCGTATATCTAAATTGGCTAAGGCATAAAATGACTTTAATTATCAATAACTTTCAAGAAATATCTCATCAATATGAGACAATAGTTGATATTCTGCGTTATCGCAGCTTAAAAACACCACACGCACAAGCCTTCACCTTCCTCGAAGATGGAGAGACAATAGAATTAACGCTGACTTACGATGAATTGGATCGGCGCAGTCGGGCTGTAGGCGCTCAATTACAAGCTCTGGGTTTGAGTGGGGAACGTGCCATATTGCTCTATCCTCCTGGACTTGATTACTTAATAGCGTTTTTTGGTTGTTTATATGCTGGGGTTGTGGCGGTTCCAGCTTATCCGCCTCGCAATCAACGTAATACGCCCAGAATACAAGCTATAAGTATAGATGCACAGGCAAGTGTTGCTCTCACTACAACAGCAATGCTCCCCACATTACAATCAATACTCATACCACAAATAAAACAGGGAAATTTTCGCTGGCTGACAACTGACAACATAGCACAGGGTCTAGAAGATTCTTGGAAACAACCTGCAATCAATGGGGATACCTTAGCCTTTCTGCAATATACATCCGGTTCTACAGGCACACCAAAGGGAGTCATGCTCAGTCATGGTAACTTGCTGCACAACGCCGCAGTAACTTACCAAATGATGGAGCATTCGCCCAGCAGCAAGTTTGTCTCCTGGCTACCTGTTTATCATGATATGGGATTGATTGGTGGGATTTTGCAACCTTTATATGGAGGGTTTGGTTGCATCTTAATGTCACCAGCAGCTTTTTTACAACGACCTTACCGCTGGTTACAAGCGATTTCCCGCTACAAAGGCACCACGAGCGGCGGCCCTAACTTTGCTTATCAACAGTGTATTCAAAGGATTACTACTCAACAAAAAGAAACTCTCGATTTAAGTAGTTGGAGTGTTGCGTTTAATGGTGCTGAACCAGTCCGACAAGAGACTCTTGAGCAATTTGCAACCACCTTTGCAGAGTGTGGCTTTCGTCCAGAGGTGTTCTACCCTTGTTATGGTATGGCAGAAGCAACTTTGATAGTTTCTGGTGGAAGCAAAACAGCTTTAGCTCAAGTCAAAACTGTAGATAAATTTGCCCTTTCACACAATCAGATAGTCGAAGCAACTACCCATCAAGATATCCAAAGTTTTGTCAGCTGCGGTCAAGCAATTCCTCAACAAGAGATTGTGATTGTCAATTCTGAATTAAATCGCTGTTCATCAGATGAAGTTGGCGAAATTTGGGTATCTGGTCCCTGTGTTGGTCAAGGTTATTGGAATCGCACACAAGAAACAAAGGAAACATTCCACGCTTATCTAAAAGACACAGAAGAAGGGCCATTTTTACGGACTGGTGACTTAGGTTTTTTGCATAATCGTGAACTTTTCATTACAGGTAGAGCAAAAGATTTAATTATTATTCGTGGAAGAAATATTTATCCGCAAGATATAGAATTAAGTGCAGAACGCAGTCATTCAT
Source organism: Nostoc sp. S4 (assembly GCA_029379225.1). Lineage (GTDB taxonomy): Bacteria > Cyanobacteriota > Cyanobacteriia > Cyanobacteriales > Nostocaceae > Nostoc. The sequence goes on along the minus strand of JAQYWR010000003.1, from coordinate 48,466 downwards.
CCTTACGTTCCGGTGCTAATGCAGCATTTACAGTAGAAGTTAATAACGAAGAAAGGCTAGTACTTGTACAAGAATTAGAGTTTCGTGCCAAACCAAATTTAGCAGAAGTAGCTCGTGCAATTCGGCAAGCAATCACTGAAGAACATGAAGTACAGATTTATGCAGTGGTTTTAATTAAACCAGGTACTATACCCAAAACTTCTAGTGGTAAGATTCAACGTCGTGCAACTCGTACTCAGTTTCAAAATGGCGAACTGAATGTAGTTGAAAGTAACATTCTTCAGATTAGCGATATTGCCAGAAAACAAACTCAATTACAGCGTTCTGAACTATTGGCGCTTTCTCCAAAGGAGTGTCAACCAGTATTAGAATCATATTTGATTGAACTTTTGGCGGGAGTACTTTCCATCGCACCGGATGATATCAATCCTCAAGAACCATTAAGCACTCTTGGACTAGACTCTTTAAAAGTATTTGAGTTAAAAAATCGGATTGAGATTGATTTAGAAGTAGAGGTATCTGTAGCAGACTTCTTTGAAGGAATGAGTATGCGATCGCTCTCTACCAAGATACTTGCTCAAATGACAGCAGAGGCTTTCATCCTCTCAGAGTCTCTTAGCCAAATCCAGCAAGCTGAAGTTTATCCCTTATCTTTTGCCCAGCAACGATTATGGTTCCTTGACCGTTTGGAACCAGGCAACCCAGCTTATAATATTTCCTTAGCTGTTAATCTCAAAGGTCAGCTTGACATTCCCTTGTTAGAACAAAGTTTTAATGAAATTATCCGACGACATGAAACTTTAAGAACCACTTTTACTACAGTCAACGGGCAACCAGTTCAAGTTATTGCTTCTTCCTTAAAATTATCTTTATCAGTAATAGATTATCAAAAAAATATTGAATCACAGGGTGATGCAGCAGTTCGGCAATTCTTGACTCAAGAGAGCCAACAACCTTTTGATCTAATACAGGGGCCATTGTTACGTGCTAAACTTTTGCGCCTAGCACAGCAAGAGCATATTCTTTTGCTTGAGATGCACCACATAATCTCTGATGGCTGGTCTGCTGAGGTATTTTTACAAGAGATAGCATTACAGTACAAAGCATTCTTAACCAAAAGTTCTTCGCCACTACCGGAAGTCTCTATCCAATACAAAGACTTTGCACACTGGCAGCGACAATGGCTACAAGGAGAAATCCTGCAAACTCAACTCTCTTACTGGAAGCAACAACTTGAGGGTATACCAGCCGCATTACAACTACCCACTGACCGACCACGGCCGGCGGTGCAAACCTCACACGGCGCTCAACAATCTATTGAGTTGCCTGAAGCAGTAATCAAGCAACTAAAGGCGATCGCTCGTCAAGAGGGTGTAACTGTATTCATGTTGCTATTGGCAGCATTTGAGACTTTCCTCTACCGTTACACAGGACAAGATGATATTGCTGTAGGAACACCTGTCGCTAACCGGAATCGTGAAGAAATAAAACGGTTAATTGGCTTTTTTGTCAATACCTTAGTATTACGTACAGATATGAGCGGCAACCCGACTTTTGAGGAGTTGCTGACACGAGTGAGAAAGGTAGCTTTAGGAGCTTACACACATCAGGATTTGCCTTTTGACCAACTGGTAGAAGCATTGCAACCAGAACGGGATACAAGTCGAACACCGCTGTTTCAAGTCATGTTCAATGTTCAAGATTACTCACACTTACCAGAAATGCCTGGTTTGGTATTGAGCTTGTTAAAAATAGAAACACAAACAGCGCAGTTTGATTTGAGCCTGTTTATTGAAATTACAGAGCAAGAAGTGGCGGTATCCTTCAATTACAATACTGACCTATTTGATGCTGCTACCATCAGCCGAATGCTAAGGCATTTTCAGAATTTACTCTCAGGCATTGCTGCTCATCCTCAAGCTCGGCTATCCGACTTACCACTATTGAGCGCGGAAGATCGTCAGGAGTTACTACAACTTAGTAGAAATCAATTTCCAATTCAAAATTCCTCCGAACAATGCATTCATCAACTGTTTGAGGCACAGGTAGAACGGACACCAAATGCGATCGCGGTGGTATTTCAAAACCAGCATTTAACTTACAGAGAATTGAACCAGCGTGCGAATCAAGTAGCACATCATCTGCGATCGCTGGGAGTTGGGCCAGAAGTGCGAGTTGGTATTTGTATACAGCGCTCTTTAGAAATGGTCATCGGACTCTTGGCGATCCTCAAAGCCGGAGGTGCTTATGTGCCTCTAGATCCGACTTATCCAAAAGAACGTCTGGCTTTGATGTTAAAGGATGCCCAAGTGCCAGTTTTATTAACTATATCAGTACAATTGGACACACTGTCTGAAGATGAATATAGAGTTATTTGCTTAGATATAGACTGGCAAACAATTGCTGATAACAGCCAAGAAAACCCGATTAATCAGACACAACCAGAAAACCTTGCCTATTTAATTTATACATCTGGTTCAACGGGAACACCCAAAGGGGTAATGATCCAGCATCGCTCCTTGAGTACTTATATTAATACTACATGTATAGAGTTTGCGCTGAAGTCGAGCGATCGCTTTTTGCAGTTTACTTCAATTAGTTTTGATGTAGGTGCCGAAGAAATATTTTCGTGTTTATTGCAAGGTGCAACCCTGATACTGCGAACCGATCAAATGTTGAGTTCCATATCGGAATTTCTGTATCAGTGTAATAATTTGGAACTTACAATACTTGACTTACCTACTAGCTTTTGGCATCAGCTAACAGATGAATTGTCTACGGTAAATTTAGTACTACCTGTAACAGTGCGATTAGTTCTCATTGGTGGCGAAAAAGCTGATCCTTCGCGTTTAAAAATATGGCAGCAGCAGGTAGGGGAACAAGTACGACTCGTTAATTGCTACGGCCCTACAGAAACGACAATTTCTGCAACAATGTGCGATTTATCAACAGTAACATCTCTTAAAACTGTGGGATGTGAGTTAACAATTGGAAAACCAATTAATAACATTCAAATCTATATACTAGATTCATCTCTGGAATTAGTTCCGATAGGTGTTCCAGGAGAACTTTATATTGGAGGTGTGGGTTTAGCAAGAGGCTACCGCAACCGACCGGAATTAACAGCAGAAAGGTTTATACCGAATCCATATAGTACAGAATCAGGAGCGCGTCTTTATCAGACAGGCGATTTAGCTCGCTACCGATTAGATGGGAATATCGAGTTCCTGAGGCGCATCGACCACCAAGTGAAACTCCGTGGCTATCGTATTGAGTTAGGGGAAATAGAAACTGTTCTAAAACAACATCCTACTGTTCAGGATGCTATGGTTTTAGTCAAAGAGCAGATTGAAAAGCCGCCAAAATTCAATCAAGAGCAATTGCATAGTTCCATTGGACACCAAGAAGTAGAAACTTTGTACAGGCGAATATTATCTCTAGGTGCAGAAACTGCTAATCAACTCTTAGAAAATCTAGAAAATCTTTCAGAGGATAAAGTGGAAAAGATGCTTGCCAAAGAAATGCCATCCTATAACGAACAAGGAAAAACTATAATCAAAAGATTTCCCGAATTTAATATCTCTCTGCAACTGCACAACAATACATTTATCAGTCCTCCCCAGGAATTACAAAGAAACTGGATTATTCAAAGAACTCTCGACGAATTTAGTGATGACTTACTCAATTTAGATAAAATCTCAAAAAAATTCGTTACTGGTTCTAAAAGACTTCAAATCCAAAACGACTGGAGTAAGAGTCGAGCGGAATACGATAGCACCCAACTGATTATTGAAGACCAGCAGGTCATGCAAGATTGGGAGCGCCCATTAATGAAGGCAATGGCGAATATTATCACTGAAACACATGGAGATGTTTTGGAAGTCGGTTTCGGGATGGGGATTTCTGCAACTTATATTCAAGAAAGGGGTGTTAAATCACATACAATAATTGAATTGAATGATGATGTAGTAAAAACTTTTAACCAATGGAAAAATCAATATCTAGAACGGGATATTAGATTAATTCATGGAAAATGGCAAGATGTTGGCTCTCAATTACAAACATATGATGGTATCTTTTTTGATACTTATCCCCTTGACGAAAAGGAGTTCATAGAACATGTTATTAACAACATTACTTTTGCTGAGCATTTTTTACCAATTGCTGCAGAACAGTTAAATAAAGGAGGCATTTTTACTTACTACACTAACGAAATTGATTCCTTTAGTCGTAGGCATCAAAGACTTGTTCTGAAATATTTTAGCTCTCTTACAATCAGTGTTGTTGATTCTTTGTTTCCTCCAGAAGATTGCAATTATTGGTGGGCTGACTCAATGGTTGTCATCAAGGCTATTAAGTAAATAAACTCTCAGGGCAAACGCATCTCCAATGCTATTAACATGAATAACAATCTGTACAATAAACGCATTTTCGTTCTTTCAGACTACTGGAATACAAAATCATCTCTTGTATGTAAAGTTTCAGCCAAAATAAGCTGATATATCCGGAGCATTTGTCATGATTGATTTGTATAAGCGTATAGCGAATCTTTCTCCCAAAAAACTCGCACTTCTTCAACTTCAACTTGATGGACAAAAGTTAAGTGCCGCTGAGGAAAGTAAGCAAACCCAAAAGCGCTTAGTAGCCTATATTGTTCCTATTAACAAGCAAGCAGCCACGAGCATAGAATTATGCGGATTTTTAAAAGAAAAGCTCCCAGGTTACATGGTCCCATCAATGATAGTGATGCTAGAAGTTCTGCCGCTTTTGCCCAATGGAAAGGTAAACCGTCATGCTTTGCCAACACCAAAGGATTTTAGTTCAGATTTAGCCGTTGATTATGTGGCACCTCGTAACGAGGTTGAGAAAATGATTGCAACTATTTGGCAAGAAGTTCTTCAGCTAGAAAAGGTAGGAATGAATGATAATTTCTTTGATTTAGGTGGTCATTCACTACTTGCGCTTCAAGTTCAAAGCAAACTGCAACAACTTTTTCCTAAAAATGTCTTAATTACTGACCTGTTCCAATACCCAACCATCAGTTATTTAGCTAATTATTTAATTCAGGACCAAAGCCAAAAAGTTTCTTTTCAAAAAATTCGTGACAGAGCAGAAAAACAAAAAGTAGCTGTTAACCGAAAAAAGCAAATTCGCCAGTAATAACAATTAACTGATAATTCGTGAAAAATGAGTTAAAAATATTCATTAACTTTGCAACAAAAAAATCTGCTATCACTTTAAACAAGCCACTTTTGAATATAGGTAAATAAAAATGACTACATTAGGAAATTCAAATTTGCAAGAATACAAGGAATCGCTGCCACATCAGCAGATTTTGGATGAGTCGGATAAAATAAAACTAAAAATACTTTTTTCGCTATTAGCACTGTTAAATTTATTATTTCCTATAAGTAATGTTTCTAGATTTGAAAAGTCCTTAAAATTTTATTTGGGACTGATAGATCATGATAATTTTAACATGCATCAAAAACCAAAACGACTTTTATATCTTGGGATCACTTCTAAACCTTGGTATGAATGTTGTGATTACCACGCTTTAAAATTTATATCTGACACGCTTGTAAAAGGTGCGAAAGATATAGAAGATGAGTGGTCAAGTAATTACTTGAAGAAACATAATTTAGTTTCAAGATGTGAATCAAGTGACGTACACCCGGATCTCAAGGAAGATGACTGGGGAGAATTTGTGTTATGGAAAGAAGGTAAATTTACTAAAGCAGGCCGATCTCTATTTCCCAGAACAGTAAAGATTGTTTCTAAGTTGGAATCTTTTGTGATTCCTTTTGGGCAGGTTGTATTTCTTGTTTTAAAACCAGGAGTTGCCTTACCTCCACACCACGATAGTTCAAATATTGATCTTACCTGTCAATTAGGATTAATAATTCCAGAAAATTGTGCCATTAGGGTCGGAAATGAAACGCGGAGTTGGACTGAAGGGCAAACGTTATTTTTCGATCATAGTTTTGAGCATGAAGCATGGAATAAAAGTCAGAAAGAAAGAGTGGTTTTGTTATTGGATTTATACCATCCAGAATTGACAAAAGTTGAAAAGTTTTTATTATGGTTTTTTGGTAAAGCGTTTGTTGGTTATTAAATAATATTAGACGTAATTAAGTCGGCGCTGAAAAATAAATCTATATAACAATGTCAAGTAAGCAAATGGTTTAAAAATTGCTCATTTTACAGTTTTTTATAAAACTAAACTATAGATGAGGTTTGAGCGTGCTGACTTACTTATGGATAATGTAAAAATCATATTTTAATGTGTAATGAATTTAGTAAGATTAAGAGCAATGAACAGTACAGAAGTATACGATTCAATACAAGCAATTGCAATTATTGGTATGTCGGGATGTTTTCCCGGTGCTAATAATATTGAAAAGTTTTGGGAAAATTTACGTTTTGGAGTAGAATCAATATCTACTTTCACGGATCAAGAATTAATCTCCTCTGGAATTGCTCTAGAATTACTTAGTGATCCTAATTATGTCAAAAGCCTTGCTGTATTAGAAAATATAGATTTATTTGATGCTTCATTCTTTGCCTTGAATCCTAAAGAAGCAGAAATTACAGACCCGCAGCATCGTTTATTTTTAGAATATGCATGGGAAGCATTAGAAAATGCTGGCTATGACTCTCAACGTTGCGAAAGTCGGATTGGAGTTTATGCTGGTTCTAGTTCAAATAATTATTTATCATTGGATTTAAATAGCGATCGCGCTGGATTGGGTAGCATTTTCCAAAAGGGAATTGGTAACGATAAAGATTTCCTAGCGACTCGCGTTTCCTATAAATTAAATCTCACAGGCCCAAGTCTAACGGTACAAACCGCTTGTTCTACTTCCTTAGTAGCTATTTCTTTAGCTTGTCAAAGTCTATTAAATTACCAATGCGATATAGCTTTAGCAGGTGGAGTATCTATTCACATTCCCCAAAAAACAGGGTATTTGTATGAAGAAGGGGGTATTTTATCACCTGACGGCCACTGTCGCGCCTTTGATGCTAAAGCCAAGGGAACGATTATTGGTAATGGTGTAGGAATTGTAGTTTTGAAGCGATTATCTGAGGCGATCGCCGATGGTGATAATATCTATGCTGTAATTAAAGGTAGTGCTATCAATAACGATGGTTCTGGTAAAATCGGTTATACAGCACCTAGTGTTAACGGACAAGCAGATGTCATCGCAGAAGCACTTGCTTTGGCTGGGCTGGAACCTGAAACAATTAGCTATGTAGAAGCTCACGGTACAGGAACTGTCTTAGGCGATCCCATTGAAATTTCTGCTTTAACAAACGTGTTTCGTGAAAGTACGGATAAAAAAGGCTTCTGTGCGATCGGTTCAGTTAAAACAAACATTGGACATCTAGATGCAGCAGCTGGGGTTACAAGTTTAATCAAAACTGTTTTGGCTCTCAAACATAAACAAATACCCCCGAGCTTAAATTTTGAAGAAGCCAATCCCCAAATAGATTTTGCCAATAGTCCTTTTTACGTTAATACAACGCTGACGGAATGGAAAACCGGACTTACTCCTCGTCGTGCTGGAGTCAGTTCCTTAGGTATTGGTGGGACTAATGCTCATGTAATTCTGGAAGAAGCGCCAGCCTTAAAAGCTTCTAGTCCCTCTCGCCCTTGGCAGTTATTGGTACTTTCTGCCAAAACAGACTCCGCTTTGGAAACTGCCACAGAAAATCTGGTTCAATACCTTAAGCAACACAGCGATATTACTCTGGCAGATGTAGCGCATACGTTGCAAGTAGGACGCAGGCAATTCAATCATCGTCGCGTATTAGTGTGTCAAGATATTGAAGATGCAACCAGCGCCTTGCAGGTGCGAGATCCTCAAAGAGTTTTCACTAATTTACTAGAAGCAGGCGATCGCCCCATCGTATTCATGTTTCCAGGACAGGGCGCTCAGTATGTGGACATGGGTAAAGAACTTTACCAGACTGAGCCAATTTTTCGGGAACAAGTGGATTTGTGCTGTCAATTGCTCCAACCTTATATAGGATTGGATCTGCGATCGCTCATATATCCGGGCGAGTCTGAGTCAAAAGCCACAGCCCAAAAACTGCAACAAACTGACATTACTCAGCCTGCATTGTTTGTGATAGAGTATGCTCTGGCTCAGTTGTGGATGTCATGGGGAATTTCTCCAGATGCAATGATTGGTCATAGCATCGGGGAATATGTAGCAGCTTGCCTTGCTGGTGTCATGTTACTTGAAGATGCTTTGGCACTAGTGGCGGCGCGTGGACGGCTGATGCAACAACTACCATCTGGTGCTATGCTCTCTGTACCACTGCCAGAGTCAGAAGTTAAAGCTTTATTGGATGAAAAATTATCCCTTGCTGCTTGTAATGCACCAGCTTTATGTGTGGTTTCGGGAACCCATGATGCCATAGACGTATTTCAAAATCAGCTCCAAGAACAAGGTATAGACTGCCGCCGTCTCTATACTTCCCATGCTTTTCATTCCCCAATGATGGAACCCATATTAGAGGCATTTCAGAAGGAAGTAAGCAAAGTCAAATTACATCCTCCAAAAATTACCTTTGTTTCTAATGTCACAGGAAACCGGATTACAGCAGAACAAGCCACAGATCCAAATTACTGGGCAAAACATTTACGGCAAACAGTGCAATTTGCGGCAGGCATTTCTACATTGTCACAAGAGCCAAATTACATTCTCCTAGAGGTGGGGCCAGGGCACACTTTGTGTAGCTTCACTAAAAAGCATTTAGATTCTCCAGAACTATCCTCATTACGGCATCCTCAGGAAAAACAGTCTGACGTAACATTCTTATTAAACACATTAGGTAAACTCTGGTTGTATGGAGTACAGGTAGATTGGTCAAGATTTTACACCTATGAGCACCGTCATCGTCTTCCCTTGCCAACATATCCCTTTGAGCGGCAGCGTTACTGGATTGAACCCGAAAAACTTTCACCTTCAACTAAGGGACACCTCCAACGAAGTGTATCAGCACCGGAGCTTTGGAAATCTCTGGTAGAAGTTGGCCAGTTACAAGCGAGTGAGGGAATCTCTAAATTTGACAATCACACTTATCTAGCGAACAAACAGTGCTTGGAACATTTATGTACCGCCTACATGAATCTTGCTTTAAAGAATTTAGGTGCATTCAACAATCCATCACAGAACTATTCTCTTGAGGAGTTGTTTGAGCAATGTCAAGTTATTCCTCACTACCGACAATTATTGTGTCGCTGGCTGGATGTCCTTGTAGAGCGAGGCCACCTAAAGCAAGTTAGAGAACTCTTTACAAACTTTCTGCCATTGTCAGCAGACTCTATTAATAGTTTGGTAAAAGAATTCACAATTAGATGGGCTGATATACCTCAACAGATAGAACTCGTCCAGAACTTTGGTGAAAATCTGACAGATATACTTGTTGGTAAAAAAGAACCATTGAAGTTGTATGCTGATACGTTAGCCAAGGAAGGAGAAATTTCTCGGCAAAACTTGCCCGCTGATATCTACTTTAATGCCATTATCCAAGCAAGCCTGGAGGTGGTAGTAAAGTCATTGCCATCTGAGGTGAACCTAAGAATCTTAGAAATCGGGGGTGGAACTGGTATTGTAACGGCAGAATTGCTACCTATATTGCCATCCAAGCAAACCAATTACACCTTTACTGATGTAGGCGGTTTTTTCTTAACGGAAGCTGAAAAGAAATTTAGCGCCTATCCATTTGTTGAATATCGTTTACTAAACATCGAGCAACCTCCATCTGAACAAGGGTACGAAAGTCACAGCTTTGATGTAGTACTAGCCGTAAATGTGCTGCATGTGACTCAGAACATAGGAAAAACTCTTGAGTATGTACGCTCTTTATTGGCTCCTGAAGGTCTGTTATTAATCCAGGAGATAACGCAACCTCAATTAGACTTCGACATGATTGATGGTCTGTTGATGAATCCGTTAGAGGATAAACAACGAAATTCAGGTAATCCCTTTTTATCAAAAGAACAATGGCAGGAAGCTTTACGTAATCATGGGTTTGTTGAGGTGGCGGCTTTTTCTGAAATTGATGTTTTTGAACAATATGTTTTCGTAGCTCAAGCTTCTGCGTCAACAGCATTACCCGCAGCTTCAGCATTTACTGTAACCTTTGAGCAAATAAATGCTGAAAACAAACCTCAAGTTTCATTACACGAAAAGCTGAACATTTCCGATTGGTTTTACATTCCCTCTTGGAAACGCTTAATGCCACCTCAGCCGTTTAATTCAAAGCTTCAAGCAACTCAGCCAGGGTGTTGGTTAGTATTTATCGATGAGTACGGTTTGGGTAATAAAATCGTGCAACGACTTACCCTTGAGGGTCAGAATGCAATTATTGTCAAAATAGGAGAGCAATTTAGTAGTGAAATAGCATCTTCTCAACGCGTATATACCATCAACCCTCAACGACGAGATGATTACTACGCCTTGATCAAAGAACTTGGTGCACTGGAGTTAACTCCAAACAGGATTTTACATTTGTGGAGTCTGACATTAAACAGGGGCATAGAATTAACAATTGAGTCCCTTGAAAAGTGTGAAACTTTGAGTTTCTACAGTCTGGTATTTCTAGCACAAACACTTGCAGAGCAGCAACAGATGACAAGTTCCGTGGAAATTGGAATAGTGTCAAACAATTTGCAGGAAGTGACAGGCTCAGAGGTACTAGACCCAGGAAAGGCTTTCGTATTAGGACCGTGTAAGGTCATTCAGCAAGAGTACCCGAATATCATCTGTCGTAGCATTGATATCGTTATTCCTGAAACAGAAAATTGGCAACAAGAAAAACTTATAGATCAGCTACTGGCTGAATTCATGGTTCAATCGTCTGACCGTGTTGTGGCGTACCGTGGAAATTATCGCTGGGTGCAGACTTTTGAACCCGTCTACTTGGATGGAATAGTCGAAGCAAAACCCCAGTTCAGGGAAAGGGGAGTTTATTTAATAACGGGTGGATTAGGAGGAGTTGGTCTCTTTAATGCAGAATATCTAGCGAAGACTCTACAAGCAAAACTCATACTGATAGGACGTTCAGCTTTTCCTGAGCGAGAAGAGTGGTCACAATGGCTATCAGATTATGGTGAGCAAGATAGCGTAAGCCGTAAGATTCTTAAATTGCAAGAACTTGAGGTTTTGGGTGCGGAAGTTTTAGTAGTTAAAGCTGACGTTACCAATCGAGAACAAATGGAAGCAGCAATCACTCATGCAAACAATCGATTTGGTCAGATTAATGGGGTAATCCATAATGCTGTAGAAAGTCAACAAGAATTCTTTGCCCAAAAAACGCTAGAAACAGGAAGAATTTTTCTTGCGCCGAAAGTAATAGGAACAATAATACTCCATAATCTCTTCAAAGATACCGAGTTGGATTTCTTTGTACTTACTTCATCACAAGCTTCAGTTGTAGGTGGAATCGGGCTAGTAGAATATACTGCTGAATGTGCTTTCATTGATGCGTTTGCTTACTACAGTGCCTCTAAAAATGGCAGGTTTATTAGATCCATAAATTGGAATAGATGGAACACTTCAGAATGGATGACTCAAGCAAACTTAGATAGGGTGTCAGAATTTACACTTGAAGAAACACCATTAACCCTTGAAGAAGCCATGGAGGCTTTTAGACGTATTCTGTTTTCTAGCACAATACCTCAGGTAATTGTATCGAAAAGCGATTTTAATAACCTGATTAATCGAAATTTGATTAACCTACAAGATACTCTCAATACCTTAGAAGAAGAATTTACTAAGATTAGGCGAGATAAACCAACTCACCCTCGCCCTAACCTAGTAAATGCTTATGTGGCTCCACGTACCGAGATTGAGCACATTCTGACTGACATTTGGCAGGAAATCTTTAGCATTGAACAAGTAGGAATTTACGATAACTTTTTTGATTTGAGAGGAGACTCTTTACTTGCTACTATTGTTATTTCTCGAATACGTAAAACTTTCAATATAGAACTGTCTCATCAACGCTTCTTCGATGAACCGAATATAGCTGAATTGGCTTTAGTTATTGAAGAAATGATCCTAGAAGAGTTAGAAAAATTCTCTGAAGTTAAAATTAGTTAGATTTGATAAATGCATTTAACCCTTGATGTGCAATTGTCAAAATAGATAGCAAAAGTCTTTGAATTCAAGATATTAATAATGAAAATTTCAAAAGATGAAATTTTAAAACGACGATCGAAACTTTCACCCACTCAGCGAGAACTTCTCGAAAAGCGGCTGCGAGGTCAAGTTGACTCTCAATTAGAAGTTATTCCGAGACGTTCCCAAACAAGTCCTGTTCCACTATCTTTTGCCCAACAACGCCTTTGGTTTCTCCATCAATTAGATCCCACTAGTACTGCTTACAATGTTTCTGGATTTCTACGCTTTACAGGTTCACTCAATGTAACGGCATTGGAGCAGAGCCTGAATGAGATTGTGCAACGTCACGAATCCCTACGTACTACCTTCAAAATCATAGAGGGACAACCAGTTCAAGTCATTGCTCCATTTTTGAGTATTGTTTTGCCGACAGTAGACCTCCAGAAACTACCAAAGAATCAGCTTGAGCAAGAAATCCAACGATTAACCACTAAGGAAGCCCAACTAGTTTTTAATTTGGCGCAAGAACCTTTGTTGCGACCTATCCTGTTGCATCTGAGCAAAACAAAATATTTAATGCAATTAACAATACATCACATTGCCATAGACGGCTGGTCAATTGGTGTGTTTGTTCGCGAATTGACAGCGCTGTACAAAGCTTTTTGTGCTGGATTACCTTCACCACTACCTGAACTCCCTATCCAGTATGCAGACTTTGCTCTCTGGCAACGGCAATGGCTACAAGGAAAGATACTAGAATCTCAAATTACTTATTGGAAGAAACGTCTTGACAGCCTTCCTTGTTTACAATTGCCTACCGATCGCCCCCGACAAGCAATTCAAACTTTTCAGGGTGCAAAACAATACCTGATGTTATCAAAAGCTTTATCACAAGAGCTTAAAGCCTTGAGTCAGCAGGAAGGTGTTACACTTTTTATGACATTACTGGCTACGTTTCAAACTTTATTGCACTGGTACACTAATCAGGACGATATTGTTGTAGGTACTGATGTTGCCAACCGCAACCAAGCTGAAATAGAGGGATTAATCGGGTTCTTCGTCAACCAGTTGGTGTTGCGTACTAATTTGTCTGGAAATCCCTCCTTTCGGGAGTTACTTGGACGAGTACGTGAAGTAACTTTAGGAGCCTATACCCATCAAGATCTGCCGTTTGAGAAAGTTGTAGATGCTCTAAAAGTAGAGCGAAACCTAAATCGTATGCCATTATTCCAGGTTAAGTTTGTTCTTGATAATATTGCTCTGCCACTTCTAGAGCTTACAAATTTAACAACTAGTACTTTAAATCAGGTAGATACAGAAAAAACAACACTTGATTTATTCCTAAGAGTGATAGATACAGAACAAGGGATTAAGGGTGATTTAGAGTACGACATGGATCTGTTTGATGCTAGTAGTATTATAAAGATGTTGAAAAATTTTGAAACCCTTTTAAATACTGTTGTAAAACAACCAGAGATCCGATTGAATGAACTGGTTGACAACTTAGTGGAAGTGGAAAAACAACAACGCCTCTACATAAAAAGCAAGCGAAAAGAAGAGTATTCTAACCTGTTGAAAGATGTTCAGCGTAAAGCCATTACGACCATCTCTTAAAAAGATAAAAAGTCCCAAATATGAAAAATATAGAAAATAAGCAATTTAAACTTCAAGGTTTAGAAAATATTACAAGAAAAGCAGTAAAATTGATACAAGGAGAATTAATAAAAATAGATTATTTTAAATATGGGGAAACACTTCCTGTAGTATTCAAGCCTGCGGTAGAAAATCTCGACTTAGTAAATTGGATCGAGGAGAACCAAGAATTTATACAAACAAAGTTACTAAAACAGGGTGCTATATTATTGCGGGGTTTTAATTTAGACAGAGCAGGAGTTTTTGAGCAAGTTTGCCTGACACTATGCCCAAACTTGTTTAATGAAAATGGTGAACATATTCGTGAAGCTGTCAGTCCTAACGTTTATACTCCAGTTTTTTATCCAGCAGATAAAAAACTGTTGTGGCATAATGAAAATTCTTTCAACTATCGTTGGCCTAGGAAAATCTTTTTTGGCTGTGGTCAACCAGCAGAACAAGGAGGAGAAACTCCTATTGTTGATAGTCGTAAAGTTTTTGAACTAATCGATCGCAAGATTCGGGAAAGATTTATTGAAAAGAAGGTCATGTATCTTCGCAACTACGACTCTAAACTTGGACTAGACTGGTCAACTGTTTTTCAAACTCAAAATCAAGCAAAAGTAGAGGCTAATTGTAGAGAAGCTGGTATCGATTTTGAATGGAAAGATAATGGTAGATTGAGAACCCGTGCTGTACGACCTGCCGTGGTCAAGCATCCTCAAACTGGTGAACTGACTTGGTTTACCCAAGCTCAACATTGGCATACTTCATGCTTAGATATGGAAACGCGTGAGACTCTGTTATCATCTTTCCAGGAAGAAGATTTACCCCGAAATTGCTACTACGGTGATGGTTCTCGTATTGAAGACTCTGTAATGGAAGAAATTTGTGGAGTATATCAAAAGCTAGAAATCAGCTTTCCTTGGCAAACTGGAGATTTATTAATATTAGATAACCTATTAACTGCTCATGGGCGTAATCCTTTTTTTGGAGAACGAAAGCTTTTTGTTGCGATGGGTGAAATGACAAGTTTTGACGAAATTTGAAACTGAGGGTGGTCAAAAATGCAAGAACAAATTCAGGGTTTTTCACTATCTCCGCAACAAAAGCGTCTATGGTTGTTACAAAAAGATAGTCGAGCATATCAGGCTCATTGTGCGATTCTTTTGGAAGGAAATCTGAAAAAAGATGTTTTGAAAGAAGCCTTAAATCAAATAGTCAATCGCCATGAAATTCTCCGAACTACCTTTCATTGCATTAATGGGATAAAAACTCCTATTCAAGTAATTAATGAAGATACTTTAATATCATTAAATGAAGCATATTTAGAAGATAAAGATGCTATAGAGTCTGAGATAGAGAAACTGTTTCAATCAGCGAGTCAGCAGAGTCTTGATTTGGCTCGAGGATCGCTATTGTTGGCTACCTTAGTAACTCTGACACCACAAAAGTACTTATTAATCGTCAGTTTGCCTGCTTTATATGCAGACGCGCCAAGTCTAAATAATTTAGTTTGTGAACTCAGCAGATGCTATGCTACTTGTTTACAGCATGAGAAACTATCCGAACAACCTCTGCAATATGCAGATATCTCTGAATGGCAAAATGAATTATTGCAGACAGAGGAACTAAAAGCTGAATCAAATTACTGGAGAAAGTTCGATGTCTTTAATATTGGAGAATTGAAGCTTCCTTACTCAAATCAGCTAATTAACAACTCGGAATTTAAGCCCCAATCGCTTAGTTTGGATATTCCGCCAGATTTAGTAACTAAAATAGATGCGACGCTAGCACAGCACACAAATATTACAAGTTATGTCTTTTTTCTTACTTGCTGGCAAATATTGTTGTGCCAACTTACTGGCAAATCAGATACGATCATTGGTATAGCTAGTAATGGTCGTAACTATGAACAATTGCAAGAAGCTCTAGGTCTGTTGGTTAAATATTTACCCTTTCAATGTAATCTTCAGAATAACTACAAATTTAGTGAACTGTTGAATATAGTTGCGGAAGCGACAGAGGAGACATTTGAATGCCAGGAAAGCTTTTCTTGGGAAGAAAGTGTTAGTACGTTGAATGGCAATAGTCAACAACAACCTTTCTTCCCATTCTGTTTTGAGTTTGCGTCTCTGTCAGCCAGGTATTACGCAGACAGTATCTGTTTTTCAACTTATAAACAGTACGCCTGTGTGGATCAATTCCAGGTCAAACTATCCTGTGTTCGTCGGTATGACGATCGTATAACTGCTGAATTTCACTATGATGCCAATGTCTACGTTGTTGAAGATATTCAACGTCTGGCAAGTCAATTTGAGACATTGTTAGCCAGCGTTGTAAAAAATCTTGAAGGAGCGATCGCTTCTTTCGACATTCTCAGCCCTGTTGAGCGAGAGCAACTTTTAGTTGAATTCAACAACACAAAAACTGCTACCTCACAACACCAATGTATACACCACTGGTTTGAATCACAGTGCGATCGCACCCCTGACAACATTGCTGTAGTTTGTGAAAACCAGCAACTAACCTACTCACAGCTAAACGTACGGGCAAATCAACTAGCTCATTACTTACAAAAAATGGGCGTTGGTCCAGAAATTATAGTCGGGATTTGCACAGAGCGATCGCTCGATATGGTTGTGGGAGTGCTAGGTATTCTTAAAGCAGGTGGAGCTTATTTGCCATTAGATCCTATATATCCCAAAGAAAGGTTAGCCTTCATTTTAGAAGAAACCTGTACACCTGTGCTGTTGACCCAACAAAAGTTGTTATCTATCCTTCCTGAATGTAGTGCTGAGTTGTGTTGCCTGGATTATGACTGGGAGAGGATTGCCTCCGAAAGTACACAAAACCCTATCAGTAAGGCAATATCTGACAATTTAGCCTACGTTATTTATACTTCTGGTTCTACTGGTAAGCCCAAAGGAACATTAATTCCCCATCAAGGTTTAGTTAATTATCTAACATGGTGTACCCAAGCTTATGCAGTTGATCTGGGAGAGGGGGCTACGGTTCACTCTTCGCTAGCTTTTGACCTCACTATTACTGGGCTGTTTTCCCCTTTGGTAGTAGGACGACGGGTAGAACTTATTCCAGAAGACCAAAGCATGGAGTCTTTAGGTGATGCCCTACGTAACGGCTCAAACTACAGCTTAGTCAAAATTACACCAGCTCAACTACAGCTACTCGAAAAGCATTTATCTTCATCAGAAGTTCCTGATAAAGCTAGAGCCTTAATTATTGGAGGAGAAAATCTGCTGGCCGAAAGCATTACTTTCTGGCAAAACTTTGCACCTAATACAATCTTAGTGAATGAATATGGACCGACAGAGACAGTCGTGGGTTGTTGCATTTACCAAGTACCTAAAGGTGAGATGCTCTCAGGTTCTGTTCCGATTGGTCGTGCGATCGCTAATACTGAGCTTTATGTACTCAACCAATACCATAAGGCTGTACCAATTGGAGTTCCAGGTGAACTATACATCGGCGGTTTAGGTTTAGCCAGAGGTTATTTCAATCGCTCGGAACTAACAGCAGAAAAGTTTATCCCTAATCCCTTTAGTGAGCAACCAGGGGCACGTTTGTATAAAACAGGGGACTTAGTTCGCTATCGGTTAGACGGAAATCTGGAGTTCCTGGGGCGAATAGATAACCAGGTGAAAGTCAGAGGTTTCCGTATTGAGTTAGGAGAAATTGAGGGATTACTAAAACAACACCCAAGCGTGCGAGAGACGATAGTGATGGCGCGGGAGGATGTGCCTAGTGACCAGCGTTTGGTGGCTTATATGGTTTCCAAATCCGATGCAACTCCTATTCCTAGTGAACTGCGGAGCTATCTCAAACAGCATTTGCCAGAATATATGCTGCCATCAGTGTTTGTACTAATGGATGCCCTGCCATTAACAACCAATGGCAAAGTAGATCGTCGGGCATTACCTGCTCCAGACCAAACACGCCCCGAACTCCAAGAAACTTTTGTAGCTCCTTCCACAGCAATTGAGGAGATACTAGCTGGAATTTGGGCGCAAATCCTCGGTCTACAGGAAGTCGGTATCCACAATAATTTCTTTGAATTAGGTGGACACTCGCTTTTAGCAACTCAAGTGATTTCCCAGGTGCGAAAAGTTTTTCAACAAGAGCTTTCTTTACGTCGCTTATTTGAACAACCAACAATAGCTGGGCTAGCCAAAGACATCGAAAAAGCCATCAAAGCAGACTTGGGACTCCAAACAGCAACAATTGAGCGGATTTCCCGCTCACAAAAGTTACCCCTATCATTTGCCCAGCAACGGTTATGGTTCCTTGCCCAGTTAGAGCCAAAAAGCCCCTTCTACAACATCCCTGCTGCTGTTCGCTTACAAGGGGAATTCAACTTAGGAGGACTACAACAAAGTTTCAATGAAATTCTCCGTCGCCACGAAGCATTGCGAACTAATTTTCAAACAATAGAAGGGCAAGCTGTAGCAGTTATCTCATCAGCGACATCACTACTGTTACCAGTATTTGATCTCAGTGAATTAACTTCAAATCAACAACAAGCCGAAGTCAGACAACTGGCAGACTTTGAAGCGCAACAACCCTTTGACCTCAACAGTGACCTGCTGTTGCGTGTCAAACTACTGCGTCTTAATGAACTTGAGCACATATTACTACTAACCATGCACCACATTGTCTCTGACGGTTGGTCAATAGGCGTGCTGGTACGTGAGGTGGCAACACTATATCAAGCCTTCTGTGCAGGACAACCTTCGCCGTTAGCTGAACTGCCAATCCAATATGTAGATTTTGCAGCATGGCAGAGACAATGGCTACAAGCAGAAGTACTACAATCCCAGATATCTTACTGGAAAAAGCAGTTAGAGGGCGCACCAACACTACTCGAGTTACCCACTGACCACCCACGACCTGCCCTTCAGACATTTGCGGGTGCTACCTATTCATTCGAGCTATCTGTTGAGTTATCACAAGCCTTGAATAAATTGAGCCAGCAGCAGGGAAGTACCTTGTTTATGACTCTATTAGCAGCTTTCCAGACTTTGTTATGGCGATACACAGGGCAAGAAGATATTGTGGTCGGTTCACCCATAGCCAACCGCAATCAGGCGGAGATAGAAGGGTTAATTGGTTTTTTTGTCAATACCCTAGTACTGCGAACAAACTTGGCAAATAATCCCACTTTTGAGGAGCTACTGACTCGCGTGCGGGAAGTGGCATTAAGAGCTTATGCTCACCAAGATTTGCCTTTTGAGCAGCTGATAGAGCAACTGCAACCACAGCGAGACTTAAATCACACCCCACTGTTCCAGGTAATGTTTGCGCTTCAAAATGCACCAATGTCAGCCTTAGAGTTGTCTGGTTTGAGTTTAAGTCTTTTGGAAAGTAACAGCGGCACGGCAAAGTTTGATTTGACTCTGGATATGACAGAAACAGCACAGGGGCTAGTTGGAACTCTGGAGTATAATAGCGATTTATTTGAGTCAAGCACCATAAACCGGATGGCAGGGCATTTACAAACCTTGCTTGAGGGGATTGTTGCTAATCCACAGCAGCGGGTGTCGGAGTTACCACTGTTGACTCAAGCCGAAAAGGCGCTCCTAGTACACTGGAATCATACCTCTGTTGAGTATCCTCAAGACGAGTGCATCCATAAATTGTTTGAGGTTCAAGTAGAACGCACACCGGACGCTATTGCCGTAGTGTTTGAAGACCAACAGTTAACCTATCAAGAACTAAACGCAAGAGCGAATCAACTAGCGCACTATTTGCGATCGCTAGGAGTAAAACCAGAAGTATTAGTGGGAATTTGCACAGAGCGATCGCTCGAGATGATAGTTGGATTATTGGGCATCCTCAAAGCAGGGGGTGCTTATGTACCGCTAGATCCAGCATATCCCCAAGAGCGATTAGCCTTCATATTGCAGGACACTCAGTTACCAGTCTTGGTGACGCAGCAGCGCTTGATAGAGAATTTGCCAGAATCTCAAACAAAGGTTATTTGCCTAGACACGGATTGGGGAAGTATTGCTCAGAAAAGCCAAGAGAATTTCATCAGTGATAGTACAACTAATAACCTAGCTTATATCATCTACACCTCAGGCTCAACAGGTCAACCCAAGGGCGTCTTAGTCAATCACAGCAATGTTATTCGTCTGTTGTTAGCAACACAGTCCTGGTATCACTTCAATCAACAGGATGTCTGGACACTTTTCCATTCAATTGCCTTTGATTTTTCTGTTTGGGAACTCTGGGGTGCTTTGCTGTATGGTGGACAGTTAGTAGTAGTACCCTACTGGCTGAGTCGTTCACCTGAAAACTTCTACAAATTGTTGTCACAGCAGCAAGTGACAGTACTCAACCAGACGCCTTCAGCTTTCCGGCAACTTATTCAAGTAGAAAAAACTTTAGGAGATGCCAACAAGTTGAGTCTACGACTGGTGGTTTTTGGTGGAGAAGCTCTAGAACTTCAGAGTTTAAGACCTTGGTTTGAGCGCCACGGTGACCAGTTTCCACAGTTAGTCAACATGTACGGCATTACGGAAACAACGGTACATGTTACTTATCGCCCACTAACAATGGCAGACTTAGAAGCTACTTGTGGGAGTGTCATTGGTCGTCCAATTCCTGACTTGCAAGTCTACTTGTTAGATCAATATGAACAGCCAGTACCTGTTGGAGTTAGGGGTGAGATGTGCATTGGTGGTGCTGGTGTGGCACGAGGTTATCTTAATCGACCAGAACTAACTAGCAAGAAGTTTATTCCCAATACCTTTAGCAAAAAACCAAACGCACGCCTATATCGCTCTGGTGACTTAGCCCGCTATCTGCCTAATGGAGATATTGAATACTTAGGACGTATTGACCACCAGGTGAAAATCCGTGGTTTCCGGATCGAACTTGGAGAAATTGAGGCACACCTGAATCAACACCCAGCAGTAGAAGAAACTCTAGTTGTCGTTCGCTCTGATTCAGCCAATTCTCAAAGAATGGTTGCCTATATAGTACTTAATACAGATAAGACATTAGTAATTACTGAACTGCGAGACTTCCTAAACTCAAAGCTGCCAAATTACATGGTGCCAGCAGCTTTTGTCATGCTAGAGGCACTACCACTCACACCTAATGGTAAAGTAGACCGAAAAGCGTTGCCTGCACCTGATACAGCACGTCCTGAGTTGGAAGCGGTTTATCAGTCACCCCAAACCGAGGTAGAAAAAACTATTGCTGATATTTGGCAAGAAGTACTTCATGTCGAGAACGTAGGAATTCATGATAATTTTTTTGAACTCGGTGGTCATTCATTGCTCTTGGTTCAGGCTCATAACAAGTTGTATAAAATATTTGAGAACGATTTATTAGTACTCGATCTGTTTAGATATCCGACCATAAGCTCCTTAGCAAATTATTTAAATAAAGTCAACAAGAAGAAATCTTCTTTTCGTACAACTGATATTGATACTAAAAAGATTGAAGCTGGCAAAGCTCATCAAAGAAAACGTCAGCAAAAGATTTAAAAAATTGGAAATATTTAAGGAATGGTCGAATAATGAACTCTCCAATTGTATCTACTCTTAAAAATGGTTCAGAAATAGCTATTATAGGCTTAACAGGACGTTTTCCTGGAGCTAAAAATATTGATGAGTTTTGGAATAATCTTCAGAATGGAATAGAATCAGTCTCTTTTTTTACTGATGAAGAACTATTGTTATCAGGAGTCAGTTCATCTGTACTCAGTGACTCTAACTATGTAAAGGCAGGATCTACATTAGAAGATGTAGAATTTTTTGACGCTTCATTCTTTGGCTTTAATCCTAGAGAAGCAGAAATTACCGATCCGCAACACCGACTTTTCTTGGAGTGTGCTTGGGAAGCCCTTGAAAGTGCTGGATACGACTCAGAAACCTACAAAGGTACTGTTGGTGTATATGCTGGCTCTAGTTTGAGCAGTTACTTACTTAGTGTTTACCTCAATCAAAATATCATAGACTCTATCAACCCTGAGCAACTTATGATTGCAGGTGACAAAGATTTTTTAACTACACGCGTTTCTTACAAACTTAACCTAGAGGGACCTAGTTATACCGTTCAAACAGCCTGCTCAACTTCATTAGTTGCTATCCACTTGGCTTGCCAAAGCTTGCTGAATGTTGAATGTGATATCGCTTTGGCTGGTGGGGTTTCCATAAGTGCGTCAAGAAAAGCCGGATATTTTTACACAGAAGGGGGAATATTGTCTCCTGATGGACACTGCCGCGCCTTTGATACTACAGCACAAGGAACTGTTAGCGGTGAAGGTGTGGGCATTGTGGTATTAAAGCGATTAGAGGAGGCTCTTGCTGATGGCGATTGCATTCATGCTGTCATCAAAGGTTCAGCCATCAATAATGATGGATCATTCAAGGTTAGCTACACAGCCCCCCGTATAGACACCCAAGCAAAGGTCATTAGAACGGCTCAAATCATAGCAGAAGTAGAACCTGAGACAATTACTTATATTGAGGCTCACGGCACAGGAACACCTCTAGGAGATCCTATTGAAGTTGCAGCGCTGACACAAGCTTTTCGCTCCAGTACTCAGAAGAAAGGATTCTGTGCAATTGGTTCAGTCAAAACCAATATCGGACATTTGGACGCTGCTGCTGGTGTGACTGGATTGATCAAAACTACGCTAGCACTTAAGCACAAACAGATACCAGCCAGCTTGCATTTTCAAGAACCATCACCTCAGATTGATTTTGTTAACAGTCCTTTTTACGTTAATAACTCTCTTTCTGATTGGAAAGCAAACATAAACGGTATTCCGCGTCGCGCTGGAGTTAGTTCCTTTGGGATAGGGGGAACAAATGCCCATGCGATTCTGGAAGAAGCCCCAGTTGTCGAGCCATCAGGTTCTTCGCGTCCCTGGCAGTTGTTGCTGTTCTCGGCTAAGACTAGTACAGCGATAGAAACTGTGACAACCAATATAGCCGCTCACCTTCAGCAGCATACTTATTTGAACTTGGCTGATGTCGCTTACACTTTACAGGTAGGTCGCCGAGCTTTTAACCATCGCCGCATGGTGGTGTGTCAAGATATCGATGATGCTGTGAAGGTACTGAGCAATCAAGATCCACAACGAGTATTCACCCACTATGAAGAACCGTGTAATCGCCCTGTAGTGTTTATGTTTTCCGGACAAGGGGCGCAGTACGTAAATATGGGGAGGGAACTCTACCAGAGTGAACCCATCTTCAAAGAGCAAGTTGATGAGTGTTGTCAACTACTAAAACCTCATATTGGGCTGGATTTGCGTACTGTGCTGTACCCAAGTGAACAACAGGCCCAACAAGCAACACAGCAGTTATTACAAACCGCTATTACTCAACCAGCACTGTTTGTGATTGAGTATGCCCTAGCTCAGTTATGGATGGTATGGGGCGTGCAACCTGAGGCAATGATTGGTCATAGTATTGGGGAATATGTAGCAGCCACTCTGGCTGGAGTTTTCTCGCTGGAAGATGCCTTAGCACTGGTAGCGCAGCGAGGAAAACTGATGCAGCAGTTGCCAACTGGTGCAATGCTGTCGGTTCAACTTCCAGAACACAAGGTACGACCCTTATTGGAACCAGAACTGTCTTTAGCTGCGAGCAATAGTCCGTCCTACTGTGTAGTCTCGGGTTCCACAGAAGCGGTAGAAAAATTGCAACAGCAGCTACAAGAAAAAGGTGCAGGCTGTCGGCGACTGCATACTTCCCATGCCTTTCATTCCCAGATGATGGAACCAATCATCGACCCCTACACACAGAACTTACAAAAAGTCAAACTCAATCCCCCTCAAATTCCATTTGTTTCCAACGTTAGTGGGACTTGGATTACCACAGCCGAAGCGACAGACCCCAACTATTGGGCAAGGCATCTGAGGCAGCCAGTGCGCTTTAGCGAAGGGATCGCGGAGTTGTTCAAACAACCAAAGCGAATCTTCCTAGAAGTTGGTCCAGGGCGGACGTTAAGCACTTTTACCAAACAGCATCAACAAGAAGAATTGGTAGCGCTGACATCACTGCGCCATCCCCAGGATCAACAGTCAGATGTGGCATTTTTACTTCACACTTTAGGTCGGTTATGGCTTTTCGGTGTTCAAATCGATTGGTCTTGTTTATACACCCATGAATGGCGTCATCGCATCCCTCTACCGACATATCCATTTGAGCGTCAGCGTTACTGGATTGAACCACAGGGTTATTTGGGACAGGTGACAAAGGATAGAGGACAGAGCAACAAGCTTCTCAACTCCCTGTTGTGGAAATCCCTGGTAAAGGCTGGTCAGACCCAAGCTTGTGCAGGAATTAAGGAATTTGATGAGCAAACATATCTGGCGAATAAACAGTGTTTGGAAGGTTTATGCACTGTTTACATCAACCTTGGTCTAAAGCGTTTAGGTGCTTTTAGCAATCCCAACAAAAAGTATTCCATTGAGGAGTTGTTTGAGCAATGTCAAATTATTCCTCGCTACCGCCAATTATTGTGTCGTTGGCTTAACGTACTCGTAGAGCAAGGTCAACTACAGAAAGAGCAAGGGCTATTTACCAACCTTGTACCATTTTCAACAGATGCTCTTAATGGTCTTTTAGAAGAAGTGAAAGTCCGATTTGCCGACACACCCCAAGTAGTAGATACTGTGCAACAATGTGGAGAAAATCTAGCAAGCGTACTGACTGGTAAACAAGAACCGTTGGAGTTGTATGTAGCTTCGCTTCAAAAAAGGGCAGAACAGACAGCAGAAGATTCAAATCAAAAGTTACCCTTATATGACTATTGTAAGGGGATCATCCAGGCAAGTCTAGAACAGGTGGTGAAGTTATTACCAACAGACGTCAACCTGAGAATTCTAGAAATCGGCGGTGGAAACGGAATCGCCACAGAGGTTCTGCTCCCAATTTTGCCATCGAAGCAAACTAATTACACCTTTACGGACGTGGGTGGTTTGCTCGTGCAATTAGCCCAACAGAAATTTAGTGCCTATCCCTTTGTTGAATATCGCTTGCTAGACATTGAGCAACCTCCAAGTGAGCAGGGTTACTCAAGACACAGCTTTGATGTAGTTGTAGCTGTCAATGTGCTGCACGTTACTCTAAACATGGCACAGACCTTAGAGCACGTGCGCTCCTTGTTGGCTCCTGGAGGCTTTTTCCTGCTCTGGGAAATCACACAACCTCAGATAGAATTTGACATGACCGACGGTCTACTGATGAATCCGCTTGAGGATGAAGAACGCAGTCAAGGAAATCCGTTTTTATCAAAAGACCAGTGGCAAAAAGCACTACGCGATCATGGGTTTGTTGAGGTGGTGGCTCTATCAGAAACTGAAGCTTTTGGGCACGATGTTCTGGTGGCTCAGGCTCCGGCATTGGTAGATTTATCAGCACCTTCAGCATTTACGGTGTTGATTGAACAAAAAAATGCTGACCAAATGCGTCAAGTCTCATCAGATAAGAAACCCGACCTTGCCGATTGGTTTTACATTCCATCATGGAAACGCTCAATGCCACCACAGCCTTTGGACTCAAAAGTTCAAGCAACTCAGCCAGGATGTTGGTTAGTGTTTGCCGATGAGTGCGGCTTGGGTGAGAAAATGGTGCAACGTATCGAGCTTGATGGTCACGAGGTGATTACAGTCAAGGTTGGAGAGCAATTTAGTAGAAAGAATAAATTGTCTCAACGTGCATATACCATCAACCCTCGACAACGGGATGATTACGACGTACTATTCAAAGAACTTCTCGCACTGAACAAGACCCCAAATAGGATTGTTCATTTATGGAGTGTCACACCAAACCTGCACGCAGAATTATCAATTGAGTCCCTTGAAAAGTCTGAATACTTGGACTTTTACAGCTTGCTGTTTCTGACGCAAGCACTTTATGAAAATAATCAGACACATTCCCTTGAAATTGCGATTGTCTCAAACAACATGCAGGAGGTCACAGGCTCAGAGGCATTATGTCCAGAGAAGGCACTTGTTCTCGGTCCGTGTAAAGTTATTCCATTGGAATATCCAAATATCACCTGTCGCAGCATTGATATCGTTATTCCCTCAGATGAAAGTCGGCAAGAAGAACAACTCATTGAAGCGCTGCTGAATGAGCTATATGCCCAAACATCTGACCAAGTTATAGCCTACCGTGGGCATCATCGCTGGGTACAGGACTTTCAACCCATACGATTAGATGGAAAAGTTGAAGGGAATCCCCGATTAAGGGCAGGGGGAGTCTATTTGATTACAGGTGGACTAGGAGGCATTGGTCTGGCACTGGCAGAATATATAGCACAGACCGTACATGCCAAACTAATACTCCTGGGGCGTTCGGCTTTTCCCGACCGAGACGAGTGGCCACAATGGTTATCTACTCATGATAAACAGGATAGCGTCAGCTGTAAAATCCAAAAATTGCAGATCATAGAAGCATTGGGTGCAGAGGTGATGGTACTTAGTGCTGACGTTGCTAACGCCGAACAAATGTCAGCGGTTATCAAAAAAGCGAATCAGCAATTTGGTCAAATCAATGGGGTGATCCATGCAGCAGCAGTTACTGGGGGAGGAATGATTCAACTAAAAACAAAAGAAGCTGCAGCAAGTGCTTTGGCACCAAAAGTTGCCGGAACAATAGTTCTTGATGTTCTCTTAAAGGATGCCAAGCTGGATTTCTTTGTACTGTGTTCATCACTAAATTCATTTTGCGGCACACCAGGGATGGTAGACTATACTGCTGAAAACACCTTCCTTGATGCTTTCGCTCACCACAGCGTTTATCAACATAACAGGTTCACTATATCTATTAACTGGGATAGATGGAATAATTTAGGAATGTCAATCGCTGTCGAAGCACGGCATAAGCAGTTAACAGGAGAAGCTGTGACGGCAGGAATGACGTTGTCAGAGGGGATTGAGGCATTTAGACGTATTTTATGTAATAGTACAGTGTCTGAGGTCATTGTATCAACACAAGATTTTCAGGCTTCAATTCAGCCGCAGGATTCTGTCAAGTCTTTGGAAAAGGAATTAGTGCAGCTGAGTCGAGCCAAACAAACTCACCCCCGTCCCAATCTAGGAAATGCTTATGTTGCTCCTAGTAACGAGGTCGAGCAAACCGTTGCTGACATCTGGCAACAACTGCTGGGTATTGAACAAGTGGGCATCCACGACAACTTTTTTGAATTAGGAGGAGATTCTTTATTTGCTACTATGCTCATTTCTCGGCTATGCAAAACCTTTGAGGTAGAACTGCCTTATCAGAGCTTTTTTAAAGCACCTACTATAGTACAGTTGGCTGAGGCGATTATCCAAAAACTAACTGAGCAAAGCGATCAAGACGTGTTGGCTGCAGCCTTAGCAGACATCGAACAGCTATCGAAGGACGAGGTACAAACACTACTTGCCTCACAGGAGCAGTTAATTGAAGTAAGGGGGTCAAATGAGTGAACTTTCTCAACGCATCGCCAATCTTTCTCCAGAAAAACGTAAGCTTCTGCTACAAAAGCTGAATGATAAAAAAAAGAACCTCTTCTCAGCAACGGCGATCGCACCCCAAAGTCGAGAATCTAATTCCTTTCCCCTATCGTTTGCCCAGCAGCGACTGTGGTTGCTCGACCAGTTAGATACTGACAGCACCGCCTATAACATTCCTCAAGCCATGCGCCTGAAAGGTCAGCTCAACGTGTCAGCATGGGAGCGTAGCATTAACGAAATCGTGAGGCGTCACGAAGCCTTACGCACCACATTTGCCACAGTGGAGGGTCAATCGCTCCAAGTAATTGCCCCAACTTTAACCTTGACGGTACCAGTAGTAGATATGCAAGAGTTGCCGCCAACCGTGCGGGAACGTAAAGTTCAGCAACTGGCTACCGAAGAAGCCCAGCGTCCTTTTGACTTAAGCAAAGCTCCTTTACTGCGAGTGATGCTGCTACAATTGGACAAAGCTGAGTACGTAATACTGTTCGTAATACACCACATAGTCTTTGATGGCTGGTCTCTCAGTATATTTATTCGGGAACTGGCAGCACTTTACGAAACTTTTAACAGCGATCGCCTCCTTTTGCTTCCGGAACTCCCCATTCAGTATGCGGACTTTGCCCTTTGGCAGCGGCAGTGGTTTCAGGGAGAGGCACAAGAGATGCAACTAGCCTACTGGAAGCAGCAGTTAGCTAGCGCTCCTTCTTTGATCGAGTTACCCACTGACCGTCCACGTCCAGTTGTTCAGACCAACCGAGGCGCAATGCAGTTTCTGCAACTCTCTAAGACTCTAACCGAGGCGCTTAAGGCTCTCAGTCAGCAAGAGGGGGTGACACTATTCATGACGCTGTTAGCGGCGTTCAAGACGTTACTTCACCGCTACACCCAAGATGAGGACATCTTGGTTGGCACTACCGTCTCCGGACGCAATCGGATTGAAACTGAAGAGTTGATTGGATTTTTTGCCAATACCTTAGTAATGCGTACTTACTTTGGAGGCAATCCCAGTTTTTTGGAACTGTTGGCAAGAGTGCGTCAAGTGGCTTCAGAAGCTTATGCTCACCAGGATCTGCCTTTCGAGAAAATCGTAGAAGAACTTAAGTTACAGCGGTACTTAAGCCATACACCTTTGCTTCAGGTGATGTTTCAACTTCAGAATTACCTAGGAGCAACTGCAACTCTCGAACTACCGGGTTTAACCATGACTCCCTTGGAGTTTGAAAAAGGAACGGCGAGGTTTGAGCTAGCTATGGAAATGGTGGAAACCGAGCAAGGGCTAATTGGAAGTATGGAGTACAACGTGGCTCTATTTGATGAGGTTACCATTACCCGAATGTTGAGGTGTTTTCAAACCTTATTAGAAAGTATTGTTGCTAATCCCGATCAGAGACTCTCGAACTTGCCACTTTTAACAACAGCCCAGCAGCAGCTACTGCTGGTACAGTGGAATGATACCTCTGTAGAGTATCCCCAACATCAGTGCATCCATCAGTTATTTGAGGCTCAAGTGGAACGCACGCCGGACGCTATAGCAGTAGTGTTTGAAGATAAACAATTAACCTACCGTCAACTAAATGCTAGAGCTAATCAACTGGCACACTATCTGCGAACGCTTGGAGTAAAACCAGAAGTATTGGTAGGAATTTGCACAGAGCGATCGCTCGAGATGATAGTCGGTTTGCTGGGCATCCTGAAAGCAGGGGGCGCATATGTACCGCTAGATCCAGCATATCCGGCGTCACGTTTGGCTTTCATGTTGTCAGATTCTCAAGTGCCAGTACTACTAACCCAGCAGCAACTGGTGGCGAAACTTCCTGAACATCAAGCACAGGTGGTTTGCTTGGACACCGACTGGAATATCATTGCCCAGCAAAGCCAAGATCGCCCCCTCAGCATTTCAGAAGTCGAGAACTTAGCTTATGTCATCTACACTTCTGGTTCTACAGGTCAACCCAAGGGAGTTTTTGGTCTACACAGAGGTGCTGTCAATCGTTTTCATTGGATGTGGCAGAATTATCCTTTTGTAAAAGGAGAAGTTTGTTGCCAGAAAACATCCTTAAACTTTGTGGATTCAGTCTGGGAAATCTTTGGACCCTTACTCCAAGGAATACAAACACTGATTGTGCCTGATAACATTCTTAAAGATCCACAACAGTTCATAGCTACTCTGACTCACAACAATGTGACACGGTTAGTACTTGTTCCTTCCTTATTGCGTGTACTGTTGAATACATCTAGTGTTTTACAGTTGCAACTACCCAAACTGAAATTGTGGATTAGCAGTGGCGAAGCCCTCTCAATTGATTTGCTTGAGCAATTTCGGCAGAGTTTACCGGATAGCACCTTGTTAAACCTTTACGGTTCGTCGGAGGTTTCTGGAGATGTGAGTTGCTACAGCCTCAGTCTGCAAGCATCTTTGTCAGAGTGCGTTTGGATTGGTCGTGCGATCGCTAATACACAAATTTATATACTAGATGTCAACAGACAACCAGTTCCCATTGGTGTACCAGGCGAACTGTACATCGGTGGGGATGGACTAGCACGAGGTTATTTAAACCAGCCCGAACTTACTGCTGAAAAATTCATTTCCAACCCCTTTAGCGATACAGCGGCACGTCTATATAAAACAGGAGATTTAGCTCGCTATCTGCCCAATGGAGAGATAGAGTACATTGGTCGTATCGACCACCAAGTTAAAATTCGTGGCTTCCGCATCGAACTCCCTGAAATTGAAGCACGACTAACTCAACATCCCACCATTCGAGAAGCCGTAGTCGTCGTCAAGGAGGATGTATGTGGCGACAAATGGCTAGTGGCTTATATAGTGTGTGAACATGAGTTAGTTCCTATACTTAGCGAATTACGGAGCTTCTTAAAACAGAATTTGCCTGATTATATGGTGCCTACTGCCTTTGTGCCCATGAAGTCTTTGCCATTAACACCTAATGGCAAGGTAGATCGTCAGGCATTGCCAGTTTCAGATAATCTTCGTCCACAGTTGGAAGCGACTTACATCAAACCACAAACTGATTTGGAAAAAGCGATCGCTACTGTTTGGCAGAAGGCACTCAAGCTAGAGAAAATAGGTATTCACGATAACTTTTTTGAACTTGGTGGACATTCATTACTGATAGTTCAGGTTCACAACCAGTTGCGTCAAATATTTCCAGCAAATTTATCAATGCTTGAAATGTTTAGATATCCAACTATCAGTTCTTTGGCAGAGTTCCTCAATCAAACAAACACAAATAAACCATTATCTATTAATCAAACTGATACTAGAACTGAACAGTTAAAAGATGGTAAATCTCGGATCAAACAATTTTTGACAATTAGTAAGAGAGTTTAATAAATATAATGAGTACTTCCGCAGAATTCAGTAGAAATGGGTTAGAAGTAGCCATAATTGGCATGACTGGTCGTTTTCCTGGTGCCAGAAATCTTGATGAATTTTGGCAAAATCTGCAAAATGGGGTGGACTCAATAGCTTCTTTCACAAATGAAGAATTGATATCTTCAGGAATAGATTCTGCTATGCTGAATCACCCTCAGTATGTAAAATCTAAAGCTGCATTAGAAGATGTGGAATTATTTGATGCTTCATTCTTTGGCTTCAATCCAAGAGAAGCAGAAATCATCGATCCCCAACAACGTCTTTTCTTAGAGTGCGCTTGGGAGGCTCTTGAAAGCGCTGGCTACGATTCTAAAAAGTACAAAGGATTGATTGGAATTTATGGTGGTACAAGTATTAATAGTTATCTAATTAACATTTATTCAGATCAAAATTTTCGAAATTCTATTGATAATCAACAGTTAGTATTTGGAAATGACAAAGATTTTCTAACGACACGAGTATCCTACAAATTAGAGTTAGAAGGGCCTTCAATAGACATTCAAACTGCCTGTTCAACTTCATTAGTTGCCGTACATCTAGCCTGTCGAAGTTTGCTAGGGGGTGAATGTGATATTGCCTTAGCTGGTGGTGTTGCAATCAGTTCATCACAAAAAGCTGGATATTTATATCAAGAAGGGGGAATTTTATCTCCAGACGGTCATTGCCGTGCCTTTGATGCTAAAGCAAAGGGAACTGTTTTCGGTAGCGGTGTGGGCATTGTGGTCTTGAAGCGATTAGAGGATGCTCTTACTGATGGCGATTGCATTTATGCTGTTATCAAAGGTTCAGCTATCAACAATGATGGCGCTCTTAAAGTTAGTTATACAGCACCCCGTATAGATACTCAAGCTCATGTGATTAAAGCGGCTCAAACAATTGCTGAAGTTGACCCAGAGACAATAACTTATATTGAGGCACACGGAACAGGAACATCTTTGGGAGATCCGATTGAAATCGCAGCACTAACACAAGCGTTTCATGCCGATACCCAAAAGAAAAGTTTCTGTGCGATTGGTTCACTCAAAACGAATATTGGACACCTAGATACTGCGGCTGGTGTTGCAGGATTAATCAAGACTGTTTTAGCTCTTAAGCATCAACAAATACCGCCTAGCTTGCACTTTGAGCAGCCAAATCCTGAAATAGACTTCGATAACAGTCCCTTTTACGTTAACACCACACTTTCAGAATGGAAAACAAATGGTACTCCCCGTCGCGCTGGAGTTAGTTCCTTTGGTATTGGTGGAACCAATGCCCATGTCATACTGGAAGAAGCTCCATCTGTTGAACCTTCAAGTCCTTCTCGCCCTTGGCAGTTATTGCTGCTTTCTGCAAAAACAGACTCGGCACTAGAAACTGCGACGACAAATCTAGTTACCCATCTTAAGCAGCATCCTGACTTAAAACTGGCTGATGTAGCATATACTCTTGAAGTCGGTCGTCGAGCATTTGACCATCGTCGAATGGTAGTATGTCAGAACTTTGATGATGCAGTAAAAACCCTAGAGACTCTAGACCCACAAAGAATTTTCACCCACTTCCAAGAACCGTGTAACCAACAGGTTGTGTTTTTGTTTCCTGGTCAAGGTTCACAGTATGTGAATATGGGTCAAGAATTATACGAAACTGAGCCCGTATTTCGGAAACATATTGATAAGTGCTGTGAAATACTCAAATCTCACTTAAATATTGATTTATACAGTATTTTATACCCAGATGAAAAAGACTCACAAGCAGCAGAGCAACTGGAACAAACTCATATCACTCAGCCAGCACTATTTGTTATTGAGTATGCCTTAGCTCAGTTGTGGATGGCATGGGGTATATCTCCTACAGCAATGATTGGTCACAGTATAGGAGAGTATGTGGCTGCTTGTTTGGCAGGTGTATTTACTCTAGAAGATGCTTTAGCAGTTGTTGCTGCCCGTGGAAAGCTTATGCAACAGCTCCCAACAGGTGCTATGCTTTCTGTTCCACTTTCAGAGGAAGAGATACAACCTTGGCTGAATGAGGAACTAACTCTTGCTGGAATTAACGCACCATCATTATGTGTTGTATCAGGTTGTGAAGAAGCGATCGCCAGTTTGCAAAGTCGCTTAACACAACAAGGTGTAGAGTGTCGTCGATTGCATACTTCCCACGCTTTTCATTCCCAAATTATGGATTCCATCCTGGAACCATTTACCAAGCAAGTTGAAAAAGTTAATTTAAATCCTCCTGAAATTCCGTTTATCTCCAACCTGACAGGAACTTGGATTACTAATAATGAAGCAATCAATCCCAGTTACTGGGCAAGACATCTGCGGCACACCGTACGCTTTAGTACAGGCATTGCTGAGTTAATTAAAGAGTCAGAGCAAATATTGCTGGAAGTTGGTCCTGGGCAAACTTTAAATACTTTTGTAAAACAACAAACTAATCAGTCAATAGTGTTGAGTTCAATGCGCCATCCAAAAGAGCAAAAGTCGGATGTAGCATTTTTACTCAACACTTTAGGGCGACTCTGGCTAGCAGGAGTACAAGTAGATTGGGATGGCTTTTATGTAACCGAGCAAAGACATCGAATTCCATTGCCAACATACCCTTTTGAGCGCCAGCGTTATTGGATTGAGCCACAAACAATAGATAGTAACAATAATCGTCAAATTCAACTTAGCAAAAAACCAAATATTGGCGACTGGTTTTATCTTCCTAGCTGGAAACAAGTAAAGTTACTTGAACCCTTCCAAAAAAGAAGGTTGGTAAAGCAAAAGCTGTGTTGGCTGGTCTTTGTGGATTCGTCTAAACTAGGCGCACAAATTGTTCAACGACTGGAGCAAGAGGGGCAAGAAGTTATTACTGTAACCGTAGGAGATAAATTTGCTCAACTTAGCGATCGCACCTATGCAATCAATCCTCAACAGCGACATGACTATGATGCCTTATTCCAAACCTTACATACAATAGATAAAATTCCACAAACCATTGCTCATTTTTGGGGTGTCACAGCAAATATTCAATCTCCAAATAAAACCTTGTTTGAGCAGACACAATCAGCAATTTCAAGCTTTGAAGATCATCAGGATTTAGGTTTTTACAGTTTGCTTTTCATAGCACAAGCACTAAGTAAACAGAATGTTACGACTTCTGTTCAAATAATGATTGTGACCAATAACCTTTATGATACTATTGGACAAGAGGAGTTGATTCCAGAAAAGGGGACAGTATTAGGCCCATGTAAGGTAATTCCACAAGAGTACCCAAATATTACCTGCCGTAACATTGATATTGTTATTCCGGAATCGGGGACTTACCAGGAAAATCAACTCATAAACCAACTCATAGCAGAACTGACGACCCAGTTATCTGACTTGGTTGTTGCTTACCGTGGTAATCATAGATGGGTACAAACCTTTGAGCCTGCACAATTAGAAGAAATTGAAGAAGAAACAATTAGACTCAGAGAAGAGGGAATTTACTTAATTGCAGGCGAGCTGACGGGAAGTCTTGGTTTAGTGTTTGCAGAGCATTTAGCTCAAACAGTACAAGCTAAAATCATCCTGATTGGCAATATAGGGCTTCCACAAAGAAATGAATGGTCGCAATGGCTGGTAACTCACGATGAACAGGATGCAATTAGTAGCTACATCCGAAAAATACTTGCGTTAGAAGAGTTAGGTACAAAATTTCTAATTATTGAGGCTGATATTGCAAATTTTGAACAAGTGCAAGCAGCAATTACTCATGCATATGAATACTTTGGTCAGATTCATGGGATGTTCTACGCAACACCAATGAGTAACGAGAAGTCAACTTTCTCTATTCAAGAGATTGGTCGAACTGAAAGTGAGTCACAATTCCACTCAAAAGTTCACGGACTCCACATTATAGAAAAAGTCTTACAAGGCAGAGAACTTGATTTTTATCTGTTGCAATCCTCATTATCATCTGTAGTGGGAGGACTTGGACTTGTTGCCTATTCCGCAGCTAATCTCTTCATTGATGCTTTTGTAAATAAACGTAATCAGACAAGCTCCATTTCATGGTTCAGCATCAATTGGGATGCCGTAAAGTATGAAGAGAAACAAGAAAAAAATATTGGGTTTGGAGCAGATTTGAATGAATTGGCAATGACATCCAAAGAAGTATGGGATGTTTGTGTGCGCGTTTTATCAACGGGTTCAGCAGGTCAATTTATTGTTTCACCAGGAGATTTGCAAGTCAGGCTTAACACATGGATTAAGCGTGAAGCTCTACACAGTACGAACAATTCCCAAGAAGATCAACTCTCGCAGCACTCAAGACCAAATCTGCAAACTGCCTACATAGCTCCTAGTAACGAGATTGAGCAAAACATTGCAAATATCTGGCAAGAGCTTCTTGGTACTGAATTAGTGGGGATTCATGATAACTTTTTTGAGTTGGGAGGACACTCTTTGCTAGCTGTTCAGGTGACTTCACGTCTGCGAGAAAGTTTTCAAGTGGAATTGCCCTTGCAAAGTATTCTTTTTGATGCTCCTACCGTGGCTGGGCTTGCTGTAATCATTGCTGAAACACAACCGAATCAAGAAGAAAATCAAGAAATTGCCGCTTTATTACAGGAGATAAAAAGCCTCTCAGCAGAAGAAATTCAACAAGAACTAGTGACAGATTCTTAGTAGACCTCATTATAAAAGGGGTTCGGAAATAGTTAAAATTTTGATTTCCGTCCCCCATTCATAAAAAACTTTTTGCTGACAAGATAATCAAAAATTGGACAAGCTTTTTAGAGAAAAAATTAAGGAGTTAATAAATGGAATTTAGTTTATTTTATTTTTCAGGTGATGGGTTAAAAATTCATAAAAACAAGTACGATCTATTAATAGAAAGTGCCAAATATGGAGATAAAAATGGTTTTTCAGCACTTTGGACTCCTGAGCGTCATTTTCACCCGTTTGGAGGACTTTATCCTAACCCATCGTTGACAAGTGCAGCGCTGGCTATGATAACTGAGCGAATTCAATTGCGCTCTGGCAGTATTGTCATGCCACTTCATAATCCAGCGCGTGTTGCTGAAGAATGGTCTGTGGTTGATAATCTTTCAAACGGTAGAGTTGCCCTTGCTTTTGCCTCAGGTTGGACGATAGATGACTTTGTACTTTCTGCCGAAAGTCATGCCAACCGTAGAGAAGCTATGTGGCATGGAATCCAGACAGTCCAGAAGCTTTGGGAAGGTGAACAAGTTGAACTCAAAGATGTAACAGGAAACACTTTCAAAGTGAGGACATTTCCACGACCAATACAGCGTAAGCTACCTACTTGGATTGTGTGTCAATCAAACGCAACATTTATTGAAGCTGGCAAAATAGGTGCTAACGTACTCACTTCTTTGTTGGGAGGAACTATAGAAGAAGTCGCTCCACAAATATCACTGTATCGTCAATCTTTAGCAAAATACGGTCACGACCCTAAAGCCGGGAAAGTAGCAATGATGATACATACGTTTGTAGGAGAAGACTTCAACACAGTAAAAGAACAAGCAAGGGAACCTTTTTGCAATTACTTAAAAACACATATTGACTTACTTGAAAATTTAGCTAAGAATGCCGGTATAAAGGTGAATTTAGAAAAATTTACGGAAGCAGACATCAATAGTCTTTTACGGTTTGCCTATGAAGGTTGGCTAAAAGGAAGAACTCTGATTGGCTCAAAAACGACTTGTATGGAAATGATTGAGCATTTGAAACAGGTTGGCGTTAATGAAGTCGCTTGTTTAATTGATTTCAACCCAAATTATGATGCTGTGATGGCAAGTTTGCCTTACCTCAAAGATTTGAAGGATCTCTGTAGTCTTAATCAGGAAAAATTGGTGTCACTTAGCTGATAATTTAGTTGCTACGAATGCTGAGTTTCAAGTATTAATTTAATTTTGGTATAAATTAATGAGTGATTTAGTTCAACAAATTGTTGCTCTTTCTCCAGAGCAACGGGAACTACTGGAAAAGCGACTCAAGCAGAGAGGTTTGAGTTCTCTAAAAACGTCAGAAATTTATAAAAGAAAAGATTCTAACGCGTTACCTTTATCCTTTTCCCAGCAACGGCTATGGTTTGTCCAGCAATTAGACCCTGACAACAGTAATTACAATGTTTTTAGTGCCTTACGTCTTGAGGGTCAGCTGAATGCCGCATTGCTAGAACAGGTCTTTACCGAGATTGTCAGGCGTCATGAAAACTTGCGAACAACTTTTATTAGTAATTCAGAAGGGGAACCAATCCAGATTATTGGTTTAACCCAGTCATTAAAATTACCGATAGTGGATTTGAGAGATATACCCATAACAGAACTGGAGATTCAGCGCCTCGCTAAAGAAGAAGCTCAGCGATCCTTTGACTTGACGAAACCATTATTGCGGTTTACTCTCTTACAGTTGAGAGAGACAGAATTTGTACTGTTCTTGACAATACATCACATTATTTGTGACCGCTGGTCTTTGGGGATATTTGTTCGGGAGATGAAAGAACTTTACGAAGCTTTTGCTCGTGGGAAGTCTTCCCCCTTACCCGAACTTCCAATCCAGTATGGAGATTGGGCAGCTTGGCAACGTCAGCAGCTACAAGGAGAGGTGCTTGAAACTCACGTAGCTTACTGGAAGCAGCAGTTGGCTAATCTTCCTATTTTAGAACTGCCAACAGACAGGCCTCGACCACCTGTTGCAACATACCAAGGCGCACGGCAACCTTTTGTATTATCTAAATCTCTATCTGATGCTCTTAAGGCTTTGAGTGCAAAAGAAGGGGTGACACTGTTTACACTATTGTTGGCAGCATTTAAGGTTCTACTGCATAGATACACTAGCCAGGATGACATTGTTGTAGGTACAGATATTGCCAATCGCAATCGAGTTGAGACAGAGGGATTAATTGGTTTTATAATTAACACATTGGTATTACGTACTAATGTGACTGGGAATCCTGCTTTTCGCGAGTTGCTTAGTCGGGTGCGCGAGGTAATGCTAGGGGCTTATGCTCATCAAGACTTGCCGTTTGAGAAACTGGTTGAGGTTTTGAATCCAGAACGGAATTTAAGCCAAATGACGCCCTTGTTTCAGGCCAAATTTGATTTTCAACTGGCACAAGTAGAAACTTTAGAGCTTTTGGATCTAACCATCAGCCCTTTGACTGTTGACAACGAGACAACAAAGTTTGAACTGCGCTTTAACCTGAGGGAAACAGATCGAGGATTAACAGTACTAGTGGAGTACAGTACTGTTCTATTTGATGCCACCACTATTACTCGGATGCTAGGGCATTTTCAGACCTTGCTGGAGGGTATTGTCACAAATCCAGAGCAGCGACTCTCGGATTTACCATTGTTAACACAACTTGAACGGCAAACTCTGCTGGTAGAATGGAATGATACTCAAACTGAGTACCCATCAGACCAATGCATCCATCAGTTGTTTGAGGTTCAGGTGGAACGCACGCCAGATGCTGTGGCAGTAGTTTTTGAAGATGAGCAGCTAACCTACCGGGAACTGAATGCCAGAGCTAATCAGCTAGGACAATACCTGAGAAAGCTGGGAGTGAAACCAGAAGTATTAGTCGGGATTTGCACAGAGCGATCGCTAGAGATGATTATCGGTCTGCTGGGTATCCTGAAAGCAGGTGGTGTATATGTACCGCTAGATCCCACTTATCCCCAAGAGCGATTATCTTTTATACTAAAAGATGCCCAGGTAGCAGTGCTATTAACTCAACAGAAGTTTGTATCTAGACTTGCCGATAATCATGCACACGCAGTTTACCTCGATACAGATTGGAGTTTAATCTCCCAAGAAACTGAGATAAACCCCATTAGTAGTGTTGTATCCTTGAACTTAGCTTATGTAATTTATACATCAGGGTCAACCGGAAAACCAAAGGGTGCAATGAACACCCATCAAGGGATATGCAATCGTTTGCTGTGGATGCAAGAAGCTTACCAAATAAATTCTACAGATAGCATACTGCAAAAAACCCCTTTTAGCTTCGATGTTTCTGTTTGGGAATTCTTTTGGACTTTGATAACTGGCGCACGTTTAGTAATTGCTAAACCAGAAGGACATCGAGACAGTGGTTACCTGATAAATTTGATTGCTGTTGAGCAAATTACTACCTTACATTTTGTTCCCTCAATGCTGCAAATCTTTATTAAAAGTAGCGGTGTGGAAAAATGTACTTCACTTAAAAGAGTTATTTGTAGTGGTGAAGCTTTGCCAATTGACTTGCAAAACATATTCTTTGAGCGTTTGGGTTGCGAATTGCATAATCTCTACGGACCCACAGAAGCAGCTATTGATGTGACTTTCTGGCAATGTCAAAAAAATAGTAACCTGAAAACAGTACCTATTGGTCGTCCTATTGCCAATACCCAAATTTACATTTTGGATGCTTATTTGCAACCAGTTCCTATAGGTGTTACAGGTGAAATTTATATTGGCGGAGTGGGAGTGGCTCGCGGTTACTTAAACCATAAAGAATTAACTAATGAGAAGTTTATTCCTAATTACTTTAATAATTCAAAATTCAAAATCCACAATCCACAATTTGAACGGCTTTATAAAACTGGGGATTTAGGACGTTATTTACCTGATGGCAATATTCAATATGTTGGGAGAGCAGACTATCAAGTTAAAATCCGGGGTTATCGGATTGAAATTGGAGAAATTGAAAATGTTTTATCTACACATCCACAAGTGCGAGAAGCTGTAGTTATTACTCATTCCGATCGAGTAGCTCAAAAGCAACTCATCGCTTATATTACTTACAGTTCTGAAAAGCCAACACTTAATAATCTACGTGATTTTGTGAAAGAAAAGCTGCCAGATTTTATGATTCCAGCAGCTTTTGTGATGCTAGAGACACTACCGCTTACACCGAATGGTAAAGTAGACCGAAAAGCGCTGCCTGCACCTGATACAACACGTCCGGAATTAGAAGCAGTTTATCAGCCACCCCAAACTGAAGTAGAAAAAACTATTGCCAATATCTGGCAAGAAGTACTTCATCTTGAAGATTTAGGAATTCATGATAACTTCTTTGAACTCGGTGGTCATTCATTGCTCTTGGTTCAGGTTCATAACAAACTGCAAAAAATATTTGAGCTAAATTTCCCATTGGTGGAAATGTTTCAATATCCGACTATCAGCCATCTAGCTAAATATCTTAGTCAGGAATCAAGCCAACAAAAGTCTTTTACACAACATTCTCGTCGCCCTGAAAGCAGAACAGCGTCAGTACAACAACGCAAACAAGCTAGGAAAGAACATCGTTCAGCGACAAAAAATAAGGGTGTTTAATCACAAAAATGAAGTAAAAAATAAAATTATTCGAGAATACAAGATGACATTAAGTAAACAAGAAATGCTGAATAATTACTGTTTGGAGACGGGAAAAGCATTAAATAATGATATAGAAAAACAAGTAATGGAACTTTTTGCTTTATCAAGTCAGACAACAACTATTGAGGAAAAAATAAATAAAATATTTGATGAATTTTCGGAGGAGTTTTTAAATGCGATTGATACTAACACTCGGATTGATTTAGATTTTTTAGTAGGAAATTTTTCTGATAGTCAAATACCTGTTCAACCTATTGATTTTGAGAGCTATCTCAAATGCTTAGGCAACAATGTTGTTGCTCATTCAATAAATACATCCTCGCCACGATTTATCGGTCACATGACCTCGGCGCTTCCTTCCTTTGTGCGTCCTCTGGCAAAACTGATGACGGCAATGAATCAAAATGTTGTCAAAATAGAGACTGCTAAAGCCTTAAGCTTCTGTGAACGCGAAGCTTTGGCGATGTTGCATCGACTAATTTACAATTTTTCTGATAATTTCTATAGTCAGCACATTCAAAATAACCTGAGTACACTGGGAATTTTAGTTTCCGGTGGGACAGTGGCAAATATTACGGCGCTTTGGTGCGCCCGAAATGCTATTTTGGGAGCGAAAGATGGGTTTCTTGGTATAGAAAAAGAAGGTTTAGCCGCAGCTCTAGATTTCTACGGTTACAAAGGAGCAGTGATTATTGGCTCTGAGTTGATGCATTTCTCTTTTGATAAAGCTGCGGATTTGATGGGCATTGGTACACAGAGTTTAATTAGAATCCCCGCTGACAGCAACAATCGAGTTAATATACAGGCGCTGCGCCAAGCTGTTGTAGAGTGTCGCGCCCAAAACCTTCTTATTATTGGGATTGTAGGCGTTGCTGGTACCACAGACTCAGGTGGAGTAGATTCGCTTTTTGAGATTGCAGAGATTGCACAGGAAGCGAATGTACATTTTCATGTAGATGCTGCTTGGGGTGGACCACTTATTTTTTCTGAACAGCATCGGCATAAGCTTGCTGGCATTGAACGGGCTGATTCGGTGACTATTGACGGACACAAACAACTATATTTGCCAATGGGCATTGGTATGGTCTTTCTGCGCGATCCGTATATGGCAACAGCGATCGAA
Organism: Nostoc sp. S4; assembly: GCA_029379225.1. Classification (GTDB taxonomy): domain Bacteria; phylum Cyanobacteriota; class Cyanobacteriia; order Cyanobacteriales; family Nostocaceae; genus Nostoc. Next base: position 7,353 of record JAQYWR010000003.1, on the reverse strand, counting down.
AAGCAAGCTAGCTACACCATGCGTAAAGGGTCATTTGATTTAGGTAAACGTGCTTTAGAAGGATCTAGGCCGGGTATGGCTTTATTTTTACATGCTGGGCTAAATCTGCTCGGACTTAAGGGATATGAATTTTTGATTGATGAAGGAATTCGGAAAACTGAATATATGGCAGATCGGATCTGTACCATGCCTGAGTTTGAGTTGTTAGCAGAACCTGATACTAACCTGCTTATTTATCGATATATTCCTGAGCAATTGAGAGAGCTTGTTATCAAAAAGCAGTTGACCGAAATCGACAATCAACTCATCAATCAATTTAATGAACGCTTGCAGAAAATCCAGCGCCAAATCGGTCGTACTTTTATCTCGCGGACAACAAAAACAACTACCAGCTTTAGTAAAGAAATTCCTATTATTGCCTTACGTGCGGTGATTGCTAATCCATTAACTACTGAAGAAGATATCGATGCGGTTTTAAATGACCAGATTCAGATTGCTTCAGAGATTGTAATCTCAAATTTTCAAAAAATAGTTTGAGTTCGGAATATGCTAAATGATTTTAATAACTTAAATAATAAAGATGAAATAGCTATCATCGGCATGGCAGGTCGTTTTCCTGGGTCAAAAAACGTTGAAAGTTTTTGGCAAAACATCCGACATGGTGTAGAGTCTATTTCTTTTTTCACGGATGCAGAACTAGTATCTGCTGGCATAAATCCAGTATTGCTGAATCAAGCCAGTTACGTCAAGGCAGGAGGTGTTCTAGAAAATATAGAGTTATTTGATGCTTCGTTTTTTGGCTTTTCTCCTAGAGAAGCTGAAATTACAGATCCACAACACCGTCTTTTCCTAGAATGTGTTTGGGAAGCTTTAGAAAATGCTGGCTACAACTCCCAAACCTATAATGGTCAAATTGGTCTTTTCGCTGGTGTAGCTGCAAGTAGCTATCTGCTTGCAAACTTATATCCCGACCGAGACTTTATAGAATCAGTAGACGGCTTCCAACTTCTGATTGGAAACGACAAGGATTTCTTACCCACGCAAGTTTCTTACAAGTTAAATCTTAGGGGACCAAGTATCAACGTTCAGACTGCTTGCTCTACATCGTTGGTTGCTGTCCACTTAGCTTGCCAAAGTTTACTAAATGGCGAAAGTGATATCGGATTAGCTGGCGGCATTTCACTCTCTATACCGCAAAAAGCTGGTTACCAGTATCACAAAGGAGGGATTCATTCTTCTGATGGACATTGCAGAGCCTTTGACACTAATACTCAAGGATGTGTTCCCAGTCAAGGTACAGGCCTTGTCGTTTTGAAGCGCTTAGAAGATGCCTTTGCTGATGGTGACTTTATTCATGCAGTTATTAAGGGTTCAGCAATCAACAATGACGGTTCTCTAAAAGTTGGATATACAGCCCCCAGCGTTGATGGTCAAAGGGAAGTCATTTTAGAGGCTTTGGTCTTAGCGGGTGTTGAACCTGAAACTATCTCGTATATAGAAACACATGGTACTGGAACTCCGTTAGGAGACCCCATTGAAATCAAGGCTCTGACACAAGCTTTTCGTGCTAGCACGAACAAAAAAGGCTTTTGTGCGATCGGCTCAGTAAAAACCAACATCGGACATTTGAATACAGCAGCGGGAGTCACAGGGTTAATCAAAACAGTACAAGCCCTGAAACATCAACAAATACCCCCCAGTTTACACTTTGAGCAGCCTAATCCCCAAATAGATTTCGCCAACAGTCCCTTCTATGTCAATACTAAATTATCGGAGTGGAAAACTAACGGAACCCCTCGTAGAGCAGGTGTTAGTTCTTTTGGCATTGGCGGAACTAATGCCCATGCGATCTTAGAAGAAGCCCCAGTTGTTGAAAAGTCTAGTGCTTCCCGGCCCTGGCAATTATTGCTTCTATCAGCCAAAACCACTACAGCCCTAGAAACTATTACAGCGCAACTGGGTGCTCACCTCCAACAACATCCTGATTTAAAACTCGCTGATGTAGCTCATACCCTACAATTAGGTCGTCAGGCTTTTGACTATCGCCGCATAATGGTTTGCCATGACCAAGATGATGCAGTAAAAGTGCTAAATTCCCAAGATCCGCAACGTGTTTTCACTTATCACCACAAACCCAGTCACCGTTCAGTCATTTTTATGTTTTCCGGACAAGGGGCGCAATATGTGGATATGGGGCGGGAACTTTACGAGGTAGAAAATACATTCCGCAAATATGTAGATGTGTGTGCTAACATTCTCCAACCGCTGCTCAATCTTGATATCCGCTATATACTCTTCCCTAAAAAACAACAAATTGAAATTGCTACTCAACAACTACAGCAAACAGCAATTACCCAAAGTGCATTGTTTGTCATCGAGTATGCTCTTGCTCAGTTGTGGATGGAATGGGGAGTGCGACCAGAGGCGATGATTGGTCATAGCATTGGGGAATATGTCGCAGCCACCATTGCAGGTGTGTTCTCTCTAGAAGATGCTTTAGCTGTGGTGGCAAAGCGGGGACAACTGATGCAACAATTGCCCACAGGGAGTATGTTGGCAATTCCACTGCCGCCAAAAGATATACAATCTATTTTAGATACACAGCCATTGGTCGAAGTAGCAGCGGTTAACAGTCCATCTTCGTGTGTGGTTTCTGGTACTGTTGAAGCGATCGCCACACTCCAAAATCAATTATCATCCAAAGGAATTGAATGTCGCCTGTTGCATACATCTCATGCATTTCATTCTGTGATGATGACACCAATCTTGGAATCATTCACTCAGGCTGTGAAAAAAGTGAAGCTAAATCCACCGTGTATTCGTTTCATATCCAATGTCACAGGCGACTGGATTACAGATGATGATGCTACCAATCCCGGCTACTGGAGTCAACATTTACGGCAAATTGTGCAATTTTCTGCTGGAATATCCCAACTATTACAGCAGTTTGAAGGCGTTTTCTTGGAGATAGGTCCTGGGCGGACATTAAGTACAATCACAACACAACATTTACAACCTAATGCCAAACAGATAGTGTTGAGTTGTGTACGCCATGTCAAAGAACAACAGTCTGATGTTGCTTATTTATTGCAGATATTAGGTCGGGTATGGTTGGCTGGTGTGGAAATAGATTGGTCAGGTTTTTATACTCATGAACGGCGTCATCGTCTGCCTTTACCTACTTATCCCTTTGAACGTCAGAGATATTGGATTGAACCAAAAAAACAAGGAATTGATGACCATCCTACTCCAGTGTCACTAGACAAAAAGCCCGACATTGCTGACTGGTTCTACATCCCTTTTTGGAAACCATCTTTACCTTCAGCATCTCTCGAACAAGTATCTCAACAATCTTGTACTTTGGTGTTTATCGATGAGTGTGGCTTGGGTAACAAATTAGTTAAACAACTCCAACAAAAAAATCAGCATGTTATTATCGTAAAAATTGGCACAGAGTTCACAAAGCTGAGTGAGAGTCAATATACTCTCAATCCTCAATATAATTATGATTACAATACTTTAATTAAAGAACTATTAACACAAGATAAATTCCCAAAAACGATTGTTCATTTGTGGAATGTTACACCGAGCATTGAGCAAGAACTGGAAATTGAAAAAGTAGAAAAAGCATTAATAACGGGATTTTACAGTCTGCTATTTCTTGCCCAAGCTCTGGGAAGAGAAGAAACATCTTCTGAAGTACAAATTACAGTCATTTCTAACAACTTACAGCCAGTGACAGGAACTGAGGTGCTGTGTCCAGAAAAAGCAACTTTACTCGGACCAATTAAAGTCATATCCCAAGAATACTCAAATATTAGCTGTCGTAGTATTGATGTTATTCTTCCCTCACCAGGAAGTCGGCAAGAAGAAAAACTCGTAGAAAAATTACTGACAGAATTGACAGTTTCTAACTCTGACAAAGTAATTGCTTATCGAGGTCTGAATCGTTGGGTGCAAAGTTTTGAGCCGATACGCTTTGATGAAGCTAAGAACGGAACACCGCAATTAAGAGAAAGGGGAGTCTATCTGATTACAGGTGGACTCGGAGGTATTGGACTTGTGATAGCAGAATACTTAGCTCGAACTGTACAAGCAAAACTGCTGTTGATCGGACGTTCGACTTTGCCTAAGCGAGATGACTGGGAACAATGGTCGATCGCTCATAATCAGACTGATAGCACCAGCCGCAAGATTCTCAAAGTGCAAGAACTCGAACAGTTGGGTGCAGAAGTTTTGGTGATGAGCGCTGATGTGACTAACATTGAACAGATGCATTTGGCGATCGCTCAAGCACAGTCACAGTTTGGTCAACTCAATGGTGTGATTCATGCTGCTGGAGTTCCTGGAGGCGGCATGATTCAGCGAAAAACGCAGGAGGAAGCGGAAAGTATTTTAGCTCCCAAAGTCAAGGGGACACTGGTTCTCAATGCTATCCTCAAGGATATTCAATTGGATTTCTTTGTCCTCACATCATCGATGAATTCAATTTTAGGGGGATTTGGACAGGTAGACTATTGTGGAGCCAATGCTTTTCTTGACGCTTTTGCTTACTGCAATATCTCGAAACGTAACACATTTATTACAAGTATAAACTGGGATGCTTGGCAAGAAGTTGGGATGGCGGTAAACACAGCCAGACCTCAACAACTCCAAGAATTGCGTGCAGAAGATCTTAAACAAGCAATATCACCTCATGAGGGTATAGATGCTTTGATGCGTATTTTAGGAAGTACAATACCCCAAGTTGTAGTATCCTGCTCTGACTTGCTGAATTCACTACATCAGCAAAATTCTTACGATGAACTAGGCGTCTTAGAACTTTTAGAGAAAGTCAATGAATCAAAGTTAAAATATCCCAGACCTGAACTGAGTAATAACTATATTGCTCCTAGAAATGAAATTGAGCAAAAAATTGTTGATATTTGGCAACAAAGTCTTGGAATTGAACAGATAGGAATTCATGATAACTTCTTTGAGCTTGGTGGTGATTCACTCATAGGCATTCAAGTAATTTCTAACTTAAATAAAGCGTTTAATTTAAATTTTTCTATTGCCAAGCTTTATGAATGTCCCCATGTAGGAGCTATGTCCAATATTTTACTTCCTGAAGAATCTCAAGAAAGCACTTTTGAACAAAGATTAAGTCGAGGACAAAGAAGAAGGGAGAGAAAAATGCAAGACAAGTTCTCATGATAAGTTACTTGATATTGATTTGCTAAAAAATTATGAATGTAAATACAACATTTGAAGAAACAGCAGATTTAGATATAGCGTTAGTAGGAATGTCTGGTAGGTTTGCTGGTGCAAAAAATCTTGATGAATTTTGGCATAATTTACAACATGGAGTTGAGTGTATTTCATTTTTTTCGAATGATGATTTAGTAGAATTAAATATTGAAAAGGCTGTTTTAAACGACCTAAATTATGTGAAAGCAGCACCTGTACTAGAAGATATTGAGGATTTTGATGCTAGGTTTTTTGGCTTTAGCCCTAAAGAAGCTGAAGTTATAGACCCTCAACAACGCTTCTTCCTGGAATGTGCCTGGGAAGCTCTTGAAAACGCTGGATACGATCCAGAAACCTATAAAGGGTTAATTGGGGTTTATGCGGGAACAAGCACAAACAGTTACTTTTTTAACAATATTTTTTCCAACTCTAATTTGATAAACTTTTCAAATAAACATACTCTTTATAAAGATTTTATTAGCACAAATGTCTCATACAAATTAAATCTCAAAGGGCCAAGTATAGGCATTCAAACTTACTGTTCCACTTCATTAGTTGCTGTACACTTAGCTTGCAAAAGTTTACTAGATGAAGAGTGTGATATTGCTTTAGCAGGTGGAGTGGCGATCGCAGTTCCACAAAAATCAGGCTATTTCTATCAAGAAGATGGAATTTTGTCTCCTGATGGTCACTGTCGTGCCTTTGATGCTAAAGCACAAGGTACCATTTTCGGCAGTGGGCTTGGAATTATCGTATTAAAAAGGTTAAAAGATGCTATTGCGGATAGAGACTACATTCATGCAGTTATTAAGGGTTCAGCAATTAACAACGACGGTTCGTTAAAAGTTAGTTACACAGCACCTAGTGTAGATGGTCAGGCAGAAGTAGTCGTCGAGGCTCTAGGAAATGCTGGAATAGATGCTGATGATATCTCGTATATAGAAACACATGGAACTGGAACAGCTACTGGCGATCCAGTGGAAATCACAGCACTAACTAAGGCTTTTCGTACCTTTACAAAGAAAAATGGCTTTTGCGCTATCGGTTCAGTCAAACCAAATATCGGACATCTAGATACAGCATCTGGTGTAGCAAGTCTCATTAAGACTGTCTTGGCATTGAAATACAAACAAATACCTCCTAGCATCAATTTTGAAGTTCCCAATCCTCAGATAGATTTTGTTAACAGCCCCTTCTATGTTAATACTGAACTTGTAGAGTGGAAAGCGAACGGTACTCCCCGTCGGGCTGGAGTTAGTTCTTTAGGCTTTGGTGGAACTAATGCCCATATCATTCTTGAAGAAGCCCCTGAAATCAAACATTTTGAAGAATTTAGACCTTGGCATTTGCTTTTATTATCAGCCAAAACTAGTTCAGCACTTAAAACTGCAACTGCAAATTTGGTTGCGTATTTTAAACAGCATCCGAATATAAATCTAGCCAATGTAGCTCATACCCTACAAGTAGGTCGTCGGGCTTTTAACCATCGCCGAGTGTTGGTTTGTCAGGATATTAAGGATGCTGTAACCGCCTTGGAAACACAGGATCTCAAACGGGTTTTTACTACATACCAGGATCATAGAGAACAGCCTGTCATCTTCATGTTTTCCGGACAAGGAACGCAATATGTGAACATGGCGCAGGAATTATACCAAATTGAACCCACCTTTAGAAAACATATAGATACTTGCGCTCAGATTCTTCAACCTCACCTTAATTTAGATATCCGCCATATACTCTTCCCTAAAGAAGAAAAAATTGAAACTGCTACTCAACAACTCCCACAAACAGCAATTACCCAAAGTGCATTATTTATCATTGAGTACGCTCTGGCTCAGTTGTGGATGGAATGGGGAGTGCGTCCAAAAGCAATGATTGGTCACAGCATTGGGGAATATGTCGCAGCCACTATTGCAGGTGTGTTCTCTCTAGAAGATGCTTTAATACTGGTGGCAAAGCGGGGACAACTGATGCAACAGTTGCCCGCAGGGAGTATGCTGGCAATTCCACTGCCAGCCAAACAAGTGCAATCTATTTTAAATACACAGCCGTTGGTCGAAGTCGCAGCGATTAACAGTCCATCTTCGTGTGTGGTTTCTGGTAGTGTTGAAGCGATCGCCACAC
>JAQYWR010000026.1 GCA_029379225.1 Nostoc sp. S4 | reverse complement strand
CTGTTGCTTAAATCCTTTACCTGTAAGCCTTTCAAGACTTAACGGCAAAAGTCAGGTATTGAATTTGCCAAGCAAGTCGACTTGTCCAAAATAGTTGTCTGTTGCGTAATCACGATCGTTAGCTCCTATGTCTATGAAGCGATCGCCCACTAAATCGCCTGGGAAAGTATTTTCGTCTCTAACTTTACTAGAAACCACAGAAAAATTATTACGAATCTGCCAATTATCGCTAAACTGGTGTTTGAACGTGTAGCCAAGTTTTTCGGTGATTGTATCTACGAACGCAGAACCGGGATAGCCAAGATAGATATTCCGAGGCAGTTTCCTGCCATTACTGAAATACGTAGTGGGATTCTCAGGAGGATTTGCAAAGAATTTATTGTATTCATAGTAAAAATTTAGATCTGTACGATCCCCTAATTTCCAAGTGATTGAGGGTGCGATCGTCAGCAGGTATGAGTTGGCAAAATCTTGAAAACTATCCTGGCTTTGATAGCCGACGATGAAGCGATAGAGCAAGTTTTTTTCTGTGTTCAAGGGACCTGATAAATCGATGCTGGGCTGATAGAATCCACGGCTTCCAGCCTCAAATGCAATTTGGTAATAAGGTTCACTTAGGGGTTGTTTAGTAATAAAGTATTACCATCAGCTAAACGTAACTGTCCGCCAGATACATCTACAATAAAGTTATTACCAGCACTGCGATTTGTAACTTGCAGTTGAGTTCCTTGAGGGGTTTCTAAAATCACCTCAACACCTTTAGGAGTGGCATTTGCTTTTACTCCCGTGATTGGTATAACTTCACCCGCCTGAAAAGGTGTTTTTACTAGTAATGGTTGGGCGCTGGTGATGGGGGTTTTAAAGTCGCTCAATTGCCGGATTTTTCGTTCTCTCCTATTTTCCTTCAAAAGCAAGGCTTCAGATAACCTGGTTTCCCCTTTTTTCAGGGAAGCTACGGAGGATCTTTCTCCTGCCCATGTAGACGGTGCAATCAACAATGAAACCACACTTGTAACCAATGCCAACTTCAGTCGATACCCCACGTCATAACTCCCCACACTGTTATTAAGAAGAATTCTTAAGAAACAAGATTACCAAGTAAACTGTGTGCGGTAAAATAGGCACAAAAGGGCGAGACGGAATATTTTGAGGGCTAGACGGAATATTTTCGTTCTTTGCGGTAATCCTTGGGATTTAAGCCAAACTGCTTACGAAAGGCGATCGCAAATGACTTCGGATCGGCATAGCCTACTAAATAAGCAATTTCTTTAATATTCATGTCCCTAGTTTGTAAGAGTTGCCGTGCCTGCTCTAGCCGATGATTGCGGACATAGCTAAATACTGTAGTGCCAAACACCTCCCGAAAGCCGCGCTTGAGCGTACAGTCGTTCAACCCGACCAGTCGTGACAGTTCCATCAAGGTTAGAGGATTGTTCAATCGTTGCAACAATATGTTTCTGGCATAGTACAATCGCTCAATCACATCAGGCTTGAGTGAATAAAACGAGCGATCGCCATTTCGCATTTCCACTTCTTGCACTACTAGCATTCCCAGTAGTTCCAAGATTTTGCTTTCCGAATGTAAGCGTTTGGAAATTCCCAAATAAGGACACTCCAGGATTTGATGTAGCAAAACCTGCATAGTAGAAGTTATTGTCCCAATGCGGTGATAATAAGTTTGGGTATAAGGTCTGATTAGATGCTGCAACTGCTCTGGCAGTTCCTGGTCGGGATTACCAGTGAATGAGCGAAATAATTCTGGTGAGATGTGAACGAAAACGGTCAGATTCTCTTGTGCCAGAAATTGATACCTGCCGCCGGGAGCCATGCCACTGCCATAGAATTCATATTGTCCAGCTAATGTGGGTGTGCCGTCAAATAGCACCCCTCCCTTGAGAAGAAAAGAATACTCTAGCCAATGGGTGCGATCGTAACTCTGTAATATAATCCCATTGTGGAAGTGATTGCAGGCGATCCTCAGCCACAACCCGTCTCGTAAGTGAATGTCCCGAATATATCCTTCTCCTAATTCAGGAGGCAGCCTCCAGGTTTCATCCGACAAGTCTGATGGATCGAAGTACTGCGGCGTTTCATTCGCTGCTTCCCAAAGCGCCGAGTAATCTGGCGATAAAATAGTGATGGTCATGCTGATGTTGAACTTAGTCAGGCAATTCTCAATCCAACACAAGAAAAACCAGTTTAGATGAGAAAGAGTTGCATTTTTATCAAATCACTAATTGGGTATGAAAGGCAAGAGCGATCGCTATCAATGCTTGCTTCGCCTGTAACTCTATCAACTCGTAAAACCCGTACCTTGTTAAAAATTTGTTGCTTTTGCAGATATCACGCTGCAAAATACGATCCAATGCAGAGGTCGGTTCTAATGGGGAGCAGCCATCAGACGCAAGGGGGAAAGTCCGTGTAAATCCGGCTAGGTTTTACGTCGCATACACCAGATGTTTCACTTGGCATAGCGGAATTCAACATGCAGAGAAAAACAGCGATCGCTTGACTTTACTCTGTCTCCTAAATTCTTTTTTTGATAAATCATGTATTCATAAGGGATATCGGCACGACCTTAAACGGACAAAGAACGATTGTAAAACTGTAGAGGCGTATAGTGTCTTGAGTTTCTAATAATATTTCCCAGTCAGCATTCGCTGAAATGGTGATAGTTATGGTGAGCACTAAGTAGTCGTTATGAACTAGAAGATTGGGGAGCAGGAAGGCAGAGGAATTGGGGAGCAAAAGGAAAAATTCTTTCCTTTTCCCTTTCCCCTTTTCCCGATGCCCAACACCCTAACTCTTACCTAAACGCTCAATTATTCTCACAGTCTGCTGTTGGCGATTTTTCCCTTTGTAGCGATACCACCACATGACAAAGCCAGTGATAGACAGAATTAGCGGTGAAAGTCCCACAAAAACATAAAGAATCCGCGTTGATAGTCCCCAAAATGTGCCATAGTGCAGTGGTGAAAATGAATTCAACACTGCTTCAGCCCGTGTCAGCTTCAGCCCATTCTGTAATTGCAACACTTTACCTGTGTATTGGTCAAGATAAACCTGACTATAACCGTATTCTGCTGTTTCTTGCTGTTGTTTTTTGCCGACTGTGTAAACTTCTTCTGGCTTTTGAGGAAGGCTGATATAAGTTGTAGCAGCACCAGGTAGCGCTGCATCAGCTTTTTGTAAAATTTCGTTCAGTATCAAGGCAGACTTACCAGGAATTGGTTTGGAAACTGGATCTTTTATAATTGGTGTGAAGGTAGCTGCATAAATGGTAGGTCTAGCAAAATCGTAGAAGTTCCAGCAAAAACCTGTAAAGGCAATAAAAGTCAAAAAGACAGCCGCAACAATGCCTGATACTTTGTGAACATCAAAGTTGACTCGCTTAGGATGAGCATTCCACTTGATTTTGAAACCAGAGATTAACTTGCGCCAACCAGGCCACAACACAATTCCTGTAATGCTAAGAATCAACAGCATAAAAGCCACAATGCCAACAATGATTGTGCCGATTTCACCTGCAAGGAGTTGGTAGTGGAGTTTAAAAGTCCAGCCGATAATTGTCTCGTCCCAATTACGAGAACCCATAATTATACCTGTGTAGGGATTGACGAGAACTTGGAGAGATTTATCATTTGGGGCTTGTAGCCAAAAACTATAGGGAAGGTGAGGGTCTGGGAGTGTGTTAATGCTTGAGATTTTGATGTCTGGTTGCTTGGCATAGGCAGTTTTGACGGTTTCTAGTACAGATTCTATCGGCAGGGGTTTGTCTTGAGGAATGACTTGTCCAAATTGTTGACTTACTAGAAATTCGTCAATTTCGCGCTGAAATACCAACAAAGAACCAGTTAGGCCGACGATGATTAGTACTAACGCTGCGACTAAGCCAAGGTAGCGGTGTAAGAAAAATGCAATGTTTCGGAGTGATTTAGATTTCATGATGGATGCTTCTGAACTATGACTTAGAATCAAATGGAGATCGTTGCAGAAAAATGCTTAGATGAGAATAATTTCTATCTTTATAGAATCGCCTGACTGGAGTATGAAAATCAAGAGCGATCGCTCAGGTAGTTGTGGTTGCTCTTCACCTGTAACTCTATCAACCGTATAAGCGGTAGACTTGTTAAAAATTTGTTGCATTTGCAGATAGCACGCTGCAAAATATGCTCCAATGCAGAGGTCGGTTCTGATGGGGAGCAGCCATCAGACGCAAGGGGGAAAGTCCGGTGTAAATCCGGCGCTGTCCCGCAACTGTGAAGAGGCTCATGCCTCTGAGTCAGGATGCCCACCGATGGTTAACTTCTTGTTCACACCATCTGCGAGGTACGGATGATGACTACAGTTGCGCGGCTTTTTCGCGATGCTTTGGGCGGGCGCTTCCGCCATTGCAAGCTGGTGTTTCGTATTGCTGTAGGCGCGAGTCAATTCTTATTAATTGTCACTTTAATCATTGCTTGTCATAACACAGCAATCAACATATCTACAAATACTAATAATAGTTGTATTCAAGGATACGATCAAAATATTGATTACTTCCCCAATAAAGTTCAAATCACTCATGCCATAGGTTTTGCGGTAGAATATCACAAACACTACAAAGTAGTTACTATTAAAAATCCTTGGAAAAATGCTAAAACAACATTTCAATATGCTTTAGTCCAATGTGGGACTCCCACACCAAAAGGATTTAATCAAGCACAAATAATTACAGTTCCTATTAATTCCATAGTCTCTTTATCTACAACTCATTTACCACATTTAGCTAAATTAGGAGTAGTGGATAAACTTATTGGACTTAGCGATACTAAGCAAGTGAATACACCTGATGTGATAGAAAGAATTAAAGCAGGCAAAGTAGCGCAAATAGGTAATAATGCCAATGTAGATATAGAGAAATTATTAGAATTAAATCCTGACTTAGTAACAACTTTTGTTACAGGTAATTCCCAAACCGATAGCTATGCCAAACTCACAGAGGCAGGTTTGAAAGTCGGGATAAATGCTGAATATATGGAAGATACGCCATTGGGAAGAAGTGAATGGTTAAAATTTACTGCTTTATTTTTTAATAAAGAAGAACAAGCAGAAAAGATATTTCAAGAAATTACTCGTAAATACGAACAAATAGCTCAAAAAGTCAAATTTGGAAAAAATCGTCCCACAGTATTTGTTGGATTTAACTTTAAAGGTACTTGGTTTATGCCTGGTGGCAATAGTTATGTAGCCAAATATCTTGCTGATGCGGGTGCAAACTATCTCTGGCGCGATAATAAATCTTCTGGTAGTTTACCTTTATCTTTTGAAGTTGTTTTGGAACGTGCAGCAAACGCTGACTACTGGTTGAATTTTAGTCAAGCTTGGCAGAGTTTACAAGATTTATTGACTGAAGATAATCGCTATGCTGATTTTAAAGCAGTGAAAACGGACAATCTTTATAATAATAATGCTCGTGTCAATCAAAGTGGAGGTAATGATTACTGGGAAGGCGGAATTAGTAACCCAGATATAGTTTTAGCGGATTTGATTAAGATATTCTATCCTAAAATATTACCTAATCATCAGTTGTTTTATTACCGCAAACTTATTTAAACCTCGGACTCTCACCGATAATCTATGTTTCGTCCACACAACCCATTTTTAGGTTGCGGTATATGCCCAGTTCTCAAACTTCTCATAGATTTATTTGTGGCTGTGATTCTCTATACTCAGCTTCATTAGACCTCTTGCAAAAGTCCCGAATGCGTGGGACAAGTAAGTTAACGTGAGTTCGACGGTTAGAAAACGGCAGAAGGTAGTGCAGGCAAATCTTTTGGGTAAATATCAATCAAAGGTTTTTGGGCAAGTAGGTGTAAGCAGCTAAACCAGCCATCAAATTGACCAAAAAGTTAAACACAAGTTGCGTTGCCGAGAGTGTTCTATTTGGCCGGAGGCGGTGCGTCTCCGGCTCCGCACATATTTTTGAGATGCTCATTGACAGACTCAATTACCGCCCGTTTGCGTAAAAGAATTTTATCAATCAGTTTTACCCTTCGGGTTCAGCAGTTGCTTTCCGACGCAAGGCGACAGGAACGCACTGTTTCACCAAACGGTTCTTACAAAGTTCTGATCGCCGGAAGCCGACGCTCAGACTTTGCGCTTTTTCATCTTCTTTTTAGATTTAACCTGAGTTCGCAAATTCTCCACGACCTTTCTTACATTTCCCCTCTGCGGCTTATATCCCTAACAACCTCTAGAAACTCATTTAAGACATTAGATTTGTCATCACGCCGCCAAAGCACAACAATCCGGATTTTCAGGTTTTTTCCTTCAATTGGTCTGTACACAACTCCGTGACGCTGAATATTTTGGGCATTTTTTAGCAGCAAAGACACCCCAACTCCACCCGCAACTAAGCTCAATACGGTCAGCATCCAAGTTGCTTGTTGGACAACTTTTAGTTCATGACCAAAAACCTGTTCACAAAAATTAATAATTTGCTTATAGAAGTGGACTACCCTTGGTGAAGGTAAAACAAAAGGTTCATTCGCTAATGCCTTGAGTGGAATTTGAGATTTAGCTACTAGTGGATGTGACTCAGGTAAAGCAATCACTAGTGGCTCTGACAAAATGGTTATAGACTCTAAATCTGGGTGATTATCATTGGGCAAAAAATCAAAACCAATATCAATTCGGTAATCAAGCAACTGCTGTATTTGCTCATTCGGTGCTAACTCACATAAAACTAGCTCGACATCAGGACGATGGGAGCGAAAAGCTTGCAGTACATTTGGCAGAACACTGTTAGTAATTGAACTATTAAGTGCGATCGTCAACTCTCCTACCTCGCCGAGACTAGCTCTGTATGCTCGTCTCTTCGCCCGTTCAACCTGCCTAATAATCTCAGAAGCATCTTCAAAGAAAACTTTTCCCCCAGGCGTTAACTGGAGTGGTCGTCTCTCTCGGTCAAACAGTTCAAATCCTAAGTCCTTTTCCAAGCGACGAATATGCTTGCTCAGATATGGCTGATCAATATCCAAGAGGTTAGCAGATCGACTGAAGTTGAGTTCTTGAGCCAGAACAGTAAAGTATTTTAGCTTGTCTAACTCCATACTATTAAGCACTATGCCAATTTAATCTAATTTTATGCCAATACAAGCTTGCAGAAGCATAATATTACTTTTATCATGCTTTTACAAGTATTGAGCGAGTAACTATACATGAACCAAACCAACCAAGAAATCCACCGGGCCGTAATTATTGGTGGAATCCACGGGAATGAACTAACAGGAGTATATATAACTAAACTCTTTGAGCAATGTCCTCACCTAATTCAGCGACCTAGCTTTGAAACACTAACATTGTTGGGCAATCCGAAAGCCTTTGCAGAAGGCAGGCGTTACATCGACGAAGACTTAAACCGCACCTTCAACAAGGAAGACCTGCAAAATCTGGAACTCTCTAGCAATGAAAATAGGCAGGCAAGACTGATTATCGAAATCCTCAAACCGAAAAATAAATCGCAGACAAGCATCTTTGTGGATTTGCACAGTACGACTGCAAACATGGGATTGACTCTGATTCTTATTAAGCTTCATCCTTTCTTGTTGCAATTAGCAGCATATCTGAGTTCGATAAATCCTTTGGTGAAGGTTCTTTATATTCAATCTCATGAAGAAGATTCTTTCTTAATTTCCCAATGTGAATTGGGTTTTGCTGTTGAAGTTGGTTCAGTACCTCAAGGTGTGTTGAGTGCAGATTTGTTTCAGAAAACGGAGAAACTGATTTATGAAATTTTGGATTATGTAGAGGCGTTCAACCAAGGTTCAATTCCACTAAAATGCGACACGCTCACGCTCTATCAACATATTGGGACTATTGATTATCCTAGAAATGAGGATGGAGAGATTCAAGCGATGATTCACCCAAATCTACAGTTTAAAGATTATGAACCTCTCAATCCTGGCGAGCCGATTTTTTTAACTTTTGAGGGCAAAACTATTGCTTATGAAGGTAAATCAACAGTTCACCCAGTCTTCATCAATGAAGCAGCTTATTACGAGAAAGGTGTTGCCATGTGTTTGACCAAAAAACAACAAATTACTGTGTAGGGAAAAAAATGCTATCTAAATTATTATCCACAAGCATAATCTCTAGTACATTTGCATTTCTAACACTGTCTGCCATCAGTTTGAAATCATTAGCCGGGAGCTATCTAACTATAATAATAACCAACGATAATTCATTACCAATAAGTTTTGTACGTATCAGGCCAGTAAATACCAAAATAAAATGGCATCAACTCATGCCTTTAACGGATTATTTGGAGGTGGGAGCTTCTAAGACTTTCAAAGTGAGTACCGATCAATGCAAATACCAACTTGTAGTAGATTATATTAATGGTAGTATGGATCCGGGTGTTCTAAACGTCTGTGGCGGCGAAGAAACTACACCTATAAGGATAACCTACACTGGTACTGGTGGAACTCATGATGTCACGGGAAAATATATAGGCGATAACCCAGACTGTCAACATATACTATCTTGGGTTTCAGGAATAATAGCACCTGATCCTACCTGTAGATAGTTTTTAATTGCAGTAATAAACCATTTTTTCATAATCAATCGCCCCATTCCCCGATAACCCCAATTCTCACCCCGTAGCACGTCTATAGCTATGGGGTTTTGTATTTAGTGGTTGAGTGCGATCGCAAGAAGAAAAAAGAATCTTTTATGCTTTAAACATTATTTATCCAAAATATAAAAAGCACGCTAACATGTTTTCTAGGAAAATTTTAGTTTTCAAGATGGATGCTTTTGATTAATGTTAACTAAAAAATATCAATTAAAACCCTCACTAATAAACCAAAAGTTATCAGTTTTAAAAATTATTATTTTTTCAAGTTTACTAATAGGTTTACTATTTGCTTTTTTACTGGATCTGGCTTTAGGTTCAGTTGATATTCCCATTAACGAAGTAGTCAAAATTTTGCTCGGACAAGAATCAGAAAAAGCAACGTGGGTTAATATTATTCTCAAATTCCGCCTACCTAAAGCTTTAACTGCAACTTTGGCAGGTGCAGCTTTAGGTGTAAGTGGCTTGCAAATGCAAACTTTATTTAAAAATCCCTTAGCGGGGCCTTTTGTATTGGGTATCAGTTCTGGTGCAAGTTTAGGTGTAGCGTTAGTTGTGCTGACAGCAAGTGTGACAACACCAACATTATTAGCGGACTTGGGAATCATTAGTGATTTTGGTTTAGTCATCGCTGCAAGTCTGGGTGCAGCATCGGTTTTAGGGGTGATGTTAGTTATTTCTCGCCGAGTGCAAGACACAATGACGCTACTGATTTTAGGTTTATTGTTTGGTTATGCTACTAGTGCAATTGTGAGTATTTTGTTGCAGTTTAGCTCTAAAGAACGCATTCAAAGTTATATTATGTGGACTTTTGGTAGTTTTGCCGGGGTGACTTGGAGACAATTAGTTGTTTTAATTCCGGTGATAGTTTTGAGTTTATTGGGAGCAGTCTTGCAATCAAAATCTTTGAATGCTCTTTTGCTGGGTGAATCTTATGCCCGTAGTCTAGGTTTAACAGTGCAGAAAACCAGATTTTCAATTATTACGAGTGCGTCTATATTGGCTGGTGCAATTACTGCTTTTTGCGGCCCTATAGCGTTTCTAGGTGTGGCTATTCCCCATTTGTGTCGCAGCCTTTTCAATACTTCCGACCATCGGATGTTAATTCCTAGTGTAATAATCATGGGTGCAATCTTAGCATTAATTGCAGATTTGCTTTCCCAACTTTGGGTAAGTCAGATGGTTTTACCTTTAAATGCTGTCACTGCTCTAATTGGAACTCCTGTTGTCACTTGGGTAATTCTGCGGCGTAATTCTCGAAACTCTTTTCCGTCATAAGTGATGTCATGTCCGTTTGAAGACTTATGAGGCTGACGTGGGGACACAGGGAAGTGGGGAGGCAAAGAGATTTTAATTATAAGTGATTAGCTGGACATGATATGAACTAAGCTTTGAGAAATACACACAGAGATAGGTGAAGGTAAGCGCACAGAGAAGTCTGTAGACGCTTGTGTTCCCGCAGGGTGTGGAGGCTTCCTCCGTACTCTGGAGAGGTTTGCCGTAGGTATCAGAACTTCGGTAAGGTACGTAGAGTATTTACAAGGTTAATTGGCAATGAATTATTATTCTAAGTAACTCAATTTTGACAACTCAAAACTTGACTATTGGCTATAAAATATCCCGTAAATCTGTTCGGTGTGTTGCAAGTCTCAATGATTATTTTGGCAAAGCCTAGCTGTTTTTTTATAAAGGTGAAAATTTCCGGCTGAAATCCTTACTGTAAGTGCATTTGAAGGATTTTTAGCAAAAATGAGATGTGCCAAAACTTTGAAAACGTTGTAGGATAAGCCTTTGAAGCATTTTTATTCCACAAAAAACTTGACAAGCGATCGCTCAAACGCTACTTTGAAATCAGATCCGCCAAAACAGACTTCACAAGCCTGTTTTTGTAAGTCTTTTAAAGGCTAGAGTCTCCAATAACAATTTGGAGGCGAATTAATGGAAACCGATCGTACCTGTATCTATTAATTGCCTAATCTCTGTCTCCAATAACAATTTGGAGGCGAATTAATGGAAACATATTGTGGCTATGCCTCTACAAGAAAGAGTTTTGGTCTCCAATAACAATTTGGAGGCGAATTAATGGAAACTACCATCCAGAAAAAAGGCCGTATGTTTCATCAAGGTCTCCAATAACAATTTGGAGGCGAATTAATGGAAACATGAAGGAAGCACCACGCCGTGATGTTGAAGTGCTACGTCTCCAATAACAATTTGGAGGCGAATTAATGGAAACTATTCAGAAAGAAAAAAGCTAGCTCGTAAAATGCTTGTCTCCAATAACAATTTGGAGGCGAATTAATGGAAACAATATCAACTGCAACAACAACGAACGTTGAGCGGAAGTCTCCAATAACAATTTGGAGGCGAATTAATGGAAACATCTTTTCATAAATTTAAAACCCGTGGATGCGGTTTTTTTATATAGATGCAGTTTCAAACCACCCTTTTAACTTGTTTTAATGTGAGTTCGATGAACCTCTGCTATTCAATTTGATCTTACATGCGATCGCCACTATATTAATCGCTTTGATTTTTCAACTTATTTATGCAAACAGGGAGTAAATAATTTAACCAATTCAAGCTAATTTTTCCAGTTTATTTATCTCCAAATTACTCTAAATATGCTATTACCAAAGTTGATTAATTAGAAGAATAAACGCTGATTTTAATAACTGGATTAATAAAAATACCTTTTAGCTGACTCAGTGAATACTTTGGGCTAATGTGTATATTTTTATATTTAATTTACACAATATTGATAATTCTTGTAATTGAATTAGCTAAACTTCATATTTTCATAGTAAAATTTATTTCTTTACTATTAATCAAGAAATATGGCATTTGTCTTCATTATTTCTTAAATGCAATTTCATTGATTGTACCATTGTAGTAACAGCATAAAAAACGGATATTAGAGAAGTAGTTACAAAATATATTTTGTCTAATCATGAATAAAAAATGGGCTGTTAAACGATTTACAATCAACCTGGCAGCAGAGGAGGCACAAAAGCTTGAGCAATACTGCTCAACTACAGGGAGACCAGCAACCGACGTAATTCGGGAGTTAATTCGCACTCTTTCTGTTAATGAAGAAAAAGTTTCTCAAAAATAAAGCGTGTTTGTAGAGGCAGGCAATAGGCAATATGGAAACATTAATTGCCTGTTGCCAGTTGCCCTTGCCTATATATATCTAACTTTTCACGGCATATCTGGAAAACCTCACTTCTATTCCTCTCCCTTCATAGGGGAGAGGCTTTGAATTTTCCCGGTTTCATAGTAAGGAAGGGGCTAGGGGGTTAGGTTTGGCGTTGGTTTTTCCACATGACGTGAAAAGTCAGATATAGCAATCCTATTTAAGTTATGAAAAATATCAGTGGTGGCTGTTGACTGTCAACTGTTAACAGTCAACAGCCACCGCAGCAAGATTTCAAAAATTATTTAAGACTGCTACATGTATCTGTTTTCGTTCGTCAATATTGAGATTTTACTTACTCTCCCCAGCCAAAAACTGCCGTAAAAATGTTACGTCCTCTGGTACGTCCAATCACTTAAAAAAAGCTATTGGTGGAAATGCGCCGAGACATCAAATAAAACTTACTGTCTCCATCTGCAACTTGGTAAATGCGATCGCTCAAAATCAAACTGAGTTAGATAAAGCTTATATTTGGGCAAAATATTGGAAATAAATAGCTAATTTCACAAGAGTCGATGGAACATGAATATAGCAGTTGAGCAGAACGCCAAACTTCTAAACTATCAAATTACCGAGCAACTTTATATAAGTTTTAGAACGCTGGTTTACCGCGCAATTCGAGAGGACGATCGACTTCCAGTAATTATCAAACTGCTTCACCAAGAGTATCCTAGCTTCAGCGAACTCGTCCACTTGAGCAATCATTATACGATTGCTAAAAATCTCAACCTGCCAAATATTGTTCGTTCCTACAGTTTAGAACCTTACGGTAACAGCTATGCCTTGGTAATGGAGGATTTCGGCGGAATTTCTCTTCGAGAATGGATGAAAGCAGCAATAGAGAGTAATCGAAATTTCTTGGAAGAGTTTTTAGATATTGCGATCGCTTTGAGTGAAATTCTCGATGGACTTTATCGCCATCGCATCATCCATAAAGACATCAAGCCTGCGAACATTCTCATCAACCCGCAAACTAAGCAAGTCAAGTTAACAGATTTTAGCATTGCCTCGCTTTTGCCTAGAGAAACGCAGGAAATCCAGCATCCTGATGTCTTAGAAGATACCCTGATTTACCTTTCCCCCGAACAAACCGGACGGATGAATCGCCAAATTGACTACCGCAGCGATTACTACTCGTTGGGAATTACATTTTATGAATTATTGACTGGACAGCTACCTTTTCAATCTCACGATTCGATGGAGTTAGTTTACTCTCACATCGCCAAGCAGCCGCCTTTTCTTCGGGGAGTCAAAAGTCAAAACTCAAAAGCAGCCAGTGCGTTGGGTAGTTTTGGCGACTTGAAACAACTGGCTATCAAAAGTGAGGAGATCCCTGAAATTCTGTGTGATATCACGATCAAATTGATGGCGAAAAATGCCGAAGAACGCTATCAGAGTGCATTAGGGCTGAAACATGATTTAGAAATTTGTCGGCGTCAACTACAGGAAACTGGACGGATTGAAACATTTGAATTAGGTAAGCAGGATATTTGCGATCGCTTTATCATCCCTGAAAAACAAGCTCTAAGCATAAGCAAATCAGCAACTTCTAGCAGCAATACATCATTCATGCTGGATATGACAACAGTTCTCAAAGCCTCTCAAAGTCTCTCTAGTGAAATCGAATTAGAGAAATTACTGAATACACTACTTTCTATAGTCATTGAAAATGCTGGAGCCGATAAGTGTGTGTTGCTACTGCTCAAAGAAAATAGATTGGTTGTCGAAGCAATTGCTCAAATTGGGCAGCAATCAACCATACTACAATCTATCCCTGTTGAGGATAGCAAAGACGTGCCCCGTAGCCTGATTTACGCCGTTAAACGCAACCTGCAACCTAGCGTCATCATTGATACAGCTATGTATTCGACGCCGATCGCCGATCCTTATATTATGCGTCAGCAACCCAAAAGCTTGCTGTGTTTGCCAATTCTGCACCAAGAGAAACTATTGGGGATTTTGTACCTGGAGAACAATCTGAATACTGGGGCGTTTACGAGCGATGGCGTGGAAATCCTGAATCTATTATGCACTCAAGTTGCAATCTCCCTAGAAAATGCTCGAATGTATCAACAGGCACAAGATACTTTAAAAAACCTTGGGCAAACCGAACAATTTTTGCAGTTAATTATTGACAATATTCCCCAATCTGTTTTCTGGAAAGACCGCAATAGCCTTTATTTATGGTGTAACCGCAACTTTGCTAAGGCTGCGGGTTTAAAATTGCCAGAAAATATTGTTGGTAAAAACGACTATGAACTTCCCTGGACTAAAGAAGAATCAGATTGGTATGTAGAATGCGATCGCCGCATTATGGAGTCTGGACAAGCTGAACTTAACATTATTGAAACATGGCAGCAAGCAGACGGCAAACAAATCTGGGCAAATACAAACAAAATTCCCTTACGAGATCGAGAGGGAAACGTTTTTGGCATTCTTGGCACAATTGAAGATATTACCGAACGCCAGGAAGCAGAACAATTACTACAACAGCAAAAGCAACAATTAGAACAAGCATTGCAAGAACTCCAAATAATGCAATTACAATTAGTCCAGAGTGAAAAAATGTCTGCTCTTGGGAATCTTGTAGCAGGTGTTGCTCATGAAATTAACAACCCGATTGGCTTTATTGCCGGCAACATCGAACCAGCTAAAGATTATGTTAAAGAATTGTTTGGGCTGATTAACCTCTATCAACAAAAATTTCCTCATCCTGGTTCAGAAATTGAAGACGAAATCAATGCGATGGATTTAAACTATTTACGCGAAGATTTGCCGAAATTACTGGAATCGATGAAATTGGGTGTTAGCCGAATCCGCAGTATCAGCAATAGTCTGCGAAACTTCTCCAGAGCAGATCAAGATTACAAAGTTCCCTTTGATATTCACGAAGGCATTGATAGCACTATTTTGATTTTGAGACACCGTTTAAAAGCTAACGAAAACCGTCCGGGAATTGAAATAGTCAAAGATTATGGGGAATTACCTTTAGTGGAGTGCTTTCCTGGACAACTCAATCAAGTGTTTATGAACTTGTTAGCAAATGCCATTGATGCGCTTGAAGAATACAATATAGGGCGGAGTTTAGAAGAAATTTTAGCTAATCCCAATTGCATTACTATTAAAACTTGTATAGCCGCTGACGGGAATCACGTTTTGATTAAGATTGCTGATAATGGCGTGGGGATGTCACCAGAAGTTAAACAAAAAGTATTTGACCATCTTTTTACTACCAAACCAGTAGGAAAAGGTACGGGATTTGGATTAGCGATCGCTCGTCAAATTATAGTAGAAGTACACGGTGGTTCACTCTCTTGCACTTCAGAATTGGGACAGGGTACAGAGTTTATGATTCAAATCTCTGGTCAACCAACTTAAAAGATAATAAATCATCTTTGTTTGACATTTGATTTTATAATTTTATTTCGATTTTGAAGGTGGAGAAAAGCAAGGATGATTTTGAAATTTTATCAACAATTGTTAAAAATTAACACTAAAAGTTATACTAAAACACAAAAAAATTACTATCCGTTCAAATGGCGATCGCTTATCAAATTGTTGTAGATAAACGTGCAGGAAGTATTGAAGTTGATTCGATTCCAGGACGTGAGACAGAGTTTACCATCCGTATTCCTTTAACTAGTAAAAAGTAAAGTACAAATTGGGAAACCTGCTTTCAAGAATGGCTCAAGTTTTCGCAAAATCTAAAATTGTTGAATTAGTCAATGAATATGTTCGGCAGTGTTTAAGTATTGGGAAAAGTCAAGCAATACGGAATTATAGTGATTGGATAAAGTATAATTTATAACTATTGATAATTTGTACGCCTTAATTTAAAAAGTTATCGGCATAATATAAATTTAAGGCTTTTTGATAAATGTGAAGAATACATAAAGAGTAGTATTTTAATGTACCAAGAAACTTTTTGAAGATTATGTAAAGTTATATATTTGTAAAGATAAATACCTCAGTAAATATTTTGTATATTAGTCTATTGACAGGTGATTGCAATGTTCCTAAAAATAGTCTTTTTATTCCCTGTAACCTGTTCCCTATTTTTCAGCTAGACACCAAAGGCGATCGCTCAGAAGAAAGACATAAATACAGCAAATTCCAACAAGCGCGAAGTATAGCATCTAGGTCTAGTAGCTAGGCACAGAGAGAGGCTATTTTAATTCTCAATTTTGACGAGAGCAACGCAAACGTCTCCAGCTTTGGTTGTGAATTTTTAATTGAACTGTATTTGTTTTCCTTTTTTCAAGCTAGTAAGACTTACGCATTGACAACAAACAAATATAAAGTGTGAATATCAGGCATTCAAGCTTAATTTTTTGATGCTTTTTGAGCATTTATAAAAGCCTGATAATGACCAATTTTGTACTCTGTTAAAAATTTGTAAAATGCTTAAGACTTAGAGAGTTCAAGATACTTTGAGCAGGAATATTTGCAAGCCAATTAACAAATGCAGAATCTTCATAAAAATTAGTGACCCTCAAGTATGACACGAAAGTATACCAAAAGCGTCAACTTTCGGTGAATTATTTGTGCCCTCAAACAGCACTAACAATAGAAAACTGAGCAACTGTGAAAAAATCGATTCAGGTAAGAAAAAGTTATGGCAAATATCATTGGAACCAACGGTAACGACACCCTACAGGGTACTGAAAGTGCAGATACAATTAATGGTAAAGCCGGGAATGATACCATCACAGGTTTGCCTGGCAATGACACCCTGACTGGTGGGGGTGGTAAGGACATATTTGTTTACGACTATTTTTTCAATGACTTTGATACCATCACTGATTTCGGTGGCATAGGTAAAGGAACAAGCCCAACACCAGCAGTCATTGCCGAAGTTGATACTATCAAATTCAATGGCAGCTCTCTCTTCACTGCCCAAGATCTGCTGCTGACCCAGAATGGTAATAATCTGGAAATCACCTTTAGATATACAGAGGATGCCCAAGTCACTCTGAAAAACTTCAAACTAGAAGACCTGGAAAACCTGAAAGCTTCTGGAACTAGACCAGCCATTGGTAATATCCTTTTTTATGGAGAAACTAGCATTACCGATAGTTTTAATGTTCTAGATGCCAATTCTACCGATACGACCATCGGCATCAAGAACACAGTAACCTTCCTCAACGACCTAGACAACAACATTACAGGTTTAGACAACTCAAATGATGTGATAAATGGTCAGGGGGGTAACGATACAATCGATGGCAAGAGTGGTGACGACTTGCTGCGGGGTGGTACGGGCAACAATACTCTCATTGGTGGTGTGGGCAATGATACCCTAGATGCTTACTCTTCAGATGCTTACTCTTCTTCTGGAAATAATATTCTCAGTGGAGATACAGGGGATGACACCTTAATAATTGATGACACCTTGATATTTGATTACTCTAATGCTGGCAATAATAGAGCTTTAGGTGGAGATGGCAATGATTTTATATATGCCTATCGAGCCAAAGGTAGAAACACTTTAATTGGCGGTGCTGGTAACGATACCTTGAACGCTGACTTTTCAAACGGCAATAACACTCTCAACGGTGATGCTGGTAACGATATTTTGAGTGCTTACCTATCCAGCAATAACACTCTCAACGGTGGCGCTGGTAATGATTTCTTGAGTGTTAGCGCTTCAAATTTTGGCAATCTGCTCTCTGGCGATGATGGTAATGATTATCTTTCTGCCTCTACCTCCCTAGACAGTTATAGCCCTATCTTTTTTGGCAGTAACACTCTCAATGGTGGTGTTGGTGACGATACTTTGGATACTAGCGATTCAACAAACAATAACATCCTCAATGGAGGGGATGGCAACGATTTTCTTTCTGCTTTTGAGTACAACGATAGTAAGAACGGTACCCTATTTGGCAATCACACCCTCAATGGAGGGAATGGCAACGATTCCTTCTCTATTGTCTTATATCCCTCGCCCTCTCCCTCAGCGACTCAAACAGTAGATGGAGGGACAGGTAAAGATTTGTTGAACATTGAGTTTAACAAGCCTGACGGAGCAATTACTGCGAGTTTCAATACTGCTACTAATACTGGATCGATTAAGGTAGACACGAATCTGATTAACTATAAGAATATTGAAGGATTAGTGATTACACTATTTTCAGATCCAAACAAGAACAATGACTTGATTGTAGGAAGCAGTGGCAATGATACACTCGATATCAACGTTAGTGGCAATGATACGATAGATGGGGGAACAGGTGACGATTTGCTGATCGCCTCACGCTATGCTCTTACCCAAGGTAGCGGAATCAGTTCCACTTTCAATGCTACTACTAACACTGGCTCAATTACAGCAGGTACAAATCGGCTTAACTATAAGAATATCGAGCGATTAGATATCTTAGGTACAGCCTACAATGACAACATTGTGGGTAGCAACGGTAATGATACACTCTCTACAGGCAATGGTGGCAAAGATACGATAGATGGGGGTAAGGGTGACGATTTGTTGTCCGTCAATTACAGCAATGCTGCTGCCGGAATCACTTCGACATTCAATGCCACTAATAACACTGGCTCAATTACGGCGGGTACGTATCAAGTTAGCTACAAGAATATCGAACGATTAAATATTTCAGGTACAGCTTACAATGACAATATTGTGGGGAGCAATGGCAACGATACCCTCTCTGTGGGCAATGGTGGCAAAGATACCATAGATGGCGGTAAGGGTGACGATGTACTGTCTGCTGA
This sequence comes from Nostoc sp. S4, assembly GCA_029379225.1. GTDB lineage: Bacteria > Cyanobacteriota > Cyanobacteriia > Cyanobacteriales > Nostocaceae > Nostoc. The sequence goes on along the minus strand of JAQYWR010000026.1, from coordinate 88,513 downwards.
TTACAGCAATGCTAGTGGAGGAATCACTTCGACATTCAATGCCACTAATAACACTGGCTCAATTACGGCGGGTACGTATCAAGTTAGCTACAAGAATATCGAACGATTAAATATTTCAGGTACAGCTTACAATGACAATATTGTGGGGAGCAATGGCAACGATACCCTCTCTGTGGGCAATGGTGGCAAAGATACCATAGATGGCGGTAAGGGTGACGATGTACTGTCTGCTGATTACAGCAATGCTAGTGGAGGAATCACTTCGACATTCAATGCCACTAATAACACTGGCTCAATTACGGCGGGTACGTATCGAGTTAGCTACAAGAATATCGAACGATTAAATATCTCAGGTACAGCCTACAATGACAACATTGTGGGGAACAATGGCAACGATACGCTCTCTGTGGGTACTGGTGGCAATGATACGCTCGTTGGCGGTGGAGGTAATGATAGCTTGAGTGCTGATTTTTCAAGCGGCAATAACAACCTTAATGGCGGTTCTGGCAACGATAGCTTGAGTGCTGACTTTTCAAGCGGCAATAACACTCTCAACGGCGGTACTGGCAACGATAGCTTGACTGCTTTCCTTTCAGAAGGCAATAACCTACTTTTTGGGGATGATGGTAATGATATCCTCACAGGTGGTGGTAATGATAGTCTTTATGGGGGAGCTGGCACTGATACTTTTGTTTTCAATAGTTTCAATCAAGGGAGCGATCGCATTTTTGACTTCAATGCCACTAATGAAGTGATTCAAGTATCATTTTATAATTTTGGCGACGACTTATCACTAGGTGTACTAAAAGCTAGTCAATTTACAATCGGTACATCTGCAACAACTGGCGCTCAAAGATTTATTTATAACTCGACTACAGGTGCATTGTTCTTTGACTCTGATGGTAGTGCAGGTGAGTTTACTCAGGTACAATTTGCACAACTTACTGCTGGGTTGTCATTAACCAATAACAATTTTGTGGTTGTTGAAGCATAATTAAGTTTCGATTACTGTGCGGCAAGCAAAATAATAAATCTTGAGAATGCGAGGTGCGATTCTAGACACTTCGCATTCCATTCATCTGTGCGTTTGTAATCAATGGCAAACGATAGCGATTTGGACTTGGATACAATTTACAGCACTTTTCATTCGCATCAAGTACAAAGTTACGGGTTTTGAGGCAGGAGGCAGGAGGCAGTTCTTGCTGGGGGCAGGGGGCAGGAAGTAGAAACTCTTTATCTGTGATAAATCAGTCCTGGATCTTGTACCTCACTTAGTTGCAATCTGCTGTATTTTCATCAAAACGTAGGCCTAGGCCGCCGTAGGCATCGCCGCATTCAACAACCAAAATATCTCTTTTATTATCTATCCAGAGGATATCTGCGTAATGCTTTATGCAAATACTTTGACTTTAAAAATATAAAGCATACATAAAGTTAAGTAGTTATATATAGATCGGCAAAAAGTATAAAGAATATGCAAAGATATTTGTCTAAATCTAGACATGTAAGTAAATATTTCGTATTGAATTAGTATGATGTTATCTTAGATGTTTCCTATTTTGAAGCCAAATACCCAAAGGCGATCGCTCACAACGAAGGCATAAAGATTCCTTCTCCTAATAGCCCCATCAAGTGTTCCCTATTTTCAAGCTAGTACGACTTACGCATTGAATCAACCAAATTATCAACTGTGGGTTTGGGGGATTTCAGCTTGGTTTTTCAACCCTTTTTTAGGGATGTCTTTGCTAAATGCTTACCAACGCTACTGAAGGATAATGCTTAAAATCAGCCTGAAATGATTTATTTTTATGAATCCACACCCTAAGAATTTTGTACAGTGCTTAAGACGTAGATAGTCCTCAAAAGTTAGATAAATACTACTTCCAGGCAAATCAAAAGCAGAATCGTCATCAAAAATTCGCAATCCTCATCTTTGAGGATTCAAATATGTCGAAAGCATCAACTTTTGGTGAATTTTTGTGCCCTCAATCGCTAAAAGTGAAAAACTCAAAGTTATTTCCAAACATTGATTCAGGTAGGAAAAAGTAATGGCAAATATCATTGGCACTAAGGGTAACGATACTCTACTGGGTACTGAGAGTGCGGATACAATTAATGGTAAAGCTGGGAATGATACCATCACAGCCTCTTATGGCAACGACACCTTAACAGGTGGGGGCGGCAAGGATACATTTATTTACGATTTCAACTATGGCAACATTGTTACTATTACCGATTTCGGTGGTGTAGGTAAAGGAACAAATCCAACACCAGCAGTCATTGCCGAAGTGGATACCATCAAATTTGAAGGCTCGAGTGCCAGAAATATGCTGCTCACTCAGAACGGCAACAATCTGGAAATCACCTTTGAAGGGATAGCTGATACAAAGGTCATCCTGCAAAACTTCAAATTAGAAAACTTAGATAACCTGAAAGCTTCTGGTACAAGACCAGCTATAGGCAATATCCTGTTTGATGGGGAAACTAGCATCACCGATAGCTTTAATGTCCTAGATGCTAACTCTACTGATACCAGCATCCGCATCAAAAACACTGTCACTTTCCTCAATGACCTAGATAACAAGATTACGGGTTTAGACAACTCAAATGATGTGGTGAATGGTCAGGGAGGTAATGACAAAATCGACGGTTTAAGTGGTGACGACTTGCTGCGGGGTGGTGCAGGCAATGATACTCTCATTGGTGGTGTAGGGAATGATACCCTCGTTGATGATACTGGGAATAACTCCCTTGTTGGTGGTATTGGTAACGATACTTTGAATGTTGACTCTTCAACAGGCAAGAATACCCTCAACGGTGGTGCTGGTGACGATATATTGGATGCTCGGGGTTCACAAGGCAATAACTTACTCTTTGGGGGCGATGGTAATGATATTCTTGATGTGAGTGAGCTTCCTATTAACGGCGGATACGACTCTATTGACTCCTCAGGCGATAATACCCTCAACGGTGGCGCTGGTGACGATCGATTGTATGCTGCCTCTCCAGAAGGCAATGAGTTACTTTCTGGGGACGACGGCAACGATTTTCTCTCGGTCTCTGGCAGTACTGGTTTTAGATCGTACGACAGGGAGTTTAGCCCCTCAGGTAATAACACCCTCAACGGTGGTGCTGGTAACGATATATTGCTTGCTGAGTATTCAACAGGCGATAACCTACTCTCTGGTGGCGATGGCAATGATTATCTCTCCACCTCTGGCTACGTCTTCAACTATGGTGGAGATTATTTTTATCTATCCACAGGTAATAACACCCTCAACGGTGGTGCTGGTAATGATACATTAGATGCTAGAGATTCAACAGGCAATAACCTACTCTCTGGTGGTGATGGCAATGATTTATTGTATGTAAACACTTTATCCCAAACGGTAGATGGAGGTAAGGGTGACGATTTGTTGTCATTTGATTACAGCTATGTTTCAGAAGGGATCGCAACAACATTCAATGCCACCACAAACAAAGGAGAAATTACGGCGGGTGGTAATCAGGTTAGTTACAAGAATATCGAACGATTAGATATCTTAGATACAGCCTACGATGACAACATTGTGGGCACTGGTGGCAACGATACGCTCTCCGTGGGCACTGGTGGCAATGATACCATTGATGGGGGTAAGGGTGACGATTTGTTGAGAGTCGATTACAGCAATGCTACCGCAGGACTCACAACAATATTCAATGCCACTACAAATAAGGGAGTAATTAAGGCGGGCAGTAATCGGGTTAGTTACAAAAATATCGAACAATTAGATATCTCAGGTACAGGCTACGATGACAACATTGTGGGGAACGATGGCAACGATACGCTCTCCACGGGCTATGGTGGCAATGATACCATCAATGGGGGTAAGGGTGACGATGTATTGAGAGTCGATTACGGCAGCAATACAGTGGGTATTACAACAACATTTAATGTCACTACAAACAAGGGAGTAATTACGGCAGGCAGTAATCGGGTTAGTTACAAGAATATCGAACGATTAAATATCTTAGGTACATATTACGATGATAACATTGTAGGGAACGATGGCAATGATACCATCTTTGGCTATAGTGGTAATGATACGATTATTGGCGGTGCAGGTAATGATATCCTGACAGGTGGGAATGGTAACAACACCCTAATTGGTGGCGTCGGCAATGATAAATTTGTTTACGACTACGATAGCGATGGCACTGATATAATCACGGATTTCGGTGGCGTTGGTAAAGGCTCAAATCCCTCAGCAGCCGTGATTGCTTCCTTAGACACATTACAATTTATAGGTAGTGTCTTTACTGCTCAAAATCTGCAATTAACTCAAAATGGTAACAACTTAGAAATCACCTTTGAAGATGTTCCTAATACCAAAGTCATTCTCCAAAATTTCAAATTAGAAAACCTGGATAATCTGCCAGCAACTTCTTCACGACCAGCTATTGGCAATATCTTGTTTGATGGACAAACCAGCATCACTGATAGTTTTGATGTGTTTGATGCTAATTCTACTCAAACTAGCCTGTTGAAGAGGAACACTGTTACCTTCCTCAATGACTTAGACAACAACATTACGGGTTTTGACTACTCCAATGATGTTATTAATGGTCAGGGGGGTAACGATATCATTAACGGCTTAAGTGGTAACGATCTTTTGAGAGGTAATGCGGGAAATGATACTCTCATCGGCGATGCGGGAAATGATACTCTGATTGGCGGTGTAGGAAATAATAATCTTGACGGTGGAACTGGTAACGATCGCTTGAATGCTAACAATTCAACAGGCAATAATATCCTCAATGGAGGTACAGGTGACGATAGCTTGAATGCTAGCGGTTCAACAAGCGATAACCTGCTTATTGGTGGCGATGGCAATGATTCTCTTGACATTTCTGGTAGTTATTACAGCGATGAGTTCTCCTCCTCCGACTCTCGCGCTTTAGGCAATAACACCTTAGAAGGAGGTGCAGGTGACGATAGCTTGAGTGCTAGCGGTTCAAAAGGTGATAACCTGCTTATTGGTGGCGATGGCAATGATTCTCTTGACATTTCTGGCAGCTTACAGAACTACGATAACTCCTCCGACTACCGCTCATTAGGCAATAACACCCTCAACGGAGGTGCTGGTAATGACACCTTGAGTGCTAGAGGTTCAAAAGGCGATAACCTGCTTATTGGGGGTGATGGCAATGATTTTCTTGACATTTCTGGCAACTACTATTACAACTCTTCTTACGACTACTCTGACTCTCGCCCGTCTGGTAGTAACACCCTAGAAGGAGGCGCTGGTGATGATAACTTCAGCTTTGGCAGTTCAGCAGGCGATAATCTGCTCTCTGGGGGTGATGGCAATGATTCCTTCAATCTGATCGTTAACTCTTTAGATACTGACCTGTCTGATTTAGTTACTCAAACAGTAGATGGGGGTAATGGTGACGATTCGTTGTTGATTATTTACAACTATGCTACTGGGAAAATCACTTCGACATTCAATGCTACTACTAACACTGGATCAATTACGGTAGGCACATCTCGACTTAACTACAACAATATCGAACAATTAAATATTTCAGGTACGGACTATGATGACAATATTGTTGGGAGCAATGGCAATGATATCCTCCAAGGTGCAAACGGTAATGACAGCCTAATTGGAGGAGATGGAACTGATACCTTTGGTTTCTATAATTACAATGGGGGTGTTGACACTATTTATGACTTCAACGCTACTAATGAACTAATCCAGGTATATGCTCCTGGTTTTGGTGGCGGCTTATCAACAGGCTCACTTCAGGCAAGTCAGTTTACCATTGGAACATCTGCAACTACTAGCGAGCAGCGATTTATTTATAACTCGACTACAGGTGCATTATTCTTTGACTCTGATGGTAGTGCGAGTGCGTTTACTCAAGTACAATTTGCACAACTTACTGCTGGCTTGTCATTAACCAACAACAATTTTGCGATTGTTTAAAGGTAATTAGGGTTTCATCACTGGCAACAAGCAAAATAATAAACCTTAAGAATGCGAGGTGCGATTCTAGACACCTCGCATTAAATTCATCTGTGCATTTGTAATTTGGACTCAGATACAATTTATTTTTATCATAGCGTAGGCGTAGCCCACCGTATTCGTTACAGCATTCAACAAGCAAAATATCTATTTTTTATTTATCTAAAGAATATCTCTCTACTGGTTTGTACAAATGAAATAATCTTGCCCAAAAACGGGAAAACTATGTTTAGTCCCTAATAGAAAAATTTCCATATAAGTCCTGAATAAGAAAATGCTCAAGAAATCTCTGCTCAACTTTTTAATTTTGCCTTTTTCTCTAGTGCCTTGGCTGTGTGTGGGAACGCTTTTTGATCCCAAAGTTAATGCTTTACCAGGACAAAGTACAGAAGAAGTAGGCACTTGGATTAAAGCACATCCCACACTCCGCCCCAGGAATGGAGAGCAATTGTTTGTGCAAAAGACTGATACAGCCGCCCAAAGATTCACTTTTCAAGCGTCGGTATTGCCTCCTGGTAGGGTGGAATTTTCCAAAGACCGTGGCACAATTCGTAGTGAGCGTATTGCTATGTACGATGCGATTAACGGTATGACATTTGAGCGCCTGCAAGATTCTTTGCGAGTGATTTATGGTTTAGAGATTTATCAAGACTATAATCGCGCCCAAGTCGTGTATCAATATCCCAACCAAAAGGCAATTAACTCAGCGCGTCTTGCCAAAACTCCGATTCGAGAAGCTTTAAAAGGAGAATTACGAGTAGGCTCGCGCTATGTCTATTGGGTGGAAATTGCCCAACCCAAAACCGGCAAAGCTTTTACTGGTCAAATGACGATTTTACTCAAAACAGACCTAGACAAGTTAGAAAATGAACTGCAAATTCGGTAGTATGGGGCATTAACAGTGCAGAGTGTTGACTTTAGTCATCAGCCAGCAATTGAAGTAGTTATTTTTATTTCTTGGAGTTCCCTTACAGTTTCTCGAAGCCCACAGAAGCTAAGTTTTGCCATGTACCCGAAAAGATACTTTCAGCTCCTAAGGAAATTCGTAATAAATCTTCCTTCAATAGTGGCGGCCAATCAATGCCGACTTTACGCCCTGCGGCAAATAGGTGTTGCGTCTTGATGCTTAACTGATAAAGCGCCAAAGCTAGTTCTCTGTCTAGGGTGGGGGCGTCTTTGAGGGCTTCAAACACTACTTTCAATGCCAACAAAATTGAGGTGATCTGACCGGGTACTGGGGGTTTCCCATGTTTCATACGCTCTAACAGCGCATCTGGGTAATCCTGGGTTGCGATTGTCTGATCTATCAGGAGTTTGCGAGCTGTTTCGTAATTCATGTAACAAGCTTACCGTACATTTTGATTCGGCAGTAATACTTAATTAAAATGTTATAAAACTGGTTTATGGTTGTTTATAGCAATCTGATTTAATTTCTTAAAAGATACACAAAGAAAAAAAGATGGGAAATTTGCAATGCTCTGGATTAACCAGATAGACTGAGTATAATAGCTTTGAAAAATACACGTTTTTGGAAATTACAAGCAAAATGATATCACCGAATTTACTAGAAATTGAGCGCTGCATCCGTGCCTTGTCTGTGGAACAACAACTTTGGCTACTAGAAAGTATTGCTCGTGAAATCCGAGAAAGGGAGTATACAAAAGAGATATTGACTAATGTCAAACCTCCGCAAGAAGAACTGGGAGAAATAGCTAATGAGCTAAAAATTACAACAGAAATTTCTCAGTTCAATGATGAATTTGCCAGTTCAGAAATCCTCTGAACTATATAAGACTAAAAATTATCAGGTCGCTAGAATTAAAAATTAAAATATACAAATTATTGGTGAGCGATCGCTAATAATTACTCAAGGCGATCGCCAATCCCTATTTACAATACACATAATTTACAATTTTGGCTAAATATTTAATATTTCTTACAAAGTCACTATATTTGACAGCAGATAGTAGCCAATTAATATGTACTACAGATAACTATCTAATTTAAATCTTTTGAATTAATTTTTTTTGATGACTTTACTATATAACCCTATTATGGTATGTCAGCGAGTGTAAATACGCTCTAGAATGTTGCTAATTTAGAGATCGATAGGGACAATCTCCCAAAAACAAATTTTATAACGTCCTTATTAAATTGTTTGAAGTTATGTAGCCTTTTGACTACGGCCTATCAAGCACTGCGGTAAACTATGCGTTGATTATAATTCTTTCGCAGAGAAGAACACTCGAAAGGAGCCGTTTTTTCAATGTCTCATACCGTAAAAATCTACGATACCTGCATTGGTTGCACCCAATGCGTCCGCGCTTGCCCCACTGACGTGCTGGAGATGGTGCCTTGGGATGGCTGCAAAGCTGCTCAAATTGCCTCTTCACCCCGTATAGAAGACTGCGTTGGCTGTAAGCGTTGCGAAACTGCTTGCCCCACCGACTTTTTGAGCATCCGGGTTTACCTCGGTGCTGAAACAACTCGCAGTATGGGTCTGGCTTACTAAAAAGCTCGTGCCGAGTTGTGAGTGTTGAGTGCCTCGTGCTGAGATACAAACAAGCAAATTAAAAAACAATTTCTTGATTCTTCACTCAGGACTCGGAACTTAGCACTCAAAAATTTAATATGTTGACTGTTGACTGTTGACCAAAACTAGGGTATATGGTGCAGGGTATAGGGTGTGAGGGAAGAAAGATAAAATTGTATTATTTAACACCCTGCCCCGAAACCAATAGGGTACAAGCCCCCACCAAAATCTCTGCGTCGGGTGGTTCCAAATCAGTGGGAGTATAAGCCCCCACTGATTTATTCCCTACACCCTACACCCTTGTTGTTGACTGTTAACCGTTAACAGTCAACAGATAGCAATACCTAGTGGTAGAGGGAGCAAATAGCCCCCTTTTTTCTTTGCGAAACGCCCATGTGGTAACAACTATACTGGATTTAATCATCCTGAAAAAAAGTGGTGTGAGCCATGTGCGGAATCGTTGGATATATAGGCACTCAAGCGGCGACAGACATTTTACTGGCTGGGCTGGAAAAACTAGAGTACAGGGGTTATGATTCCGCTGGAATCGCCACTGTTTGGGAAGGTGAGGTTAATTGCGTGCGCGCCAAGGGCAAACTGCATAACCTGCGTTCTAAACTCGAACAAATGGAAACCCCTGCCCAGATTGGTATTGGTCACACTCGCTGGGCAACTCATGGTAAACCAGAAGAGTACAACGCCCATCCCCACATGGATACAAAAAAGCGAGTGGCGGTGGTGCAAAATGGCATTATCGAAAATTACCGCGAGTTACGCGAAGAACTCAAAGCAAAAGGACACGTTTTTCGTTCCGAAACCGATACTGAAGTTATCCCCCACCTAATCGCCGAACTTCTAAAGAATTTTTTCCCCTCATCTGGCTCATCATCTCCTTTCCTGGAAGCAATTCGCCAAGCTGTTAACCACTTAGAGGGGGCATTTGCACTGGCAGTAGTTTCTGCTGACTACCCTGACGAACTAATTGTTGCTCGCCAACAAGCACCCTTGGTGATTGGATTTGGTCAAGGGGAGTTTTTCTGTGCCTCGGACACGCCAGCGATCGTTGCCTACACGCGTGCAGTGCTACCTTTAGAAAATGGCGAAATTGCCCGCCTGACACCTTTGGGGGTTGAGATTTACAATTTTGCTGGCGATCGGCTCAAAAAACAACCCCGACTACTCAACTTGAATCCCACAATGGTCGAAAAACAGGGATTCAAACACTTCATGCTCAAAGAAATTCATGAGCAACCAGGGGTAGTGAGAGCTAGTTTAGAAGCTTATTTTAATAATGTAGAAGAAAATACGCGATCGCCAATCAATCTAGGGTTACCTGAAGATTTATACACTGATTTAGAACAAATTCATATCGTTGCTTGTGGTACAAGTTGGCACGCAGCATTAATCGGCAAATATTTAATCGAACAACTAGCGGGAATTTCAACTCAAGTACATTACGCATCTGAGTATCGCTATGCACCATCACCATTGACATCTAATACTTTGATTATTGGCGTTACTCAATCAGGGGAAACTGCTGATACTCTAGCAGCTTTGGCAATGGAAAAAGAACGCCGCCAGGGAAAAGAAGCGAAATATGAAGCGCGACTGTTAGGTATTACCAATCGTCCAGAAAGTAGCCTTGGTCATTTAGTACCATATATTATTAGTACCTTAGCAGGAATAGAAATTGGGGTAGCAGCAACAAAAACTTTTACTGCCCAACTGATGGCGTTTTATGCATTGGCATTAGATTTAGCAGCTCATCGTCAGACAGTTTCAAAACAGACTTTAGAGAAAATTATTAATGGCTTGCGAGAAATTCCTAAAGACATTGAATCAACTTTAGAAAGCCAGGAAAGTTTAAGCGAACAGCTAGCCCACGAATTTGCCGAAACCCAAGATTTCATTTTTGTGGGTAGAGGAATTAACTTTCCGATTGCTTTAGAAGGGGCGTTGAAACTAAAAGAAATCAGCTACATTCACGCCGAAGGATATCCAGCTGGAGAGATGAAACACGGCCCCATCGCTTTGTTAGATGCGAAAGTGCCGGTGGTGGCGATCGCAGTTCCTGGTAGTGTGTATGAAAAGGTTATTTCCAATGCCCAAGAAGCCAAAGCCAGAGATTCTCGCTTAATTGGAGTAACTCCGGTCAAAGATGGTGAAGCTGGGGAAATTTTTAACGATTTACTCCCTGTCTCTCATGTGGAAGAATTGCTTTCTCCCCTGCTCACAGTTGTACCTTTGCAACTATTGGCTTATCACATTGCCGCCCGTCGCGGTTTAGATGTCGATCAGCCTCGTAATCTAGCTAAAAGCGTTACTGTTGAATAGTATAAATATATACTACTATTTATAGAAAATAGCTTCCGAACAAGTTATATTACTTGCAGAAGCTATTTTTTTGTTGAGATTATTTAAGTATACTTTAGATTTAAATTTACAAAACTGGTGCGGCTTTTACAGTGAAGAGTTAAGCTATCCAAATGTGAGCGCAGAAAATCTAGTGTATATTTATACTACATACAACCTTATAAAAATTTTGATTCAATAATATCAAAGTTAATAAAATCTACCAATATCATGAGTGAAATTCATCTACGTCAAATCAAGTCTTACCTTCAAAAAACATTTAATGGTTTGATTGACTTGTCAGATTATCAAAACAAATCTGAAACAGATAAAGAGTTAATTTTTTTAACAAGAAGTTTAGCTGCATTTACATTGATGGTTTTAGCTGATATTTCTCCTCAAGAAGCATCAAAATCAATAATTGATGGTGGACAGGATAATGGAATAGACTCCATTTATTTTGATAGAAGAGACAAAATAATGTATATATTGCAGTCTAAATGGAAACAGGACAGTAAAGGAAGCATAAAAACAGATGAGGTGATGAAATTTACTAGAGGATTTAAAGATTTAGTAAATGCTAGATATGAGAGGTTTAACTCAAAATTCAATAATAAAACTAAAGATATTGAAGAGGCACTAAATGACGCAGGAACAAGTTTTGAAATAATTCTTACCTATTCAGGTCAAACTCCTTTAGCAGATGAACCTAAAAGAGAAATTGATGATTTATTAGGCGAGATGAACGATCCAATAGATATTGTAAGTATGAGAGTTCTTAACCAGTCAAATATATATAATATCTCAAGGAGCATCTGGCAACCCTATAAATTTAGATGTTTGTCTTTTTGATTGGGGACAAACAAAAGAACCTTATCAATCATATTATGGACAAATTTCTGCAAGGGAAGTAGCTGATTGGTGGACTAAACATTCTCCTAAATTGTTCTCTTCAAATATTAGACTATTTGTTAGAGATAGTGAAGTCAATGAAGGCATTATAAATACAGTTAAAAAAGAACCAGAAAAATTTTGGTATTATAATAATGGTATAACAGCTTTATGTTCTAGTATTGGTAAAAAACCACTTGGAGGAAGTGGAAGAGATACAGGTATATTTGAGTGTAAAGATGTCAAAATAGTAAATGGTGCTCAGACTGTTGGTTCAATAGCAAGAGCATATCAAAATTCTCCTGAGCAGGTTGAAAAGGCAAGAGTTCTCATTCGTTTTATCTCTTTGGAAAATTGTCCTGAAGAATTTGCTACAGAAATCACTAGATTCAACAATACTCAAAACCGAATTGATCGTCGAGAATTTGTGGCTCTCGATCCTGAACAAGAAAGAATTAAAAATGAACTGCAATTAGAAGGAATTACTTATACTTATAAATCAGGTGAATCAATTCCAGATGGACAAAAAGGTTTTGATTTAAACGACGCTACGATTAGTCGAGCGTGCAAACAAAATGAAGTTTCTTTTGCTACTAGAGTTAAAGACAAAATTAGTGCTTTGTGGGAAAATATAGAAAAACCTCCATACAAAACTCTATTTAATAGATCCGTAAATGGTTCTGAGCTTTGGAAATTAGTAGAAATATTAAGAGTAGTAGATCATCAATTAACATTAGAACAAAAACAACGAGATGGAAGAGAAAAATTATTTGCTATTCATAGTAATCGCCTCATTTTACATCTTGTTTACAAAGCTTTAACAGATAATTATTTCAGTATATCATCTGATTTAACCTCATCACAAATCGATGAAATTAAAGCTATGACTTCAAAATTTTTAGAAAGTATTATTAGTGAAACTAGCAGCCTATATCCAAATGCCTATCCAGCAAATACTTTCAGAAATGTAACAAAATGTCAAGAAATTGTTAAAAAAATTTTAAATTGACATTACTTTGATAAAGCGGACGTATGGTCTGGATTATCTACAATCTGGAGCGGGTTTTGACTAATAACTGCTGCTGCGATCGCTGCGGTCTTTTAATTAAAAAACATGGACATTTACGTGGCATTAAGCCAAGCGTTTGCAATGACCATCGGAAAAACTTGTCCCATGTCCAGCGCATTTCTTGGAAGCAAGGTCTGCGTCTTCTCAAGTTTGGCATCCACTGGCGTGTCTGTTTACCTGGAATCCCAGAGAATATCCCTCTTCTATCACTCTCCGAAATAAACAAGCAGTAAAAAAGCTAAATTATCCAGAAGCATAACTAGTAGCGTGGCAAGGCTAAAATGTTGCATTAGATTTTTCGGAAAAGTCAGATAAATCAATATTTTCTGCTTTATTTTTAATGCACTATTTTAAGCTTGACACGCTACTACCCTAATCAATTAAACTTTCCCAAAACGCCGTTCCCTTTGCTGGTAGGCACACAAGGCGCGGTGAAATTCAGTACGATCAAAATCTGGCCAGAGAGTGTCAGTAATGTAAATTTCCCCATAAGCCATTTGCCAGAGAAGGAAATTAGAAAGGCGCATTTCTCCACTGGTGCGGATTAACAAATCTGGGTCAGTAATTCCGGCTGTGTACAAGTGGCTTTCAAATACTTGTTCATCGATTTCATCAGGTTGTAGTAAACCTTGCTGGACAAGTTTTGCGATCGCTCGACAAGCTTGTAAAATCTCTTGGCGTCCGCCATAATTAGTTGCTACTGAAAACCGGATGGCACGGTTATTTTTGGTTTCTTCCATCGAACGGGAAATTTCTTGTTGCAGCGCGCGCGGCAAGGCCTGTAAATTTCCTACAAACTTGATTTGCACGTTCTCTTCAACCATTTCTCGCAGCTCTTGACGCAAAACTTTTTGAAACAGAGTCATCAAAAAATCTACCTCTTCCTGAGGTCTTTTCCAGTTCTCAGTGGAAAAAGCATAAGCTGTTAATGCCTGAATTCCCCAATCCTTGCAACAACGAAGCAAATCCTTAAGGGCATCAACTCCTCGTTTATGACCCATAATCCGTGGTAAACCTTGACGTTTAGCCCATCGACCATTGCCATCCATAATCACCGCAACGTGTTGGGGCAATAGTTCTGGTTGCAAATCAGTGGGCAAATCTTGCAGTTTAGTTTGTTGTGCTGTCATTTTTTATCTCGAGAAGCGGTCGATGGTAATCCGAGTAAACGTGAAACCAATGCTAGTGTCTTCCCACCTATCTGACGACCCAAGCTCAAAAGACCAGGAGCAACAGCTTCCCGATCTACGGTTGGTGACAACAGAGCCTCTAATGACTCTTTGAGCTTACGAATCGTCAGTGGTCTATTTAGGGTTCCTCGTTCCGCTAAGGAAATAGAACCCGTTTCTTCAGATACAACGACACAAATGCAATTTTCGACCCGCTCAGTAATTCCCATTGCCGCCCGGTGGCGTGTTCCCAACTGGCGCGAGGCTGTGCGTCCCGAAAGTGGTAAAATTATACCTGATGCTACAATCCGCGAACCACGAATTAATGTGGCTCCATCGTGTAACAAAGTTTTCGGCTGAAAAATTGTCTGGATCAGTTCTTTAGAAACTTCCGCGTTTAGCTTTACTCCTGGCACAGAAAAATCTCGCTCATCAATTGGGCCTGTGGTTTCCAAAATTAGTAAAGCGCCAATGCGGTTTTTTGACAATTCCTTAACAGCCTCAACAATTTCATCAATTACACTATCAGATTTCGGGATTGCCAAGCGATCAGGTTGAAACAGCTGACGGAATTCGCCGCGTCCCAATTGTTCCAAAAATCGGCGGAACTCTGACTGTAAAGCAACTGCCATTGCTACAGCACAACCAATCACTAATTTTTCCAAAACAAAACTTAGCAGAAGTAGGCCGAATCTGTTACTTAGTGCTGAGGCTAGCATCAAAACAATGAATCCCCGCACCATCCATAGTGTCCGGCGCTCACTAATAATAACTAATATCATGTACGTCAGCGCCAAGACCAATACAATATCCAGAGTCCCAAGCAGCAAGGACTGTGACCATCCCAGGTTTATCAGCCATTGCTTCCACCAATCTCTCATGACATCTGGATTATACTTTTGCCTCTAATTACAGTTAGTCGTTTGTCATCTCTTACAAAGTTCTGATGCCTCTGGCAAGCTGCCCTCCAGGCGTCTACGCCGGAAGCCGACGCTCAGACCTTGGGCTTTGTCATTTGTCATTTGTGATTAAACAGGGTCTATTTTGAAAACCTGAGTTTTTTGTTAGGTTTCAAAATAGACAGAGTTTAGTTCTTGGCTAATGACCAATGACCAAGGACAAAGGACTAAATTTTTAGTCTTTGGGGTAGGCGATCTTGCCGAATTAAGTCTTGATAAGTTTCACGTTGCAAAATTAAATTTGCTTCGCCATTCGCCACCACAACTGCTGCCGATCGCGGCAAGCGGTTGTAGTTAGATGCCATACTGTAATTGTATGCACCAGTTCCCATAACTACGAGAATATCTCCTGGTTCTGTCTTGGGGAGTAGGGCGTTTTTAATCAGAATATCTCCTGATTCACAATGTTTACCAGCAATTGTGACTGTTTGGGTTAAAGGAGAGGACATTTTATTAGCAACCACTGCTCGATAAACTGATTGGTAAGTAATCGGACGGGGATTGTCCGACATTCCGCCATCAATTGCTACGTAGGTGCGAATTTCGGGGATAACTTTGGATGAACCAATAGTGTAGGCTGTAACGCAAGCTGTGGCAATTAGCGATCGCCCTGGTTCGCATAGTAATTTTGGCAAAGGCAAATTTTCGGCTACACAGGCTTCTTGGATCGTTTCACAAATCGGCTTTACCCACTCTTCAATGCTTGGGGGATCGTCTGATTCTGTATACTTAATTCCAAGACCACCACCGACATTTAACTCTGTTAATTTTAGACCATACTTCGCGGCATCACGCAACCACTGCACCATCAGAGCTGCTAAATCTCGATGCGGTTGGCGCTCAAAAATTTGGGAACCTATATGAGCATGTAACCCTATGCAGTTGAGGACAGATTGTTTTCTGACAAAAGTAAATAATGCCTCTAGCTCATTTGGATCGAAGCCAAATTTACTATCTAGTTGCCCCGTGCGGATATATTCATGTGTGTGACATTCAATACCCGGAGTCAAACGCAACAAAAATCGAGGATGTACAGAGGGGGAATTTGCCGTTTTGACAATTTCTACCAAAGTACGTAACTCGTGCCAGTTGTCCACCACAATAGTGCAACCGACTTCTGTGGCAAAAACCAGTTCTTCACGAGATTTATTGTTGCTATGAAGATAGATTTTCTCAGGATTGACGCCTGCTTGCAGGGCGGTGTAAAGTTCGCCGCCTGATGCAACATCGATTCCTAAACCCTCAGAGGCAGCGATCGCACAAATTGCTAAACAATTCCAAGCTTTTGAAGCATACAATACTTGAGATTCGCCTTTGTAGTATTGTTTTAAAGCATCTCGGTATTGCTGACAACCCAAACGCAGGGTTTCTTCATCTAAAATATATAAAGGTGAACCAAACTGCTTAACTAGGGTTGTGACATCACACCCACCAATTTCCAAGAAGTCATGATTATGAACTCTGGCTGTTAAAGGTAAAAGTTCTTGATTAGGCGAGGAATTTGCTTTGCTGCTAGCCCTTTGAGGTAAATATTGACTTCCAGAATGTTCAACCCCAGTGGGGTGAGTCGATACCATAACTATAATTAATTGTCCTTGTTCAAAATACCGGGGCGATTAAATCTCCCGTTTTCCAGTTTACCTTTTTCGGCAAGAAGGCTGACACTAAACCTCAAAGGTCAGTGTTGAGATAGCAGTTGCTACAAGTCGGCAAACCCGCAATAGCTGCTACCTGATGAATTACAAAAATTAGGGTGTCGGGGATGGCTGAGTGGGTGTAGGGGAAGAGAAAGATCCTCATTCGGGGTGGGTAACAGCCGCTCTAAAAAAAGATGTATTTCGAGACACGTAGTGCGATGAAATACGGCGTAAAGCCGGAGCCACTCCACCTCCGATCCAAATTTTAAATCTCACGTTTTTAAGCGTAGGTCTCCACACCCCACACCCTTTTGAACTGTCAGTGGATTGGTCTGATTATCGACTTCTGGAAAATCAAGCAACACCAAAGTCCGGTTAGTAACAGTTATCTAGTATAAGAAGTTTTAGCATTTGGTAACTTGAAGTCAAGTCTGGCGTAACGGTTTGTAATCTTATTCAATAACGTGATTTCATTAGACTTAGAAATTCAATTACTCAAAAAAGAGCATCTAAGTGCATTGCTGGAACTAGACCGAGCTTGTTTTGGAGGTCTATGGACAATGGAGGGTTACCAACGAGAGTTGGACAGTCCCAACAGCGAATGCTTGGGTTTGTTTTCCCCTGTCTCTAGTTCCAGACTGCTAGGAATGGGATGCTTTTGGTCAATTTTAGAAGAAGCTCACATTACAATTTTGGCGGTTCATCCCCAATATCACCGCCAAGGTTTAGGACAGGCTTTACTATATTCAGTGCTTAAGACAGCTTGCGATCGCGGTTTGGAGCGAGCAACCCTCGAAGTCCGAGCTTCCAACTTGGGCGCTATATCTTTATATCAAAAATTTAGTTTCAAAACAGCAGGGCGGCGTCGGCGTTACTACCAAGATAACGGGGAAGACGCGCTTATTCTTTGGCTATCAGACCTCCAACACCCCAAATTTCAAGTTACTTTAGACCACTGGCATTCTATTGTCAGCGATCGCCTGAGCAAATCCTGTTGGCAATTAATTTTTTAAGAGAGTAAGAAGTAGGGCATGGGGCATAGTACAAGCAGATAATCAAAATCACAAACTCCCTAACTTCAGCAAAAAACTGCAACTTTGCTGGTTATACTTTATTTAAATATTTTATATGAAAAAGCTTTTTAATATAAATTACATATATTAATAAATATGTCTGGAGATGAATCCGCAAATATGTGAATAATGGTAATTTGGGACTAAAGTAATAATCTCCAAGCATCAGTAGTTAGCTATTGGTCAAAAATGCCAAAAAGGCTGGTGAACTAAAGCTCCTCAGTACAGTAGCCAGATGAAAGTAGTCAAAAGGTAGTAATTTCCGCATCAACCTAAATTCAGAAGCTTTGGATGTCTATAATCTGTTATACAGGCGTCCAAAAGCTTAGCCTGTGCTAAAATCAGCGTACCGGCACGACGCAGGTGATGGGATAAAGCCATGTTTGAACGCTTCACAGAAAAAGCCATTAAGGTAATCATGCTGGCCCAAGAAGAGGCCCGCCGTTTAGGCCACAACTTTGTCGGCACCGAGCAGATCCTCCTGGGTCTGATTGGCGAAGGCACTGGTGTAGCCGCCAAGGTGCTCAAATCAATGGGCGTCAATCTTAAAGATGCTCGAATTGAAGTTGAAAAAATTATAGGTCGGGGATCGGGCTTTGTGGCCGTGGAAATTCCGTTTACGCCACGGGCAAAGCGAGTTCTGGAACTCTCCTTGGAAGAAGCACGCCAACTGGGGCATAACTACATTGGCACCGAGCATCTGCTGTTGGGCCTAATCCGCGAAGGGGAAGGTGTAGCAGCCAGGGTGCTAGAAAACCTCGGTGTGGATCTATCCAAGGTGAGAACCCAAGTCATTCGCATGTTGGGAGAAACTGCTGAAGTTTCGCCGGGTGGTTCATCCGGGCGCACAAAAACCCCGACTCTGGATGAATTTGGCTCAAACCTGACCCAAATGGCTACAGACAACAAGCTCGATCCTGTAGTAGGACGCGCTAAAGAAATTGAGCGGGTGATTCAGATATTGGGTCGCCGGACTAAAAATAACCCAGTGCTGATTGGGGAACCAGGGGTTGGTAAAACAGCGATCGCCGAAGGTTTAGCTTCACGCATTGCCAATAAAGATGTCCCTGACATCCTGGAAGATAAACGCGTAGTCACACTGGATATCGGTTTGCTGGTAGCAGGAACCAAGTACCGGGGTGAATTTGAAGAACGCTTGAAAAAAATCATGGATGAAATCCGCTCTGCGGGTAATGTCATTCTCGTGATTGATGAGGTACACACCTTGATTGGTGCGGGTGCAGCAGAAGGTGCTATTGACGCAGCGAATATCCTTAAGCCAGCTTTGGCCAGGGGTGAGTTGCAGTGCATCGGCGCGACAACCCTAGATGAATACCGCAAGCACATCGAGCGAGATGCAGCGCTAGAGCGACGTTTCCAACCAGTGATGGTTGGCGAACCTACAGTTGATGAAACAATTGAAATTTTATATGGTCTGCGCGAACGCTACGAACAACACCATAAGCTGAAAATCTCCGATGAAGCATTGGTGGCGGCGGCGAAATTGTCAGACCGTTATATTAGCGATCGCTACCTCCCAGATAAAGCCATCGACTTGGTTGATGAAGCTGGTTCTCGGGTGCGCTTAATTAACTCCCAACTTCCACCCGCAGCCAAAGAGTTAGATAAAGAACTGCGTCAAATCTTAAAAGAAAAAGATGATGCAGTCCGCTCTCAGGACTTCGATAAAGCTGGGGAATTGCGCGATCGGGAGATGGAAATCAAAGCCGAAATTCGGGCCATTGCTCAAAGCAAGACCAATGCAACTGGCTCCGAACACGAAGAACCTGTAGTTACAGAAGAAGACATTGCCCACATTGTCGCTTCTTGGACTGGGGTACCGGTGAACAAACTCACCGAATCGGAATCCGAAAAGCTGCTGCACATGGAAGACACCTTGCACCAGCGTTTAATTGGTCAAGACGATGCTGTGAAAGCAGTTTCACGAGCTATTCGTCGCGCCCGTGTCGGTTTGAAGAATCCCAATCGACCCATTGCTAGTTTTGTCTTCTCCGGGCCTACTGGTGTAGGTAAAACCGAGTTAGCTAAATCCTTAGCTGCTTACTTCTTCGGTTCCGAAGAAGCCATGATCCGCTTAGATATGTCCGAATACATGGAGCGTCACACCGTCAGCAAGCTGATTGGTTCGCCTCCAGGTTATGTTGGTTATAACGAAGGTGGTCAACTTACCGAAGCCGTGCGGCGGCGTCCTTACACCGTGGTGTTGTTCGACGAAATCGAAAAAGCACACCCGGATGTATTCAATATGCTGCTGCAAATTTTGGAAGACGGTCGGTTAACTGATGCCAAAGGTCGCACGGTGGACTTTAAAAACACCTTGTTGATTTTAACTTCCAATATTGGTTCTAAGGTAATTGAAAAAGGCGGCAGCGGTATTGGTTTTGAATTTGCCGAAGATGTTACCGAGTCAGCTTACAACCGCATTCGCTCCTTGGTGAACGAAGAATTGAAACAGTACTTCCGTCCAGAGTTCCTCAACCGACTTGATGAAATTATCGTCTTCCGTCAGTTGAGCAAGCCAGAGGTGACTCAAATCGCCGAAATTATGCTCAAGGAAGTATTTGGTCGTCTAACCGAAAAAGGTATCACTTTAGAAGTCAGCGATCGCTTCAAGGATCGTTTAATCCAAGAAGGTTACAGTCCCAGCTACGGCGCCAGACCATTACGCCGAGCAATTATGCGCTTGTTAGAAGATAGCCTAGCAGAGGAAATTCTCTCTGGTCGCATCAAGGATGGTGATACCGCCTTAGTTGATGTTGATGAGAACGGTACTGTTCAGGTAAGCGCTCAACAGCGTCGGGAATTGTTACCCCAAGGCATTGAGTAAGATTTAAGATTTGGGATTTTAGTCTCAAATCAAAAATTAAAAAACGGTAGAGGGATTCAAACCTTTACCGTTTTTTATTGTTAATAAAACTTCTTAAGGAACACTTGCGTTAGTCATGGGTGATTTACACAAGTGTCACAAACCCTGAATAAGGTCAGTAGCTACTCGTCAATTAGCCAACCACGTTCTATACCGTGTTCAATTCCGCCAGTCCAGTCCATTTTCAGATGCTTCCGCACTTTATCGAATAGATGTTGAACTACAACTGGGTTAATTGAATTTTTAATATATTTTTCTTCATACCTAAATTCTCGGTCAGTATTCTTTTGCTGACGTAGTACGTAAATTTGGTCAACCTTGTATTTCCGAAGATTAACATCACTGGTCAGCTTGATCCACTCCATAAGTACAACGTATAAACTATTTGGATTTCTCGCCTTTAAGTCCTCTGCTGCTCGTGATGAACCTTCGAGCATAGTTTTATCGAGATATGTCTTACATTCAATTGCAACAACTGGAATATCGAAAATGTGCGTTTCGGTGTTTCCTGTAACTGTAACTTCAGAGTAGTTTTCCGGTTCCTCTTTAAGAAGTGGGAGTATTTCACCTGGATTTTCATCTTTCTCTGGTGGGGTTGCTGCTTCAAATGATACTTGAATAGTCGCTCCAATTACAAAGTCATGATCTTTCTTTTCAATACGTGCATACGGACGCTTAAGCATCTTAGAGTATTTTGGCGGTACAAAGAAAATATCTTTGAATGTATGTGATTTGCCGATGAGAGCATTTTCTCCAAAGTCTCTTACTAAATCTTTAAACAGATAGTAGAGAAATTCCTCCAGCACGCTAGAGTGAAGGTTCGATCTAGAATCAAACTTCTCAGCATAGTGCTGCTGGTCTAAAAAGTCCTTATATTTTGATAGAAGTTCTACCCTAGTAGCAATAATTGCGTCATCTTGAGCAGTAGGTGTTGATGTAGGGCCAACTAATTCGAGATTAGCTGAACGCCACTTATCATACTCAGTTCTAATCTCACTGAGATATTTTTTACTCTCAATATTTCTATATTTTGTGCGGTGATTCTCCTTTTGTTCAAGATTGGAGCCGTGAACTAAAGGATTCCTATCACTTTTGGGCATAGCTCTAATTTATCTTGAAGATGAAGTGCGATCGCTTTAGCAAGAATAGGTGGTACAGCATTACCTACCTGATTGTACTGGCAAAGAAACTTCTCGTCGAATCTCTCTTCTCGATGTAATAACTTGTGAGATACAACAGTCTTCTTCCCTAGAAAACGATAAGTGTCAGGAAAAGATTGAACACGCGCCCCTTCACGGGCTGTCAAATTGCGATGCTGGAAAGGATGAAGAAAATTGGCGTAAAACGAAGCTGCTATTGTATGTGATGGTTTATATGGATTTAAACGTCGGTTATTCTGGTCATAACTTTTCTCAGATAACTCACCATTTCCACTACGGCGTCTAGCCCCATGTTCTTTTGGTGCGTCTGAACTTGATTCACCCCATTTAATATGTTTGAAGCGTTCTACAAGCCTCTGGGAATGATCCATTGCAACATGATTGTAAAGTATTTGATTGCCATTCCTGATCCACCTTTGATAGTTATTAATAGGTTCTGAAATATAAGGTTGTTCCTCTTCACCCTCACGTGCATTCAGTGGTGGTAAATCTGATATAGCATCCCACAAGCTGATAGCAGGCAGTAAATCCATGCAGTGAAATATTGATAATTGAGAACTATTGATATGCAAGAAATCTAATGAATGTGTTTTTGGAGGAATACCTAATTCTTTTCCTGTTTTATTTCCAACAATAAAAATACGCTCCCTAATTTGTGGCACACCATACTCAGCAGCATTTAATGACCATACTTCTACAAAATATCCTAGATTCTCAAAAGTTTTTTTAATAATATCTGTTACCTTTCTGCCTTCAATATTTTGGCGTGAAAGTAAACCTTTAACATTCTCCATTACAAAAGCTTGAGGTTTGAGAAAACATATCCACTGAGCAAAGTTAATGAATAGACTATTTCTAGGATCTTTAGGATCTTTTTGTGCTGGCCCGGCAATACTAAACCCTTGACATGGAGGTCCACCAATAACAATATCCGGCTTGAAGTGACAGATATCCTTAACACTACTTGCAGTGTTGAAATCACGGATATCCTGTTGAATAACTGTCATATTAGGACGGTTGTGGCGCAGTGTATCACAAGCCCAGGCATCAATTTCAACAGATAGAGGAACAGAGAAACCTGCCATCTCGAAACCTAGACCAAAGCCGCCAGCCCCAGCAAACAAATCAATAGTGATAGGTTGTGCTGTTACCATAGACTCTTAATGTGCTTACTCATGTGGTTTACCTTCTAAACACTCTAGGATGATACTCTTGTACCACTTTGTCAACCTGCTACACAGTTATTCTGGTCAAGGTATCTTGGCTATATGTAATTTCTAGTATTCTTAAGGACAATCTGTCTGTATCTTCAATCAATCGATTGATTCTGAATCAGACCTGAATTGCCTTTGAAATGGGAAAATATCAAGAATTCTTAGGAGGAATCAATCGTCATGAGTATGATAGTTGCTAAGTAGATGATTGACGAATATCACCGCATGATTGACGCTGGGATTTTGAGCGATCGCCAAGTTGAACTACTTTTTTTAAGAATGACTTATGAGAGATTGTTTACTCGACTATTTTTGTATGTGATTTAACGCTGGGAGTCAAGCTGATTAAATCGTCAATATTGCATTTCATTGTGTTGCAAATTGCATCTAGAGGTAAGTCATTGGCATCATAACCAAACGGATTTTCTATTTCAAAACCGATGGCTTCAATGCCAAATACTGTAAAACCAACTAAAGCAGCAATTAAACCTGTCCACCAACCAAGGCTATCTACGATTTGAAATGGCAATAGTAAACAATATAGTATCAGTAATTGCTTGAGATGAATTGCATAAGCTAATGGCATTGGTGTTTTTAAAATCCGTTCGCAAGCACCTAAATTATCCACAAGATTATTCAATAATTCTTGCATAGCTGTTAACTGATAGCTATTGATGCAATTACGATTATATTGCTGTTGTAAATAATCTCCTATCCAAAAAGCTACTTCTATAGGAGGATTATTCATAATCTTCAGTTTTACATACTTTTTAGATGACATGAATTCTTCTAATTCGCTTTTGACAGGTTCTCCGCGCAAATGTAATTTAGTCGCCACCGCGAAAGCTACCAATAAATTTAATGCCGTAATTTTATTGTCTTTATCATCTGGGGATATTTCCTCAACTGATACCCAAATTTGCCGCGCTAAATTTCGGACATTATTTACTATGGAACCCCAGCATTTCCTTCCTTCCCAAAATCGATCGTAAGCAGTATTTGTACGAAATACAAGTAACAAACCCAAAACAATACTAGGAATAACACTTCCTAAAATGGGTTGGGATACAGGCAACTTAAAATGATGAAGTATAGAAACGAACAATCCAAAAAATCCAGACCATAAAACATTTTTATAAATCGCTTTCACTACTGAACCTTTAAATTGTAATTTTGTGTGTAACCATTTCAGGTTTTCAGCACTCATGTAGTCACCCTAAGAGAACATCTTGATAACTTAAAAATAATAGCTTTAGAATCAGCAGTATTGCCAAGGAGGATACTGTAAAAAATAGTGCTATAAATTAATGAAATATGCTTAGGGCAATGGTTGTATCCTACTTTCTACCTGAAAAATTCAAAACCAATAGTCTACAACTGACTAGGCGTAGTCGATTAATTGTAAAGAAATGTAAAAGCTTTGTGCTAGCTGCATAAATCTTGCACACTGCCTTGATAAATCTATTGAAGAAAAGGTACATGCCTATCGATAATGACCATAAGGTATTAATCGCTATTATGTACCCTAGTAAATCAATAAGTTGTAACCTGTACAAATCCTGCCCTGTAAATTCAGTGTCTAGACATAACATTAGTTATGTCTTTTTTCGTTATTAGTCTCAAAACGTTGGATTTCAATCAAATAACCACTGGAGTCACGTAAAAAGCAATGATAAATATTATACTTTTTATTTAGTGTAGGTGGCTTTTCAAATTTGATGCCACGTTCTTGGAGATATTCAAACCACTCATCTACCTGCTGTGTTACCAAAGTAAAAATAACCCCAGATTGGTTTTCAGTTGAAGGAATTGATGTTTCGCTTGCTTGGCATAATCCCAAGTATCCAGAGCCAGTAACACTATGAATCAATTCAAAATTCAAAATTCAAAATTCTTGCATTAAAGACAGCTACCCACGAGGGGGAGCCACTGCGGTGGACGGGTTTCCCGGCATATAGCAAGTGGCGTTGGGCTTTCTACCAACAAGCGTGAAACAAGGACTTTTTCGCCCACTAGCGGTGAGGTTTTGAACCTAGCTTTTTCCTATAAATTCGACAGGTTCCTTAGTCAAGCCACAACTCCAAACCTAGCTTTTGTTCGTAGAATTCTGTGGATGCATTGAGATAGTGGGTATAAAAGAAGGTAACCTGTTGGTCTACTTGCAGTTGATGAGACATAAAATATATTTGAGTATATACCCTAACGACATCTGGCGATCGCATAGGTAAAAATTTATTTATGTTAGAAACCTGTTACTACTCCAGATATGCTTTGGGCGTACCTGGAGTTTCTTTTTAGATAAAGACGATCAAAATTTTCTAAATCATCCGGATATGCTAAAACAAGCTTGAATAGGAATGCATACCGAATTATTTATATTTAACACGGAGCATTACTTGTTAATGTACTCCTGTGCCAAACAACCTCGCAAAACAGCCCCAGCTCGACTGGGGCTGTTTTGCGTTGAAGTGTGTAAAGCAGAAGTAGAATAGCGAGTCAATAAACACACTTTACTACATTTGAGTGTATACCCTGATGACGTAGGATTCACTCACGAGAAAAAATTGATATAGGTAAATGCGTATCTTTCCTGACTCCAGATTTGTCATCAACATTTCTGGAGTTTTTTCATTGCTGGAGTTGAAAATCACTTATTAAGTCTCAAGTCCAATAAATATTTTAATATTATATAAATTGAGACAATAAAAAATAGAATACCATAAAATATGGTGCATATTGCAAGATAATTTATTAATATTTTATTAACTAAATCTGCAAAGTAAAATAGCTAAACGATCGCACTTTTACATTTGACACAAATTTCCAGGCGATCGCACTTAATACAAATACTTATTTCACTGTATATGTTACAAAAATATCCTTTTTCATCTCTACTTCTGCTGGGGCATCTGGATTGTAAGTCGGTGTTAATAAAAAACTAGCAAAAGATGGTAAAGATACTCCAGTTTTAGAACTACATGAAGGATAAAATAATGTATAAAATGGCTCAGCCACCGAAGGAATACCAAGTTTAACTCCCATAGCACTTGCTAAAGCCTGAGCGCGACTTTGAGCGTCTTTTATTGCTGATTGATAAACTGAACTCTGTAAAGCTTGACAATCATTAACTGCATACTCCACACCCACATTCTTAATAGTAAGATCTTCCAGTTTGCTTGTGGCTTTGTTTGCTATACCAATAATTTCTTGAATACGCTCGCGGGTTGGTTTTTCTACTCTTACCAATATTTTGGCATTATTTTCACCGGAATTCATATTAACTTGTACTTGAATTTTATCAGCACTAATTTTGTTAGCAATGAGACTATCCACTATCGGCTGGAGACTTGCTTTTGTTAGGGCTTTTTCATTTTCTAAAGCAGGTATAGGTGTTTGTCCTATTGATGTTTTGTCATTTGACAGCAGAGGTGATAAAGTTAGCCGGCGGACTTGCGATAGCGTTGATGGTTGCGGTTCTGACTGCTCGCTGTTATCTTTACTACTAAAAACCAGTTCAATATCCGCTGTATCTGCTGGCGCTCTTACTACCCCTTGACCCATTACCATTAATGAATGGCGATCGCTCGCTGGTGGATAAAATAATTGGGCATTACTAACTTTAGGTGTTAACACTTCCATCCCAACAGCCGTAGTTATACTTACCAGCATCACAGTAGTTATTTTTTTCATGTTCTAGCAATGTCCTTTGAATGTCTTAACTGTCAAATTTTACACTTCAATAGTAAGATACTGAATCTTTTATGAAAAAATTTACTAAAAAAGACATTGGATAAAAGGCAGAGGAGAGAATAATTAGGGACTGGCAAATAAAAAAATATCTTACTGTTCACAGTCAACAGGTTCATCAGTCATCAATTTCAAACAGAATAATTTATTTTTTAGAGTTTCCTTAATAACTCTTGACAAATGGCAAATAACCAATCTCACGCCTAGCCTTAACCACAACAAAAGGGTAGTGCTTTAACAAAAAATATTGAGCTAATACCACCTCTTTTACACTGACTTTAGTTATGGTATTAGCTCAAAAATTCAAAATTTACTGCGGATACTGTATGTATCTCAGCAGACAAACAAATCTTAGAGAAACATAGCAGATTTCAACTTGGTCAGTTATCAACCTGGGTCTGTTACCCTAGACATCATTCTCTATTCTAAATTCTGCCGAATTAACCAAACCAATGAGATGGTTCACAACCGGGTTGAACTGTTTCACAAAGGTGATGGTTAATCCAATCTGACTTTTCTTGAACGATTGAGCAAATACCTTGGTGAATCAAATTTTGTAAATGTAGTTGCTGCTCTAAGGGTTTACGAGGCAACTGATAATTGAGCAAGTTTCCTTGTTCCACCTTTGCTAGCGGAATATGTCCGTCAGATATGACGCTGTAAAAAGAGGGAATCCGATTGAGGACAAAAGCAATTAGTTCTTGACGTAAGTCAGGAATCGCAAAGGCTTGTTGATATGGATGATATGGATATGTATCCAAAACGATTTCAATCTCTGCAACTACTGATTGTTGAGTTAAATTAACTACAGTTTTCATAATTTTTTAAACTCCTTTTTAATCCGGTCAGTGGTTAGTGAAATAAACAACTTTTTTAGATGGTAAAGTTGTCATGACAATCAGTTATAAGTGATTCAACTGATAGATGCAATAGCTCCTGAAACTAGCCTTTTATTCAAGTGGAATATCAAATATTTTGCTGTACTGATTTGAGTTAAACTTTATACTAGTTTCCCGGATGATTTCTCAAAACAACACTGACTAAACTGATAAACTACCGACATTTTATCTTTATAATATTTATTATTTACAATTTATGCCAAAAAGGCATAAATCTACATAAAACGCAGTATAAGGTTTAGGGGATCAAGACTAAGAGTAATAATACAAAATACATTAGTAACATTTTTTAATTAAATTGAACTTTCTTTGTAACTAAAATAACTTTTGAGTTTGCTACAAAATTTTCTGCTTCCTAGACAAAACTTATTTGTTACACATTGATTTAATAATTCAAAAAAATAGTAGCTTATGAGACTGTCAAATCAGTCTAGCGACAGATGAAATGATTGAGTAAAAATGTTGAAAAAGTTCACATTATCTGAAAGATGTTTTAAAAGTCCTCTTTTGAGTAGTAAAACCTTCTAGATCCTCTGAAATCACCTGAAAATCAGGGGACTTTGATTCTAGTTTCCTCCTGAGAAACAGAGTTAAAGAGAATTTAAAGTTTTTGAGATATCAGCTACCACTTTTAAAACATCTTCTAATCATTTTTATAAACCGCGCAAGTTTGATAACAAGTCGGGTATAGCTTGTCTTCTTCCCGAACCAGGAAATTTTGCTAGCACTAGTAAGGAATATCGAGTTTGATTTACAAGGGTTTTTAGGTATTTAGACCCCTACCGAGATAGAAGCGCGCTGACTAGAGAGTAGTGTAATTTAATTACTGAAAAACCTTGTAACCTACTAGGCGCAGACTAAACCCGGTATTGGGGCACTAATTACTGGAATATTCAGTCATCAGTCTTTGAAGCTATGATGCCTTTGTCTTGCCGCTTTTGGGGCGTCTACAGAGTCAGCCTCCGCTCAAACTTCTCTGTTGGTCATTGGTTATCATCAAATGACAAACGAAAAAATTACTACTAATGAGTGCTGAAAGCTAATAGTAGAATAAGGTACAGAAAAGCTGCACGGAAGGGAGGAAGGGAAATTGGATGAGATGAGGGCGGCGCTGGAGTTAGCGACCGAAGAAGAATTACAAGACTTAACGGCAATTTTATTCAGTCGGAAGTTCAATCCCCTAGACTACGTTCACACACCCGAACCCATCGAAGTGCAAAGCCAAGACCGGAAAGCTTGGCTAGACGCACTAGAAGGTCGCTTCCGCTTTTTAGCGGCAGATGGAATGACGGTATTGCGCGGACGCACAGGCGAAGTAACTTATCGACAAGCGCTCATTCAAGTATGTAAGTATCTCAAAATTCCTTACTCTAATCAGTTGACAACCGTTGATTTAGAAGCAGAAGTATTTTTGCATCTACTAGGACAGGTGTGGAAAAAATTGCCCGAACAAGAGAAGCAAAAATTGACTCTTCAGGTGCAGCGTCAGCTTGTCAAATCAGAACTAAAACAACCTTTACCACTTTTATTGCAGCGCGATCCTTTAGGGTTACTTTTTAAAGGTGGTAGTGCGTTGGCTGTTACTTCCATGCTCCAGCCACTTGTACTCAAGCAAATTGCCCGTCAATTTGCTATGTATCTTGCTACCTATGAAGTAGCTAAGCAAGCAGCGATTACAGGCGCCGAAGCCGCTACAACTCAATTTCAAAGCTATGTAGCTATGCAAATGGCTAGACGCGGAATGACTATGAGCGCAGCTCGTTATGGAGCAGTCCGCACTATGTTTGCCGTGATTGGGCCGATGATGTGGGCTTGGTTTTTTGCCGATTTAGGGTGGAGAGCGATCGCTACTAACTATGGTCGCATTATCCCTACAATTTTTGCCCTAGCTCAAATTCGCCTCACTCGTGCTGAATGTTGGGAGCCAGCTTGAACAAGGCTTTTTACCATTTAAACTCCCGTTGGAACTGCTCTTTATTGGCACTGTTAATCTTCCCACTGAGTCCTTTGGTGGGGGCGGTGACTGTAGTTCTTGTATCATTAATTACTTTGGCGAAACAATACCGCCAAATTAGCCACCGTCCCCTTAATTGGGGATTTGCCCTTTTAGGTTTGTTGCTGCTTATTACTACTGGGTTTGCCCAGAACAAGACAGAAGCCTCCCTTGGCTTATTTAATTTTTTACCATTCTTTTTAGTTTTCGCCGCCTTCAGCACCCTGATTCAAACAACTGTCCAATTGCGACAAATGGCTTGGATTTGGGTAATAGGTTCGATGCCGGCGGTGACTCTCGGTTTGGGACAATTGTTTTTGGGTTGGAATTTTAACTTAAAAATTTTGTGGGTTGTTTTGGAATGGACGATCGCACCAGGAGGAAATCCACCAGGGCGCATAGCTTCATTCTTCTTGCACGCTAACACCTTCGCTGCTTATCTAGTAATAGTTTTCATCCTTAGTCTAGGGTTGTGGTTGGAACAATGGCGATTATGGATTGGGTATCGGAGATTGGGTATTAGGAATAAGTCAGTCCTCAGTCCCCAGTCCTTACTCCCCTTCATCTTCCTAACTGTAGCGACGATCGCGAATTTTATCACCTTGATTTTCACCAACTCGCGCAATGGATGGGCGAT
Organism: Nostoc sp. S4; assembly: GCA_029379225.1. Lineage (GTDB taxonomy): Bacteria > Cyanobacteriota > Cyanobacteriia > Cyanobacteriales > Nostocaceae > Nostoc. Next base: position 58,282 of record JAQYWR010000026.1, on the reverse strand, counting down.
CGCTATTTTTGCCTGTTTAGCTTATGCACTCTACCAAGGTTGGCGGATTCTTGTAGGTGGCGTCGTCGGTATCGTCACTAGCGTCCTTTTGGCAGCTTTTGCTCCCTCACCAATCGCTCAATTTTTTCGCCACTACGTTCCTGCTTTCTTTTGGGCAAGGTTAAACGATGATATGTATCCACACAGACCAGTGGCTTTGATGCGAAAAACTCAGTGGGAGTTTGCGTGGTCTTTAGCTTGGCAACATCCTTGGACAGGTTGGGGTTTACGTAGTTTTACTAACCTATACAAAGCACACATGCAAATTATGTTGGGTCATCCCCACAATTTGTTTTTAATGTTATCTGCTGAAACTGGTTTTCTCACTACTTTTTTATTTTGTGGCTTACTCGGTTGGATTTTAATTACAGCAGTCCAATTACTGCGAAAGTCAAAATATATGCATAGAGAAGACAGATTGCTGTTTTTCAGTTATCTTCTCGCCTTTGTAGCGTGGGTTTTATTGAATACGGTAGACGTAACCCTATTCGATTTTCGTTTGAATACGCTTTCATGGTTAATTTTGGCTGCTATTTGTGGAGTAGTACATCGCTATAACCAACAAGAAAAGCTTGCATCTTACCAAAATTAGTTACTTCAGCATATGAACTGGGTGGGCTTTTCGAGTCACCCCGCAAGATTGGATAATTTCTTTGTTAGAGTTTCCCAATCTGCTTTGATTTTTGAACTTGTACAGCGTAGGTAAGAAGTAGGGAATCGACCTTTGCCAGTTGAAGCTGAGTTTTTTCACGCAATCAAGTAAAAGTTCTATGAAATAGTCATAAGTTGTTTTTCAGTGTATGCACTGGAGACATTTAAAGTTTGAAGTTAATAAGATTACTATATTCACGTCTGTGACTGTGAGTGTGACTAATACCTAATTAGTCACTGTTGCTGATTGTTGGGAAGGTGTAGGGACAACCCTTTGGGGTTTTCCTGCATGACGGGCATCTCTTGTAGATGCCCTTTTGTATATTTATTTTTATCCTCAGTTAAGCACAATTTTAAAACATATTCAATTTAATGGAATATCTAAAATAATTTTAGCTTTCATCAAGGAATATAAAACATGGTTGCTGAAATTAAACTAGGTCTTTGTAACCCACCATTACCTATTTATTTGTATGTGAAAAACGGAGAATTCAACGGAGAATCCTATCTATGGTATCACTATGATATCAATAATGATAAAACTATTCCTGTTCACCAAACAGGATTAACTGGATATATATCTGAATTGAAATTAAAAACGACAGAATTTAAGGGAAAGGACAACATTAAGTTAGACATCGTTGTTAGAGCAGATGAGATTTATGTTATTAGGAGTGGAATAGAAACAAACTTTGCTAAAACTTTCCTTTTAGCTGTATCACAAGTCCAAGACTTCTCTAAGCCTCTGATTATCGCTGCGATTGCTGGAAAAGAAAATGTGGTTTTTTGTAGACTCTACAATGTGGCTACTAAAACCAAGATTCAATATGAATGGAACAAAGACGCTGATTGGTTGGCAATCATTGACAGCGTTCAAACTAAGTTACAGACAGCTAAAAATTCCCATATCGTCTGTGCTGAGCCAATAATGTTCTAAATAACTAAAGAATTATAATTTTTAGCTATGGTTCTAAGCCTTGGCGGCGTTAACCGATATGGTGTAAGCTCTCGGTAAAATGGGAGTGTCGGTAACGAAAAAAGACGCCTCAGTAACCAACCTTATGCTCACAACAGCTGATTTTCTTCAATACACCCAATGGTCTGGTATAGCCACCTTGGCATTCGCTGCCTTAGCAGTGTTGGCTTTTGTTCTCAAATGGGGCATTCGCTTTCGGCTGGTAGGTACGACTGGCTTTATGGTGGTGCTAACAGCTGGTTTATTTGCACTCTCCATAGTCCCTTTGAGTCGTACTGTGATTCCGGGAGCAGTACACTACAGTCTAGTTTATGATAATGGCTCAACACAAGCAGCGATCGCCGTATCACCTAAAATTTCTCCTACAGAATTAGAAGCAACTTTGCGTCAAGCAGCTAGCAATCTTTATTCTTATGGTCGTTCTGGTACACTTCAAAACGACAAGTTAACAGTTCGTGCCCGTACCATCATTCACCCAGAACCAGGCATTTCTGTACCAGTTTACTTGGGTGAGGTCAAGCGATCGCTCGTTTCTCGTGCCAACTCCCCAATGACAGTAGAAATTTATCAAGACAAATTCGCCCAATTACCGAAATCTAAGGCTTAAGGAGACTGAGGAGTGTGGGAGATGGGGAGATGGGGAGATAGGGAAGTGTGGGGAGAGAGGGGGGAAAGATTTCTTCCCCGTCCTCCCACACCTCCCACACCTCCCACACTCCCTGTTTGCCCAATCCTTGATGCTTGTTATCAGAATGACATAATTAATTTTGTATTTACCGATACTTTAAAGATTATTTTTAGATTAAGATATTCACACTTTAGTGGTTATATTGTGGAAAAAATTAATCAGTGCGCGGGTAATGGGTACTGACAGTTGTGATTTGTCAGTTATTTTCCTAGTTACCAATTTTGCCATTTTCAAAAATATTTGTAGCAAATGAATTAGCTGTAGGTAATGTACAAATGTATGCCCCTAGCTATATTCTCTAGCTGGGATTGCCTAAAATGTTGCAACTTCAATTCTCGATCGCTTTTTTTGAGAATCTGAGGTGCTAGTGTTATTTAGTTATACGGTTGTTCAAAACTTTGATAGTTCGGAATTTTAGAGCGATGGGCATGATAGATTCAACCAACGTCGTCAAATTACTTAAGGAATCGGCAAAAGGCTTTGTCTATTTCATAGTTCGCCTAAAATCCAGTTGAAGGAGTGTCAGCTTATAGCCATGCTCAAATCAGCTTGGCAACAAGTATCCCTAAGTGTAAGTCAATTGATTAAGAAATATCAAAGTTTTGGCAAACTAGTTATATGGCTAATAAATTTTCTACTCATCCTTCTTTGTCTACTCAAACCTCTAGTTCGTTATTTACGCTCACAGTTGCCCCAGCAAAAGTCATCCGTGGTTCTAGCGTGTTGCAAGCAGCCGCAGCAGAAATCGCCTGTTTGGGAAATCGTCCTTTAATTGTGGCCGGAGAACGCACTCTCGCTATCAGCCAAGAAAATCTGCAACCGATTTTAGAAACGCAACAGCTAAATCCTGCCCAAGCTTCTTATGGTGCAGATTGCTGTGAAGCTAGTCTGAAATCTTTACATAAGGCAGCCAAAGAACATAAAGCTGATGCGATTATCGGTGTTGGTGGCGGCAAAGCCCTCGATATAGCGAAATTAGTCGCGCATCAGTTACATCTGCCAGTAGTGACGATTCCGACTTCAGCGGCTACCTGTGCAGCTTGGAGTGCTTTGTCTAATGTTTATTCAGAAGACGGGGCATTTCTATATGATGTGGGGCTGTCTCGTTGTCCCGATTTATTGATACTCGATTATGACTTGATTAAAACAGCACCACAACGTACTTTAATAGCTGGCATTGGTGATGCGATCGCCAAGTGGTATGAAGCCTCAGTTAGCAGCGGGCATTTGCAAGATACTTTAATTATCGCCGCAGTCCAACAAGCACGAATTTTGCGAGATATCCTCTTGCAAAAGTCAGCCGCCGCCCTCAAGCAACCAGGTAGTGAAGTTTGGCGAGAAGTTGTAGAGGCAACTGTGTTACTCGCTGGCGTAGTTGGCGGACTGGGAGGGGCACAGTGTCGCACTGTTGCTGCCCATGCCGTGCATAATGGTTTAACGCACATTTCGGGACACGGCAGCATTCACGGCGAAAAAGTTGCTTTGGGAATTCTGGTGCAACTGCGTTTAGAAGAAATGCTCCAAAACAATCAACTAGCAGCATCCGCACGGCAGCAGTTGTTAAAGTTCTATGCAGAAATTGGACTACCCCAGAAATTAAGTGATTTAGGATTGGGCAATATTACATTAGGTGAGTTGCAAACAGCCGCCGAAATTGCCTTAGCTCCTAATTCTGACATCCATCGACTACCTTTTAAAGTCGCGCCAGAACAGTTGATGGCAGCAATGGTTTCTACCACTGCACCTATAGATAGTAGAGATCCGATAAATCGAGTTTCCCCTAAGGGAATGAGTGACGAGGTTGAAGCATGAGTTTGAATTGGATAGTGCCAGCAGAACGCATACAAAAACTGCCACCTTACGTATTTGCCCGTTTAGACGAACTAAAAGCTAAAGCACGGGAACAAGGGTTAGATTTAATTGATTTGGGCATGGGAAACCCGGATGGTGCAACACCACAACCAGTGGTAGAAGCAGCGGTTGCAGCTTTACAAAATCCTGTCAATCACGGTTATCCTCCCTTTGAAGGTACTGCGAGTTTCCGTCGAGCGATTACTAATTGGTATTGTCGGCGTTATGATGTGATTCTTGACCCCGATAGTGAAGCTTTGCCGCTACTCGGTTCTAAAGAAGGACTAACTCATTTAGCGATCGCCTACATCAATCCTGGGGATGTAGTTCTAGTTCCTTCTCCAGCTTATCCCGCCCATTTTCGGGGCCCCGTAATTGCTGGCGGCAAAGTTCATAGCTTGATTCTCAAACCAGAAAATGACTGGTTAATCGATTTAGCTGCCATTCCCGATCAGGTTGCCCAACAAGCCAAAATACTCTATTTCAACTATCCCAGTAATCCCACTGCCGCCACCGCACCCCGCGAATTCTTTGAAGAAATCGTTGCCTTCGCGCGCAAATATGAAATTTTGTTGGTACACGATCTGTGTTACGCAGAGTTAGCGTTTGATGGTTATCAACCTACTAGTTTGCTAGAAATTCCCGGTGCAAAGGAAATTGGTGTGGAATTTCACACCTTATCCAAAACCTACAATATGGCTGGTTGGCGTGTTGGCTTTGTGGTGGGGAATCGCCATGTAATTCAAGGTTTGCGGACGCTGAAAACGAACTTGGATTATGGCATTTTTGCTGCCTTGCAAACAGCAGCCGAAACCGCTTTGCAACTCCCAGATGTTTATTTGCATGAAGTACAACAACGCTACCGCACCCGTCGTGATTTCCTGATTCAAGGATTAGGACAGTTGGGTTGGAATATCCCCAAAACCAAAGCCACGATGTATCTGTGGGTAAAATGTCCTGTGGGGATGGGTTCCACAGATTTTGCTTTGAATGTGTTGCAGCAAACTGGTGTTGTGGTTACCCCAGGTAACGCCTTCGGAGTTGCAGGTGAAGGGTATGTGAGGATTAGTTTGATTGCCGAGTGCGATCGCTTGGGTGAAGCTTTACATCGCATCAAGCAAGCTGGTATCCGCTATCAACCTGAAGCCGTAGTCTCTGCTTGACAATAGTTAGGCTACTACCAAGTATCCACAATAAAAGCCTCAAGTAACTAATTACTGAGGCAGTTGAAATATATCCAAATCAATTGTATCCATGAATTTATTTATGAACAGTGCCTTCATCTGGTTGGCAATGTTCCCTGTTGTCTTATCCGCAAAAGATTCTACTTAGGCATTCCTGGCATGTACAATTACGCCCGCAGCTTTAACAGTCCTTTCTCAAATCAATTCACCAAAGGACAAATCATAATCTAAAATCAAACACAAAAAGAGATTCCTAATACCAATTCAAAAAATCTTTGCAACAGATCCCAAATCTGTAGGGGTACAAAGCTTTGCGCCCCTACCTAATCTATCTGTCTCATTTTTTTTCAAATTGGTATAAGTGTTTTACCTCCAGTAATAACTGCCTTCTGCCTCCTGCCTTCTGCTATATCAGCAACATTGAGAAATCCCCGACTTGTTAGAGAGTCAGGGATTTTGTTGAGGAATAATTTACTTACTAAGATTATACTCACAGCCCAGAAGAGTAAAGCCAAACAAACCAGACCTAGCTTGAGTTACTCGTTTCTGTGTTATTCCTAAATATTGAAGGCTTTAAAGGGTTCTTGGATTAATGCAATATGAAAAATGAGTGCGATGGATGGATTCACAGAACCCTTTAATAGAAATAAATTCTCGATCCAAAACCCAAACTGTTATTAGTTAACCCAATACTTGTACTAGACCTAGCATGAAGTTAACCCGTTGCTCAAATTCTAGCCCCTTAATGAGTGCTGTAAATTCATCAGTTTCACTTGGTAGTTGATAGTCAGATGGTACTGGAATGATACTTCCGTCTTCCATTCCTTTTGCCAACAACAGCCAAACATCCAATCTAGCGTTAGGACTTAGAGCATTATATGCTTTGCCGATATCACTAGCTGAACCCTTAATCAGGTCGCGTTGTGCTTGCAGTTGTTCTTGGTGAGACAAAATTTTAATTTGGTCAAACACTGCTTTTGCAGGGCTTTCTACGCTTTGAGGAGGTGCTGGTGTTAGCTTCTCTTTAAGATCTAGGTAACCAAACCAAAGTATACCGAGTTGAGTATCTACATCAAACTGGCGAAAACTTTCTAAAGCTGGTCTTGTGCTTTCGTCAACTGTGTAAGTCATAAAAACTCCAAAGAATTTTGAATTATTCTCGATTGACTAAGTTATTAAGAAAACTTAGTCTTAATACTTCACTAAAGTTAACGAATCGATAGATATGAAGAACTCTACTTGTGGTATGAATAACATTCACTACATAAGACAGATTGTAGATAACTCAAGTTGCTACTTACAAAAATGCTCGCTTCGATGTAGAAGCTAGTAAAAAATTAAAGTAAAACTAGAAATCAGAAAATCAGCTTGGCGATCGCCCGAATTAATTTAGCTGGTTCCACTGGTTTGGTGATATGCTGTTTAAATCCAGCGGCAAGAGCCTGTTGATAATCAATTTGGGCTGCATAAGCGGTTAAAGCGATCGCTGGAATTTTTCCTCCGAGTTCTGGTGGCATATCTCTGATTTGACGCATCAACATATAGCCATCTACTTCTGGCATTCCAATGTCACTTAAGAGCAGATTTGGCTGGAAGTTAGGCAGAACTTGTAGTGCTTCCACAGCCGATGCGACCTGGGTTACTACCGCTCCAGACTGCTCCAAAATAAAAGCAATTAACTCTCGCGTATCACGTTCATCATCGACTAACAGAACTTTCAGCCCATTTAAATTAGGTAAATCATCTGATTGTCTATCGATCTCTTGATTATTGAGATTATTTATGATTAATGGGAGCATAACTGTAAAGGTGGCTCCCTGTTCTTCACCCAAACTTTCTGCCTTAACTGTGCCGCCATGTAGCTCGACGATGTGACGAACAATCGCTAATCCTAACCCCAATCCTCCAAATTTCCTAGTGGTTGCGCCGTCAGCTTGGCGGAAGTAGTCGAAGACATAGGGTAGAAAGTCGGGAGTAATTCCCTTACCTGTATCACATACTTGCAGTTGAGCTTGAGAATTAACAGACGCTAAACTGATTTTTACTCGTCCACCTTGGGGTGTAAACTTGATGGCATTGGAAAGCAGATTCCAAATTACTTGTTGTAAGCGGACAGAATCACCCGCTACTAGGAATTTTGGGTCACAGCTTTGGTGCGCTGACACCTCAACTTGAATTTGGGATTTGAGATTGTCAAGTTGTTGATTAAAGTCAATGGATGCGAAATTTCTGTTAGTATCTTCTAATCCCGAATCTAAAATTTCAAATTGCAAATTGATAGATTTGGCTTGGGCAGCTAAACGCACGGTTTCTAAAGCTGCGGCGATCGCACTTAGCAAATTTACAGGAGCAATATTCAGACTGAGTTTGCCTTGTAAAATCCGAGAGACATCGAGCAAATCTTCAATTAGTTGAGTTTGCAGCTTGGCATTACGCTCAATGGTTTGCAAGGCACGAGTGGTGGTTGGTTGGTCATACTTTTTACTTTGCAGCATTTTTGACCATCCCAGGATAGGGTTTAGCGGCGTGCGAAGTTCGTGGGAGAGAACTGCTAAAAATTCATCTTTGATCCGGTTAGCTTGAATTAATTGCTCTTTTCGTCGCTGTAACGAAGCCATTAACTCAAAACGTTCCAGAGCAACCGCCACCTGATCGGAGGTTGCTTGCAGTAAAGCGGTTTCCTCTGGGGTAAAGTGAGTACGGGTACGGCTGGCAAAGGCGAGTACACCCAACAGCTTTCCCTGAGCAATTAATGGTTGACCTGCATAGGCTGTGATTCCCAAACCACGAAGGATGTCTGCATTTGAATGGGTTGAGTGCAGCACATTGTTGATGACAATTTGACGCCGTTCTTGGGCTATTAGTCCGCCCATCCCTTGATTAAATTCTAAATATTCAATTGCTTGAAATACTTCTTGTGCAATCCCATTCCAAGCTACCAAGCGAAGTTTTTGTTTATTTTCATGTGTCTCAATGAGATATTGGAAGTAAAAATCCAAATCCATCTGTGCTGAGAGTTTGCTGAACAAAGTGTTCATCAGATCCAAGGGGCGCTCGGTTGAGAGCAAATCACTGGCTGTTTCCGAAAGTAATTTGAGTCGCTCGCTGCGTTCTTGCAAGGCTTTTTCTGCTTGCTGACGTTCCCGAAGGGCACGTTCGCGTTCCGTGATGTCAACTGCAACTCCTCCTACCAAGCGTCGCCCAGACGTATCTGCAATGGGAAACCTATACATTAAAAATTCACCAAGAATACCATCTGTGCGAGGAGCAGACTCTATAGCTTCTACGACCTGATTTGTATTTGCAACCGTTTTAATCCTATCGAGGAAAGACTGAGCAATTTCAGCCGGGTATAGCTGGCAGATGTTTTTGCCGATGGGGTTGTTTGTTGCTAAATCGAATATGGCAAGATAAGTTGGACTCAGGTAAAGTACACGCCCGTCTGCATCTGTAATCCATGCCGCAGCTGGACTGTTGTCCATAAAAGCTTGGAAGCGTTCTTCGCTCTGGTGCAAGGCTTTTTCTATTTGCTGGCGCTCGCTAATATCAAGAATAAATGCCACTGATTTGTGCCGAGATTTTCCTAATAGAGAGTAGCTAATTACAATTGGTATGCGAGAACCATCTTTGCGAATGTATTCTTTTTCATAAGGAATACAAGCTCCTTTGGACTTGGCTTCGGCAATTGCCAGTTTATCTAAATAAAGGTACTCTGGTGGCGTGATATCAGTCCAACTTAGTTTACCTGTCTGGAGATCCTCTTGGGTATAGCCGACAATTCGCAAAAACTCGTCATTGGCTTCACTGATCCCACCTTTTACATCCCCAAGGACAATACCAACTACATTCGCTTCTACAAAACTTCTCAGTTGCTCCTCACTAGCTCGGACTGCGGCTTCCGCCTGCTTACGGGCGGTGATATCTGTAGTGCTGCCAACTACGCGCACCGGGTTACCATCAGTATCTCGCTTGACGACTATTCCTTGGTCTAGTACATAGACGTACTGATGAGCTTGGTTGCGAATTCGATACTCAACAGCATAGCGATCGCCATTTGCCCACGCAACCCTCGCCTCCTCCTCCATACGTTGCAAATCCTCTGGATGGACAAGCTGACGCCACCAATTACGAGTTGTTTGAGCCATGTCGAGGGAATAGCCTAAAATTCGGGTTAGCCCTTCGGTTGTTTCAATCCGATCCTGTTCTATATCCCAGTCATATATCAGACAATTGACGGCAGTAGCGGCTAACTCAAAACGCTCGTTGGCTAATCTTAGGCGTTCCTCTTTTTCACGCAAGGTTTGTTCTACTTGCTTGCGTTCGCTAATGTCACGAAAGAAAATATCAAGACCATCTTTACAAGGGTAGGCGTGAATCTCCATCCACAGGTCATATTTGGGTGGTAAATAATAATAATGCTCGAAGTGAACGGGAATTTGTTCTGCCATCGCTTGTCGGTATTGTAGCTCAAGATTTGTGCCTACTGATGCCGGCCACTCTTCCCAATACGACTTACCAATGACTTCTGGGGGGAGTTTGCCGTTAATTTGCTGTGCTGCCGCATTTTGGTGGACGATCTGCCACTCTCGGTCTAGAGTTATAAATGCATCACTCATGCTTTCTAGGGTACGCGTCACCCGCTGATTTGCTTGCTGTAATGCTGCTTGTGCTTGTTTGCGTTCGCTCAAATCAACAACAAAGCCAATAACTGTTTCTTGAGCATCCTCTACGAGAACAGAACCAGCTAGAACAGGAACGCGAGAACCATCTTTGCAGATGTATTCTTTTTCAAAAGGTTTACAAACTCCGGTAGTTATCAGTTCCTCTGCTGAACGTTCACTTAAGATTAGACACTCAGGTGCAGTCATCTGGCGCAAGTCCATTTGTTTAGCGGACAAATCTTCTTGCGTGTAGCCGACCATCTTCAGAAAGGTATCATTGGCTTCGATGATGCAACCGTTGAGGTCGCTGACGACGACTCCAATGATGTTAGATTCTGCGAGTCGGCTAAACCGCATTTCGCTATTTTGCAATAACTTCAAGCTTGACTCTGCTTTGCGTTTAGCAGTTTGCAATTCTGAAAAGAGTGCAGTGATTAACAAGGATACTAGGGAGAAGGTGGTTAATCGGATTAAAACCTTGAGGCTAACAATCTGCAACGAGTAGACTGGTTCAATCAGAAAGTAGAGGGCAAATATAGCAGATAAAGCGATCGCTAGCATTCCCACTTCCATGCCACCATACCACGCACTAACTGCTACAGCAGCATAAAAAAAGGTGAATACACTCGGATCGAATACTGGTAGTAGCACTCGCGCCATTATTGAAGCCGCTACGACTGCTAAAATCATCACGCCATAAGTCAGTAAACTAGAGCGCATCATCAATAATTTTTCGAGTAATTTCACGCTCATCTCAAGAGTCCTCCCTTTGCTGTGCCTTTGAGAGATACTCGCTTAGTAATCTTTTGCCTGGTTCGCCCATCTTTCTCTAACATTTCTTCAATTAGCTTTAGTGCCATTTGTGAAGAAACCACAGATGTGTTTTCCCAGCGATTGACTCTTCGCAGGCAAACTCCCAACTTGGCTACAAACTTCTTTCCAGACAGAATAATTTGCTGCCGAAGTTCGCATATTGGGTCTGCAATTTTTAGTGGTTTTCCTAGTTCCATAGTCAGCAGAGTAAGACAAGTGTCATGCTATTTGTCTCCAGCTTAAGGAAGAAGTTCAACAATCATTAGTTATTATGTATCCCCAGATGATTCCATCTTTTGGTTAAAGCCGAATACTACTTATTAGTTTTTAGTATCTACTGTACAAGATAGGAATGCAGCAATACTGTTTCCCTACAGATTGCTATAATTCCTCAAAATAAAAATCATTAAATAAGTGTCAAATGTTTTTATAAAATCCAATTTAAACTTTTCTATTATGTAATGAATAATTATAAACTAGGTAATTGTTTAAATCATTGTATAATAAAATATAGCATTAAAAATACTTAGATAGCACTTCAAATTTTCTTATTTTATTCTTTAGTTAAGATTTTATTTCTCAATCAAATTGCAAGTTATAAAGCTGAGATGCACGACTTATTCCAGAAACCAAAAATCTGGATTTGGTACTTAATTTTACTTCTATGGTAAGATGCCAATGACAAGTTTATAAAGGTAAAATATAAGACTAAATAAATTATTGCTTAATTCTGACTGCTATTTTGATTAATCAACACTCAGAAAATCTTCTGAATACTCAATTGGAAACTGCACCAGCCCAAGGCTATAGATTTAGCTGGTTTGATTGGTTTTGTCTTTGGTATCCCCCAGGCTGGCTGATTTTATTCAACCGCCACTGGCAACACTATCATCAAGATCCAGATGGTTGGAATTGGTTAGAATATGGATTATTCTTGATTCCTGGCGGATTTTATTTGGCAATGCTGAGTCGTTGGTTGCGTTTGGGTTGTCGTTCACCTCGCCAACAAGTTGGTGAATTCGATCCGAATTATCAACAAGCTTTTCGCCAAGAAGTTCTCAGCCCAATTGTGAAATATTATTTTCGGGGAGAATTGCAACAAATCGAAAACTTGCCGCCAACAGGGCCATTAATTGTAGCGATGAATCATGCAGGAATGTGTTTTCCTTGGGACTTTTTGACTTTAGGTTATTTATTAGGCGAAGCCAGAGGGTGGAAAGTACAACCTATAGCAAGTCCAGTATTATTCGAGCATCCTTGGATAATTTGGTGGTTACCATCTAAATGGTCACAAGTTTTAGGTGGTGTACGAGCACAATTAAATGATTTTGAGGTTGCGATCGCCGAAGGTAAAATTCTCTTATATGCGCCCGAAGGAATACGGGGACCTGTGAAAGGTTGGAGAAAACGCTATCAACTGCAAAAGTTTGATGTCAGCTTTATGCAACTGAGCGATCGCTATCATATTCCCATTCTCCCAGTAGTTTGCATCGGTAGTGAATTTCTCCATCCTTGGACTGTTAATTTGACTAAATTGCAACGATTAGTCAAATTACCATTCTTGCCTTTATCACCATTGATGTTTGCCTTACTTCTGTTCCCTTCAATGGGTATTTGGGCAATGAGAACTCGTTTACGTTATTTTATTGCGCCTTTAGAATCAGCAGGATTAGATACGCACTCATACAAAGGACGTACAGCAGTTTATCAACAAGCACAAAAATTGCGAGAAAAACTACAACATCAAATTAATCAGTTTTTAGATAAATCTTAATAAGTAGAAGGCAGGAAGCAGAAGGCAAAAGGTAAAACTCTCAACAGTAAAACGTTTCGCTAGTTTGGATTTTACATTTTATTATGTCCGCTTATTACTAGAAATGACCTTGTATTAATAGCTGCTGAAAATAAACCTATCTCACTATTGTTAAAACCAGACATATTTTGGCATTTTGGCACAAGATTCGAGATGATTTCAAGTATGATGTTAAACATAGCTAAATTTCATCCTTTTCACAACATTTGGTCATCGGACAATCTAGCTGCAAGTACTAGTTTCATATCTATTGTTTATCATATACACAAATTCTCAAGTATTGATAAATTTATCAACCAAAATCAAATACACACAATCCAAAAACAATTTGACTGGCTAACATTATAAAATCAGCTTAGAATTTATTTACTCCATTCTTTGTCAAACAATCATTATTGTGACTTAAAAAGTCATTTTAATTGGTAAATAAGAAAAAATTTTTAAAAATCTAGTTCTCAACTCGATTATGGAACATATTTCTCAACTCACAGCCCAAATTAGAGACGAAACTGCATACCCGGATATTCTGGTTATATCCCGAATCTTCCTCCCGAAAAAAGCTGTAATTGGAGAATATATGTACAATCGCTGTCTGCAAGATCCAGAACGAGTGATTGTGCTGACGGCTGGCTGTTCAGGAGATAAAGTATTTGACGAAGGTCAACAATTTCCTATATATCGCTGGTATTATTCTAAATACTGGGGTAGTGGGTGTTTGGGAAGCGTTCTCAAGCCTTTGGTGAATATTGTCTGTTCGTTTGTGCTAGCAATTAAGCTTTATTTTCGCTATCACTATCGTTACATTGAGTGGGGTCACGGGTATGACTTTCCTTCAGTGTTGCTATTGAGTTATTTTTTACCGATTCGCTTTTTTATTTATGTGCATGGGAACGATTTATTGAGTCCATTACATAACCCGGTGTGGCGATCGCTATTTAAATTAACACTTCATAGAGCTGAAGGCATTGTTTGCAACAGTTCTTATACACAAAACTATCTCAGAACTGCTTTGCGATTAGATACCCCAACCCATGTTATCAACCCAGTAATCAGACCAGAAAAATTTGTCAATGCAACATCAAATAGCCTTGATGATTTAGGTGTGTGCGTACGTCAAAGCTACAATATTCCGAAAACAGCAATCGTTATTCTCTCGGTAGGAAGGCTAGTAAAACATAAAAGTTTTGACCGCGTGATTGATAACATTCCACTATTGCTAACTTTTGGCGTGGATGTCCACTACATACTTTGCGGTCAAGGGGCTTGTGAGTTGGAACTGAAATCTCTGGCGCATCGCTTGCGGGTAGATAGACGGGTACACTTTGCAGGATATGTACCAGAGAACGAATTACCAGGTTATTATGCAGCCTGTGATATATTTGCCATGCTGAGTTTGTTAGATCCTAAATCTCAGAATCTAGAAGGTTTTGGTATCGTTTATTTAGAAGCAAGTTACTTCGGTAAACCTGTAATTGCCCCTCGTTCAGGTAGTGTTTTAGACACAGTTCAACATGAGGAAAACGGTATACTCGTGAATTCCAATTCTGGTTATGAAGTTTTTCAAGCTTTTAATCGGTTGTGCAAAGACCAACAGCTACGGGAACAGCTTGGGCGCAAAGGTAAAGAATTAGCCAAGCGTAGAACCCTTCATCGTTCGCTGTACAAATCATAAGTATAAAAACACAATTTTGTCAGATGAATATTCAGTAGGAGCGTACAGTTGTACGCCCCTATAAACATTCAAATATTGACAAAATTTTAGTCTACAGAGAAAAGTTGAAATAAAATCTGAAGGCTAAAGTCTAATTTAATAGATTAGAAGATAAGGAAATTATACTTACTGTAGACATAAAAAATAACAATTCCAACGAAAATAAACAGGACTAAAGTAGCTATTAAACTAGGGCGTCGAGAGATAACATCGAGAAGTACTAGTAGCCATAATAAGGCAATTTCAACTGCACTAGCAATCAATAAAAGTATGGAATTTAGTTTAACTGTTAGATATTCATAATTGGTTACATACATCACACCTAAAAAACTAGGTTTAAATATGCTTAAGCGCAAATATACCGAGCTAACTACTAATAAAATAATTACTATAGCTCCTATTGCTGTTAAGACAACAGTGAATCTCTTGAATAATCGATTCATAAGTATCATTTTTTTGCTGTTATGATTAATTAAATATCAAATTGTGATTTAGTTAACTTCAAAATAAGCTATTTTACCGAATTTCGTAAGGTAGTTGCGTAAAAATTGAACTAGAGAAATATCTGGTTTGGCTATGACTGCAACTACCCTAGTTCTAACTGATATCAGCTTTTATAGAACCCATTTGACATCTTTTACTTTATTAAAGTACAGTTACGGCAAAAGCCATATGCAGCAGCTATACCGTACTTGGAAAAAACAGGATGGTTAACGAGTTCCAAACCAAATATTGGTTGGTTTGTGGGTTATTTAGAGCAAAATAAAAACGTCTACTTTTTCGCAACAACCCTTGATATGTATAAAGCAGAAGATGCACCCGCCTGCATTGAGATTACACGACGCAGCCTCAACGATCTAGGCTTACTGGTTGAAATTAATTAACCACCACCAACAATGGTGACCACTTCTAAGCGATCGCCTGGTTGCACTGTTGTTTGTTCCCAAAACTGGCGATGTAAAATTTCGCCGTTATACTCCACCGCCACTAAACGGGGATTGAAACCCAACTTTTGAAGTAAATCGGGTAAAGGAGTTTGAGATGAACAGCTACGGGTTTCACCATTTATCTGAAGCGTAATTTCATTAGACATAAATCTGAAGGCTGGGGATTAGGGACTCTTGACTGGGAGATCAGCAGAATAACCAATGACCAATGACAAATGACAAATGACAAATAATTTTTTAAAGTTCTGGTTTAATGCGATTGAGTTGGGAAAGTAAATATTGTGTTACTAAGGTGGGTTGTTCAGCTTGCATGAGCGATCGCACTACTGCTACACGTTTAGCTCCAGCATCGATTACATCATTAATATTATTTGCATCTATTCCCCCAATGGCAAACCAGGGAATTGAGCAGTTTTTAGCAACATAACTGACATATTCTAAGCCTGTTGCTGTTTTACCTACTTTCGTGGGAGTTTCATAAACCGGCCCCACGCCGATATAATCTACACCTTCAGCAATTGCTCGTTGCATTTCTTCTTGGTTTGTGGTAGAAAGACCTACTAAACGCTGGGAACCGAGTAATTGCCGAGCAACGGTGATGGACATATCTTGTTGTCCCAGATGTACTCCATCTGCATCCACGGCTAAAGCTAAATCCACGCGATCGTTAACAATAAACAAAGCACCGTAAATGTGGCATAATTGCCGCAGTTTTCTAGCTTGTTCTAGACGCAAAGAATCATCAGTGGTTTTCTCGCGGTACTGTACGAGGGTTAATCCGCCTTTGAGTGCGGCTTCCACAGTATTCAATATAGTTTCACTAGGGGAAGTAACAAGATACAAACGCGATCGCCATAATAATTGATGACGCTGATGACCCATTAAATTACTTTCTAGGGTATACACCTGATAGCGCATCTGTTTACAAGCTTTAGCCATAGTTGGGTGATAAAGTTTGCCGTATTCTTCTAACACTCGCAATGCTTCTTCTATCCGACAAAAGTTAGCTTGCAACACTGATTTTATACTAGCTCGTTCTTCCTCCTGAGGATGGCTTAACTCAGTCCCAGGATCGCTTGGTGTATCTCGCGCCGCCCGCAATTCGGGGGTGTGCCACTTACCTACCTCTTGTCGCAAGCGCTTACATTCAAGAGCCAATTGGGCATTATTTAGCCCAAACCGACACCATTCCTCAATAATTCGCAAACCCTCACGAGCGCGGTCTAAATTGGCGTCTAAAATGCGGTAAACAACTTGCTGTATTTGCTCTTTTTGGCTGTATGGCTCGACCATTATAACAACCCCGTTAGTGCTTTCATCGGAATGTGAATTATCATATGTCCTAGTAACCATAAGTTAATTAATTTGCTTTTTTTGAGTAAATTTTGATTATATCTACGCAAAACAACGTAGAAATAAAGCTTATGTCAAATTATCCCACGTTCATATAAGCAGCGATCGCTGATGAGGCTACAATTTAGCACTAAGTTAGTCAAGTATTTTACGGTCAGCGAGCCCAAAAAAAGACTGATAAAAGCTGATACAACATAAAATCCGTAGTTAGCACAAGCAATAGCATCACCAAACAAGACAAAAGTTATACTATTTTGGATTTTGCCAGAGTTTAGTAAATAAGCTTTTTGGCAATACATCTATGGGTTTTGAATTAGTTTGAGCCAGATAACATTTTAATTATTTAAATTCAATCAGGATTGCAATTGATTAGCCACTGCAAGAAATACATAAAAAAATTCCAACATTGCATGGTTGTAGCTTGATTTACTAACTTCCAAAATTCCTCCCTGCTTACCCCCATTCATTCGCTTGTTCTGCAACTCGAATTATCTTGGGCTTTGTAGTCATTTAATCCATCAAAAAAGCTAAAGAACAGACGAACACTAAAAGCAACAAAGTAGGAGGAAATCGAAAAATCAAATATGCTTAGTTCTCAGTTTTTTTATTGATAGTTCTGTATTAAATATCGCCAATTGGTACAATATGTGAGTAATATTATCGGCATAATACTGTTTAAGAGTATAAGAATTTATTGATACTTCTGAGGAGTTGTGTTAAATATGATTCTGCCTCGTGTGTTCTCTAAGTACGGTACAGTAGATGATATGCCCAAAAAATCAAGGTTTATCAAGTTAATAAAATTACCAGTATTAAAAAATACAGTATTATGTTTTACTGTATTTTTGGGGACGATAAGTATGGCGTTCTTAGCTACAAGTTTGGGTAGGGCGATCGCTCAGATACCATCAACACTAAATTCTATACCTGTGGGTGAAAAAACCAATTCTCAGGTGAATGTGCTGTTTGTTAATCCAAATATTGGAAATGACAGTGCAGGTAATGGCAGCGAATCTGCTCCTGTGAAAACGATTACCCAAGCGTTGCGGTTAGCTAATGGTAATACTGTAATTATGCTTTCTTTGGGCACTTATAGCACCGAGACCGGAGAAGTATTCCCCTTAATACTCAAACCAGGTGTTTCCATTCAAGGTAATCCTAGCAATCAAGGCAAGGATATTATCATTCAGGGAGGCGATGATTATCTAAGTCGCAGTTTCGGCGGTCAAAATGTCACAATTGTTGGGGCAAACCAAGCAGTACTAACTGGGGTGACAGTAACGAACTCAAACCGCCGTGGTTATGGTTTGTGGATTGAATCTAGCAATCCGGTAATTAGGGAAAATACTTTTACTGGTAATACCCAAGATGGAATTTCCGTCAGTGGGAATGCTGCACCTAGCATTAGCAAAAATTACTTCTCTAGCAATGGCGCTAATGGGATCACAATTGCTGGTAACTCGCATCCCCAAATCAAGGAAAATGTCTTTCACGAAACAGGCTTTGGGATTAATATTGCCCAAAATGCCGCCCCTGTAATCATAAGCAATCAAATTCAGAACAATAGAGCGGGAATTGTTGTGCAAGCAAATGCTCGCCCAATTTTACGGAATAATATTATTCAAGATAGTAAAGAAGATGGTTTAGTAGCGATCGCCCAAGCAATGCCAGATTTAGGTAACGCCTCCGAGCCTGGGGGTAATCAATTTCAAAATAATGCTCGCTACGACATTAATGCCAAGGCTGCCAAACAAGTGATTTCTGCTGCTGGTAATAACCTGGTGAGCGATCGCATCGCTGGTAATGTAGATCTTAATGGTACAACAGCACTAACAGCCGAAAATTCTCAACCCGCCCCTGTCTCTAATAATGTCTTACAACAGATACCAGCATCAGGAGAAATTACTTTTTCGGCTCCTGGAGTCCCAGAAACTAGCAACACCCAAACCAGTAACAATATTTCCGCAAATAATCTTGTTCCTGCACAATTAAACAGTCAACTGCTGCCATTACTACCAGCGAGTGTACCGCTTTCGCCACCGATATCGAATCAACCAGCTACCTCTACCACCGGATTTCCTACTCCTAGCAGTTTGTCAGCCACACAAATATCAACTAACACTCAAGTAGCAACTTCCACCCCAGCACAGCCGCCTGAGACAGCGCAGTTAAATTACGTGCAGCTCGATCCCAACACAATTGAGTTTACTGCGCCTCAAGATTCATCGACTTCTGTAGCAAAACCAGCAGTTTCTAGCACAGATAATCAAATACAGCAGTCATCACCAATACTAGAATCTGCTGCCCCAAGTAATCAAGCACTATTGCCAGTTCCCGATCGCAATATCCCGATTGAGGATACTCCCAATCTGCCAAAAGTACCAGTTGCGAGTTATCCAACTATCTCCTATAGAGGAAATTCTGGGACACAGTATGGTATACGTTATCGCGTAGTAGTCACATTAGTAACAGATAAGGATCGAGATTTAGTACGATCCCTTGCTCCTGGTGCGTTTGCCACAGTCTGGCAAGGTCAAAAAGTGATGCAAGCAGGAGTATTTAGCAGTGAGTATAACGCTAAAGAAATGCTCAAAGCACTTTCTAATAAAGGCTTAAGAGTGATTATGGAGCCGTTGAATTGATTACGAATTATTTTAACTCCCCACTCCCCTATCCAGATTTATGATCCAAACGAGTCGCTTGCTCTAGGGCAGCTTTTTCTTTGGCTCGGCGCGCATAGGGTTGTAGTTGGGCGCGATCGCAACCTGTGAAAATACTCAGGTTTTCTAAGCTAATTCCCCGCATTAACATTTCGACTCGCCAAGTTTGTTGTGCTTGGGCGATGGCTGGCAGTTGTCCTTGGGGAGTTAATAATCCCTGACTCCATACTAGCCAACGTGTCTGAAGCTCTGATTCCGAAATTGGTTTGCCTGTTTCATTGACAAACATGGCTGTTTGATTATCTTTACGGCTTTTGAGCCATTTAATTAGAGGATTGTTAGTGTAAGAACCGTAGCGTTTACCCAAAATCCACTGATTTACAGGTACTTGCCGCACAGATCCGGGAATTGTGATTTGCAGGAAGTGCCCTTGAGTATCGTAAATT
Source organism: Nostoc sp. S4 (assembly GCA_029379225.1). GTDB lineage: Bacteria > Cyanobacteriota > Cyanobacteriia > Cyanobacteriales > Nostocaceae > Nostoc. The sequence goes on along the minus strand of JAQYWR010000026.1, from coordinate 38,489 downwards.
TGGTGCGATCGCTCTAAGCTAATTATTTCTGTGGTGGATAATCCAGCACCAAATAACACATAAGCTAAGGCATAATCTCGGACTCCGGATTTCTTAGCTTGTTCCATAATTGCATGAACCAAATTAGCAGGCAAATCAGCTATTTCTATGACCATCGCGCTTCCTTGTAGGGAGTTGCTTGCTGATTCTGCTGAGGATGACATAGCTCCATGTAAAAATAACTCTACCAAATTCTCTAGAAAATCATCTCGATCTTCCCAAAGTTCATGAAATTCACTAGTAAATTCAATTACGGCATATCCCAAAATCATCCCATTGAGCAAACTGGCTAATTTCTCTGCGGGTAGATAGGTATTTAAGTGTCCTTGCTGGATGATAGTAGCTAAATACTGCGCCACATAACGATTTGCCTCTGTTACTCCCCTGCCTAAGGCACGGCGATTCTCTGCTGGGAATTGGTCGGCTTCCCCTACTACAGAACGAACAAACTCTGGCACTCGTTCTAAAGCATGTAAGCTGTCACTTGCATAATCTTTCAGAGCTTGGTAGACATTTCCAGGAGGAGTTGCCCGCCGCACCAGCGACTCACCTAGATTTTTGAAGGCTGCGGACTCTTCCAACACAGCCAAAAGCAGTCCGTGCTTATTACCAAAATTCCGGAACAAGGTCACTTCGTTGACTTCAGCTTTTTCAGCTATTTGACGGGTTGTGGTAGCGCTGACTCCCTGAGCAGTAAATAATTCAAGTGCTGCTTGAATCAAGCGTTGACGAGTTGAAATGGGTTGAGAAGACATAGAAAAATGCAAGTGCTACTTGCACGAAAATCAGAGTATTGCTAGGATTAAAATGTAAGCGATACTTGCTTGACTCTACCCTACGGATTTGCCAGTTGCTAATGGGGGAAACCCCCAAGATCGTACTGATTCACTGTAACGAACTGGTCTACAGATTGGGTAAATCCCTTGGGAGAAAAGGCAAATCGCTGGATTGTCCATCAACAGGAATTTTTATGACCGCAAATATTGGAGCGCTCGGCAAAGGCATCATTACTGAGAAGGGAAATTCACCTCAACTCAGTTGGAGTAATGTAGTTTTTTTTACTACATTTCATGTTTTAGCACTTCTGGCTCCTTGGTTTTTTTCTTGGTCAGCATTAGGTTTGCTTGTGTTTCTCCACTGGTTATTCGGCAGTATTGGTATTTGCCTGGGATATCATCGACTACTAAGCCATCGGAGTTTTCAAGTTCCCAAGTGGTTAGAGTATGCGATCGCCTTAATCGGAGCGCTGGCTTTGCAAGGGGGGCCAATTTTTTGGGTGGGTGGACACCGCCAGCATCACGCCCATACCGAAGATATCGATTTAGACCCCTACTCTGCTCAACGAGGATTTTGGTGGAGTCATATGCTGTGGATTTTCTACCCGCGTCCAGAGTTTTTTGACTACGAAACCTATCAAAAATATGCCCCAGATTTAGCAAGACAACCCTTCTATCGCTGGTTAGATCGTTACTTCTTACTATTGCAAATTCCCTTTGGGATACTGCTGTATGCCTTAGGAGGATGGTCTTTTGTCATCTACGGAATGTTTGTTAGATGCGTCTTGCTTTGGCACTCAACTTGGTTTGTGAACTCTGCATCACACCTGTGGGGTTATCGCACCTTTGATGCCAATGATGGCGCTCGTAATTTATGGTGGGTATCTCTGGTTACCTATGGAGAAGGATGGCACAACAACCATCATACTTATCCCCACATGGCCAAATCTGGCTTATCTTGGTGGGAAATTGATATTACTTGGTGGAGTATCCAAGTTTTGCAGACTTTAGGTTTAGCTAAAAAAGTTGTCTCGCGTCCTCCTCAAAGTGCAACTCGTGGCTAAATTGCGATGCCCTTTGTCATTGGTCATTAGTCATTTGTATTTACAAAAGACAAACGACTAATGACATATTTGACGATAAAATTGCAACGAGACAAATCTCAGCATTACATCAAGCGTGAAAACTGACAGCATTTTTTATCGCCTTTTTCAAGAATTTCCTAGCATCTTTTTTGAATTAATTGGTAACTCACCCCAAACCGCAGATGGTTATCAATTCTCTTCACTTGAAATCAAACAAACTGCATTCCGCTTAGATGGTGTTTTTCTCCCAACACAAGGGGAAGAAAATCCAATCTACTTTGTAGAAGTCCAATTTCAAACCGATACAGAAATTTATTCACGGCTAATTTCAGAAATTTATTTATACTTACGTCAAAATCAACCTAAAAATTCTTGGCGAGGAGTAGTTATTTATCCTAACCGTAGTTTAGATACAGCAGACATCAAGAATTACAGTGAATTTTTCACAAGCGAGCGCATCAGTCGTATTTATCTTAATGAATTAGGTGAAACTGCATCCTTGCCCGTTGGAATTGCTACCATGAAATTAGTAGTCGATGATGAGGATACAGCAATTATATCCGCTAGACAGTTAATAGACAGAACCCAGCAAGAAATCGATATTGAACCACAGCGGCGGCAGTTATTAGAATTAATAGAGACAATTTTGGTTTATAAATTTCCAACCATGAGTCGAGAGGAGATTGAAGGGATGTTTGGCTTAAGTGATTTGAAACAAACCCGAGTTTATCAAGAAGGCAAGCAAGAAGGCAAGCAAGAAGGCAAGCAAGAAGGAGCGCGTGAAGAAAAGTTGAGAATGATTCCTTTGTTATTGAGATTGGGATTGAGTTTTGAAGAAACAGCCAAAGAGTTAGGTTTGAGTCTAGAAGAGGTGCTGCAAGAAAGACAAAAACAGCCTCCAAGGGAAGATGCCTAAACAATATTAATTAGTAAACAAAAGATTGAGAATATGTAATTAACAGTATAAGTAAATAGTGTGAAATATCCTGACAATCTTCGGTTTAGATAATCTTAAATTTTTAATTTATTATATGATTTTCCTGTCTCCCACTCTTCAAGCTAGACTTTCCCAACCTTTAAAAATTGGCTCCTTCGAGGTCAAAAGTCGGGTTCTGCAATCGCCTTTATCTGGGGTAACAGATTTGGTATTTCGCCGCTTAGTACGTCGTTATGCACCAGATTCGATGATGTATACCGAAATGGTGAATGCTACCGGGTTGCACTATGTTAAACAGTTGCCCAAAATTATGGAGGTAGACCCCAACGAACGTCCAATTAGCATTCAACTATTTGATTGTCGTCCAGATTTCCTGGCAGAAGCAGCAGTCAAGGCAGTTGCAGAAGGTGCTGATACTGTTGATATTAATATGGGTTGTCCGGTAAATAAAATCACTAAAAATGGTGGCGGTTCTTCTCTGTTGCGACAACCAGAAGTAGCAGAAGCAATTGTGCGAGAAGTGGTGAAAGCTGTTGATGTACCTGTGACAGTGAAAACCCGTATTGGCTGGAATGACAAAGAAATTACGATTCTCGACTTTGCCAAGCGGATGGAAGACGCTGGAGCAAAAATGATTACAGTACACGGGCGCACCCGCGCTCAAGGATACAATGGCAATGCCCGTTGGGAATGGATTGCGCGGGTAAAAGAAGTACTTTCTATTCCAGTGATTGCGAATGGAGATATTTTTTCTATTGCAGCAGCAGTGAAATGTTTAGAAGAAACTGGTGCTGATGGTGTAATGTGTTCCCGTGGGACTTTGGGTTATCCGTTTTTAGTCGGAGAAATCGATCGCTTCTTAAAAACTGGAGAAATATTACCGCCACCAACTCCAATCGAGCGCTTGGAATGTGCCAGAGATCATTTACAAGCCTTGTGGGAATATAAAGGCGATCGCGGTGTTCGTCAAGCCCGCAAACACATGACTTGGTATGCTAAAGGTTTTGTCGGTGCTGCCGATTTGCGAGGACAGTTAAGTGTAATTGAAACTGTAGATCGGGGTTTGGCAATGATTGACCAAGCAATTGCCAAATTGGCTAATGGTTATGAATTAGAAGAAGAAGCCGAAGATAATTTGGTAATAATTTAACTAATTAAAATGGAGGCTTGCAATGTTAGTTTCTGAACATAATGAGATTGTATCTATTCCCGAAATCTATTCTTTAGAAGATTTCATGGCAAATCCTCCAGATGGGATGGAGTGGGTAGATGAGCAACTGGTAGAAAAAACAGGGATGACATTAAAACATAGTGAAATTCAAGGAAATCTCTACTTTTACTGGAGAAGTTATATTAACTCCAATCAACTAGGCGGCAAAGTATATACTGAAGTGCCTTGTCGCACATCTAAACAAGGGCGTCGTCCTGATGTGGCTTATCTGACACCAGATTTAGTAGCTCAATTTGGCAATGTACCCACATTGCCACAAAGTTTTCCCTTAATTGCAGAGATAGTTTCACCCACCGATTTAGCTGAGGAATTATTTTTAAAAGCGCAGGAATATTTAGGGTCTGGTTGCCAAGAAATTTGGCTAGTATTTCCTGAAAGTCGATTAGTTTTTGTAATGACTGATAATCAATTTTTGGGATTCAAAGCTGGTGATGTAGTTAGCACTCAAAAAGTATTATTGGGTTTTAATGTAGTGGTAGACGAATTGTTAGCTTGAACAAGCAAATCTCTATTTACCATAGCTACCACCAGTCACCTTACCTCGAAAAACAATGTATTGGTAAAGGTTATAAAACAGCATTACCGGGATGATAAAGCCAATAAAAACTATCATAATCACTAAAGAACTGGGGTCGGCTGCCGCCTCATAAATAGTAATTTTATTCTGAATAATATACAGGAAGACAATTAATCCCAAACCAAAAAATGCCTCTTACTTGCGGGTAGCCGAGAAGCCGCATCAACTGTACGAATTTGCCCGTACAATGTCCACGGTTGTCTGCCGACACAGCGTACAATCCAGCCTGATTCTACGGCAATGTATCCTAAAGGAGCTGCTAATATCCAAGCTCGCATTAACCACCGCTGTTGAGTAACGTTTTTTGCTGAAAGTTTACCGCGTAACCATTGCAGGGTACTTAATAACATTAATCCAGCGAAGAAAAACCCAATAGCAATCATCGTGCGGAAAGCGTAGTAAATCAAACCCACTAGATGAGGACGATCCTCACTTTTCCACTCCTTCAAGCCGCGTACTGGTTCGGAAAAATTCTTTTTGAATTCCAAAATGTATCCCAGTGCATTGGGAACGGTAATTTCCCAATCATTTTTCTGGGCTTTTTCATTGGGTATCGCCACAAGACTCCAATCAGCAGGTTTTTCCGCAGGTGATGATTCCCACTGTGCTTCCATTGCTGCGAGTTTTGTGGGTTGATAGTGATAGACTTGTTCGCCGCTTAAATGCCCGATGTATATTTGTAATGGAGCAACTGCGATCGCAACTGCTAAAGCAATCTTCAATGACTGCGAAAAGAAAGCTGGATGGCGTTGTTTGAGAATATACCAAGCACTAATTCCACCAATTACAAATAGCGAAGTTTCTAGTGTGGCAAAGAACATATGCAACACACTATTAAGCATGAAGGGATTTAAAATTGCTTGAAAATAATCGTGAACAATAAATTTGCCATTGACTAATTCCCTGCCCGCAGGAGTTTGCATCCAGGAATTTGCTGTCAAAATCCATACAGTTGAAAGGTTAGCGCCAACGGCAACTAAGATTGTAGAAAGATAGTGAATAGTGGGATTAACGCGTTCCCAGCCGAATAACATAATACCTAAAAAAGCAGCTTCCAGCATGAATGCCCAGGAAGCTTCAAAGCCGATGACACTGCCAAAAAAATTGCCTACCGCTTCTGAGAATGGTCCCAATTAGTGCCAAACTGGAATTCCATTGGGATACCCGTTGCAACACCAATCCCAAAATTCAAGATATAGAACTTAGACCAAAAGCGGGCATGGAGGTAGTAGTCTGGATTACGAGTGTTTAGCCATACTCCTTCGACGATAACCAGATAAATTCCCATCCCTGTAGTCAAGACAGGCCAAAGCATATGGAATATTGCAGTCAGCGCAAATTGCATCCGTGATAGCACCACGGAATCCGATAAAAATTCCATGAATATTCTCCATTAGCTAGTCCCCCTCTTAGGATAGACGTTGTGGGACTGTTGATAATACACCTAAAGTTTAGACTTGTGTAGGTTTAGGCAAGGTTGAATGAAAGTATTTCTTGCTTGTAATAACCAATGAAGCTATAGAATTGAAAAAATAGTATTGTCTATTTGCTAACTCATTACAGGCTTTTTTCAATCTTATGAATCAACCTATTCTGCGCTTTCTGATTACGAATAATTATAAAAATTTGTCTTGAAACCAGATAGTTACACTAAAAAGTTTGAATATTTTTATTGGCTCAAATGGTTCAGGTAAAAGCAATTTCATAAGTTGCTTGAAATTTTTAAAAGATAGTCTAACTAAAATTCCTGAAACTCAGTCCACGTAACGTGCGCGGATAGTTTAAAAGTTCTATAGTCCTCAAAACTTTGTACACATTGAGATGCAGCGATTTTTTGCTTGTTTTGATTTTCTACAGCTACCCATCCGCGCATTTGAGAACGAAATTACTCTAATTGCTCACAAATACCACCATTAAGATAAGCGATCGCCTAGCACTTGCACACCTGAATACAAATTATTTACAGTAGATTACCCCGTATAACATTTAACTTACCAAATCAGGAAATACCTCTTGTACAGCCGGATGCACCAATTTATGATTGTACACATTTAGACCTTTAGCTAAGGCTGGGTTAACTTCCAATGCCTTAATTCCCAAATTCGCCAACTGGACAACATAAGGTAATGTACTGTTATTGAGTGCTTGAGTTGCTGTCCAAGGTACTGCTCCTGGCATATTGGGAACGCCGTAATGCACCACGCCCTCTTCAATGTATACCGGATTTGTGTGAGATGTCGTATGTAAGGTTTCCACACAACCGCCTTGGTCAACAGCAACATCAACTATTACCGAGCCAGGGTGCATTTGTTTGACTAATTCGCGGGATACTAATATTGGTGCCCTACGTCCCAGTACTAAAACTGCACCGATGAGCAAATCGGCTTGTTTGACGGCGGCTTCAATATGAGCGGAGTTGCTGTAAAGGAATTCGACTCTAGAGCCAAATAAGGTTTCTAAGTAAGATAACCGCTCGACGCTGACATCTAAAATCTGGACGCTAGCACCCATACCCACGGCAATTTTAGCTGCTTCTGTGCCAACAACACCGCCACCGAGAATTACTACTTTACCTGGCTTGACTCCAGGTACACCACCCAAAAGCACACCTCTACCACCTTGCTGACGTTCTAGAAATCTCGCCCCAAATTGTACTGCAAGCCGACCGGCAATAACACTCATGGGGGTGAGCAAAGGTAGTCTGTTAGCGCCTGGTTGTTCTACAGTTTCGTAGGCGATCGCACAAGTGCCACAATCAATTAAATGCTCTGTTAATTTGCGATCGGCTGCTAAATGTAAATAAGTAAATAATATCTGTCCTTTCTGCAAAAAATTATACTCTGATTTCAATGGCTCTTTGACTTTGACAACCAATTCCCGATTCCAAGTCGCTTCTGCTGTAGGGACAATCTCTGCTCCAGCACTTATGTAGTCTTCATCTGTAAATCCAGCACCATTACCTGCTTGCGTCTGGACAAAAATGCTGTGACCATTTTCCCGCAGCACCCGCACACTAGAAGGACTTAAACCTACGCGAAATTCTTGATCCTTATTTTCCTTGGGAACGCCGATTTCCATGTACCGCCTCGATAATTTTTTGTTTAATAACTCTAGCCTGCTAATCTCAAGCTTGCTACTGAACCATTGGGATAGCTGTATTAGAAATAGCTATTCTCTATCTTGAGCTTGTCAATTCAATCTGAGTAGCTGCAAACTCTTGTCCTTGACTATTGCCCCAGTATTTATACAATATATAAAGAATGATAACAATTTATTAAAAGAGTGGTTGTATAGCTCCCTTCTAGGAAGCTTTGGCTGAATTTCAAGAAGTCATCTTGGTATTCAAGCACTCAATCAGCTCGTTAGCTACCAAAATAGGCTAAAGGTTAAGGAAACAAAAAGAAATTAATCCCTTTAACTTTTGAGATCGAGTCTGGCTAATCGCTCATCATTAACATCTTTGTGCATCAGAGCATCACCTTTAATGGTAAGTCTTCTAATGATAAGTATTCAACCGGACGCGACATTACCACTTGCCCAACCAATACCACAAAGTCTAATATCAAGTTCCGTCTGCCAAAAAGAGGTTTCTCGAAAATGACACAACCACAACCAACAGTCACACCTAAACTAGACGAGCCTAAGTTTGGCTTTAACGAATATGCTGAGCGGTTAAACGGTCGAGCTGCAATGATTGGCTTCGCTTTGATGCTGGTGATTGAATACGTCACCAATCAAGGAGTGCTATCATGGCTGGGTCTAAAGTAGTGCCACGAACAAGCACATAAATTGTAAGCTAGTATTTAGAAGAGTTTCAACCAGCTGGAACAACCAGTTGGTTTTGACTTTAATAATTGATAGCCAAGTACCTCGCCCTCAAGACTTTAATCTAAATTTATTTGTAAATTGTTGCCGTAGAATGTAACCAACAGAGGAATAAAAATACTTATAAGCGCTCGAAATATCCGAAACTTCTAACTAGCAGATGTAAGAAGGTTAATAACTACACTTCCTCACCTACTAAAGAAAGTCATAATTAAATTACTTTATGCCTTAGATGAAAAAGGTAAGATAGGGGTGAGGTATTCTTGGTCATAATATCCACAAAAGGTGAACTGGAACCAATCAAGCTGTGATGAATGCTGTATTACCTCGTTTTTTGAAGTCAACCTACCGAAAAGAACCACTGATCGCTATATTGATTACGATCGGTCTGGTAGATGCCCTAATAGGCGGATTGGATGATAGCTGGTCGTTGTTCGCTTTTGGTTTGGGAACGGCAGGGATAGCGCTAGGTTTGAAGTTGTGGCGTATCCAGCAGCGTCGTCCCGTACCAGAGGAACCTATAGTACAACATTACTTGCCCTCTCGTTCTTCTAGTCCGTCTTTACCAATGCTAAGCGTTTCCAAGAAAAAACCACCTGTTTAGAGAGTGGTGAGTTAAAGGTTAGGAAAGAGGCGATTAACCCTTGTCTATACAAAAATTATGAGTGATAATTCATAATTCGGGAAAATTTATTTGTATATCTTTGTTTTTATAACTATTCAAAAGTGAGGAAAAATAGTGAGGAGTCAGGGAAGAGGTGGGGGGAATTTTTGGCGTCCGTATATTATCCTGGCATTTATGGCAGCTGTTGCCCTTCCAGTAAGTACTTGGGAAGGGTTTTATATTCATCAAGCTGATGCTGCTATTGAATTTACACCAAACTCTAATAGCAATAACTTTGCAAATTTTCAACTTCTTTACACCCTCAAAGGACACACCGGAACGGTTAAATCTCTAGCCTTCACTCCAGATAGTAGAATTCTCGTCAGCGGAGGTGCAGAAAATGAAGGTGTAATTCGCCTTTGGAATGCAGCAAATGGTAAAAAGTTGGGAAATATTACTAAAGCACACCAAACTGCCATAGAATCTTTAGTAATTTCGCCAGATGGTCAAACTCTGGTTAGTTGTAGTGATGACGACACAATTAACCTCTGGAACTTGAAAAATTTTAAATTTAGCCGCTCTTTTGTAGGACATACCAGTAACGTATTATCTTTAGCGGTATCTCCTGATAGTAAAGTTTTGATTAGTGGAGCTTTAGATGGAATTCGCTTGTGGGATTTACTACAGCAACGTCCACTTGGTACTTTAGTACGCTTTAACAATCTGATTTATACGGTGGCTATTAGTCCTGATGGACAAACCTTGGCTAGTGGCGACAATAAAGGTGTGATTAAGCTGTGGAATTTAAGTACTGGTAAATTAATCAGTGAATCAGTAGCTCATACTAATACTGTTACTGCTGTGACTTTTACACCAGACGGACAAAAATTAGTTAGTGCTAGCCGCGATCGCACCATTAAAGTATGGAATGTTAATAGTGGAGAATTATTCCGCACCCTTACAGGACATAATAACTGGGTAAATGCGATCGCCATTAACCCAGACGGACAAACTCTCGCTAGTGCTGGTAGAGATGGTATTAAATTGTGGAATATAAATACAGGTGAGTTAATAAATACATTAACTGGACATACAGATTGGGTAAGTGCGATCGCTTTTAGTCCAAATGGGCGAATATTAGCTAGTGGTGGATTCGACCGACAAATCAAGATTTGGGGAATTCCAATCAAACGTAAGTGAAAGCTGATTTAGCTTGGATATTAAAGTCTTTTGAGTTCTAGATTCTGAATTTTTCTAATTCAGCTATAGAATTGTTTGAAGGTCGAGAAGTAAAGTTGGAATTCCAGCAATACCCGTACTTGCAGCACTCAAAACACTACCAAAAAAGGTAATAATTTTACTAAAAAAAGCTATAGATTGATTGTAATCTTGAATCTGCTCAATAACCTTTTTTAATTTATCTTCAACACTGGCAATTTTACTTTGAAATGCTGCCATTGGTAAAAGAATTCCGTCAAATATTTTAATCGTTAAATCTTTAGCTTGTCTACGAAGTGGTATTTCATATTGTTCGCCAATATTAAGATATTCCTTTTTACTTATTTTTCTATCTGCTAAAAGTTGGTTACGTCTTGCTAAGGACAAATCGACAATTTGATAAATTATTGTCCGACAACATTCAAAGTCAGTAACATCAGGCTTAGATGTCATATTTTACTCCTTTGTAATCAATAGATAACAATCAGCGACTCAAAAAAGCAATTGTTTAATTTACCTATTAGTTCCCTTCTTACTTAATAGTGATTGCAAATAGATGCAATATTATCAAGTATCTTGGAAGTATCTAGATATCTACCTTCAGTACTGATAAAATCATCAAAAAAATTCAATAATCTCCTGGATATTGCACTTAGTGTAGAAAAATCTTCACAATTGTCAATAACACTTTGAATTTTTTGAGTGACTATTTTAATTTCTTCTTGATAACTTGTTACTGGACTTAAAATCTCTCGGTCAATTACAATCGCTATTTTGTCAGCAATTATGAATAGGGGTATTTCAATATCGTCAAATATTTGATTGAATTCTTCTTTGCTGACATTTGTTTGAAATAAAAGCTTTGCACTTGTTTGTTGTACAAAAAGAATAGTTTCCAAAACTAAGTTACGACTGATTATTAAGTTAGTACAATCTTGAGTTGTCATTATTTCACTCCTTGGTACAATAAATATTTAATATTTATAAGTTTGATTACTCAATTTTTTCAAGCAATGGTTTTATAACTTTCATATGTTTGGCGATAATTGCTTGAACTCTTTGCATTGTTTCTGGTTTAATTTCCTGATGTCCTTTATCTACGGTTTTGGTTTGAGATGGCTGAAATAATTCTTGACAGTAGTTGTTAAATTTTTCACCTGTTAAAGGAATATCATCATCTTTAGCCAATTCTTGTTTGAGGGATGCGTGTAACGATGCTAAGTTCCTCAAAATTGCACTATACGTTTGAGCTTTTTGCTTGCGATCGCGTACTAAGTCCATCGCATTATTATACTTTTCCTCCAAGGCCATGAAATCTAAGGGATTTTTCTTCAAATCATCTCCAAATAGAGCAATATATTCGCTAAAGTAAGTACGAATACTGATTTCTTCTTCAGCCAGCAATCCATTAACGTAAACTTTGTTGACGATTGCGATTAGTCCGCCTGGTTCGGGTTGTCCCACAACTGCACCTTTACCCTTGATATAAGCTTGAATATCGCTATCTGTGCATAAAATTGCTTGCTTTAACTTGTTGCGGCGCATTTCCTTTGTAAATAAGTTAGTCAAAAATTTAGCGATCGCAACTCCTGCCTGTACCTCTTCTGGTTTAAACACAGCTTGTGCTGCTGCTGTCCGAGATGATGAGAACTTGAGATTAGTCAGCGAATCCCCAAGATTTTTGTAACTTTCATCAAAGGAAATAGGTTTTCCTTTCTCACTTTCTCCTTTAGCAACAAGAACAAGGGCATTCATGTAATCAATCAAAATCTGATTTGCGTCCCCCATCACCAAAGATATTTGCTCATAATTCTCATTACAAAATTTTTCTTCTGGTTGTCGCTCGGTTAATATAGTAAGCGAACCTGGCGTTCCAAAGAATTTAGTTGCTCTAATACATGAGCCATACATATCTGTTGAGATATCTTTAGCAGCAACATCTAGCTTGTCAACTGCCTGGTTAATATCATCCAATGAAGGAATATTGTGCCCGCAACTAGATATTAAAAGCCCAAATGCTAACAATGTTAGAGTTTTCTGAAATTTAGAAAAATTCTGTTTCAATTAACAAGTTCCTTAGCGTGCAAATATAATTAAATCATTTGGATAAAACTAAATAATTAGGTTAATCCAGATATTTTTTATTTTTAAACGATTCTAATGAATCCCGCTACATCTGCTATTTCTCTTGTAAAGTTGCCACTACGGTTTGCCCTATTACCTTCAGATGTTTGAATAGTAGAACTTCCGGGGGTGTATCCTCTGACAATGCCTATGCGATCGAGTTGTGAATTATTTCTTTGCCAATCGAAAACAGCTATATCTCCACGCTGAGGAACTATACTTCCTTTAAGATTCCAGTAACCATTCTTTTTAGCCCAAAATTTCCAAGACTCGACTAAAGCCATCGTTGCCCAAAAGTCTTGTGGTTGGATAGGAACATTTATATTAGTTTGTCGACAACAGAAATGAACAAAAGCAGCGCACCAATCATAAAGAACTGGATTTAATGTGCTAATTTGACGTACACCTTGTCGATCTACAATATCAAACATTGGTTTACGAAAAGTCTTAAGATACTTTTCGGCTTCAGAACTTCCACCCGTCCATTGAAGCTGTTTAGCAGCTTCATTTTCTGCAAAACTAGCTAGTTTAATTCGAGGATTTTCTGGTGCAATAACAACAATATTATCGTCAAAACTACTGCTTAATTCTTTCCAAGTTTGAGTATAAACTTCTCCATCAACTGTAATACCTGCTTTAGTTTGAAAAGCTCTAACAGCATTTTCTGTAATAGTGCCAAAATCTCCATCAACATCTCCAACATTAAATCCTAAAGTATTAAGAATTTTTTGTAGTGCCTCGACATCTTTTCCTTTGGTACCTTGACGTAAAACACGAGTCAAAGGTGGTAAATCAAAATCAGTAGGTTCACTTCCTCCAGTATTGACTATAGGTTGACTGCTATAAATTAAATTCCAAGCCTGACTATGTTCTAATATTCCATTTCTCAATTCAGGTAAACGATAAATTGAAGAACCAGGAAAACGATTGAGATAAGATTGAAGTTCTGAAGCACTAGCAGGATTTTTTGAGTCTGTTTCTGAACCCCAAATTGGTAATATAGGTTTAGTTAATCCTTTATCTTTATGGGCTTTCAGACACTCTTGAACTTCTTCTTCATTAGTGGCTTTAAAGCCAAATTTTTCAAAGTAAATTTGAGGTAAAGCGATATCGCAATAATCATCTAAAATTTTCCAAGGAACTTCAGGATGAAAACCTGGATGACCAAAACTGGTATATCCTAATGTTCCTGTAGGGACTAAAGGACGAAGCCCTGCAAGTAAGTTTTTAACATTATCATGTGTACTAGCTGCTTTAACTTCCTCTTCGACATCAAGTACATAGCCATCCAGTCCACATCCTAGAGCTTGCTTAACTGCTTGTATTTGTTCATTAATATCATCAGTTCCATAGTGATAACCCCATCCGTAAACTTGAATATCATTGTCTTTAAACTGTTTAATAACTTCTGAAGTACATTGGTCACCTCCAAAAGTTGGGTTTTTAGCCCAAAACATAACTCTACTTTTGCCATCAAATACTTTGAGATAGACTCGCTTGACTTTGCACTCAATTAATCTGTTTAAATAATTATTACTTAATGCTGGAAGATTCCAAATCCAAACCCCATGAGGATGTTCAGCCATATTTACCTTGTTATGTAATTACGTTATAAATCTTGAATAATGCTTGATTTGATAGCGATCGCCTGACTGCACTCGTTTAATTATTGTGCAGACTTCTTGCTAGAACTACTTATATAAATACTCTAGTGCCTAATATCAAGTTTGACGGTCGGAAAAGGTCGGAAAAAAGTCGGATATTGTTAGTGTATTTATAGACATTAAGCTTTTGTAGATGATAAAAACATATACAAATCTCTTATCCGGAATCACCTAATGCCCGGTAATAACATCATTAATCACTACGATCGACCCAAAAAAGAAAACTGCGTAGGTTGGGAAAACCCCCTGTCCTTGCAGTGACTCCCCAACCTACATCAGTTTTAGTTTTTATTCTTAACTGAACTGTATTGTTATCTGTGTGTAAATTTACAAGTTACGAATAATATCATGTTCGGATAAATACTTGTGATTGATTGCGCTCGCAATCACGTTTTATAAGTCCTCAACCGAACATAATATTATTCAATGAGCATAGTTATCTTAATCTACTTGCTGACGCCAGCGAAACCAGCCCGCCCAATTGCTTTTTGTCCCTCGCTAGTTAATAAAAGTTTGCTGTAAGCATCCCCAATTTGCTGTTCTCGACCTTTATTCTGCTTAATAATCACAAACAAGTCAGTAGTAATTGGATACCTGCGATTTTTAATATCCTCAGTATTTACCTGGTTACGCTGACGTAGACAGTTCTCAGGTGATACTGAAGATCCGCGGTAGGGAGAAATCAGCTCGCCAGAAGTGAGACGTAATGGCAAAGCCTTAACACTACACTGAGGCACTACTGAACGGGCAGAAGCGTAATAAACGCCACCAGAGGTTTTACTGAGTTGACGCACTGCTTCTGTAGTAGAGTAGACATACTGTACATTTGAGCTAAGCGCTTGCTCTTTTAAGTTATTACTGTCAGAGAATATTACTGTATCTGCGTTTTCTGCTCGTTGCGAGAAAGGTATAATGGGTAGATTTGGCCCCCCTACTTGCTGCCAGTTAGTAATTTGCCCAGTATAAATCTGCTGCAATTGGTTAACAGTTAAACTCGGCACATTCAGTGATGGGTTGACTACCACTGCTATTCCATCAATGGCTACCCGACGTTGCTCAAGGGTGAAGCCTCGTTCTTTTGCCATTGCTTGTTCTTTATCTGTGAGGGGACGAGAAGACTGAGCAAAGTCGAGTTGTCCATCAAGCAACATCCGAATACCGGAGCTAGAACTGGGGCTATCCTTAATCGGGTCTACGTAGCGTAATTGTAATTCAGGACGATCGCTCTGGATCTGAGAATCTACTAACTGCCGGATAGATGCCCAAGCTGTACTACCACCGTAGTTAAATGAGCCAGTGGGCACACCTGCAATTGTTTTAAAAGTTGATGCTCCATCAGAGGGAGTCTTTAAACTTCGATCCAAGTAAGAGTCAGCACTGTTGCGGGCTAATACGTTTGGCTTTAGTAACCACCAAAGCAATCCGCCAATAACTATAATTGTCAATACTTTACCAATAATCAAACCTCTAAGAAAGAGGCCAATTTCGCCATTAATTAAAGCTCTTCTTTGATTTGTATTGTCCATATCTTTAACTTTTGTTTAGTAATTGTATTTATACTACAGTAATTTCTAGGTATTTCCTCTATAAAAATCTCTTGATATTTGAGTTTTAAGTAAAGATTTAATCAATTAAGTAGAACGACGTGAAAAAATAAAACTATGTAAAAGCAAATAAAATAGGCCAAAACCCTCTTCCCTTCTGCCTTCTGCCTCCTGTCTCCTGTCTTTTGCCCGATCTTAAATAATAAATATTCACACCGACCTAGTTAATTAATAACCAGTTTTTAAATTGCTAAAAAGATGTTCATAAAGTATAAAATTATATAAATATTACTAGTATCCCCTACACTCACGAGGGAATGGGGGCTTCAAAGACTCTCTCCGTTTCTCTGAGAGGTTTGAAGAGGGGTTTTTAGTATACTCAATGACTTTCCAAACAAACTCTTAGAAGTTTCCCCCAATTTATCGGCGGGCTCTAGGTTTCAGGCTTCAGTTAGTTACAATGAATAACCTGCTCAAATTCCTCCTTAATTTTAGGAGTAATTAGGAGGAGCTAAACTTTTTAAAATATCTTCTAATATGTGGTTAACTATTTGTTATATAGGAAAATTTAATTTGCTCTCTGGAGATTTTTTCAATGGTGCAATTGCTTTTATAGAATCCCTTTTGGCTACTAAAGTATTCACATTAGTTAGGCTTGACCGATGGAAAAATTTTTCTATAATATTTTTAAATTCAATAGATTGATTTGGAACTGATATACTGGTATGAATAAATGTATAAATTAAAATTAATACTATCAAACTAGTGCTAGCTCCAAGTCCGATACCTAACAATAAAATAAAGTTTCTATAAGTTTCCAAATAGTTATTAACTGTTTTTTGATTTGTGCCAGCATTTGATGCATTTGATGATTGTGACCACACTAAATCGGAATTAAGTGCTTGCAGAACTTCTGTTGCTGACTGGTAACGCTGGCTATGGCGATCGCAAATCATTTTGTCTAAAATATCTGCAAAAGCATTGCTAACCTGTGCTTGATGACGCCAGATAACTTCTCCGTTATTGGGATCTTCTTGTAGTTGGTCGGGTCTTAAGCCTGTGAGAGCTTGAATGCCAATCATACCCACTGCATAGATATCGCTGCAAAGTTTTGGCTTTCCCTTTGCCTGTTCGCTTGGCATATAACCAGGAGTTCCAACCACAACTGTTAAACTCGGTCCTAAACCACTAATTTTTTTAATACTGCCAAAGTCTATTAACACAATCTTCGCATCCGAGTGCCGCCGCATTAAATTTTGGGGCTTAATATCTCGGTGAATAATATTATTTTCATGCACGAAAACTAACACTTCCAAGATATCTTTTAATAAATTAAAGACTGCATTTTCACTCTGACATTGACCTGGGATAATTTCTTGAGTCAAAGGATGACCATCAATATATTCTTGGACTAAATAGAAATCCCGATTTTCATGAAAATGGGCAAATAGTCTCGGAATTTGATCGTGGTCGTTCCCTAGCTGATATAAAACTTCTGCTTCCCGGTCAAATAATTTTTTTGCAATCTTACTAACATTAGGATTAGTATCTTTTGGGTGGAAATGTTTGACAACACAATGCGGTCGCCCTGGTAAATCTAGGTCTCTGGCTAAGTAGGTATCCCCAGATCCTCCACTTCCCAACTGTTTGATTATCTCAAAGCGATTCCGAAGTATTTTTCTAATAATAGACTTTTGATATTTATTACGTATTGCACTTGCTAACAAGTAGTTTTTACCATATTTTGAGCTTTCCAACACTTTAACAGTCTCAAAGCTACTCCTGAATGTTTTTTTGATCGGAGGGTTTTGGCTCATTTACCATGTACTACGTATAAAATTAGCGCCTATTCAGAGCTTGGGTGAGAGCATGAATGCTTGCGGCTTGATTAGTTTGTTTAACATCACCAGTCACTTCTTCAGTAATTTTAGCAAAAAATAGCTATAAGATATTTTTTTTGTCACTTCTTAAGAAAGAATATAACAACACAGATTAAGTGTTTGACTCAGTAGTAAAAAGAAAAAAGCCCCCATTAGGGGGTTTATCAAGTTGTTCGCGTGGAGTGAACAACTAAGTAATTAATACTCACAGTAAATACAGCAATCCGAACAAAATAATCCAAATTACATCAACAAAGTGCCAGTAAATTTCAGCAGCTTCGATACCGAAGTGTTTTTCGCTACTATAGTGACCTTTGATGCGCGATCGCCACAATACAGCAACAATCGCTAAAACGCCGATAGTAACGTGCAGTCCGTGGAAACCAGTCAAAACGTAAAATGCACTAGCAAATAAATTGGTAGTTAAACCAAATTCTAGATGAGTATATTCATATACTTGTCCTACTAAGAAAATAGCACCCATTGCAGCGGTAATTGCTAACCAAATCCGCGCACCTCGTGTATCGTTCTTTTTGATAGCAGTGTCAGCATTGTGCATAACAAAACTACTAGCAATCAGATTGACCGTGTTAACTCCGGGTAGCAATAGTTCTAACTCTGGGGTACCTGCTGGCGGCCAAACAGGTAAGGTAGCACGGAAAGCCAGATAGGCTCCGAACAGCCCGATAAAAATCATGCCTTCAGCAATCAAAAAGACAATTAGCCCAAATAAGCGATGATCTGGATGTTCTTCATGATGGCTGACGGCTGCTTCTGCTGCGTGGTGATGATTTAGTTCAGTTTTAGCTGGGTCAATTGTTTGACTTTGCATGAATCTTGATAAATGTAGAGTGGGGGTTGGAGATTGGGTATTGGGGACTGGGTATTAGGAATTAAGAGTTAAAAGAATTATTTCCTAGTCCCTAGTCCCCTATTTATTTCCGATCTTCGGGATTAGCAGCAACCGCTGGGTCGGGTTCTGCTCTTAATATCGAGTTGGGACCAGCAGACAAGATTGGATTGGGGTCAGATAAGGGTACACCTTCTTTAGCCTTTTCCAAGCCGTAGTCGTAGGGACCTGTAACCAGTACTGGGGTTACTTCAAAATTTTCGATCGCTGGCGGTGAGGTAGTCATCCACTCTAAGGTTAGTGCCCTCCAGGGATTATTACCAGCTTTCTCTCCGTACAACCAACTCCAAATTGCATTGATGATGAAGGGGAATGTCGAAACTGCCAGAATATAAGCACCATAGGTACAGATTTCGTTGATAAATGCGAATTTGGGGTCATATTGGGCAACACGGCGGTTCATGCCCATCATCCCTAGCTTATGCATGGGTAAGAAGGTCATGTTTAAACCGACGATTGTCAAGGCAAAGTGAACCTTACCCCAAAATTCATTTAGCATCCGTCCGGTCATTTTCGGGAACCAGTGGTAGATCGCTCCATAAATGCCGAGAACGCTACCACCAAATAGGACGTAGTGCAAGTGTGCGACTACAAAATAGGTATCGTGGACGTGAATATCAAAGGGTACTGCTGCCAACATCACGCCACTGATCCCACCAATCACAAAGGTGCCAACAAAGCCCATTGCGAATAGCATGGCGGAGTTGAGTTGAATTTTTCCGCCCCACATGGTTGCCAACCAGCTAAATATTTTAATTCCAGTGGGTACGGCAATGATCATGGTGGTGATCATGAAGAACATTCGCAGCCAACCAGGGATACCACTGGTAAACATGTGGTGTGCCCAGACGATTAACCCCAAAAAGCTGATGGCTAAGGAGGAGTAAGCGATCGCTTTATAGCCAAAAATCGGCTTGCGGGAATGCACGGGGATAATTTCTGAAATTGCCCCAAAAAAAGGCAAAATCATAATGTAAACTGCTGGGTGCGAGTAAAACCAGAACATATGCTGGTACACAACGGGATCGCCACCCCCAGTAGGATTAAAAAATGTCGTCCCAGCAATTAAGTCGAAAGCCAGTAGAATTAGACCTGCTGCTAACACTGGTGTAGATACTAAAGTCAGTGCTGAAGTGGCCAGCATCGCCCAACAGAACAAGGGCAATTGATTGAAACCCAAACCTGGGATACGCATCCTCAGCATTGTCACCAGGAAATTGATTGCCCCCAAAATCGATGATGTACCGAGTAGGAGGACACTCATAATCCAAATTCCCTCACCTACTTGACCTGTTACTAGGCTCAGGGGAGGGTAAGAAGTCCAACCAGCATCGGGTGCATCACCGACTAGTAAACTAGCGATCAGCAACAAACCAGAAGGCGGAATCATCCAAAAGGCAACAGCATTCAAGCGTGGGAATGCCATATCCTTTGCCCCAATCATCAAGGGGATTAAGAAGTTAGCAAAACCCGCACCAGCTGGCACAATCCACAAAAAAATCATGATTGTAGCGTGCAGCGTAAATAAGCTGTTGTATACTTCCGGAGTCACAAAATCTACTTCTGGCGTTCGCAGTTCTGTACGAACTAAGTCAGCCAACACGCCACCAATACAGTAGAAAATGAATGTGGTGACTAGATATTGAATCGCAATTACCTTATGGTCAGTGTTGAACGTAAAGTAATCTTGCCATTTTCTCACCGGTGGTTCTTCACCATGAGCGGGGAGATTGGCAGCTTCTTGCAATTGAGCTTGTGTCATAGAAAAGAGTCATTAGTCATTAGTCATTAGTCATTAGTCATTAGATTTTGACTAAATGACATATTGACTAATGGTGAACTTGATGGAGAATTTCTGTTTGAATTCCCATATCCTTGGTGTAAGGAGCGAGAAATTCATCTGGGGATAAATCCGCAGGGTTAACGGCAATGGCTTTATTTAGAGTTTCTTTACTGGCAACTAACTGCTCTTGTTGCCATTTTTCAAATCCTTCTTGGGATTCAACTACCACTGTTGTTCTCATCGCGCCGTGGTATGGCCCACAAAGTTCAGCACAGATTAGCGGATAATCACCTACTTTGTTGGGCGTGAAGCGAATCTCACTTTGCCTACCGGGAATTGCATCTTGTTTCAGGCGGAACTCTGGCACCCAGAAGGCGTGGATGACATCGTTGGCTGTCATATTTATTTCCACTTCTTTGCCGATGGGAACGTGCAACTCACCTGTGGTTATTCCAGTTTCAGGATAAGTGAAAATCCAGGCATACTGTAGACCAGTGACGTTGACTTGTAATCCTGGTGGCTTACCTGCTTTATCGGGACTTCCCCCAATGGTGGGAGCAACGCTACCGACTCCTGGAGCATTCCGCAGTTGTGGAATTTGGTCAGCATTGCGAACTTCTGCGGTAGCTGGATCTTGCATCGCCTCATCAGATTTTTCTTGATTGAGGTTGGGTTCGGTGCTAGGAGGAGTATCGCTCAAAGTCGCAGCTATGGCACTTCCATGCCCAGGCATTGTCATCGACTCTTGAGTAATCGGCGCTTCATGGATAGCATGGGGGTCGAAGCCACCGATTTCATTGTATACATCAAAGCTATAAACAGAAATACCGATAACGATAATTGCTGGGATCGCCGTCCAGAGTATTTCTAGAGGTATATTGCCCTCAACTGGTGGGCCGTCTTCATTGTCACCTGCACGCCGACGGTATTTAAATGCAGAGTAAATCAAAACACCTTCGACTATCAGAAATATACCTGTAGAAACAATCATCATCGCATTGAACAAACCATCGACTAAGACGGCTTCATCAGTAGCTGCTGCTGGCAACAGACCATGATTTTGACCGTACCAAATACTGGCTAGAGTTAGCACGATGCCAATGAGTAATGTCCAGATTGAACTTGGAATCTTCACGGCTTACTTAAATGGATTTACTACGTTATCTCAGAGATACCCACTTACTAAGGTAGTCTAGGCTGTTAGATATGGAGTACAGTGTTCTGAAATTTTTATTAATTTTTTCGGCTACTTTACTCATCCTGAGTGCAAAAAGTTTATCCAAAAATAAGATTTAGTTAAGGGTTGTCTTTGGAGAATTTCGGTAGAAACACAAATTTCGCTTCTTTATAGGGTTTATCAGAATACTGATAGAAATACAGGTAAATTAGTAGAAAAATTTAAGATATAGCAATTTTATTTCATTTGTGAGAATTGAAAGCGACAGATCCCCGACATCTTTGAAATGTAGGGGATCTTGTTTCTCACTTCTGGCGATCGCCTGTTGACTACTAAAATTTTTTTATAACTCCCAGCAAATCGACCCCAACACCGTCAACGGATCGCCTGGGAAAACACGCGTTTGGCTCTGGGAAGTTTCAAAATAGCGATCGCCGATGTAAAATAACCCCAAACTCAACCCCAACCCCTTCATCCCCTTATTACCCTAACTCCCTACCGCAGACACTAAAACTCCCACGAAATTGTACCCAGCACAGTCAACGGCGCACCAGGATAGATGACGGTTCTTGCCTGGCTAGTTTCGTAATATCTCTCATCAAAGAGATTCTTGACATTGATTGCAGCCTTCCAATTGTTGTGTTTGTAATAAAGTGCTGCATCCGTGCGGAAGTAGCTGGGTAAGATAAAACTGTTATCTAAATCTCCTTGTCTATCCCCCACATAATATAGTCCCAATCCAAATCCTAAACCTTGTAAACTTCCACGTTGGATTTCATAAGTTGTCCACAGACTGGCACTATGCGGAGCAACGTTATTCAACAAATTACCAACTGGCAATTGATTGTCTTGAGTAATTTCAGCATTGGTATAAGCGTAAGTGCCAATAATTTTCCAACCAGAGAGAATTTCGCCTGCAATATCTAGCTCAACGCCTCGACTACGTTGCTCTCCCACCTGAATGGAAAAGCTGAGATTGTTGGGATCGGTGGTCAGGACGTTGGTTTTTGTAATCTGGTATGCTGCTAGGGTTGCAGAGACTCTATCACTCAAATCTGCTTTGACACCCACCTCATATTGAGTGCCGCGTTGAGGTTCAAAAACAGAACCGTCGGCTGCATTACCACTGACCGGAACAAAAGAACTGCTGTAGCTGGCATAAAGCGAGATTGGCTGTATGGGCTGGTAGACAATGCCAACACGAGGGCTGAAGGCTTGGTCAGATTGACTGGTGCTAGTTCCGTCAAGTAAAGCCTCACTTTTCTGGTCGATAAAGTCGAAACGCCCTCCGACTAGCAGCTTTAAATTATCCAGCAGGGTAATCTGATCTTGAAAATAAATTCCTATTGTATTTGAGCTAGATTGGCTCCTGTAAGAAAATGGATCGGTCTGAACAGCGACATTATATACTGGATTAAAAATGTCAATTTCTGGTACGCTACCAGACGCGTAATTATAAAAACCGTTTATTCGGTTCCACTCTAACCCTATGAGTGGTTGGTGAATAATTGATCCGGTTGCAAATTTTCCTACTACTTCAGTTTGGAGGCTGTACTCGTCACCTCCAAAGTCCTGAATATCAAGACCTCTAGAAAATACCTTGTCTGTTAATTGCGAATCCGAATTTATACTCAAATCATATGTTTTGTATGAATCAATGAAAAGGGCATTGCGAAGCTGCCAATTTTCACTAAACCGATGTTCTAAAGAGTAACCACTTCTGTAAATTGTGCTTTTTCCATCACTTGCTCCTGGAACCCCTAAGAACCGACTAATCGGAACTGAGGCAGGTCTGTTGCCAATAGCAGGAATGCCTCGTTCAAATACAGTATCATTGTCTAAGTACTCGAAATCAAAGTTTAATGTTGTCTTAGTGCCGATTTTCCAGGTTAGAGATGGCGCGATGAAGATACGTTCGGTGTCAACAAAGTCACGAAAACTCCCGGAGTTTTGGTAAGCAAGATTCAAGCGATATAACAGAGTTTTGTCTGAATTTAGTGGACCGGAGAAGTCTAAAGTTGGTCGATAAAAACTGTAGCTTCCAACAGTAAAGTCAGCCGCATAATAGGGTTCGCTTAACGGCTGCTTTGTGACAAGGTTAATAATTCCACCTGGTTCCGCTTGACCGAAAAGCACTGAGGCAGGTCCCTTAAGTACCTCAACTCGTTCCACGTTCGCTATTTCTGATATTCTGTAAAAACCGCTATCACGGAATCCATTTCTAAAATTTCCATCCTGCTCGAAACCACGAATGGCATAAGCACCAGATCCTGTACCTCCGTAATTACCAAATTGTGTAACGCCACTCACGTTTTGCAGTGCATCCTGTAGCCGCACTGCTCTTTGGTCTTGTAACACCTGTCGGGGGATGACCTGAATTGAGGCGGGGATATCGCGTAGGGGGGTATCGGTTCGGGTGGCAGTGGAAGCATTTGGTACGCGATACCCATCTTCCTCGCCTGTCACCACCAACTCAATCGGTTCATCACTTTCTGCTGATGGTTGAGTTGGTTGTGTCTGATTTTCTGGCTGCTGTGCTTGAGGTGTTTGGGGTGACTGTTGTGGAGAAGTCGCCGTTGTCTGTGAACTTATACCAAAAACCAAACCTACATTATCATCAAATAATTCAACCGTGGGCAAAGCTTTCTCACCTTCCACCGTCACTCGCACAGTCTTTGCATCAAAGTTTGTGACTGTTATTTGGGTAATTCCAGCAAGCGGTTTTTCTTGCTGGAAGGAATCACCGAGTGGTAAACGTAGTTGTGCATTAGGAATCTCGACAATAAAGTTGTTGGCATCACTTTTGTTCACAACTTGCAACGCCTCGGCTTGAGATGTTTGTAAAATTACCTCAATCCCCGTGGAAGTTGAATTAACTTTAACGCCACTAATTTCCGTAACTGCAACATTACCTTGCTGTGCTAACAAATCAACTGCACTTGTAGAAAAACCTCTTGGAGTTTGCTTAATACCCTGCAATTCTTTTCCCCAAGCAGGTTGCATCATTGGTAAAACTAAAGCGATCGCCCACAATTGCCAACTAACATACCTACAACCTGCAAGTACCCTCTGTAATTTTCTCATAACTAGCTCTACCAATAGACAGATATTCTCAAGTACCTCTTGAAGTCACCTTACGGAGTTTCTATAACCCTGTCTATCTGTAAAGCTGCAAGTTTTTATCACTTAAGCGGCTTTTTTCCCAGTTGACATTCTTTTGGTGTAACCCCAAATTTTTTCTTAAAAGTTTGAGCAAAATAACCTAAATGTGCATAGCCCACAGCGTTTGATACTTCTGCTACTTGCATTTTTGTCCCACTTAGCATCATTTTTGCTTGTTCCATACGATAATCATGCAAATAGCCAAAAACAGTAGTCCCAAAAATTTCTTTAAAACCTTGTTGCAGCTTCCGTTCTCCTAAATGAACCATCTCTGCTAAATCAAGCAATGAGGGAGGATTATCTACTCGATAGATTAAGATATCTCTAGCATGATAAATTTTCTCAATGTCTGCTGGTTTCAAGTTAACTAATAAGTGAATCGTCTGTTCTTGATACAAAAGTTGATTAAATTGCAGCGCCAGTAATTCAATCACTTTACTTTCTAAATACATCCGCTTCATCATTCCCTGATAGGGAGCATCTAACATTTGTTGTAATACAGCAAACATTGCTGAAGTAATTTCTCCAACATCATGATAAAATCTCGGTGAATATTCGTCTTTTAAAAAAGATTGCAACGAGGTAGGTAGAAATTCAAAGTTTTTACTGAAACTTCTTAGCCAATCAGGATAAATGATTATATTTATATCTAAGCGATGCTCACCAGCTAAATGCTGCTCAATCTCATCTATATTTGGTAAATAGAATAAGTAATTTCTGCCAACATACTCTATATAATCATCTGGAATTTCTTTCATTCCTGGAGTA
This sequence comes from Nostoc sp. S4, assembly GCA_029379225.1. GTDB lineage: Bacteria > Cyanobacteriota > Cyanobacteriia > Cyanobacteriales > Nostocaceae > Nostoc. The sequence goes on along the minus strand of JAQYWR010000026.1, from coordinate 13,185 downwards.
ATTGTTCGCAAATTACTTGAAAGATGAAAATGAGAAATTAAAGGAAAAGGTTGCTCATTATGATGACTCCAGAAGCTTAAATCATGCTCAAAATATTCTTTGTCAATAACAAGCCAAAGTCCTGGACGTAACTCAACATAACAAAGCAAACCAGTAGAGAATTTATCTTTATGTTTGATAGAATTGTCAAATCCGTTGCATTTAAAAACCTCCTTCTCTGTTTTTTCTACATTTTCTCGAAATATGTTCTTATATTCTTCAGATGTCAGGGTTTCCATCAAGATATCTCATCAATAAATTTAACTTGTGAGAAAAGATAATAAATATTCTCAATAAGGAAATTATAAACTGTGCCTGACCAATAGGAAACTGGGTGTAGCAATCGCAACTGTAAGTATGACTTTTTTGAGAAACTGAGAGCGCTCACTTTACTATTCACCTGTATTCTCAAGCCCTAACTAGGGAAATTAGGAGCGATTGCTCAATCTGAAGGTCTTGAATAAGGACAAGAAGAGGGTATTGAGCTTGTTGCTGTTAATCTCTTGAAAGAGGGAATCTCAGTATAAATTGTGTCTAAAATTACAGGTTTGACAATAGAAAAAGTACAAAGTTTGCAAAACGGAGATATTAATAATTAAGGAGTACACCCAAAGTAAAACATATTTGTCTAGTTGGTATGTGGTGCAAAAGGTAATCTAGTGAATCAGATATAGAGTGCCCAAGTCTAAAATTTTTATTAATTTTTTTAGAAGTTTTAATAATTTGGAGTAAGAAAAACTATCTAGTCTAGCCATAACTGAAAAATTTAAGAAAAAATTTAGGATATTTGAATTAGTTACTGTTCATCAATTTCTGACATCTTGAAAAATACCTAAAGCTTCAGGCAAAACATAGCGAGAGTGATTCAAAGTATAAGTGAGTGCCAATCTATAAACCCCTAGCCTGTACGCTAGGGTGGAGATAGGTAAGTATTGAAAATTAAGAATCTATTTAGAGATCCACCAAGAGCGGGCAGAAGGTACTGTTCATGAACGAAATTGTCCTACAACAACAAAATCAAGCGGCACTTCAACAGCAAAAGCCCAAGGAAATGATTCGTCGCTTGGTGTGGAGAATGTGCATAGCCACTTTGATTTTGATGGCAATAGGCTCTGCCACCCGCGTGATGAATGCTGGGCTTGCTTGCCCAGACTGGCCTTTGTGCTATGGCGAACTAGTGCCAGCTAAGCAAATGAATTTCCAGGTATTCTTAGAGTGGTTTCACAGATTAGATGCAGCTTTAATTGGTGTCAGCGCGATCGCACTTTTTGGTTTATCCTGGTGGCATCGTCACTCCTTACCCAAATGGCTGCCTTGGGCATCGACATTCGCCCTGTTTTTAATCGTCTTTCAAGGTGTTTTGGGAGGACTCACCGTCACCGAATTATTGCGGTTTGATATTGTTACCGCCCATTTGGGAACGGCACTATTGTTTTTCACCACCCTCCTAATCATTGGTACGAGCCTCACACCCTATCAGGGAACTGGAACCGTTGGTAAGTTACCTTGGGTCGGTTTAACTGCTGCTGTTTTGGTTTACCTGCAAAGTCTGTTGGGTGCTTTGGTAGGATCTCGTTGGGCCCTACACCAATGCTTTGGCGACTCTCAACTTTGTACTGTAATGTACAGTCATATTGCTGGTTTGGTGCCGCCAACCTTGGCAACCTTAATAATGGTATTCTTCAGTTGGCGTACACCAGCACTACATCCAGCCTTGCGGCGACTGGCAAATATGGCTGGCGCATTGTTGAGCTTACAAATCTTGTTGGGAGTCGCTACTTTCAAATTACATCTCCAAGTCGAGCCTCTGACCGTCTCTCACCAAGCTGTAGGAGCTGCTTTGCTCGGTACTTTAGTGGCTTTTACAGTTTTATCATTACGTGACTCGGTTAATCCTGAGCAACGAGTGCTGAGTGCTAAGTAGGGAATCAGGGAGATGTAGTTTGACTTCACGGTAGTTGAGCGTAGTCGAAACTCACCAACTGCCAGATGTGGTTCGACTTCGCGGTAGTTGAGTGTAGTCGAAACTCACCAACCGGGCGATGAGAAAGAGAGAATTCCTAACTCTTGAAAAGACTTGAGTTAATCGCGTCTCTACTGCACAAAAGTATTTTCGTTCGACCCAAAGAGCCAGCTTGAGCGGGGGCTGCATATAAGTTGTTGAAAAATAAGGAACCAGAGCCAACATGATTGAGACTAATGTCTCTCGCCACCACGAAACTTTTCTCCAAGTAATTCAAAGTTACTACCAGCTAACTAAGCCTCGGATTATTCCGTTGCTTTTGATCACCACAGCTGGCAGTATGTGGATTGCTGCTCAGGGACAAGTAGACCCATTGCTGTTACTAGTAACTCTGACTGGTGGCACTTTGGCTGCTGCAAGCGCCCAGACGATTAACTGTATCTACGACCGAGATATTGATTATGACATGGAGCGGACGCGCCATCGTCCCATGCCTTCCGGTAAGGTACAACCACGCGATGCTCTAATTTTTGCGATCGCTCTGGCGACAATTTCATTTACACTACTGGCAGTTTTTGCCAACCTGTTAGCCGCCCTGCTAGCTTTCTCTGGCATCGTTTTCTATATTTTGGTCTACACCCACTGGTTAAAACGCCACAGCACCCAAAATATCGTCATTGGTGGGGCAGCTGGGGCAATTCCGGCTTTGGTGGGTTGGGCTGCTGTCACGGGCAGTTTAAGCTGGCCAGCATGGTTAATTTTTGCCATCGTCTTTTTGTGGACACCGCCCCATTTCTGGGCGCTAGCTCTAATGATTCGGGATGATTACGCAAAAGTTGGCATACCAATGCTACCAGTAGTTGAAGGGGATACGGCAACAGTACGGCAAATTTGGTATTATACGCTGATTACTGTAGTTGCAACCCTGTTGTTAGTTTATCCCTTGGGCGCAAGTGGAATTCTTTATGCTGCGATCGCCCTAATTCTGGGAGGATTATTTATCCACAAATCTTGGCGGTTATTGCAAAATCCAGAGGATCGCACTGTAGCTAGAGATTTGTTTCTCTATTCCATTTCCTACATGATGTTGTTGTGTTTGGGGATGGTAATTGATAGTTTGCCTATTACTCATCATCTGATTAGTGCAGTAATTAATCAGTTGCATTTTATTGGTTAAGCAGATAAAAACTTTAGCGATCGCGTTTGGTAAAGAGGCGCGATCGCATTTTAATAAATTAAAAACTATAGGTAACAATTTAGAGTTTGGCGTATTTGCAATTGCAAGTAAAGTTTTATTCATAACTTAATTAATTAAACATTTATTCCACTTATTTATTTCTCCATTGTTAATAGCTATAAAAAAAGCAACCTAAGTAATTCTTTACGAGTTGAACCAGTACTATCAGCAACATCTCTCAGTATCACGTTAAGTGTGAGAATTTTCATAAGCTCGTGGGCGTAACTGTTATATTATGCTCAGATTATATTGAGTAATTAACCGAATGTGGCTATCCTTTTGATGACTGACCTCGTATCCTAGCTTAGCAAGAACGTTAACTAATTCTGAACCAGATAAATTTCCTGGGAGTTTCAAGAAGCTATTACCTCATCACAGACTATATGTAATCAAATGATTTTAGGACAGTTTTTTCATTAGGAAAATGACAGTGAACGGCATCACGAACTATTTTCCGTAGTGTTTCTATATCGTCAGCCTGAGTAAAAATTGACTCTGTTAAAGCTCTAGCTGTATAACCACCATCTGGATCATCTTCAACAAAAAATACAATTTCAGTCATAACGAATCTTTTCATAAATACTAAATTATACAGTTTACACGCCATCAGATCGTTTTAGATACATTTTTTTAAAAAAATACTTAATTTTCTTGTGATTTTATGTGTATTATATTTGTAAATATTTTATCTGTTAAATATCTATATGTTTGGAGTTAGTCTGGTTGGGGAAACTCTTCAAGGACACTACCGAATTACGGCAAAACTAGGAGAAGGCGGTTTTGGGGAGACATATTTAGCTGTAGATACGTCGAAATTTAATAAGCGTTGCGTTGTTAAGAGACTCAAACCTCAAAGTCAGTCTACTTTGGCGTGGGTGCAGCAAGCATTTGAACAAGAAGCACAAATGTTAGAAATTTTAGGTAGGCATCCCCAAATTCCAGACCTTTTAGCTTATTTTCCAGAGAAGCAAGAATTTTTCTTAGTTCAAGAATTTATTGACGGTAACAACCTCCGCACAGAATTAATTCCAGGTAGGCAATGGAGTGAAAATGCTGTTCTGTTTCTGTTGCGAGATATTTTAGAAGTCTTGGAGTTTGTTCATCAACGCCAAGTTATTCACCGCGATATTAAACCGGAAAATTTAATCCTACAAAAGCCAGATAATAAGGTTGTGTTAATTGACTTTGGTGCTGTCAAGCAAATCAGCACGCAAGTATTTAACACTAATGGACAGGTAATATCAACTGCTGTTGTAGGTACAAAAGGCTATATGCCTGTAGAACAGATGCGAGGATATCCAATGCTATGTAGCGATATTTACGCAGTGGGAATGATTGGAATTGAAGCTTTGACAGGTATATTACCACTACAACTTGATATAGATCCTAACACTTTAGAAGTGATTTGGCGGGAGCGATCGCAAGTACCAATCAGCGATAATTCGGCTAATTTTTTAGACACAATGATACGCTACTTCCCCAAAAATCGCTACAAGTCAGCATCAGAAGCATTAGAGTTTGTGCGTTATTTGACAGGCACAGTAATAATAAATCCAACACCAACTCCTACTCCTACTCCTACTCCTACTCCTACTCCAGAACCAATACAATATGCTGGTTTTTCTACAAGATTTGTTGCAGATATTATTGATAAAACAATTTTAATTATTGGTAGTTTTAGCTTTGATTTTATTACCAATGGAGCGGCTAATAATGATGAACTTTGGGGACGTTTATTAGTATATTACATCATTCTTAGCTTTGTATATTCCACAGTGATGGAAAGTTCACCAAAACAAGGAACACTTGGCAAAATACTCTTGGGTATTGCCGTGACTGACAACGATGGAAATCGGTTAAGTTTTGAACAATCTGCCAAAAGATATTTTTGCAAATTACTTTCATATCTAACTCTTTTTATTGGTTTTTTTATGGCTGGTTTTACAAATAAAAAACAAACAATTCATGACATGGCATCAGGTTCGTTAGTTATTAGGAAATAATGATATGTCTACAAGCCGCTATGCAAGTTTTGGCAGAAGATTTGTTGCAGTTTTTATTGATGTATTTTTACTACAATTGTTTTTCTTTCTTGCTACTTTTGAAAAAGCACCTAGTAAAATAGATAACCCGAAAGCAATTGTGTATATTGTTTTTACAACTCTCTTTGGCTGGACTTACTTTGCAGCGATGGAGAGTTCTTTAATGCAAGCCACATTTGGGAAAAGATTACTAGGAATTATTGTTACAGATATTAGTGGCAATAAAATATCTTTTAGTAGAGCCACAGCTAGATACTTTAGTAAATCATTTTGTGTTCTCATTTGGATAGTTGCTGGCTTGATAGGAATAATGGCAGCAAGTACAGGAAATAAAGATTCTCCTTATTTAATTTTAGCTGGATTACTATTTATTATTGGATTGCTTATTCTCTTTATTGGCTATCTGATGGCCGCATTCACACCAGAAAAACAAGCTCTGCATGATATTATTGCCAGATGCTTGGTTGTCAAGGGCAGCGGTCACTCTGTAACTATTCCCTGGAAACCTCTTATTGGATTAGCAGTAGCAGCAATTTTAGCAGGAAGAATTCTGGCACAAGTTCCTGGAGAAGACATAGCGATAACGCCAACTCCCGATCCCGATCCTACTACCCCTGCCTCCTCTCCAGCACCCACAAATATCACATCTAGCAATAATTGTGCTTCACAAACTAACAATATTTTTGAATTAGAACTGGCTGAAGCTAACACATATATTAATGGAAATTGGAAATTGGAGTTTGCTGCTGGAGTTAATCAACATGTGGGATATCTATCGATGAAAGATTCTTCGGGAATTATGGTAGTTCAGTTGCCTAATGACCAAGGTGGTACTCAAACTGTCAGGCAAAATATGAAACTTTGTTCCTCTGCCAAGGGTTTAGTTCTTTTGGGAGAAAATCCTATCGATGTTGATACGAACCAACCAAGCCCTACTTATTATCCTGATAATTTTATTATTGCAAGAGGAGTAAATGGAGAGATATTCCGCAACTATTCGCTGGATATTAGCAACAATACTTTAATCGAATCTCCAGTTGCAAGAGAATTTTTGGGATATTCTTCTATCGGCATTGAGATGAGTGAACTTAATTCACAAGTTCGAGTTCAAGCAGTAGCAAATAATTCCAATGCCCAAAAGGCGGGTCTGCAACCAGGAGATATTATTCTGAGTGTAGATGGAAAACAAGTTAGTCGTACTGGTGAAGTACAAGAACTGATTAAATCTTCACTTTTTGGCTCTACTTTAAACTTTGAAATTGACCGAAATGGTAAGAATAATTCTTTGAGCGTTCAAGCAGGATGTTGTATTGCACCGGAGAAACCATAAAGGAGAATTCAGAATTCAAAATTCAAAATTCAGAAGTATCAAGATGTAAGGGACTGAAAAATAAAAAAATATTTAATTATTTCTGGTAAGTATTTAATCAAATGTGTATAAAAACTCAGTTATTTATCAGCCAGTTGATAGACTCATTCTGGCTTCAGAATTCTGACTTCTGACTCCTGTTAGCGCAGCGGGGCGTAGGTCATTCTGAATTCTGATTTGCTAGCGTAGTGATATAGGGTTTATCACTCCCCAGCAGGGGGTTTATAATATGGCTCATTTAAATCAGCGTCGCGCCCAAAATGCCAATGGCGACTTTTATGTAGATACTACCTGTATTGATTGCGATACATGTCGCTGGATGACTCCGGAAGTTTTTTATCGTGTTGATGAACAATCAGCAGTTTATCATCAACCAGCAAATGAAGCGGAAAGATTAGCAGCGCTGGAAGCACTTTTGGCTTGTCCTACTAGTTCTATTGGCACAGTTGAAAAACCAAAAGATATCAAAGTTGCTCAGGAAAGTTTTCCCAAATTAATAGAAGAAAATGTTTATCATTGTGCCTATCATTCTGAGAAATCCTACGCTGCTGCTAGCTATTTTATTCAACTTCCAGAAGGTAATATTTTAGTCGATTCTCCCCGATTTACGCCACCTTTAGTCAAGCGTTTAGAAGAGATGGGGGGAATTCGTTATATGTACCTAACTCACATCGATGATGTTGCAGATCATCAAAAGTTTGCTGAGCATTTTCAGTGTCAGCGCATTCTCCATGCTGATGATGTTTCTACGGGTACTCGCAATGTGGAAATACAGTTAACTGGTTTTGAACCATTTGCTTTGGCTGAGGATTTATTAATTATTCCAGTTCCAGGTCACACCAAAGGACACACAGTTTTACTTTATAAAAACAAGTTTCTGTTTACTGGTGACCATCTCGCTTGGTCAGAAAACTTGCACCAATTGGCTGCATTCCACGGTTTCTGCTGGTATTCTTGGTCAGAACAAACTAAATCAATGCGTAACCTGGCTAACTACTCTTTTGAATGGGTGCTACCAGGTCATGGACGGAGGTTTCATGCTGATCGGGAAACGATGCGCCAGCAGATGCACAAGTGTATTGAGTTGATGGAGTCTTTGAAGTAGATTTCAGTGTAAGTGAAAGTTGGATAAAACTTGGCGATCGCACTCCATGATTTAACACTCAAAAGCCATATCTAAGCTCGACTTTATCCAAAATTAAGAACTTGGTTTCCTTCATCCAGCAAAAACCCTGGCTTTTCGGCAAATACTTTTTCCCCATCATACATATTCGGTGAAGTTCAAAAAGTAAAATTACTGTCCCACAAAGGTTTGAGTGATAGCGATCGGGTTGCCAAAAAATGGATAAAGTCGAGCTAAGGATAAACGTCCACCATTTCCCACTAACTTAGATAAAATCACTATGGTGGTAGTTAACCTTGCCTAAATTTGATGAAAAGCGATATCTCCGATGGGCTATGCCCTTCTTCCCCATCTTCTCTTCAACGTCCTGAACTACTTGCGCCAGCAGGTAACTGGGAATGTGCTAAGGCGGCTGTGGAAAATGGGGCAGACGCGATTTACTTCGGATTGGATCGCTTCAACGCTAGAATGCGGGCACAAAATTTTACTGAGGCAGACTTGCCCCAATTGATGAAATTTCTGCACCGTCGGGGTGTGAAAGGTTATGTCACTGTCAACACACTAATATTTCCCAAAGAACTAGCACAAGCGCAGCAATATCTCCGCACTATTATTGCAGCAGGTGTGGATGCGGTGATTGTTCAGGATGTGGGAATTTGTCGTCTCATTCGTCACCTCTCGCCCGATTTTCCCATCCATGCTTCCACGCAAATGACCATTACCAGTGCGGCGGGAGTCGAATTTGCCAAGTCGTCCCTCGGTTGTCAATTGGTAGTACTGGCACGTGAATGTTCTCTTCAAGAAATCAATAAAATTCAGCAGCAAATTGCCCAACAGGAAACTTCGCTACCCTTGGAGGTCTTTGTTCATGGCGCTTTATGCGTGGCGTATTCTGGTCAGTGTTTAACTAGTGAGGCTTTAGGCGGACGTTCTGCTAACCGAGGTGAATGTGCCCAAGCTTGCCGAATGCCCTACGAGTTAATTGCTGATGGGGAAGTTGTGAATTTGAAAGAACGCAAATACTTACTCAGTCCTCAAGACTTAGCAGGATTAGAGGTGCTGGCAGATTTGGTGAAATCAGGTGTAACTTGTCTCAAGATTGAAGGTCGTTTGAAAGCCCCAGAGTATGTTGCTAATGTCACCCGTGTATATCGTCAAGCCTTAGATCGGGTGATGGAGGAATTGGACGCGGGGAAAGTGGTACAACAAATTTCTGCTTCTCAAGAACACTACAACCTAGAGATGGCATTTTCTCGTGGACTGTATACAGGATGGTTTGGCGGGATTAATAATCAAGAATTAGTTCATGCCCGTTTTGGTAAAAAACGCGGCGTTTATCTCGGTGAAGTTACCCGCATCCAGAACGAACAGATAGCAATCAAACTGGAAGCACCTGTTAAACCGGGAGATGGAATTGTGTTTGACTGCGGTCATCCAGAGGCAAAGGAAGAAGGCGGTCGGGTTTATGGTGTAGTGCCCAAAGGTAAGGAAACTCTGCTAACCTTCGGTAGAAGTGATTTGAACTTACGTCGGGTGCATGTAGGCGATAAGGTTTGGAAAACTAGTGACCCAGAACTCGATAAGCAACTGCGTCAGAGTTTTGCTGGCGAAAATCCCCAATTCCAGCGTCCGATTGATTTAGAAATTTATGGAGAAGTTGGTCAGCCATTGATGGCGATCGCTCGCGATAAAATCGGTAATATCATACAAGTAGAATCTGCAATTTCACTGGTGGAAGCGCATACCAAACCGCTAGATACAGAACGCTTACAAGAACAATTCGGTCGTCTCGGTAATACACCTTTCTGTTTGGGAGAACTAACCAACCACCTTTGTGATACCGTTATGCTGCCCGTAAGTGAGTTAAATCGAATGCGGCGAGATATCGTGGCGCAGTTGGAAGAATTGCGGAGTCAACCCAAACGCTGGCAATTAAATTCTAATGTCTCCTTCCAAGACTTACTCCCCTCTTCATCTTCCTTATCTCTCTCATCTCCTTCACTCATCGTTCTAGTACGAAACCTCAAGCAACTCCAAGCTGCCCTTAAAGCTGGTATTGAGACACTTTACTGTGAATTTGAAGAAATACGCGCCTACCGAGAAGCAGTACAGCTAGTACATCAACAAAGACAACAATCCTTACTCCCCACTATTTGGGTAGCACCACCCCGAATTACTAAACCGGGAGAAAATTGGATTTTGCAGCAAGTACATGCTTCAAAGGCAGATGGCTATCTGATACGCAACTATGAGCAATTGCAATTCTTTGCCCAAGACCGTTGTATCGGAGATTTTTCGCTTAATGTTGCCAACCCTTTAACGGCAGACTACTTTCAGCAGCGCTATAGTTTGGAACGGCTAACAGCATCCTATGACTTAAATATTAACCAACTTGAAGACTTGCTCGCCAGTTGTCCACCTCAGTGGTTTGAGGTGACAATCCATCAGCATATGCCAATGTTTCACATGGAACACTGTGTATTTTGTGCCTTTCTTTCAACAGGAACAGATTACACAAACTGTGGACGACCTTGTGAAAAGCATGAAGTGAAATTAAAAGACCGTGTAGGTAGCGAACACGTTCTCAAAGCAGATGCAGGCTGTCGGAATACTGTATTTAACGGTACTGCTCAAACGGGAGCCGAGTACGTACAGCGTCTCATCGAATTGGGATTACGTCACTTCCGGATCGAGTTTGTAAATGAAAAACCAGAACAAGTAAGTAAAACAATACATTGTTATCGTCAATTAGTGCAAGGTGAAATTACAGGTTCCCAACTGTGGCGAGAGTTGAAGTTGCAAAATCAATTGGGCGTAACTCGTGGGCCGATGGGAGTATCTGCATTGCGGTCATAACTCATTTTCTAGCCGCCCAGCTTGAAAAATCTGCTCAGCAGTCAAGTTCAATTGTGGGAATGTAGGTGATACAATCTGGTCATTATCCCGAAACAAGTTAACTTGATACTCACCGTCCACTAAATAGGAGATGGAAATAGTAGGTTGTTTAGGATTACCTATGTACCTTCTACCACCCAAAGCTAGATAATCTACAATCCAATATTCAGGAACGCCAAAAGTTTCGTAGTCAACCAGCTTCGATGCATAATCATCTCTCCAATTAGTGCTGACGACTTCAATAACTAGGGGAACCGACGCAGCTTGAGTAACTGTTGAGGACTTTTTCCACATCGGTTCTGATGAAAGATTCTTTTGATTTATGACTATTACATCAGGCGAATAACCAGACTCTTTGTCTGGAATCTTGACTAGTGCTTGCTTGGGAATGAGGTAAGGAAGTTTTAGTCGTTTAAACTCTAAAGTTATTTCACCAGCTAAAAAACCATTAATCTCTTCACGATCGCCTACTGGCTGCATTTCAACAATTACCCCATTATGCAGTTCATAACATCCGCCATCTGGTTTCCAATTTAGGAATTCTTCAAAAGCGATTGTTTTTGGTAAGGCTTGAAACATCACACTTACTCCTGATGATGATTCAGAGTTTAGCAAATTATTTGATATGTTTAAAAATCAAATCAGATTGCTATATATCGAATTTCTTAAGGAGACACCCCCAAATCCAACCAAGGTGTTTCCATTAATTCGCCTCCAAATTGTTATTGGAGACATCCACTTTTTGGGACTGTAAAAGGTGATTTTGAAAAGTTTCCATTAATTCGCCTCCAAATTGTTATTGGAGACCTTCCATTCCCAAAGGGCACTCCGAGGAAACAGCATGTTTCCATTAATTCGCCTCCAAATTGTTATTGGAGACTCTAGCCTTTGAAAGACTTACAAAAACAGGCTTGTGAAGTCTGTTTTGGCGGGTCTGATTTCAAAGTAGCGTTTGAGCGATCGCTTGTCAAGTTTTTTGTGGAACAAAAACGCTTCAAAGGCTTATCCTACAACCTTTTCAAAGTTTTGGCACATCTCATTTTTGCTAAAAATCCTTCAAATGCACTTACAGTAAAGATTTCAGCCGGAAATTTTCACCTCTCTAAAAAAACAGCTAGGCTTTGCCAAAATAATCATTGAGACTTGCAACATACCGAACAGTTTTATGGGATATTTTATAACCAATAGTCAAGTTTTGAGTTGTCAAAATTGAATTACTCATTAATTAGAATAATAATTCATTGCCAATTAATCTTGTAAATACTCTGCGTACCCTCTATTCATAATTGCTTTGCAAGTTGTCTAACTATCTCCACAAACTTCAGCACAGTTGGGGATGTCTCGTTTTTTCGCCAAATCATCGCAATGCCCACTTTTGGTGTAGATTCTTGTACAGTTTTATAAACTACCCCAATCCGTTGTAGATTTTGCAAAGATGCTGGCACGATCGCCACACCCATCTCGGCTGCTACTAAGCTGACAATTGTTTGCATCTGGATAGCTTCTTGGGCAACTTTGGGACTAAAGCCTGCTTGCTGGCAGAGACTAATGATTAAGTCATAAAGTCCTGGTGCTAATGTCCTGGGAAATAAAATAAACGGTTCATTGGCAAGCGATGCCAAACACACATCAGATTGATTCAATTGCAAATGTGCTTCAGGTAATGCCACCATCAGCGACTCTTGAAAAATTATCTCCCAACTAAATCTATCTTCTTCGACAGGTGGACGCAAGAATCCTACATCCATTCGACTTTCTAGCAACCACTCTAACTGTTGATCTGTAGTTAGTTCGTGTAACTCTAAGCTTACACTAGGAACTAAACTACGAAAGGTTCGCAGAATAGTTGGCAAGATATTATACGCAGCAGAACTCACAAAGCCAACCACTAATTGTCCAATTTCGCCGCGACTGGTTTGCCGCCCGACTTGGATTGCCTGTTGTAATTGCCTCATAATTTGCTGGACTTCACCGAGAAACACTTGTCCGGCCTCTGTTAACTGCACATTTCGTTTTGTGCGATGAAACAGTTCAAAACCTAATTCCCCTTCTAGCTGCCGAATTTGTTGACTCAACGGAGGTTGGGCAATATGTAAGCGTTCTGCTGCCCGCCCAAAGTGCAGTTCCTCTGCCAAGATGACAAAGTAGCGCAAGTGTCGTAGTTCCATCTGTTACCTGAACTCATATCTTTAAAATATTAGTTATGGTGAAAATATATATTGGACATGATTAAAAATCTTTTTTACTCTAGTGATTAGGCACTCATCAACCTCAAGCAGATGATTGAGGATTGAGAAATCAACACATTGTAATTTCACAGTTTTATGAATAATATTTCGACACTCAATAATAATTGGGACACTTCGCTGTATGAAGATAAACACGCCTTTGTCTGGAAATATGGCGAAGACTTGTTGCAATTACTCAACCCCCAGCCAGGAGAATCGATTTTGGATCTTGGCTGTGGGATTGGGGTGCGACTCGTTTAACCTAAATGAGTAGAAATACTCAGGGACG
>JAQYWR010000025.1:107686-114688 GCA_029379225.1 Nostoc sp. S4 | reverse complement strand
CAGCTTACACTGAGAGAGCTTTTTTACAACCTGACCGACTTTTCAAACAGCCTCTAATAGAACCAGCAAAAGCATCTATGTAGTAATAAGCCCTGAGCCAGTCTTTTTTTTGTTCATTCATGATCGTGGAGTAAGCCTTGAGATATTTTGCTAGTAAATCTAACTTTTCCTCAGACCAACGCCCGATAATATCCTCGCCTTCATTTCCAAGCCGACTCATTATGGACTCTCTATTATTTAGCAGGAATCAAATACTTCTGTTCTAACTCATGCAATTTTGGCTGCCCAGGAAATTTATTCTGCCATTTGATAATATGCTTTTTCCATACTGTTGGCATTTCCTCCCAAGTTTGCCCATCTAGTATTCTGCCACCAGCTTTTGAATGTTTTCCTCCCCACTGTTTGAAGAAGAAAGCAACCTCTGCTTCTCGTGTTTGTTGTAAAATCTCTTGAATCCATTCTGGTTTTACAGGTCGATGGTTGTACCCAGATTCACCACCTACAATCACCCAATGGATATCGTGCAAATCTAAATTCAGTGATTCCAGTAAAGGTTCACATGAGAGAAAACGAACTGTTGCTGGCACTTGTCGCAGGGCATCTACTCTGTAGGTATATCGTTGACTTTCTACTGATACACCCATCCAGATATTCTCAGACCATTCAAGTTTATGAGCCAAATCTATTAAATTTTGATCTCGCTTTGTCAAAATTTGATAAATATGCCAAGGAGTTTCTCGCATAACGCTAAAAATGTCTTGTAAGAAGGAAAACGGCACATCTTCATGGAAAAGGTCACTCATTGAGTTGACAAAGATGCGACTAGGAGTACGCCATCGCTTTGGTTGTTCTATTCGTTCTGGATGTAGCGTCAGCTTAAAACCTTTTGGAAAATTCTTAGGAAAACGCTCAGTGAGCGCTTCAGCATAACAGTAGCGACAACCTGGACTCACTTTGTCACAACCAGTGGTTGGGTTCCAGGTCTTATCAGTCCATTCAATACCAGTTTGTATACTTGACATGCCGATAATATACACCTTTTCGGACTAGTCATAACATTAATATAGTACAAAGTAACTATATTTGTTTAAATCTTGACAAGGTTGGAGTAGCTTTAGCAAAGTGCGTAGTTTATCACCGTAAACATCGCATAATTCAGCAGCCCAACACTACAGGCGATCGCAAACCCTTTTAACTCTTTAATTTCCCTAATTACTGATGAATTTGCGTTGCTTTGAGCATGTGGTAGGTAATGATCAACTGGGTGAGAGCCAAAGGATAACTCTGGAGTGTTTCTCCAGTTGTACCAGCAATTTTGCCCAGTTCTGGGTTGCTTTCGCGATCGCAAATATTTCTTAAATGAGGCATATCCGAACATATAATATGCTCTAGCTTATTCACCTGTTCTAAGGTGGCATGACCGTCAACTTCTAAGACATCTACAGGCTTACTCATATCCCTGTCTAGTCCCAGACGGATGGCTGACTCGGAATTGTCATCATAGTTGGTAATTGGGGTGAAATCTGGATGGGGAATTGTTGGACGCAGTACTAGGCGGACATTTAGGTGTCCGGTGCTTTCATCTTGTTCGTCGGTGGGTGGGTAGAAACTAATTACAATATCAGACCATTGTCGCTGGGGACGGATAAATTCTGCTGAATCTGGTTCGCGCTTTTCTAGTTCTGCTAGCACCTGTTCGGCAGTGTAGCCCCGTTTTTGGGTGTCTCGCTTAACTTTCCACTTAGCGCGTAGTTCTTCAGGAGGCGCAAGGTAAACTTTCACATCATAAGAATCGCGGGCACCACGAGTAGAATAACCGAGTAATCCCTCAACAATCACGAATTTATTCGGCTTGATATACTGCGGTGGCTCAAATGTGCCTGTTTTATGGCTATAAACTGGCTTGAGAATCGGCTGTCCTGTGCGTAGTAGCGACAGGTGTTGCTGCATAATATCTAAGTGGTTGCAGTCAGGGTGGAGGGCGGTGATGCCAATTTCTGCACGTTGTTGGCGATCGTAACGGTGATAATCATCTGTACAAATAAGCGTCACATTTTCTGGACCGAGTACCTGAGCGATTCCTCGCGTTAGTGTTGTTTTCCCCGCAGCGCTGTCGCCTACAATACCAAGAATTATTGGACGGCTCATCCTTCCTCCGACAATAAAAGCTAATCTAGTAATAAAATTTCCCCACAATAGTTTTAATTCTAAAAGGGTTTAAGCGAGTAGCTCAAACAATAACTTGGTATGCAATATCTCTACATATAAAATGTCTGTACGCTGGTTGATTGCATAATAATTACAATCTGCATTGCTTTTGATGTCATCTGTACGCATGATGAGAGATGCAAAATTAGACATTGTTTGCTAAATCTACTTTTAGTCGCAGATACTCAATTTTAATGCAAGCATCCATAACCACGTTGAGTCCTGCATCTAGAGCTTTTTGTGCTGATGGTTGATGGCAGATGCCTAATTGTGCCCACACGGTTTTAGCGTTAATGGCAATTGCTTCATCTATAATTTCTGGCAAGTACTGACAACGGCGAAACACATTAACAATATCCACGGGTTCTGGTACATCTTGGAGTGCAGCATAACTGGGCTTACCATCAATTTCTTTAACTAAAGGGTTGACGGCATAAACTGTATAGCCTACCTGCTGTAAGAATTGGGCGATTTGATAGCTGGTACGATCGCGTTTATCAGAATGTCCGACAACAGCAATAATTTTGGCTTGGGTCAACACCTCACGCAAGGCGTTATCATCTTCTTTAAGGTTTGGCACAATCTAAAATATCCTCAGCGATCGCTTTGCTCATATCCCGACTTGCATTTCAAATATTACACACTGATTAATGCAGTTCAAACACTTATGCTTTAATCTCATGACAACTCAAACACTAGGACTCGAACAAAATTTATCTGATTATCTACTGTCTATTTCTCTGCGCGAACCAGAAATTTTAACTCAACTGAGGCAAGAAACAGCCCTCCATCCAGTAGGTAGAATGCAGATTGCTCCGGAACAAGGGCAGTTTCTCGCATTACTGGTGCAGTTGTTAGGAGCAAAAAAAACTTTGGAAATTGGAGTATTTACAGGCTATAGTTCCTTAGTGGTGGCATTGGCGTTACCGAGTGACGGGAAGGTGGTAGCCTGTGATATTAGTGAGGAATTTACAGCGATCGCTCGGCGCTATTGGCACCAAGCAGGAGTAGCAAATAAAATTCAGCTGCACATTGCCCCGGCTTTGCAGACTTTAGACTGGCTATTAGCTACAGGAGAAGCAGAAACTTTTGATTTTGCTTTTATCGATGCAGATAAAAGTAACTATGATGCCTATTATGAGCGATCGCTGCAATTAGTGCGTCGGGGAGGAGTGATTGCGATTGATAATGTTCTGTGGTCGGGCAGAGTTGCTGACCCACAAGTGCAAGATAATAGAACTAAAAGAATTCGTGCTTTTAATCAGAAGTTGCATCAAGACCAGCGAGTTAGTCTAAGTGTAATTGCGATCGCAGATGGCTTGACTCTGGCGTTAAAGAAATAATATCTTCCGAATTTAAGTAATTGCAATTTTATAATTTGCTCTATTAATAATACTTTTGGCAGATTTTTTGTAACAGTTGATAATCAGCTAAACTACATTTAGATGGATGTAGAATTACAAATCCTCAAACATTTGGCACTCTTATGCTCACCCAACAGTTGCGCTTGTAGATGAATATTGTGCAGAGTATAAAGACCTGTTCAAAATAGAGTTAGCATCAGAAATAATTACAGAATTAATGGAAGAGGGCTTTAATATTGAATTGGTACTAGCAGATAGTTTATACGGTGAGCAGCGCGTTGGGCGGGCAATGCCCGACTTGAAGCGACTGCGAACCCAGAGAGTGAAAGTAGCTAATTTCTGAGAAAAGTAGCTGAATATAAATTAGTACAAGACAGTATTTGTATTGATTGTGTAGATTTTTCTAATCATAAACAATGAAATCATGATTCTGGATGGAAGAATACTTGAAATAATCTTCGTTTAATTGTTCAACCTCTCTTATTATTTTGGTTGATTTATCCTGGGATAAATGTTTTTACCAATTCCGATTTATTGCTTGGATTTAATCACCTAATTTATCCAATGAACCAATTTAAACCTTTTTTTCTGGATAATTTCAGTTATTTACTACTTACTTATTTTGGAAAGTGACAGAAGAGGGTTAGAGACACAAAAAATAAAAACTGTTCGCGATCGACTGTTGTAGCTTCGATATCTTAATACAGAGATAATGATTTTACTAAGGCGCAAAGTTCATACTAGGTAAGTAGCATTTATGTGCCTGGTAAATTATTCGTTTGTGGCTGACAATCCTCAATTTACCTCAATCTTAATATTGTTTGCTTCAAAGGCTTGCCGTACCCGTAGACGGAACTCTCGCCCAACGTTCCATTGTTCCATAGGTGCGGTTTTAATCCAGACGCGTACTAACATACCCATGTGGGATAGGTCATCAATCCCCAACACTTGGGGCGATTCTGGCAGGCGATCGCGCCATTCTACTTCGCTATACAATTGTTTGCATACTTGCTTGAGAATCTCTAAAACCTGCTTGGGGTCGTTTTCATAAGCCACCACAATAGAAAAGTCTACCCGCGACCAGAGGCGGGTGAGATTGCTGACATTCGTGATATTGCTATTGGGAATGGTAATTAGTTTACCTTCGTCATTACGTAGTTGAGTCACCCGCAGGTTGAGATTTTCCACCAGTCCGCTTTTATCCCCAATCTCAATTACATCTCCCACAGCAAATTGATCCTCCATCAAAATCAAACAGCCATTGACCAAATCTTTAATCAGACTTTGGGAACCAAGAGAAATTGCAATACCGATGACAGCGCCTCCTGCTAAAATTGAACTGGTAGGCACATTAAACATGTTTAGAGACCGCAAGACACCCAAGGTGATGAAAACAAAAGTGATTAATCCTTTGAGTGCCCCGGAAATTGTTGCAGCTCGTAGTGCAATCCGTTGAGTTTCACTTAAGGGAAGAGGGGGATGCGTTGTCCAGACATCAGTAAGGCGGTCAATTAATGTTTTGCCGATCCGAATAACAAAACTGATAAAAAACCAAATAATCAGTAGCGCCAGGGGCTTGGTTAAAGCTTCCGTCCACCATCTCATGAGGTAAGGGACGCGAGACATGATGACCACAATCCCGATGTACCACATCAGAATAAATGCCCAAAACACTAGCAATGTGAGCAGAGAATATATCCCCAGTTGGCGCTTGAGGCTGAACTGGTGTTGAATCATTTCTAGAAAGTGCGCTCGCAGATCGGCGATGGTGTCTGCCTTTGTTCGATCGCTAGTCTCTATTGTGTCAATAGTTGTGGATGTTTCTGCTTCAGTTCGCTTGACCACATGCTCTTTTACCGCAGCTATCTGCTCTTGATGGCTAACTTGCAATGCCGTCTGTTTGCGAATTAGAGTTCGCCGCAGTAACCACAACACAACACTCCCTAACACTAAGCCGATGCTGATTTGCAGTGCCTGTCCAATTCGTTGCCACAATACCTGATGCGAGAAGAGTCTATTAATGCGTTCTACTTCTGCTTGTAATATTTTTTGCCACTCCTGCGCCAATTCCTCCAGAGTTTTCCCGTGATAGTCAGCATCTGGCTCTGTTACTGTCACCAGCCTTAAAGGACGGGTCGTTCGATCGTCACTGAGTTGGAGGATTGAATCCTGATTCAGAATGGCAATAGAAACCAAAGGAGTTTGTTTAGCTTTGTGAGTTCGCTCGAGCGCTCGCATCAGCCGTTGTGTAATTTCTTCGGCACGTACCTCTACTGGAAGAGATCCGTCTGGCGGTTGGCTACGATTAAAAACAGTGGGAGAGACAATCTCAAACAAGATGTCTCTATCTAAGGGTGAATACACAGAGGCAATTTCATACATACCGAGGCGGGTAACACCTTTGGGTGGCTGGTGCGGATCGTTGGAGGCTGCGGTAGGTAAGGAAGGCAGTTGACTGTGAGCGATCGCACTCCAACCAAGTACTAATGCGATTGTTATCACACTGACTAGCACAAACCGAATTATTGAATGGAGGAAGCGATTAAACAAGAACATAATCTATGAGAAAGCGATCGAGTAACTGATATTAGGCTCGGTCATCATCCTACTTTAATTTCCTATCATCGATTAATTTTAGAGATTTTCGGACAACGGAAATAGCGATTTTATCTTCATCTGGTCTTCAATTAGTAGTAGGTCTGAATCCTCCACGCTTTTAATTCTGACTTCCTTTTTCTAAATTATTCTTCAGTAAAAAAAAATTGCCGATGCCTGGGGCTACGCCTACGCTTCCCATACAAAAGCTCTAGAATTCCCGAATAGTAAAAGTTCTTGGAAAATGACACAACGCCAGATAGTTTAAGAAGGATTGCAAGTGTTAACTAGCAAATACACATTTAGGCGATGATATAAAATGTCATTTTTGTTGTCATAACTCAGGAGTTTGATGGCGATCAAATCTTCAAATTCGTTTTTAACGTTAGCACTGGCGATCGCTTCTTTAAGTTTTCCCGTATACGTCAAAGCCGATACCGTAAATGCCCGTTGCGATGTCTACCCAAAAGGACAAGACCGCGCCACATCCTCTGCTCCCTGTTCGTTTTCCCAACGGCAGGGGGCGGTTAGCATTCAACTGAAAAATGGTCGTAGCTATGACCTTAGCCCTGTGGGTAATCAACCCGGAAATTACCGCGATCAAAATGGTCGTGCTGCCTATCGACAAGCTGGACTGGGCGACAAGGGACAGATTTATCGCCTTGTTACTGAGTCGATTTATGTCTATTGGAATACAGCTTCCTCTGGACAAAACTCAGGTAACACAAATGGTAGTACTGCTGCTAGGCGTCAGCCTAAAGTGGGTACTACCGTTCCTCGGTTGAGTGATTTAGTGGGGGCAAGGGCAGGACAGGCAGAAAACACAGTCAAACAA
>JAQYWR010000025.1:0-107586 GCA_029379225.1 Nostoc sp. S4 | reverse complement strand
GTTGAGTGATTTAGTGGGGGCAAGGGCAGGACAGGCAGAAAACACAGTCAAACAACGGGGCTATCGATGGGTCAAGAGTGATGATTCGGGCTACAGCTACTGGCTAGAAGGCAGAACCAACTACTGTGTAACAATTAGAACAGATCAAGGACGCTACCAATCAATTATTTATACGGGCGGTCCAGTGGATTGTCAGAATTAGTTGTTATCTGGACAAACAATCTTTTAACCAACACCATATAAACTCAATGCAACCAATGAAAAGCTTGCGAACATTAGCCCCTACTATTTTGGGTTTATTAACTCTTACAGTCACTCATCCTGTTAACGCTCAAGTAGTGATTAACACTTTAGACAACGGTAATCTGAGTGTGACTGGTATGAAATCAGGAAGTGGCTGCACTGTCCTTTTTGACCCTCAGGGAGAGATCGTTCAACAGGGCGAATCCTGTGGTTCAACAGAAGTCCGTAAAGCCCATATAGCGATCAATCGCTACCTGCAAGAACAAGGCACATCTGACGATCGCAATGGCAATAGACAGCCTGAAGCAGGTACTACCGTTCCTCAGTTGAGTGATTTAGTGGGGGCAAGGGCAGGACAGGCAGAAAACACAGTCAAACAACGGGGCTATCGATGGGTCAAGAGTGATGATTCGGGCTACAGCTACTGGCTAGAAGGCAAAACTGACTACTGTGTAACAATTAAAACAGACCAAGGACGATACCAATCAATTATTTATGCGGGCGGTCCAGTGGATTGTCAGAATTAGTTGTTATCTGGACAAATAATCCAATTTAGCAGGGCGTTTGAACGGGTGTAAGGTGCAATTTGTGCAATCCAAAGCGGTTGGCTGGGTTCGCAGTGACTTCACTAATCAAGCTAAGACGTTGTTCTATAAGTACATCAAAACAAAAAACAATTCAGTTGTTGTAACGGAGAAACTATCACATGAAAAACTTTGCCTTAGCTTCTACTCAAAAGGTTTTTGCCGCAGTAGCCATCACTGCATCGCTCACATTTGGCATTGCTGCGCCCTCACTGGCTCAGGCGCATACGGTCGTGCATTTTTCTCGTGGTAACGATAATGGTTATGTGCGTTCTTCGATTAGGGGCGAGCAATACCACGACTATATTCTGGGTGCAAAGGCGGGGCAGAGGATGTCGGTTTCGTTGATCACCAAAGGAACCGCATACTTCAACATTCTTGCACCAGGCAGCAATCAAGCAATCTATAACAGTTCAACATCAGGCAACGACGGCAGCGTTAAATTGTCCCGCAGTGGTAATTACACCGTTCGTGTGTATCTCATGGGGAATGCCAAAAACAGAAATCAAACTGTTCCATTTGAGCTGTCAGTTGGCATTCAGTGAATTTATTAACCCGGCAGGTGTTGTGACTACAAGGGTTGGGGAATGAACCATTTCAAGGATTTTGCATCATAAAATGCCTTGAGAAAATTGTCCTAACCCCTGCTGTGGAATCGCTGTGAGTGCCTTAATTGGAAGCATTACCGATGAAGACGCACTTTAACCCGTGAACTTGATATAACCCTCTTTTATCACTCTCGAAAAACAATAATCTCAGCTTGATTGTGAAACTTTGATTTAGTAGAGCTTTGAGCCTTTATTTTCTAACAGTAATTAAAGTTTGTAGCCAAAACTGGAAAATGAAAGCTCTGAAAGGCTTTCAACAATTGGCTTCTCCCAAAGTGACAAAAGAGGGATAAGACACTCAAGTATTTCAAACCCTTAATCTTAAGGTCTGTTATCCACTTCTACCCTAATCTTCTCGCGAGGACAGCGCCAACTTGCACCACCAACACCAACGTTAGTGCAACCTTGAGCTTGCATTGCATCCTCTGAGATATTGTCAGGCTTGTAGAATCGCCAACGACCTTGATTATCCGGTCCTGACTCTGCTCTGAGTTGCTGTGTATAGGCTCCATAACGAGAATCATCGTAGCGAGAATCACGACTACGGGAATCATTACCCACTTCTACCCTAATCTTCTCGCGAGGACAGCGCCAACTTGCACCACCAACACCAACGTTAGTGCAACCTTGAGCTTGCATTGCATCCTCTGAGATATTGTCAGGCTTGTAGAATCGCCAACGACCTTGATTATCCGGTCCCGACTCTGCTCTGAGTTCCCATGTTTGTGATATCACAAAAGGAGTAGTAGTGGGTTTAATTTCTTGAGCTATAACTGAAGAATCTTCCATCTTAATGAAAGCGGTACTCAAGAGAATGCCACAAACAGCAAAAGTTGCTAATTGACACAATCTATTTATCTTGGCGAAATTCAACATCAACATAAGTTACTCTGAATTGTGTTAAATTTTATGCGATCTTCGAGTCAGGTAAGACGCAAAGGGCAGTCTGCACAGGAGTGTCCTAGACGAGGGAGGGAAAAATTTTTATCTATGCTTTTTACTGTGCATTGGACTGGTTTGAAGAACACTAAATCTCCGATCTGGTGTTCTTCAATTAAAGGAGATCTCTAAGTTGCTTCATGTTAGTAGTACTCCAAAGAAAAAGCCTTTTGTCTTCTTCAAGAATTTCAATAATAATAGCAGTATGATTTGCACTTTAGCCTATATTATGCATAAGTAATTGTACTCAAATTTTTCTCTTTGCAGGTTGTTTTGTCAAAACATGAATTTTGAATAAACGGCTAAAACTCAGTCATGGCAAGATTTTTGGTTCTGTCGTAAAAAGAGAAGGAGATGGTAAGGTGGATAAGCCTTGTTGTTGATGCTCGGCTGACCATGTCCACCCCAAGTCTATTCAAATGGCGTCATTTCTAGCCAGACATCATCCTGCTAAATGTGAGATGGTACTACCACTATGCCCTTTGTTACCGAGACTTGGAGGAGATGATGCAGAGCGAGGCATTGAGGTGGATCGTTCCACGATTAATCGATGGGTGCTGAAGTACGCCCCAGAATTGGAGCTACGAATTCGTTCTCATTTGCAACTGACGAATGATTCATGGCGGGTGGATCGGAAGACATCTGTGAAAGTGAAGGGAGTGTGGAAATATTTATATCGAGCGGTAGATAGTGCAGGTAACACGTTGAACTTTCTGCTGAATGCGAAGCGAGATGGCAAAGCAGCAGCACGGTTTTTCCGAAAAGTACTGAAGGCGACTCATACTCAAGTGCCATAGCCGATCGTAGACCAGAATGCGGCGTATCCAGTGGTGATGGCAAGATTGAAAGCGGAGGAAGCGATCGCTGCCGAGACACAATTACGGCAGAGCAAGTATTTGAACAAAGTGATTGAGCAGGATCATCGCAACATCAAGCGAATCCTGGCACAAGGTTTAACCCCAACACGGCTGGTATGAATCCAGTAGCCAATATCAAGCGAACTAGCAATGATCTTAGGTTGTTCGATAACTCTGCGTTAGTGAAACTCTCTGCTCAACGAGCATATTTTTAAGACTTGTTAAACTCTAATTGTCCCACATAATTAAATTCGCCTTGACCTTTGCTAGAGGTGAATAACCGAATTTCATAAGAACCAGAAGTAGGAAGTTTACAAGTAATTTGATTACCTTGTACCGGAAGACCGCAGAACTGGGAGTTGCTTCCACAGAGGGATATCATTATTTTTATTTATTGATTTAACAACTAAAAATATTTGCTCTTAATTTAAGAATTATCTAACATATTATTAAACAAATCGAATTACTTCAAAACCCAGTTGAACTTTTAATTTAAATTAAATAGCTTCAAAACCTAATTTTATTTCTTAAATTATCAAAACAATTAGTTAAAAATAATTTTTATTGAAGTCAATATATGATAAATCTCAGTAGGTTTATACCTGCCAGCAAGAGCAACAGTAATCCATCGGTAAACACAGATGTTGATTTTGAAACTTTACCTATTATTCTAAAAATATAAATTCGCTAAAACCTTTGATACTGCTTTTATTGCATATTACATGATGGGGCTTGGCAATTTTTAAAATTTTAATTGACCTAGTGCAATTTTAAAGTATTTGCGAATATCTTCTCTATTTTACGTAGTTTTTTCAGAAATACTTAGCAAAGACTGTTAATCATAATTTTTTCTTTGTAATTTAAACTGTTTCAGTATATATAAAAAACTTGTTAATGAGGAGAAATTATGAAACTTAAAACTTTAATAAATTCTGTGCTACTCGTTGCTTCTATTGCTTATATTACTTTTCTAACTAAAATTGCTGGTGCGAAAACTGTCAATAATAACAATAATGATAGTTATCTCCAACCTTTCAATATTGTCTTTCTAGCTTATCAAGGTTATTTGAAAGGACAAGGTATTCCCAGTATGGGCAATTTGCTGTATCAATATCAAATAGGAAAGGTGACTGCAAAAGATGTAGTTGAGGCTGGCATTAAGGCTAATAAGTTACCAGCAGAAGTTATAAATGATAAATATTACTTGAGTGCGGTTGAATTACAACTATCATCATTAGGTAATAACAATGACTTCTGAAAAGAATACCATTTAAAATGGTAAATGAGAGTGTGCCTTGTCAAGAAACAATTAGTAATAATTTGTGGCTATGTATTGTAATCATTTTTGTAATTAATAGAAGTAACTTTTTGCCATTAGTTGAGCTTTAATAAATATTTATTTACTAAATCACTCGCTGATACAAAGCTACGGTATTTTCGCGTAAAATTGCAAATGCGATTGCCTCTGCTTCGCTTGCAGTAATATCTGAATCCTCAATTGCTTGTTCTAGCACTTCTGCCAACAATTGACGCCCCCATTTTGCCGCCAAATAATATAACTCTGGAATTGAGTGTGCATCAGAAGAATACATCAATTTACTGGTAGGAGTTAATTCTAATAATTGTTGTATTGTCTGCCGCATTCCAGATACACTTAAAAATGGTATTGCTAAACCAAAATCTAAATAAATTTGAGGATAAACAGAAGCAAGATATCCTGCTTCTCGCATATAAGGATAGGAAGCATGTAGCAGTACAATGGGTGCATTGCGATACTGGGGTGATTCTAAGAGCGATCGCAAATGCAAAGGATTCGCCAATCGCAAATCTAAATCCGGGTCGCCATAACCAGTATGCAATTGTACTGGTAGGCGATATTTAGCCGCAATTAATAACCCTTGTTGCAAGAGAAAATCAATCAACGGTTTGTTTATCAGACGCAAAGGTTGATTTTGCAGTTGTTGTTTGAGGTGATAAAAGTTAGTAGCAGCCACATCCACAGCAACAGGTTGGATATCTAAACCAGTACGGTAACAAACAATGCTTTTAAAAGCTACAACCCCATTTGGCGGCGGGTCAAGTTGACTGTTGAATGTTTCCAGGAAAGTCTCAAAATCTTCTATCTGAGAAATTAGCTCTTCTGCTAATACTTCCAAACGCAAAATTCTTTGCACTGGAATAAATCTTTCATGCCATGATAGCGGCAAAATATTGTCTGGTTGCAATCCATCATCCAAGAAAATTGCTTGCAAATTGGCAGCTTTAAAATATAATTGTGTTAAATTTTCTAGCCCTAAGCTTTGGCGACGTGCCAAAATAGCTGCTTCCTGCGCTTCACATCCTAATAAAGTAGCAATCTCTCGCAAGCTACGGCGATAAAATAAAGTGTAACGGGCATGATAATTAATAATCTCTGAATCATAGCCTTCAGTAAAGGCAGCAGCATAAGGATAACGGTCAGCTACTTCCGGTCGTAACAGATTGTGCGCGTGTTGATCAATTAGAGGAATGTCAGCAAGATTCATTGGTATAGCAGGAGGCAGGAGGCACGGGGCAGGGGGCAGGAGGTAAAACTATTACTATTCCTAGCTTTCACGCTTGTCATTATGTCCTAAAGGGTGTGACTACGGACGGCTATAATAGAGAGGTTTTTTTGAGATGAAATACAAAGAATCTTACTCTAGCCTAGTGGACACCTCTGTGTTTTAAATTGGGATGAGGTTTTAGGGTAAGGAGAAAGCGGAAGTTAATTTTTGCAAGCTGATGCATTAACTGTGCAGGTTGATACATTAACAATGCAAGCCGATACATTAACAATGCAAGCCGATGCATTAACAATGCAGGTCGATGCATTAACAATACAGGTCGATGCATTAACAATACAGGTCGATGCATTAACAATGCAGGTCGATGCATTAACAATGCAAGTCGATGCATTAACAATTTGTTGAACATTTAGTTAAACAGACTCGTTTTGCCGTTTCACCAATTACAGCATGACTTGTGAAATTAACTCTTCTTTCCTTCCTTAGTATTTCTCTAATAAAAGCTTGACTTCTGCTTCCAATTCCCAATCTTTCATTGCTTCCCACTCAGCTTGACGCACTGCTAAAAAAGCTAGCGATAACTGGGGATTTAAAGCATTTAACAAAATATTATCTTGTTTCAAGTGGTCTAAAGCTTCTCCCAAGCTTTGTGGTAAAAGGTCAATTCTATTAACATTACGTTCTTCAATTGGTAGGTGTCCGGGGTCTTGTGCAACAGGATTTGCAGGTTTGAGACTTCGTTGCACACCATCAAGTCCGGCTGCAATCACTGCACCTAAAGCTAGGTAAGGATTAGCTGATGCATCAACAGTTTTTAACTCAAAATTAGTGGAACCATTGAATGCGGGATTGCTTGGTACTCTAACGGCGGCTTCACGGTTATCCAATCCCCAACAACAAAAGCTACCACTCCAGCTGTGAGGACGAATGCGGCGGTAAGAATTAGTACTAGGAGTAGTTAACGCCATCAGTGCAGGCAGATGGTCTAGTATACCAGCGATAAATGCTTCACCTATCTGGGAAACACCACAGCTACCTTGGGGGTCTGGTAAGAGATTTTGTCCGTTACGCCAAAGGCTAAGATGGATGTGGCAACCGCTACCAGCTGCATCGGCAAAAATCTTCGGTAAGAAAGAGGCTGTGAGGTTGTGTTGATGTGCGATCGCTCTGACGGTTTCTCTAAAGGTAATTTGCCAGTCTGCTGCTCGTAAAGCATCAGTATATCGCATGGAGATTTCCTGTTGACCAGGACCGGATTCTGGATAATATTGCTCTACAGGAATTCCTTGAGTAATCAATGCTTCAGCAATCTCATCGATTACTTCTCGATTTCTATCCATTGCTTGGGTAGAAGCAAAAACTGTAGAATCTGCGGGTATAACCGCCTGTAATTGCCTTAACAGATAAAATTCATTTTCAAATGCAGCGCGAATTTCCAAACCCTCGCGTCTGGCCGCCTCAATCATCCGGATTAAGAAATTACGCGGACACAATGCCCAAGGACTCCCATTAAGTACCATGTTTCCCATGACACGAGCATGACCGTGAGCGTAGGGTAAAGGAGTAAAGCTATACCAATCTGGTATTAAGCGGATTTCGCCTACTGGTGTTAGACCAGTTTCGGCAATCACAGCATCATACATTACAGGTACTCCCTGTTGCCCTGCAGAAATACTTATACCATAGTCAAAGTAGTGAGATAACATTTCTACACGAACAGCTTTGCCGCGAATGATGTTGGCATTGTCGCACCAAAGGATACGGACAAACTTAATTCCAGCTTCCTGAAGAGATTTTTTGAGTTTCTTAAATGGTTTATTTGCTACCATTGTTGAAGAGGATACGGGGACTTGGTGAAATTATCCTGCTTTTGAGTTGATTTGACAATTTTCCTGCTTCAACAAAGCTCTTGCATAAATAAATACAGCACAATTGGTGAATTCAGGAGTCAGGATTCAACAATCACAATAGCCTATAGCAATCCTAAATGAACTGTATGTATATTTTTCTTTTAGCTGCCATTAATCATAAGTTATTAATTTTTTATAATTACAAATGACCAAGACTAATGACAAAGGACGACTATAACAAGAATTTTCACTTTCTTCTGCAAGGATTGCTAAACTTCATACTTCTGTTTATGTTTAGCCAAAAGCTGAAGATATTTCTCATTTGTTTTTGCTTGCATCCATTTAGTTTTAAAAATAGCTGCTGATTCAGCTTTGATCGGGTCTACTTCATAGGGTAAAATCTCTTTTGGCGAATCCTTTTTATATTTTCTGCCGCTTTTATGATTCGCATAACGACGAGAGCGAGTATAACCCATTTGGATAAACTTTCGTGCCATATCCGCTCCAACAAAATCATCCTGTTCGAGATAAGCAAGAAACATTTCGTAGATTTTTTCGCTCGACTCCTTAGCAATTTCGGGAGTTTTGAACCGCCAGTAAGGAAGAATTTCTGATTTGTATGGTTCTACTAAAAGTACACCTTGCTCACCCTTACCAACGCGATAGAGTTCAGGATGTTGGCGAAAATCAATATTTTGAAAGTCTAAAGAATAATCAAAAGGCATGATAGATTTTTATTAACATAGTAAACTTTCACAAAAAAGCTCGACTTCTATCTCTGTAGAGAAATTTTGTTTAAGTTGTTACACATTGCATTTGCACAACTGATGTAGGTAAATTCGTAATTACACTCAGTTTCATTCTTTTGACTTGCTTATGCTATCTAGCACCCAATCTGCGAACACCGTCCTTGCTCCAGGGAATTTGCGTAAAGTGCATCATATCGCGCTCAACGTCAAGGATATGCAAGCTTCCCGACATTTTTATCAGACTATCCTGGGTTTGCATGAACTTACAGGGGAGGAAGTACCTGCAACTCTGGTAGAACTTGTTGCATCTGGGAAAGTAGCCAATTTCGTCACCCCTGATGGTACAATTTTAGATTTATTTGAGGAACCAGAATTATTACCACCAGATCCGAATCCAGAAAAGACTTTCACCAGAGCATACCATCTGGCTTTTGATATCGAACCGCAGTTATTCGATCGCGCAGTGACAGTAATCAGAGAAAATAAAATAGCGATCGCTCATGGCCCAGTCACTCGTCCTACTGGTAGAGGTGTGTACTTCTACGACCCAGATGGCTTTATGATTGAAATTCGTTGCGATCCAGAAGCTAGTTAACTTAGGGATAAGGGACTTGCAATTAAAAAACAATCAATCGCTGTGTAGGCAGGGGGGCAGGGGGAGAAAGAAGAATATCATTTAAATAAATTGATTAATTTATTCTCTGGAAGTCCCTAATAGCAAAAATATCTCTTATGAGCGGGAAACTCATGCAAATATTTAAAGTAATTGAAGATACAATTACCAAACCACCAATTCCACACGAACCATACAAGCAATCATTAAAAGCTTGGGCAATGTATTGTTTGCGAGATAAAGGCTTTAAAGTTGTTTATGCCCAAAATGCCGACTTTGCTATTGAAACTAAAGGCGCAGAAAAACTCTATTTTAAAGTTTCAAATAGCGCTGAAGATTTAGATAATTCTATTAGTTGGATAGTTTGGGATAGTATAACAAAAAGCGCTACTCTTATTCCCAAAAATATAGAATAATACCAAAATATTTCTCAATTTTCCTAATTATTTAACTATTCTGACTCTTAATTCTGAGTTTTGAATTCTGATTTTTGAATTCTAATCAGACAACTGTTGTACGAATAGTTGATGTTCTGGCGAATTTAACCCTGACTGCAACACAGCCAATACTTGCTGCATATTACCAGCAAGTAAATCTGATATTGACAACCACAAACCAGGAAATAGTTGACCTTTAATAATTCCATCTGCATCCACTTCTAAGGATAGATATTCTCCTTGTTGCAGACCAAACCAATCTAATTTATTTTCAAATATTTGCCAAATAATATATTCTTTTATCCCATTTCGACAATAGGCTTTTTTCTTATCATGTAAGTCAATAGCAACGCTGCTAGCTGCTATTTCTACTACAAGTTCTGGCGCACCTTCTATGTAATCATCATCGCTAAAACGAGATTGTCCTTTAGCTGTTGGTGCGATTAATAGCACCCCATCTGGTTGCAGTTCATTATTTGCATCTAAGCGGACTGTTGGCTCAATTCCCAATCTCACACCAGGAGTGGCAATTTGGTAAGTCCACAACCAACCAATTACCTGACCGTGTGGTTCAGCATGACTTTCAAAACGTAATGGGGATGCCAAGTATACGACTCCTTCAATTAATTCTGCCTTTTGATGCTGGGACATTGCTTGATAGCGCTGCTCAAATTCGTAGCGAGTGAGGCGATCGCCATTTTCTAAAAAAGGAATTTGCTGCTTGAGTCTTAACTTGACCATGATTTTCTGTTCTGTAATCAGTCTTACTTTATTATGGCTTGATACCTTAATTACGAAAAACACATAGCTTACTTCTCACACCCAGGTGAGTATTACGAATTAGGAACTTGTACCGAGCCTTGGGAGAGCGTAGCCGAAGTATTATGAATTACGAATTACTGTAAGTTGGGTTTCTCAAGCACTATTAAATGCTGTCGAGGTAACAAATTTTTGGTTTCACGCCAAACTAAACCAACAGCTTGCATTTCTTTTCGGACTTGTTTTTGAGTCATTTTGTGCAGACGTTTGATTGCAATAAAAGGATTTTCACCCCGATACTCAACTAGCACTACTCTACCTCCGGGTTTAAGTGCTTTGACAATTTTTTGCATCACTTCTTGGGGATACTCTAATTCGTGATAAGCATCTACCATTAAGGCTAAATCGATACTTTCATCTGGTAAGTTTGGGTCAGTAAGAGTTGCTAAAACAGGTTCAACATTGGTAATATTTTTTTCGGATTTGAACAATTCAATCATCTCCAACATTTCTGGCTGAACATCTACAGCCAATACTTTACCTGTTGTTAATAGCGGTGCGATACGAAAGCTCAAATAACCAGTACCAGCACCAATATCGGCTACCACATCGTGAGGTTTGAGGTTAAGGACGCTGACTATTTTACTTGGTTGTTCCTGTGCTTCTCGGCTTGGTCGTTCTAGCCAGCCAGCGCCAGTGTATCCCATAACTTTGGCGATTTCTCGTCCCATGTAATATTTGCCAATACCATCTAGACTATGGATTACCCTTTGTTCGTAAACAGTAGGGGGAGAATCTGCTCTTGCTGTACCAACTGGATTAAGCACTAAGCACCCTAACGTCACCAGAAAAAAGAGTATAAAAGCTAAAAAATTAGATTTGGAACTATGAGTCATATAAAGTGCAGCTAATCACTTCCTTGATAGTTTGTTACTGTTTGAAATGAGTTGTGTTAATTATCAATCGCCAAATTCCTGTATTCCGCTTAAAATTTGCTTGAAACTGTGACCATGCATCGAGCGATCGCTTATCATAATCTTGCCTTTAATAATTACAATTTAATCTTCTAGAGCGATGTGGAAATAACACTGACACTATTTACTGAAAGTAGCTCTTTAAAAATTCCTTATCCCACCTTTAGACGCTTATATGCAAAACCTATCCCTTATGTTACTGCCCGTACTAGCTGCACAGAAAGGAGCAGGTGCTAGTCTGATTAAACCTCTCGGTCATCATGAACTGCTGTTGGTGCTGGTACAACTGTCGCTGTTGCTTTTAGTAGCGCGGGGATTAGGTGAGTTCATGCGCCGGATTAACCAACCTCCTGTTGTTGGAGAATTACTTGCAGGTGTGCTGCTTGGGCCTTCTTTATTTGGTTTGGTTTTTCCAGACTTACAGGCGCATATCTTCCCCAAAAGCCAAGAACAGTCTGATTTACTTTCAGTCATTTCTTGGTTAGGGGTGTTATTTTTGCTGATTGTAACTGGGTTGGAAACGGATCTAAAACTGATTCTTCGTAAAGGCAAAACGGCTCTGCTGATTTCACTAGGTGGAATTATTGTCCCGTTTATCACCGGATTTGGACTAGGCTGGCTATTGCCAGCTAGTTTTTTAGCTGACCCAGAAAAGCGACTGGTATTCAGCCTGTTCATCGCCACAGCAATGAGTATTTCAGCAGTACCAGTGATTGCTAAGGTGTTAATGGACTTGAACCTGATTCGCCGTGACATTGGTCAAGTTACCTTAGCAGCTGGTATGACCGACGACACTATCGGCTGGATTTTACTTTCTGTGGTTTCAGGTTTAGCTAGCAGCGGCAAATTTGACTTTGGGACAATTTTTCACTCGGTCAGTGCAGCGATATTGTTTCTCGGCATTGCCTTTACAATCGGGCGTACCATTATAGACCAGATTTTGCGCTGGGTTGATGACTACGTTGGTGGCATTGCCGCTAGTATGTCGGTTGTACTGATTCTTTCACTTTCAGCAGCTGCACTTACCCACGCATTAGGTTTGGAAGCAGCCTTAGGTGCTTTTGTATTAGGGATTCTGGCAGGTCAATCCCGCCGCTTTAGCAATGAAGCTGGGCACATGCTAGAAATATTCACAGCTAGCTTTTTAGCGCCAATTTTCTTTGCAGGAGCCGGCTTGAAAGTTAACTTGCTAACTCTGTTAGTTCCCCAAACCTTAATATTTGGTTTGATTGTGCTTGCTGTTGCTTGTATTGGGAAATTTACAGGTGCTTACATTGGTTCTCGCGTCGGCGGCTTGAGCCATTGGGAAGCCTTAGCGATGGGTTCGGGGATGAATGCGCGTGGTGCGATGGAAATTGTTGTTGCCACAATTGGTTTATCTTTGGGAGTTCTCAATCCCCAGATGTACTCAATTATAGTCATGGTGGCGATTGTGACTTCTCTGATGGCTCCACCTCTTTTACGTTACAGCCTGTCGAAAGTAGTTATAGGTGAAGAGGAAGCTCGGCGTTTGGAACAAGAAGAACAGGCCAGCCGTAGCTTTGTCAAGCAGATTCACCGCATCTTAGTTCCGACCAGTGGTGGCCCCAACATCCAACTGGCGGCGCAACTAGTTGGTCACATGGCTCACCAGAACTCGATAGAAGTCACTGCTCTATATGCTTTGAGTGATAAGCAACCTCAGAGCAAAGGACGCCGCACGGCAACCCAGGTTAAAGATACCGCCGCTGAACAAGCTCTTGTCTCTGTTGCTGAGGAAATGCAGCTACCTGCTGATACCACCCTACAAACAAAAACGGAGTCTGGGCGCAGTAAAGTAGAGGTGATTCTGAATGAAGCGAATAAAAACTATGACTTAATTGTACTGGGAGCTTCTGAACAAATACGCCCCCAGAAAGCATTGTTCAATTTGCTTGTAGATCGGATAGTACAAGAAGCCCCTTGTGCAACGATGGTGGTGAAGTCGCACCTACCCCAACCCAAAGGTGAGACAGACATAATAGCTCAACAACAGTTGAAAAACATTCTTGTGCCAACAGTGGGTACAGAATACAGCAAGTACGCTGTAGAGGTAGCAAGTACGATCGCAGCTCAGACTGGGGCACTAGTGATGATTGTGAACGTGATTAATTTACCACAAGTTGAGTATATTCTTTCCGAGCAGCGATCGCTAAATCCTGTCAAAGAAATTGCCCACGATTTGCTCGAACAGCAAGCAGCAATTGGACGTAATTTAGGTGCTGATGTCAAAACCTATGTTCTTCAAGGAACCAGCCCAGAAAGGGAAATCCTCAAGTTTGCCCAAACTAAGCAAGTTGACTTAATTATTCTAGGGAGCAATATCCGAATGGTTACAGGTCGCGTTTTCTTCGGTCATAGAGTAGATGCGATTCTGAATAAAGCGCATTGCCCAGTGGCTGTGATTACTGTGTCATAGTCATTTTTAGTGATAATGTGTTTCTTGTATTGGCAGTTGTGTTGCTAAAACTAATTAAAAAATATGTTGATGCAACCACTTCAAATTTAAGCCTAAAATTTAAATCACAAAAGGTTCAAGTTCACTGTTAGACCACTGTTCGCCAACACGCTCAGTAACCAGTGGTCTAACAATAAACTTGGGTGGACGACCATCCAGAACATCAATTCGCACGCATGAGTAAGCCAGTCGCTTTTGAAAAGCATAGTCATGGCGACCGACAAAAAGCAATGAATCAGCAACTTTACGAGTAGGTTTATCTGGAACTTCAGTAAAAGTCTCCATCAATTCAGTCCCCCCTCGCCATTGATAGCGAGGACGATGACCACTACCACCAGAAATAATGCAGTTAATGTGAGAATCAGCAAATCCGGTATCAGTTGTGCAAAGATGCTCTAAACAGTGAGCGTGACCGTTTAAAATCAAATCGACTATCGGACGCTCTTTAGTTAAAGAACCAACAGTTTGTGCTACTTGTTCAAACACCCAGCGCAAGCGGTGGCGAACTGCCAAAGTTTGTGCCTGATGCCATTTTGTAGCCTCTGTAACATAGGGTGGATGGTGGAAAAAGATGATACGTCCGCGCACCTCGGAAGTATTCCAAGATTCGATGAGTCTGCTTCGTAACCATTCAAGTTGTTCAAAATCGATCGCAGGCATTTTCTCAGATGTTAACTGTTTTTCAATATCGATTTTGATTTCATCAATTTGGTCTAATTTAGCACTCAGTTCATCGAGTTTTTCCGCTTGGGTGGGTTTATCTGGGTTTAGTCCATCAGAGATTTTCAAAATCTGCAATTCTTCTCTACTGATTTCGTCGCGACGCTTTTGCAATTCGCGACGGTAAATTTCCCCTTCTTGAGTTACAGGTAAAGGTGATGGTGTATTAAAGGTATTAGAATCGAGTGCAAAAAAGTCAATGCCGCCGTAACGAAACGTATAATAGCGATTGGGTAAACGGGTAAACTGTCCGGGTTGGTAACGCAAACAGCGTCCCGTGTCAGTTTTAGCAGTATAATACCGATCTAGATGACGTTCTAACTTCTGGGAAGACATTCCGGCTGTATAATCCATAAATGCCCGTGCATAGGCATTACCTCGATACGAACCATGCCAGCCAATCTCGATATCTTTGTAGCCTAACAGCCGACGTAGTGAGGATGTTGTTCCAGTAACTAATCGGTACATTAACGGGACGTCATAGTAATCATGATTACCAAGTACTGGCAGAAACGGCAAATTAAACACCATGCGGTCGTAGGAAATCTTTTTTGGGTTCTCGCCACCTACAAGAAATTCTCGGTAAGGTTCAATAAAGTTTGTTAAGTAATACTCTTGAGAACCCACCACATAAATTACATCTCCGGTATGCAACACAAAACTGCAATCCTGGCGATGAGCAAGCATCAGTTCGGCAACTTTTCGTTGGGGATGGTGTGGAGAATGAGATTTGGTACCAGAATCACCGATAATCATAAAGGAAAATTCTGGATTATCATTTTTGCGATCGTCAATAACTAAGCTCGTTTGGTCAATTCCCCGTTGCACAAAACTCGGATGCATCCACCGCACCCGTTCCTTCATCTTTTGAATTTTCACAGGAATCGGTGCGTCGGAAATCAAATTCATGGCTGATAACTCGTGAATGCCTAATGCACAAGCCGATTGTAACGAAATAATAAGGACTGGGTACTGGGGAATGGGAAAGATAAGGGAGATGAGGGAGTAGGTAATAGTGAATGGATAATAGCTAAACTTTCAATACCTAGTCCCCAGTCCCCAGTACCTAATCGCCAGTCCCACTCCTTACGGCAAATTTTCTCGCAATAATGCTCGAAACCCTGCTTGTTGAAAATGCTCGTCAGCAGTTAAGGCTTCAGTAATTCCGCTATATTCCATTACAATAAAAGACACGCAATCTACAAATCCCCATTCTTTCTCACTTCGTTCGCAATAAAGCTGAAAAGCACGTTCGTAGAGTTCTTGGGAAAGGGGAACAATCTCTACTTTGGAGTCTGCTACCAAAGAATTTAATAATACGATCGCTGCCTGACGATAAGGAAGTCGGGATAACGCATTGCCAATTTCCAACATAATAGCCTGTGTTGTCACTAAACGGGTTTCTGCAGCTTGTAACATTTTTGCCAGATGTAAAGCTCGGTGATGCAAGCGATCGCTTGGTGCAGATAAGGCAATAGCAAATGATGTATCAAGAAAGACTTCAGAATGCATGAAAAGTTATTTAGCGTACAAATATTTATCTATGTTGGCAGACCAATCAGGCGATCCTTCGAGATTGAGCGATCGCGCCGTTTGTAAGAATGATACTGTTTGATGTTCAACAGGCGGTAAAATTTCAATACTGATTCGCACACGGGTATTAGTTGGGAGTGCGATCGGTTCGGACGGATAGAACACTTTGCCATTAAACACAGCTGTGATTTTTTCTACCATTTGACTTAAAAAATTCTTTTAGTCTATCCTAAGCTGCTTGTGGTAATACGGGTAGATTAAACGACGCAATTACTAGTGAAGAGTGCTGAGTTCAAAGGTTGCTCTTAAAGGACTGTTTCATTTGGTCAAACAGGTAAAGCTAAAATTGCGAATTTAATACCAATTTTAAAAATGATTGCGATAGATGAATTGCCACAAGCGATTACCCCTAACTCTTTGGCAAGCGAAAATCTGTCTTGGAAAGTTCCGTTCGCCGACTTTTAGCGCTCAGATTTGGTGCAAAATTCAAAATACTGTTATAAGGCATCCCTCAGAGGAGAGAGTTGGCAGCCTGAAGCCTGTTGTAAAATAGACATAAGAAGGATTCGGGGGGCCATTTAACTGGTCAGAAACGCCTATAGAGACTATCTTTGGAAATCTCCAAGGTCTAAAGAGCAGCCAGCTGAAGCAACTACAGCGGCTTTATCACCAACGCATACCAGGCGATCGCATCACCACGCCTGAGTTTTCCCAGCGTTTGGCAGCAATTAGCACAGAACTCAATCAGCCTGTGTGTGCCTACCTCAACCGTCGCGGACAAGTGATTCGTGTGGGGGTAGGTACACCACGTCAGACGCAAATCCCACCGCTGGAATTGCCTCGTTACGGTGCCGAACGACTGTGCGGTATTCGTTGTCTTGCCACTTCTCTCAAGCCAGAACCGCCTAATGAAGCGGCACTCACCGCTATGGCACTCCAACGTTTAGATGCTTTAGTTGTGCTAAACATTACCGGAACAGGATTTACACGACGGGGAGGCGGCGCTACTGGGTACGTCAAAGAAGCTTATTTGGCTCATCTGACGCCCCAAGACTCTCGCACCTTGATTACTACTCCTGCTGGCTTGAAGGTAGACCAGAAGCAAGTTCAATCTCCGAGTTGGAGTATATCGCCACCTCTAGAATTGGATGAACTGGCACAGCAAGATTTGCTCGACCTAGTGGAAAACCTGGAAGCCGAATTCCAGCGGGAATTTATCGCCCAGGAAGTAGATGCCGACCACGATCGCGTCTTAATTGTCGGGTTAATGACGGATGAAATGACTCCTCTACAATTCCAAGACACCCTCGCGGAATTAGCACGTTTAGTTGATACTGCTGGCGGAGATGTATTGCAGACAATACAACAAAAGCGATCGCGGATTCATCCCCAGACAGTAGTGGGCGAAGGTAAGGTGCAAGAAATTGCCCTCACAGCCCAAACACTAGGAGTCAATCTCGTCGTCTTTGACCGCGACTTATCTCCATCCCAAGTCCGCAACCTAGAAGCACAAATTGGTGTCCGTGTAGTTGACCGCACCGAAGTAATTTTGGATATCTTCGCCCAACGCGCTCAGTCCCGCGCTGGGAAATTGCAAGTAGAACTAGCCCAGTTAGAATATATGCAGCCGCGACTGGCTGGTAGAGGTCGCACCATGTCCCGACTGGGTGGTGGTATTGGTACTCGCGGTCCTGGTGAAACTAAACTGGAAACTGAACGACGTGCCATTGGGCAGCGGATTTCCCGACTACAAAAGGAAGTCAACCAATTACAAGCGCATCGTTCGCGCTTACGACAGCGACGACAGCA
This sequence comes from Nostoc sp. S4, assembly GCA_029379225.1. Lineage (GTDB taxonomy): Bacteria > Cyanobacteriota > Cyanobacteriia > Cyanobacteriales > Nostocaceae > Nostoc. The sequence continues at coordinate 89,889 of JAQYWR010000025.1, read as the reverse complement.
TCGAGAAGTACCCTCAGTCGCTTTGGTTGGGTATACTAACGCTGGTAAGTCTACCTTATTAAATGCTCTGACTAACGCAGAAGTTTATACAGCCGACCAGCTATTTGCCACTCTCGATCCTACTACCCGCCGCTTGGTAATTCCTCATGGCGAAACTGATGAACCTCAAGAAATTTTGGTTACGGATACGGTAGGATTCATACACGAATTGCCAACATCTTTAATGGATGCCTTCCGCGCCACCTTAGAGGAAGTTACAGAAGCCGATGCCCTGTTGCATTTGGTAGATTTGTCTCACCCAGCTTGGTTGCGTCATATTCGTTCAGTCAGGGAAATTCTGGCGCAAATGCCAATCACTCCTGGACCTGCGCTAGTTGTTTTTAACAAGATTGACCGAGCCACTAGTGAGACACTGGCTTTGGCTAGAGAAGAATTTCCCTTAGCGGTGTTTATTTCTGCAAGTCAGCGGTTGGGATTAGAAACCCTACGTCAGCGCCTTGCCCAGTTGATTGAATATGCAGTTGACCGTGGATAAATACCGAAATATAATATTTTTTTAGTTATCTTAAAAACCAGTATTATTACTGGTTTTTTTGGTATGAGGCTAAAATAAAGAAAGTATTTTTTAACGTGAGGCTTGTATAGCCGTAGTCACACCCTTTAGGACATAATGACAAGCGTGAAAGCTAGGAATAGTAATAGTTTTACCTTCAGCATAGCTGCCCTCTGCCTCCTGCCTCCTGCTATATTATAAACAGCCATTTATTGTGTATATAGAGTGCTAAAAGCTTTTCCCTGTGTGCATCTGATTTGACATCGATAGCAAGCACCAATTCCCATCATTAGCAACTGAGTTTTACCATTTTGTTGTGCAAGCATTAATTAACATCAAACATTTATTTCGGGGATAGGGAACGCGGAGAATTTTAAGCTCCGCAAAATTGAATTGATAGACTACTAATCCAAGTTGCGAGTTATCTGATTACGATTTGTCACAATTATGCGATCGCCTTTAACAAGTTATTAAAGATAGCATAGACGGCAATTGTTTCATTTAGCATATACCTCTTTTAATATTTCTCTGGGGAAGGGATTTTATTAGTGCTTTTAGCGAGCATCTAAATCTATAACTAGCAACTTAGTTGCTAGCACAAAAATTGTTATTAATCGGGTTGAACCGTTATACCATATTCATTGGCAGACCTCAAGCTTTGGTATGCAGCGTAAGTTATATAAATATAAGTTATACCAATATTTATTCAGGAGCATAAGTTTATGACCTCAACCACAACTTATAGTTACAATGCTGCTGGCAAACTGATATCTCAAAGCATAGACAATAACAGTGATGGGACAATAGACTCAGTTATTACCTACGATTATAAACTCACATTCTATACTAGCTCCTTCGACGGCAACATCAATAATTATGTTACAACCTATACCTATGATGCCAGTGGCAACCAAACATCTGTAAGCGAAGACAACAACGGCGACGGCATCGCTGATAGAGTCACAACCTATACTTATGATGCCAATGGCAATAAGACATCCGAAAGCTATGTTGAAGATGGCATTGTTGATGAAGTCACTGCTTATGAATACGATGCTAAGGGCAAACTAACTGCACTGAAAATTTTTCTAGCACTCAATAATGATACTAATGGATTCTCTGCTCTTACAGATGCCGTGATTGAAATTACTGGATACAAAGGCAACTTAACTGATTTAGCGTCTAATCTAAGTTACTTAAAAACAATTAAGTATTCTCATACTAATTCTAAGTGAAAATCGGCTGGCAGCACTAGTTCACAGGGATTGTAGTCATTAACACGTAACTTTCTTACTTGGTCGAGGCGACGATCGCCTGAATCTATAACTAACAACTTGGATTACTAAATTTAATATTTTGTTAACTAATTTTTATTTTTGCAAACCCAGTTAAGCATCTTTGAAATAAAGTCAAAAGTGCATAGAGCAGCTATAGCCAGTGGCAAAGTTCTAAAATTAAGAAGTATTAAATCAATTTGAGGACTTTATGACTGCAAATGTAGAAATTTATACTTGGAGGACTTGCCCATTTTGCATCCGTGCCAAAAATTTGCTGAAAACTAAGGGAGTTGAATTTATCGAATACAGCATTGATGGAGATGAAGCAGCCAGAAATAAAATGGCTCAAAGAGCAAATGGACGCCGTTCTTTACCACAAATTTTCATCAATAATCAGCATGTTGGTGGTTGTGATGATATCCACGCTTTAGACACTCAAGGCAAGCTGGATGAACTACTAGCTTCTAGCAATAGCGTTTAGATTCACAAGGGATTGCAAACCCTGGCTAGAAGCCGCTAGATACACATGGCAGTCGCTAGAACTCTCGAAAAGCAACGCGCTGCCTTATTTACTGACTTTTATCCACAAAAGCAGTGTTTATCAAGATATTAGCTTGTTTTAAGCTATGGGACTTGAGGACTTCCTCTCTAAAAAATATCTCACTGTTCACAGTCATCAGTCAACAGTCATCAGCGATCGCTCAGCAACTTCAAACAAGATAATTTATTTGTTGGAGTTCCCTTATATTTAATTTTTGAACTTACTCCTAAAAACAGGCAATAGGAAAAATTAATTGTCTGTTGCCTTAAGATGTGCAATTTTTTTCATGCCATCAAATCCAATTTCTATATGCTTAACGCGTATACGTCAATTGGTGAGAACATCAAGAGATAATAATTAAATAAGCATATAATTTTCTGGTGATTGAGGTAGAAAGGGTGAAACTGGTTTTTATCATTGATCCCATCCATCAGCTTGACCCGTGTCATGATAGCAGCGTTGCCCTGATGGAAGCAGCGCAAATCCTGGGACATGAAGTTTGGGTGACTCAAGCAAATCTACTGAGTGTGGTAGAGGGCAAAGCTTGGGCAGTCCTACAGCGAGTAGAACTTGTACCGATACATTTGGTAGAGGGACGCTGGGTAGCAGCGAATCCTTGGTATAAGTTGAGCGATCGCTTTTTCGCTTCCTTAGAAACAATGGATGCCGTATTCATGCGGACAGATCCACCAGTCAATGATTCCTACCTTTATGCCACCTATATTCTGGATTACATTGACCAAAATAAAACTTTGCTGGTTAATAATCCTGATGGTATCCGAGGGGCAAATGAAAAAATGTATGCCCTCCAATTTACCAAAGCAATTCCAGAGACGATTGTTAGCGCTGATAAGCAGTTTATCCAGCAATTTGTGGAAGCAAAGGGAGCTGCGGTTCTCAAACCATTGGGTAACAAAGCTGGGGAAGGAATTTTGATTTTGCAATCGGGCGATCGCAATTTCAACTCAATTATCGAACTTAGCACTCTCCAAGGTAAAGTACCTGTAATGGTGCAGACCTATTTACCCCAAGCAAAACAAGGAGATAAGCGAATTATCTTACTCAATGGCGAACCGATTGGTGCGCTCAATCGCCTCTCTAATGGCATTGATTTTCGCAATAATATGGCAACTGGTGGTACAGTCGCTCAAACCGAAATTACTCCAACAGAGTATAAAATCTGCACCCAAATAGCTGAACGTTTACGTCAAGATGGCTTAATTTTTGTAGGTATTGACGTTATCGGTGGCTACTTAACTGAAGTTAACGTCACCAGTCCCACCGGAATTCGTGAGATTGACCGCCTAGATGGTACTCGCTTGGGTCATCAGGTTATTCAATGGATTGAACAAACTTTGAACAAGAATACAGAATTCAAAATAGAGAATTCACAATCAATCACTGGGGAATTGGGACTTGCCACCTAATTTAAATAACTATATCTACTAAGTTAAATGGATCGCAGGGGTAGATGTAGCGACCGCATCGCATCCTAAATCGAGCAAGTCTTTCTGTTTTTTTGACAAAAACACAGTTAGACATGGGAATCAGCGGACTCCTGCCCAAGTTTATTTTGTAAGTAAAGTTGAGAAGTTTGTTTACCAATTAGCAAAATTAGGGATGGCAATGTAATTGCTTACCCCTGCTCCTGGTAAAACCCTGAAACTAGCTTTTTTTATACAGCATTCAATTTTACTTGGGAATACAAAGTGAATCTCAAATCTCAAATTCAAAATTGATTAATTTCGTGGTGTACGTCGGTTTCTCAGAAAATCAGGGATATCTAATCCAGGTTTTTCTTTTGGCTCTGGAATTGGGGTTGGAGTTGGGGTTGGAGTTGGGGCTGGAGGATTAACTGTGGGTTGCTGTGTTGCTGGTCGCTTGGGAGTATTAGGTGCTACCCGAACGTTAGCCACGCTTTGTTGTGGTGCTGTTTGTACTTCACCTGTAAACCCGGTAGCAATTACAGTAATTCTTACCTCACCTTGGAGCCTGTCATCAATTACAGCACCAAAAATAATATTTGCATTGGGATCGACTACTTCATAGATTGCTTCTGCGGCAGCATTCACTTCATGCAAAGTCAGGTCAGTACCACCAGTAATATTAAAGACAACACCTCTAGCACCTTCGATGGAACATTCTAATAAAGGCGAAGAAATAGCTGCGATCGCCGCTTCTCTGGCTCTAGATTTTCCAGAGCTAACGCCAATTCCCATCAATGCCGATCCTGCATCTGCCATCACAGCTCGAACATCAGCAAAGTCAACATTTACCAAACCTGGGATCGTAATGATATCAGAAATTCCCTGCACCCCTTGACGCAGGACATCATCTGCATAGCGAAAAGCTTCTTGCACGGGGGTTTGTTCCGGGATCACTTCCAGCAGTTTGTTATTGGGAATAATAATTAGCGTATCTACCCTACTTTTTAGTCCTTCAATACCTTGTTCTGCTTGGCTAGTGCGGCGGCGTCCCTCAAAAACAAATGGACGTGTAACTACACCAACAGTTAAAGCACCCATTTCTTTGGCTACTTCTGCGACAATCGGCGCTGCACCTGTTCCAGTACCACCACCCATACCAGCAGTGATAAATACTAAATCTGCACCTTCTAAAGCCGTGGCAATTTCGTCTCGTGATTCCTCAGCCGCCTTTTGACCAATGGCAGGATTACCACCTGCTCCTAAACCCCGCGTTAGCTTCTGTCCGATTTGCAATCGGCTGGGAGCGCCAGCTAAGGTCAGAGCTTGGGCATCAGTATTAATCGACCAAAACTCTACACCAGAGACATCAGACTCTATCATCCGGTTAACAGCATTGCCGCCACCGCCACCGACACCAATCACTTTAATGTTGGCAACGCGACCGGGGACAATCTCACCGATTCTGTTATTTTCCGGAGAAATCTTCTTATTTTCGTGATTTTGTCCGAAGTTTAGCCCAGAGTTATTAAAGGGATTGGTCGAGTTAACCGACACAGAGAAGCCAGGTTGTCCGGTAGACTGGGAATCTTTATAGGTAAGTCCTTGGTTATTATCAAGTGTCATTGGATTTGTCAGAGGTAGATAAACGACTTTTTGGGGGTGTTATTCAACTAGGAGTCAACTACAGTTTGACGCTGCCATAACATTGTGGCAGTGTTTTTTATTGTTTTCACTACTGCCAAGCCTAACAGAATTCGCTGTGCGAAAATTTACTTTGGCATCAGCTTTTAATGCGGACGATCGCACAGCGAATTCTACAGAAGTATAATTCCATCTTAGGTAGTCAAATTTAGCCAGACTACTACAGATATGCTTGAGCAACACTAATTTCTGCATAACTACGTTAAATATATTTAAATACCTACATGTATCTAAAAGTCTTCTGTATAACTTTAACCAGACATTAATCTCTTCACTTTCCTCAGGGGATAGCATAACTTGTAAAGACACACTACAGCGGGTCTTATCTGCCTTAATAATATTGTTAATAGATTTCACCATTAGGGATAATTGCAACTCAAGACACAAAATTTACCTGATACTTACTTATCCTGGAGATGGAAGTAAAGAATAATTTGCTTGTCAGACTATACCTGATTAATTTGTTATTTGGGGAGTCTTAATGGACACTTTGTTGCAGCAATAGTCTATTGTAAGAGACTCTATAAGTTGCACTGATAACAAAAGATTAAAATCTCTTTTGCAATGTCCAATGACACCAGTTGCTTCTCCTATTAAATGACGCTACGCCCAGCCTTGCTTCTTTGTAAGAGTACAAATCGAACATTGCCGCAAGGGCGCACTAACTCCCCAATGCCCAATTCCAAAGCGTCCTTAATAAACCAAAGCTAGAGTGTTTTTAGCTCTGCACTTGGATGGTGGCGTCAACGGTTGCCATCAGTATCCTCTGCTCCTGAGTCAGATTTTAATGAAAAACTCCAACATTTTTCTCCTTTGTACGCTCGGTTCAGTCGAAGAATGTATGGGCAAACACAGGCTATTATTAGATTCTCAGGCATCTTGCACCCCACCAGATAGATGTTAGGGTCACAATTGGGGGTCTTTTACTCCTAAGGGAGATTTTATGTTAGATCTTCTTATTTTAATTAGAAGTTAATGCCGATTTTCCTACGATTTGCAAGAAAACTAGAAAATAATAAATATATTTATCAGCATAAAGCTCCTTAATTCACTAATAGCGCTCAATAGATAAAACAGTTTAAATATTTCGAGGAATTTTGGGAGTTAATTTAGGATTTTCTTGGTTCATTTGTACTAATGGAAATTCCGGATTTTTCAAATCAATATACTCTATTTGGTTAGAATTGAGTTTTGCCGTTAAATGGCGCATTTGGGCTAGTACCTTGATTTGTTCGGATAACTGGGGGCCTGGAGTGCCAAGATGCACATTTCCTAGTTCTGTTTTCAAAACTAAATTTGTTGGATTTTGGCAGTCAATTTCCATCACTTTTACTGGACTTTGGCTGACAGCTTGATGAAGTTGAGTCCAGTAGAGGCAGTATTGTTTTGGCAATCCAATCACTCTCAGATTGGGTAACTTTATATTTGGATTGAGTGATGTGTATTTTTCTAAGGGCATCCAAACTCCACTTGCATCTAGTAAGCCGATAGTTACTTTTTTGGTACCAGTGCCTTGATTTTGCACTGTTGGTGTTTGAGTTACCGCTACAGGTACTCGTTCTTGGATGTCGATGATTAAACCAGGAGGAAATAAGCGGCGTCTAACCATCGCATTGGCAATAGTTGGTTGTTTCTTCAAAGAGTTGGCGATCGCTGACGGTTCAATTCGCCACAAAGACTGAGGATAAGATAGTACCAACAGCGATCGAGTTGTCTCATCCGAGAGTAATTTATTTCCTGATTTGATCGCTATTTGTTTAGGAGCTTTCAGCACCCACATTGGTTGGACTGCCACCCATAGCAATCCACTTGCCAAACTAGTAATGGCAAAGGTTCGCCAAAAAGCCTGAATAATTCTCATCTGCCGTTGCCGACGCAATTTTTTACGACGCTGGGCTAGATCCGTGCGGGAAATTGATATTATGCCAGCCATTCAAACCTCTTTTTCCTTGCAGTCCAAATTCCTTGATGTATTTGTATCATTATTAATTTCAGTAAACACTGTTGGCATCTATTAGCCGCTCTCCTCAAGACTTTTTTTATTTTTAGTAACACTTTACAGTAACTACACAAAAATCGTGGGGCTAGTCATTGTTGTAATTAAAGTTTCCGGTGTTCATTTTTAACTGACTGTAGTCTTTTTAACAAGTTTTCATCAATCTTTTTTCCCTAATGATTACGAAATATTAATTTAGATATTTATAATTTTGTTTGATTGACAAACGTAATGTGAAATGATAAGCAATTATTACCTAATCTCTGTGTAGCTTGCTATAATTCATACCAGTCCTACCCGATCGGCTATACCAACTGAGAATCATCCACTCTAGTAATTTTTTTTACTTACTAACTTAGACATAAAGATTCGTGCCAAATTAACGAACAGGACAGACAGACAAGAGAAAAACTCTTACCCAACTCCTAGCTCGCTCTGGGCTTGTCTTCTTCTGGTCAACCAAAAGCTAGAGATTGTCAAAACCTCAGTAGCGGGTGTAAAAAGGACAGATATGATTAACGTTATTAGGGTCAATTAAATCTCTACCACATACTGACAGATACTCGTAGCGATTCTGCAACGAGTGTTATCCCTTGCAAGACACTACCAACTTGCAAATCAAGCGTGTGCGTAAATGTAGGCTAGAGATTATTTGTATAAAAAATATAACTAAAATTGCATCTACATACACATCTACATACACCTCAACATACATGAGAACGACGTTAAACTTGTCACGTTTTTATAAAGCATGTAATCCCAGCTACACATTAAATGTAAGTAACATGCTGGATCGGCAGTATTACATAGATTTTGCTGATGTACGCGGTTGCAAGATTGTTGAAGAATTGCAACGGACAATCTGCCGTATTTCTCCGGATGAGCCAACGTGCCAGTTATTTACAGGTCACATTGGCTGTGGTAAATCCACGGAATTGCAACGCTTAAAAACAGAACTAGAATTGGCGGGATTTCATGTCGTTTATTTTGAGTCCAGTCAAGACTTAGACATGGCGGATATTGATGTCAGCGATATTTTGCTGAGTGTAGCCCGTCAAGTCAGTGTTAGTTTAGAAACGATTGGTATCAAACTCAAACCTGGTTACTTTAACAATTTGTTTAAAGAAGTAGGGGATTTTTTGCAAAGTCCCATAGAGCTTTCAGCAGAAGCAGAGTTGTCCTTAGGGATTGCCAAAATTACTGCCAAAACCAAAGATAGCAACCAGTTGCGTAATCAACTAAGGCAATATCTAGAACCACGCACCAACAGTATTTTGCAAGCAATTAACGAAGAAATTTTAGAAAAAGCTGTTAATCAGCTAAAGCTGCGGGGTCAAAAAGGGTTGGTAGTGATTGTAGATAACTTGGATCGAGTGGATATGCGTCCCTTAGCATCCGGGCGATCGCAACCAGAGTACCTGTTCATCGACCGAGGCGAACAGTTACGCCGACTCAAATGCCACCTAGTTTACACAATTCCGCTAACATTAATTTTTTCTAATGAGTACGAGACACTGAAAAATCGGTTGGGGGGAGGGATTGCGCCCAAGGTACTGCCGATGGTGCTGGTGCGGCAAAGAGATGGTAGCGACTACGAACCAGGAATGTCACTGGTGCGCCAGTTAGTCTTGGCAAGAGCTTTTCCAGAAGTTCCTTTGAATGCAAGACTCTCACTAATTACAGAATTATTCGATAACTCCCAAACCTTGGATCGTTTATGTCGCGTTAGTGGCGGTCACATTCGTAACTTATTGGGTTTACTTTATAGCTGCCTGCAACGGGAAGATCCACCTTTTTCTAGCGACTGCTTAGAAGCTGTGATTAAAGACTACCGCGACGATCTGCTATTAGCTATTGACGAATCCCAATGGGAATTATTGTTTGAAGTAGTGCAACAGCAGAGAGTTAAAGGCGAGTCTGACTACCAAAGTTTACTACGAAGCATGTATCTGTTTGAATATCGCGATCCTTTAGGGCGATGGTTTGGCATCAGTCCGGCCTTAGCAGAAACAGAAAAAGTTTTGGCTTGGCAACAAGAAAAATAACTGTGTTGGGTAAGTTAATTGTGATTAGTCATTAGTCATTAGTCATTGGTCATTGGGAGTGCTGACTGTTGACTGTTGACTGAGGAGTTATTGTGCTTGTCCCCTTGTCTCCCCATCTCCTCATCCCCCCATACCCAATGCCCCATACCTAATGTCAAATGACCAAAGAAAATCAGCATACTTTGCAAAGACTGATGAGAGCGATCGCCCTCTCGGAAGGTCAATTTGCCCTTATTTTAGTTCGGTGTAATTATGGGCAATTACGGGAGCAAATGTTAGAAAATATTCGCTCCATCACCAAAGACATCAATATCAAAGAAATCGTTCTCAATCCCTCAACTACTTCTTTACATAACACAATAGTTTCAGAACTATTTCTAGATAATCCCGTTGTTGTCACAGACTCTTTGCCATCAGCTGTTATGGTTTTCGGTATTGAGTCAATTAGCGACCTGGAAAACTTACTTACAGGTATTAACCAAGCACGAGATATCTATGCCGCAACTTTTCCATTTCCAGTAGTATTATGGCTACAAGATGAAGTAGCATCATTGCTTTCTAGATTAGCCCCTGATTTCAAAAGCTGGGCTGCAACCACTATTAAATTTGAAATGGGAAAAACAGATTTAATTGCTTTAATACATCAAGAAGCAGAATCTTTATTTGCCAAAGTTTTAGAAGCAGGTGCCGAAACATTTTTATCTAATGCTTCTCTCGATTTAGATCCCAAATCTCAACACCGCCACGAAATAGAATCAGCGCGTAATGATTTGCTGCGCTTGTATGGAATTAAATTAACACCAGGATTAGAAGCAAGTTTAGAATTTGTCTTGGGGCGAGACAAATACGCTAACGATCAAATTAATGGTGCTTTAGCTAACTATCAAAAAAGCCTAGCATTGTGGCAACAGGAAACAAGAAGAGTGGCAGATTTGGAAAGTGGAAAAGTGGGAAAAATCAGCGAACAATTACACTTGTCCCCCTCATGCCCTACCCTGCGGGAAGCTAAAGCTACGTCTCCCTCATCTTTACTTAAGCAAGCAATAGTATTATTTCACTTGGGGCTGTGTTACCGCCGGATGGCAGATTTAAACCATAGTACTAATAGTAGCTATTGCCAACATGCTCTTTTATGGTTTAAACAATGCTTGGAAATATTGGAAGAGGTAGAAAGAGAAGATTTAGTTGCTAAATTTATTTCACCTGTTTGTGAAATACTACAACGTTTACAAGCTTGGGATGAATTGAAACAATTAGCTCAAAAGTCATTAGAGCTATATAAAACTTATGGAACTCCAGCACAAATCGCTCGAAATTATGGTTTTTTAGCAAATGTAGCGGCTTCTGAGTCTAATTGGGTACTGGCTCATGAATTAGTGAATACAGCACTTTCTACTTGTGAAGCAGCAACAGAAGTTTGCCGAAGACAAGAAAGTTGGTATCTTCTCTTACTAGCACGTACACAGCGGCATTTAGGTGAGTGGGAAGAAGCAATCAATAGCTTGGAATGGGCAAGAGTAGTCTGTGAGCTACAACATCAGCCATCACTTTATTTAGAGATTTTAGAAGAATTGCGATCGCTTTACTTTTTTGAGCGTCATAACTATACAGAAGCCTTTAAGCTCAAACAAGAAAAAATTCAAATAGAACATCAGTATGGCTTTCGTGCTTTCATTGGCGCCAGTCAATTGCAGCCCCAACGCTCCAAAATTAACTCAGCATTAGAACTTGAAAAAATACCGTTTATTCCTGAGGAAGTCGCTCAAGAAATATCTGCTTCCGGACGACAACAAGATGTCAATCGCTTAATTGAAAGAATTAGTCGTGCTGACTACAAACTTACAGTAATTTATGGACAATCAGGTGTAGGAAAGAGTTCAATTCTGAAAGCTGGTTTAGTACCAGCTTTGAGGGGAAAAGCTATTGGCGATCGCATTCCTATACCTATTGTTTTGTCTGTTTATACTGATTGGCTAACAGTTTTGGTAAGCAGTATTAACCAAGCGTTGGCACACACTGGAATATCAGTTCATCTCAACTCTACACCTACTCTACTGCTCGACCATATTCGATTAGCAACTGAGCGCAATCATACAATAATTCTAATCCTAGACCAGTTTGAAGAGTTTTTCTTTGTTAGTAACCCTGGTACACAAAGAATAGAATTTTATAAATTTTTTAGTGAATGTCTGAATATTCCATTTGTCAAAATTATTCTTTCATTGCGAGAAGATTATTTACATTATTTATTAGAATTTGAACGATTGAGTCAGAAAAATAGTAGTAATATATATAATTTAGGAGTAATTAATCAAAATATTCTTGATAAAGATATTCGTTATTATTTAGGAAAATTTTCTAGCCAGGATGCCAAAGCGATAATTCATAGTCTGACTCAACGTTCGCATTATGAACTAAGTGATGAATTAATTAATCGATTAGTCGAAGATTTGACAGGAGAACTAGAGGAAGTACACCCAATTGAATTACAAATAGTCGGCGCTCAACTGGAAATAGAAAATATTACCACACTCGGACAATATAGGCTTTGTGGTGGCTGGACAAAATTGGTAGAACGCTGGCTTGGGGAAGTTATCAAAGACTGCGGTCAGGAAAACGAAAAATTAAGTTGGAAATTATTATTTGAGTTAACCGATGAAAAAGGCACGCGACCATTAAAAACTAAAGCTGATTTAGCTGTTGCATTAGTTAATAATCATGATATCGAGACAATATCAGGTTTTGAAATAGTTGAGGAACTGATTTTAGAAATATTGGTAGGTTCGGGGTTAGTGTTGCGAGTCAGAGAAGAGTTAGGCGATCGCTACCAATTAGTTCACGATTATTTAGTTGAACCAATTCGACAAAAGAACAACTATGGTATCATCGCCGAACTAGAAAAAATTAAACTGGAAAAAACGAAAGCAGAAGTAGCTCAAAAACTTAGTCAACAGCAACTCAATTTGGTTTTGCAAAAGCGGTTAAGGGAAGCACGTATAGCAGGCGTAGTGCTGGCAATCATGGGAGGAACAATAGCAGCATTATGGTGGCAAGCTGACTTACAGAAAACAGCAGCAGTTCGCCAAACTTTACGAGCTGAACGCAGTGAAACCAACTTGAAAATTAGTGCGATCGCCGCTGCTAGCGAAGCTTTATTTGCCTCTAATAAAGAATTTGATGCCTTATTAGAAAGTTTACGGGCTTGGAGACGACTTAAACACGCAAAGGTTGTCCAACCAGACACCCGAATGCGGGTAGTGACAGCCCTCCAACAAGCAGTTTATGGAGTAACTGAGGTCAACCGCTTAGAAGGGCACACTGATATTGTTTGGGGAGTAACTTTCAGTCCAAATGGTCAGTTGCTAGCATCAGGGAGTCGAGATCGCACAGTGAAACTTTGGCGTCCTAACGGTACTTTACTCCAAACCCTTAAAGGTCATACTGACGCGGTAACTGCTGTCAGCTTCAGCCCAGATGGTCGAACCCTAGCCTCCGCTAGTCTCGATAAAACAGTGCTAATCTGGCGGCAAAACCCGATTACAGATGAATTTTACCCTCAGCCATATAAAAGCTTAAAAGCACATGGAGATTGGGTTTACAGCGTTAATTTCAGTCCTGATGGCCAATTATTAGCTACTGGCAGTAAGGATGCAACCATAAAACTCTGGCGCAAAGATGGTACCTTAGTAAAAATACTCAGGGGACATCGCGGCTGGGTTAACTGGGTAAGTTTCAGTCCTGATGGTCAGTTCATCGCTTCCGCAAGTGACGATCGAACAGTGAAAATCTGGAGACGGGATGGCAGTTTGGTTACAACTTTACACGGACATCAGCAGGGTGTAACTGTAGTTACTTTCAGCCCTGACGGTAAACTGTTGGCATCCGCAGGTCGAGATAAAACAGTGAAACTTTGGCGGCGCGAAGAAAACACCAATAAAAATGGTTTTGACTTTCTTCCTTACAAAACTTTACAGCAGCATACCAGCACAGTGTGGAGTTTAAGCTTTAGTTTCGACGGGAAAAAATTAGCTTCCGGAAGTGAAGATAACACCATAAACCTCTGGAGTATTACTGGCAGCTTACTGAAAACCTTCAAAGGACACAACGATGCTGTTGCCAGCGTAGCTTTCAGTCCCAACAATAAATTGCTGGCTTCGGGGAGTTTTGACAAAAACGTGAAATTGTGGAGTTTAGATGCCCCAAGACCATCTATTCTTCAAGGACATCAGGATCGAGTTTTGAGCGTTGCTTGGAGTCCTCATGGCCAGATGCTAGCTTCTGGTAGTAGCGATCGCACTGTCAAACTTTGGCAAAGAGACACTAGTAGTGGCGAGGTGAAAACCAAACTCTACAAAACCTTAGTGGGGCACACAGATAAAGTTCCTAGTGTCAGTTTTGACCCCAAAGGTGAAATGCTAGCTTCAGGAAGTTATGACAAAACTGTGAAACTTTGGCGGCTTGACGGTACTTTGATCGTGACTCTCCACGGACATAGCGATAGTGTGATGAGCGTGAATTTCAGCCCTGATGGCGAGTTTTTGGCATCAGCTAGCAAAGATAAAACTGTAAAACTCTGGAATCGTCAAGGCAAGTTACTTAAAACCTTGGTAGGGCATCAAGGTTGGGTGAATAGCGTGAATTTCAGCCCTGATAATCAGGTTTTAGCTTCTGCTAGTGACGATCAAACAGTCAAACTGTGGCGGCGAGACGGTACTTTGCTCAAAACATTTTCGCCCCATGACAGCTGGGTATTGGGTGTCAGCTTTAGTCCTACTGACGAGTTGTTGGCTTCTGCCAGCTGGGACAACACCGTTAGACTTTGGCGACGGGATGGTACATTGCTAAAAACCTTGTTAAAGGGCTACAGCGATAGCGTCAATGCCGTAACTTTCAGTCCTAATGGTAAATTACTCGCCGCTGCCAGTTGGGACGGTACTGTGAAACTCTGGAGCCGTGAAGGCAAATTAATTAAAAGTCTCAATGGGCATCGCGCTCCGGTATTAAGCGTCAGCTTTAGCCCAGATGGTCAAACACTAGCATCAGCTAGTGATGACAACACAATAATTCTTTGGAATTTAGACCTTGATGATTTAGTTGTTCGTGGTTGCCAGTGGGTACATGATTACCTCAAGCACAACCACAATCTTGAACAGCGCGATCGCCATCTTTGTGATGGCATACTGTAGGTAGAGGAAATAGGGAGCAGAGGGCAGGGAGCAGGGAGTACGGGGAGAGAAAGTCGTTTTGATGGGCGTGAAATGGGATAATTTATTTTCTGGAAGTCCCTAATTAATGACTGACCAATAACAAATGACCAATGACTTTTGGTTTAGCAACTGATTTGGACTCGATTAACCAAAAGAGCGATCGCTCTCCAAAACCTCAGGGTTATTTTCTTGAGTGTCTTCTTGTGGCAAATTCGCTAAAAAAGCTTGTAATTTCATCCGCTCAATATAAGGCCAGCCTCCCTCAGATTCAATATCTTTAAGCAGTGAGTAGAGTTGGCGACGGTTGACAGGCAAACTCTGTTGAAATACCCCATCTCGGATTTCTCGGTGTAAGTGCTCTAATTCTCGTAGCAAAGACAACAGAGCTACAGTATCGCCTTGACAACTTTCAACTGTATCATGTACCACAATTGCGATCGCTTGCAGTTTTGAGGACAACTTCTCTGATTCAATAGTTTTGTTGTTCATCCCACCCTTCGCGTGTAAATCAACTCAACTCAAATTTACCGGAGATTTTTAATTTTCCCTAGTTTGCCACTACTGATTTAATAGCTGTCACTTTACCCAACCAGAGGAACCTTATGTAGGGTTTTCTAAAGATTTTTTCTGAATTCACCGTGTCCCCATGTCCCCTACTCTTTACTCCCGGTCAGGGCTGAGTATAACTAGATTTGTATCTTTATGAAAAGCAATTGCGATCGCTTCTAAAACAGCGTAGTACGCTTTAGCATAGCCTTCACAGGAGCTAGAGGTGATAGAAACATTTTTGGTTGAGACTAGAGTACTTTGATTTTGAGTTAAAAAAAATCGTATGATCTGGCTGATTTACCCATCAAACCATAGGCTGTATGTAGTGGCGTCACATACATAACACAGTTCGATGCAGTTTTACAACTTAGATATTAATTTTTGAGATTGAGGTTGACCATGAGGTATCGCGCTTTAATTGTCGCATTCTTGGCTTTGTGCTTGGGGCTGATAACAGCTTGTAGTGATGCTCCTGCCACTAGTAGTGGTAGGGATGTACTCACTTACGAACAAATTCGAGGCACTGGCTTGGCTAACAAATGCCCTCAACTAACAGAAACAAGCCGTGGTTCTATTCCCCTTGATTCTAGCCAGTCCTATGCCATCAAAGAACTTTGCTTGGAACCAACTAGTTTTTTCATCAAAGAAGAACCTGCTAATAAACGGCAAGAAGCTGAATTTGTAGCTGGCAAATTGTTGACTAGATACACTTCCAGCATTGACCAGGTACAAGGCGACTTGAAATTCAACTCAGATAATAGTCTGACTTTTGTAGAAACCGATGGTCTTGACTTCCAAGCCATCACTGTGCAACTCCCTGGTGGTGAGCGAGTACCTTTCCTGTTCACGGTCAAAAATTTAGTTGCTCAAACCCAACCCAATTTGACCAGTATTAATACTTCCACCGACTTTGAAGGCTCTTTCAAAGTTCCTTCCTATCGTGGTGCTGCCTTCCTAGATCCTAAAGGTCGTGGTGTCGTTAGTGGGTATGATAATGCCGTGGCTCTGCCTGCTCAAGCGGATGATGAAGAACTTACCCGTACTAACGTCAAGCGTGCTGAAATTCTCAATGGTAAGATTTCTCTGCAAATAGCTAAGGTAGATAGCGGTAGTGGTGAAATTGCTGGTACTTTCCTCAGCGAACAGCCATCTGATACCGATTTAGGTGCTGGCGAACCTAAAGAAGTTAAGATTCGCGGTATATTTTACGGTCGGGTTGAATCAAAATCATAGCTAAATTCTCTTGAGTTACGTAACTGGCTAGCATTCAGAACTAGAATTCAGTCAGCATCAGCTTCGGTCGCAAGAGTTAATCCCTTACTTTCTTTTATTTACGAGGTAGGTGGGTTTTTGCAAAATGGCTATAAATTAACTACAGCAAAGGGCAAAACGCCCTTTTTTTATTACTTGCGTAAATATACATACTAAGTTTTAACTTTTATTTAGTAATTTTTGAATCCTAAATGAATTTTTTAAGTCTATATGTAATTTTACTGGAAATTCAATTTTGATTTATTTAATAAAATTCTCACCATTATCGTTTTGTTTATAGAAGTGAAATTCAGTATTAATCAATGAAATTAAGTACAATTTCGGTTTGATATTTAGTAATTAATTATATATTTTATTTCTATGTAGTTTTTCAAGAAAAACTACAGCTAATAACCAAATTAATTGAATAATAATTCAGAAGTCAAAATTTTGAGCGTCTTTGGCTCCCCTTTCGACTCTTGAATTCTTTGTGGATAAAAAACTAAATAACGACAGATTTTGCCCATTTAAATATTGCTCGATTGTCAAGTCACCTATGGAAAATTTATAGAAAAATTTTTTATTTTTCATATATTTACTAGGGCATATAGCACGATATTTTATTTGATATTGTGTGCGATCGCAGTTGAGTTTAAGCGCCAGTTATTAATTCTTTATTTGCTCAATAAACCCGGTGCTATGCCTACCACAGTCACCAATGAACTAAAACACGAAATTTGGCAGTTGTTACGAGAATATCAGCAATCTCGCTCTGAAAATATTCGCAATCAACTGGTAAAACTCAATTTTGGACTCGTGAGAAAAGAAGCTCACTACTGGACAAATCAATGTCATGAAACTTATGATGATTTGCTCCAGGTTGGATGTTTGGGTTTAATTAGAGCTATTGAAAGATTTGAACTTTCCAAGGGACATGCTTTTAGTTCCTATGCTCTTCCTTATATTCGAGGCGAAATTCAACACTATTTGCGAGATAAAGGCGTTACCGTCCGAATTCCTCGGAGATGGTTAGCACTACAACAGCAAGCAATAGGAGTTTCACGTTCTTGGCGTGAAACACATAATCGCCAACCAACAGATTCGGAATTAGCAGCAGCGCTAAAAATTTCTGCCACTGAATGGCAAGAAATTAAATTAGCATGGGTGAATCGCGCTCCCTTGAGTTTAGATGTGCCAGTCCAAGATGGAGAAGAAGGCTCTACTTGTTTGGGAGAATTAGTTCCCGATCCTCACTACCGCAGCTTTCAACTAGCACAAGAAGACCAACTTCGCTTGCAACAAGCATTGGTTCAGGTAGAAAAACGTACCCGCGATGTGTTGGAATGTGTGTTTTTGCAAGATTTAACACAAAAACAAGTTGCAGAACATCTGGGTATCAGCGTAGTAACTGTTTCCCGTAGAGTCAAGAAAGGCCTGGATTTAATGAAACAACTGATGGGTGTGGCAGAGGATTAAATACCAATAAGTAAATCCGCAGTTATGCTGGGTTAGTGGTGTGAAAAATAACCCTTGAAAAACTTAAAATTAGGTTATAAAGGGAACAGACTTTGCCTTGAATAGAAATTTTAGGCATATTGATTTCCAGTTTTCAATTCTCCAATGGCTTTTAAGAAAGACTCATGGGCAGAAATTCAACAATTACAATTGCAGCTATCTTAAGCTTGGCAATCGCTGGATGTGCTTCTGAAGATACACCGCAAGCCAGCAATCCAGCGCCAATTCCTCAAATAGCAAAATCACAACCAGCGGCTCAATCTTTTAAGAATCCAGTCGTACCTGCTAAACAGGTTTCACAAGTTTCTTCTGCAAGTCTTAACTTAATTCAATCTACTAATCCTACAGAACGGGCAAAAGTAGTTATGGTATCAAAAAACCGCACTGACCCGTTTGCTGAAATTTTTGGACAGACAGTTGTTGGAGTACCTAAAATATCAGGAAGACCTGTTCCCGTCTTACCTAAACTACCTACTGCATCAACGGCAGTGCGAAAACTGCCAACAAGTACCATAGCTTTCAATCAAAAGAAAAATAACATCGCTGCTGTACCAAAAAAAGTCAATACTAGTTTGGCTAAAGTCAATACTCGTTTGCCTAAAGTCAACACTACTTTGACTTCAGTCTTGCCTAAGGTTTTGCCTCAAGTTGTGCCCAACCCAACTTTAGTATCTGTATTGCCACCAGCCCGACAACCTGATTTAGCAAGAGCAGTGGTTGTGAGTGGTGTAGTTCTGATTAGTAAGCAACCACAGGCAATTATCAAAGTACCAGATGAGCCGACGAGTCGCTATGTGGAAGCAGGACAGCGATTAGCCAATGGCGTACTGATTAAACGTATTGAAATGAATGCAGGCTCCAACCCGATTGTGATTTTGGAACAATATGGTATCGAAGTTGCCAAAATGGTAGGGGAAGGGTCTGTCAACTCAACGCCATCAGCTGCAACGCCATCAGCGGCATCTGCTACTGGCAATCCTATTTTAGAGACACCCCCCCAAAATCCAGTTAATGTGGGAGCTTCATAAAAGATGGAGACTAAGGAAAAAATCGAATTCCCTGGTTTGCCTTTAGCAGTTTATCGAGAAATTGCAGCGCATTTACGTCAAGTGGAAGGGGTAGAAGTAGATTTAATTCCCCAGTCATCCCAACAGTTTGATTACAATCAAAGTCAGATTGGTGGCTTAAAGCTTTCGTGGACAGCAAACTCTACTTTAGAAAGTCAGCAACGAGTTAACCAGATTTTGGCTTACTATCAAAATCGCTATATGAATCCTATTTGATTTGTGAACATCCCAAGCTTCATACTCCCGGCTTCCTCAGAGAAGTCGGGAATCTTGTTGTTTATGAATCAGTCATTTTGTTTGGGTTTTATGTAGTAGATGATGACTTCAATTCTATTTCGTTTCCAACTATGGCACAACTCCATCTGACAATGGAAAATCAGCAATTTTGTTGAGAACGTCTAACCCAGGTTCAAAGAGCAACGTTATGATTGTTAATGCATTAATCGAGTTCAGGTCTAATAAATAAATTGACACAAAAAACCTCCAAACTACCGAGACGATTAATCGCCTTTCTAGACCAGTCACAACCATTGAACTACTTTGATTTATGGACTGTTGACTGTTACTTAGGTGCTGATACAACCAAAATCAGCCGTTGTCCAAATTTCTATAAGGATAATTAGAAGTGACTAGGACTAATTCAGATTTTCTGGCTTCTGGCGATCCGGCGATCGCGGAGTTAATCAACGACGAACTACAGCGTCAGCGAGACCATTTAGAGTTGATTGCGAGTGAAAACTTTACTTCCGCCGCTGTACTGGCGGCTCAAGGTTCGGTACTGACAAATAAATACGCCGAGGGATTACCTGGTAAACGCTACTATGGCGGTTGTGAGTTGATCGACAAAATCGAGCAACTAGCGATCGACCGCGCTAAACAAATATTTGGTGCTGCTCATGCAAATGTACAACCCCATTCTGGCGCACAGGCTAATTTTGCCGTATTCCTCTCGCTACTGGAACCAGGAGACAAAATTATGGGGATGGATTTGTCTCATGGGGGACATCTCACCCACGGTTCCCCTGTAAATGTCTCAGGTAAGTGGTTCCAAGTTAGCCACTACGGCGTCAGCCAACAAACAGAACAACTTGACTATGACCAAATTCGGGAGCTGGCGCTAAGGGAGCGTCCTAAGCTGCTGATTTGTGGTTATTCTGCTTATCCACGTGTGATTGATTTTGAAAAATTCCGCAGCATTGCTGATGAAATCGGCGCTTACTTACTTGCCGATATTGCTCACATTGCTGGCTTAGTTGCCACTGGTCTTCATCCCGATCCCATTCCTCACTGTCATGTAGTAACAACAACTACCCATAAGACTCTACGCGGCCCTAGAGGTGGCTTAATTTTGACTGATGACGCAGAACTAGGTAAAAAGCTAGATAAATCAGTTTTTCCTGGTAGCCAGGGCGGGCCATTGGAACACGTAATTGCTGCTAAGGCAGTGGCTTTTGGAGAAGCTCTCAAGCCTGAGTTTAAAACCTATTCTGCCCAAGTGATTGAAAATGCTCGTGCTTTGGCCGAACAATTGCAAAACCGGGGTTTAAAGATAGTATCTAATGGTACTGATAATCATTTAATGCTAGTAGATTTACGCTCTATCGGTCTAACTGGTAAGCAGGCGGATCGGCTAGTCAGTACCGTGAATATTACTGCTAACAAAAATACTGTTCCCTTCGATCCGGAGTCGCCATTTGTTACCAGTGGACTAAGGTTAGGTTCGCCGGCAATGACCACGCGGGGCTTGAGAGTAGCAGAATTTACCGAGATTGGAAATATTATTGCTGATCGCCTGCTTTCTCCAGATTCGGATGTAGTTACCCAAGATTGTAAACAACGGGTAGCAGCATTGTGCGATCGCTTCCCCTTATATCCTCACCTGGAAATTCCTGTACCAGCACTAGTTTAGGGCATGGGGCAAACAGGGGGTGTGGGAGGTGTGGGAGGAAAAGGAGGTGTGGGAGGAAAAGAAATCTTGCCCCCCTCTCTCCCCACACTCCCCACACTCCCCACTCCCTCATCCCCTCATCTCCCCATCTCCCATTTGCCCCCACTCCCTACTCCCTTCTGAATTCAATGAGTGCAGAAATTATTTGTATTGGTACTGAACTGCTGTTGGGGGATATCCTCAACGGCAATGCTCAATTTTTGGCGCAACAATTAGCGCAGCTAGGTATCCCCCACTACTATCAAACAGTGGTTGGGGATAATCCAGAACGGTTGAAGCAAGTTATAGAAATTGCTATTTCTAGAGCGCAAATTCTCATTTTCACTGGTGGACTCGGCCCGACACCAGATGACCTTACCTGCGAAACAATCGCCGATTTTTTTCAAGTCCCGTTGGTAGAACGCTCTGACATCATCGAAGACATAACCCAAAAATTCGCCCAACGCGGTCGGGTGATGTCACCAAGTAACCGCAAGCAGGCTTTGATTCCTCAAGGTGCAGAAATTCTACCCAACCTGACTGGAACAGCACCCGGTATTATCTGGCAACCCCGTCCTGAAATCACGATTTTTACCTTTCCGGGCGTTCCCAGTGAAATGCACCCGATGTGGGAAGAAACAGCCGTCCCATTTCTCAAAAGTCAAGGTTGGGGTAAAGAAATTATTTACAGTCGGAGTTTAAAGTTTTGGGGTATTGGTGAATCTGTTTTGGCGGAAAAGGTTGCTTCCTATTTAAACTTGCTAAATCCCACAGTAGCTCCTTATGCAGGTAAGGGAGAAGTAAGATTGCGAGTTTCTGCTAAAGCAACTTCACAAGCAGCGGCAGAAGCCCTAATTGCACCGATTGAGAAACAAATTAAAGAAATTGCCGGACTGGATTTTTACGGTATCAATGATGATACCCTTGCTTTTGTTGTTGGTCAGTTGTTACGTGCATCAAAAGAAACGCTTTCAGTTGCAGAATCTTGCACAGGTGGCGGACTCGGACAAATGTTGACTGAGATTTCTGGGAGTTCTGATTACTTTTGGGGTGGAGTAATTTCTTATGACAATTCGGTAAAGGTTGGGCTGCTGGGGGTTAACCCAGAAGATTTAGATAAATTTGGGGCGGTAAGCGCTACTGTTGCAGAGCAAATGGCAATTGGAGTCAAAACCCGCCTTGCAACAACTTGGGGATTAAGTATCACTGGTATTGCTGGCCCAACTGGAGGGACAGATACTAAGTCGGTGGGTTTAATTTACGTTGGTTTGGCTGGGCCAAAAGATGAAGTGGCAAGTTTTGAGTATCAGTTTGGTACAACACGAGGACGCGCTCTAATTCGTCATGTCAGTGCAAATGCAGCCTTGGACAATTTGCGGCGGAAGTTGTTGACTAGGTAGGCAATACACGATCGGTTTCTTGTGCTTCATATCTAGCAAGCTTTTTGGCTTTTTTTAACCGTCAAACTCACGTTAAATTAGAGTGAGCGCACCTTGGGAATTTATTTCAAAATAACTTGTTTGACTGTGATATTCATCATTTCTTTGCTCTCACAGTTGGGTGCAACTTGTGGCTTACTCCAAGCTGTTACTTCGGCAAACCGAGGTAAGTAGGTGGGTAGGAAAATTTATCGTTGAGGTAAGGCAGGAGGCAGAGGGCACGAGGCAGGAGGAAAGAGAGTTTTAGTTTAGTTAATCTTTCTTCACATGGTTTGGTTTTATTGTGCCGACTTACTTAGCAGCCAGTAAAAACTTAGAAATAGACGTGCTGCGATCCCACTTTTGTGTAGAGGTTGCACTCACCTTTGAGAAAAAATATTAACACCAATATTCAGGCTATTTGATTGCAGCTAAATCACGCTTTAACTTTTTGTTAATTGTTTCTAACACCTTAGCTTCTTCTGGCGTAATTACTCCATCTAGATGAGCAATTTTTTGACATTGTGTTAGTAGAGGGACGGCAAAATCACTATTAATTTGCTCAAGTAAAGTTTCTAAAGATGATGGAGATTTGATATGAGAAGCAATCGCATCGATTGACTCAGGACTAAGGTTGGCAGCTTGTAATTCTGGCAAAATATCTTCCCAAGATTTATCTGGATTACCTGCTAAGACAATGTGAACCAAAATCCGATCCATGATTTTTTCTTGAAAAATAGCGGCTTCGAGAAATTTTCTGCTCTCTAATTGAGCATTTACTAATGTTGCCTCTAAAGTTAATGGATTCTGCTTTGCTTCATAAAACTGACAAGCCGCATAACCTAATGCATATATTATTACTGCATTTGAACTAGCACCAATGACGGCTCGCGCTACTGGCAGATTTCGTAATAAACCCAAACCTGCTTTGATTGCTGTTTTTCCACCTACCCCTAAACCAAAAATTGCTACTGCTTCTCCTGTGCGCTCGGAATCCTTTAAATCCATTCCATAAGCAGCAGCAATTTGATAAACTAATTCCACTGATAATGCAGGTGTAGCAGCCCAATCTACTACAAACATGGCAGCTGCTTGTCCTGGTGTAAGACTATTAGCAAGCCCTGTTCCTCCTGCTAAAACAGCTTTTTCCAACATAAGATGATGAGCAATTTGTGCTGGTTCTTCATTTGGGTGTTCTTGCTGTAGCTTTCTAACGGCAGCCTCGGCTTTAACTAAATCAACCTGTTGAATTAAAGGATTTAATCAATCTTGATTTAGAGATTTTATTGCTACTTGCAATTGGGGATTATTACCAACAATTGCTAGTGCCTGCCCTACTATTTGTGTTACCTGAAAAGCTGCGCCACCAATCGCACCGCTAATACCTACAGGCGCTCCTGAAACAGCTTGCCCTGCTTGAACGGCAGCACCTCCAATAGACCCACTGATGCCTATAGCTGCTCCTGTAGCAGCTTGTCCTGCTTGAACAGCAGCACCTCCAACTATTCCGGCTGTTCCTGCGACTGCTCCAAATAATGAACCCAAAAAAGATGGTTTTTGTACAGTTAATTTATCATCTGTTGTTTGAGTAATCGCAATTGAAGATTCCACTTCAATTTTTGTTTGAGATATTAATACAGATGAATTTACTAGTGCTTCTAACTCAATTTCTTGTTGCCAATCGGGAAAATCTTCATCTGTTACTCTACCGTAGATTTTGACATTCTTAAAAGATTGGATACCTAAATTAATTAATTCATCACAAATAATAGGGACTACTAATTGTTGTGCTGGAACTTCAATTGATTCCAACATTATCTGTAGACAATTTTTTTGAAACTAGTTTTTGGCGTAATTATAGGTAAATTTAACCACTGACTTACCAGAATGTTAATCGCATTTGTATCACCCTGCTTGGCAAGTTCTAGAATATTTAGCTGTATCATGCTTAATACTGATGAGAATTTTATCGATAACTTAGTTCAATTATTCCCACCCACAGGGTCAAAAGTAACATCTGATACACTAAGCTTGTAACCATCAGCCATCTTATACCGATCCATCAGCACAATCAATCGTGGAATCGCTTGCTCTATTCTTCACAATTTGTTACAAAAGTACAAAGAACTTCTAGAGACTAAAAACCACATGTTCGGCGGACTTACTGGTTTACAAAATCCTAAAGGCACAGATTGGGGAGAGCAAATGCTCAACACAGTCGCCAGCCAAACAATTCGCCACTTGTTTACCCAAAGCGAGTTAGTAGAAGTCTTTGTGCGCTGCTATCCCTCAAGCAAACTGTTGCAAGGCAGCATCGATAGCTTCAAAATGAGCGGTCGTGGACTGGTGATTCGCAAAGATTTCGCGGTAGAGGAGATGTCATTTGAAACCGATGCGGTTGCTATTGACTTTAGCTCGGTTCTAAGCGGCAAACTCAATCTCAAGCAACCGACTCAAGCGATCGCTCAAGTAATCTTATCAGAGGCAGGCATCAACCACGCCTTTAATGCAGAACTGGTGAAAAAGCGCCTGCTTAACCTTACTGTACCATCATTGACAGCATTATCTGGTGGCGAACCAGTCTCTTTTACGGAAGTCCAGGTACAGCTATTGCCTGAAAATCGCTTACAGCTCAAAGCAAAGGCAGATTTAAATAATGGCGAACTTGTACCCCTAATTATGACTTTAACCATAGGCATTGAAAGGCGGCGACGAGTTTCTTTCAAAGACCCGAAAATTGAACTCGACCAAGTGCCAGAAGCACAACGGGAAATTTCTCAAACCTTAAGTGTGGCACTAGTGGAAATTTTGGATAATATGGTTGATTTGGATCGTTTTGACCTTGATGGGGTAAAAATGCGGCTGAATCGTTTGGAAACTGAAGGTCAAAAGCTGATTTTCAGTGGATATGCTGAAATTGAGCGAATTCCACGTAGCTCTTAATCTGATAATCTTATGCAAAGACATATTTAGCCAAGCCGTTGTGGAAGAGTAAATCCAAACTAAAGTTTTGCTTATTCAGGTAAACTCTAAAAAAGTATCAATAAAAACAAATTAAATACCGCCTAAAACGATTTAGGCGGTATTATGAATCTTTAGACTTTAAACCGAGTTAGAAATTATGGATTATGGATTGTAATCAATTCTGATCCATAATTAATCGCTGTTGAGTCTCTATCTTCCCACACCTACATACTGGAATCCAGCCCGGATCATTACTTCCGGGTCAAGGAAGTTACGACCGTCGATCAGAACGGGGTGAGCCATCAATTTTGCCATCTTCACATAGTCAAGAGTGCTGAACTGCTGCCATTCGGTGACAAGAACCAAAGCATCGCAGCCGTCAGCAAGTCTTTCGGCATCGGTTTCTACTAGGACACCGGAAAGACCATGACGCATACCTGTTTGGGAAACAATCGGGTCGTAGGCTTTGACTTTGGCTCCTAGTCGGTTTAGCTGTTCAATTAGGTTGAGTGCTGGAGCATCGCGCATATCATCAGTATCAGGCTTAAAAGTTAGACCCAGTAGTCCAACAGTTTTGCCTTTGAGAATTTTTAAGACTTGCTGGAGTTTCTCCAAAGCAATCAAACGCTGGCGTTCGTTGACACTGACAGCGGATTTTAGTAGCTGGGCTTCATAGCCATAGTCATCAGCAGTGTGAATCAGGGCAGAGACATCTTTGGGGAAGCAGGAACCACCCCAACCAATACCTGCTTGTAAGAATTTGTTACCAATGCGAGAATCTAGACCGATACCTTTGGCAACTTGAGTGACATCAGCACCGACGCGATCGCAAATATTAGCAACTTCGTTAATAAAACTAATCTTAGTGGCTAAAAAGGCATTAGCGGCATATTTAATCATTTCTGCCGAACTCAGGTCTGTTGCCAGAATTGGCACAGGAGGTAAAGATCGATCCTCAGCGTACTTGCGTTCCACAATTGGAGCATACAATTGTTGCATCAAGGCTACTGCCCTTTGACTATTGCCTCCTAGTACAATGCGATCGGGGTTGAAGGTGTCGTAAACTGCGGAACCTTCGCGCAAAAACTCTGGATTGCTGACTACATCAAACTCCGATACAAACTCAAGTAATTTCTCATCACTCGGCACCCCACCTGCGGGTACCAATGTTTTCTGCCGCTCTGCAACACCATCCAGAATCAGCATCCGCACCCAGTCACCCGAACCAATGGGTACTGTAGATTTATTGACTATAACTTTATAACCACCGTTGAGATTTTCCCCAATACCACGGGCTACAGCTTCAACATAACGAGTATCACTTTCACCAGTGGGTAAAGGTGGTGTTCCCACAGCAATAAACAGAATTTCTCCGTGGGCGACTCCCGCAGCGAGGTCGCTTGTGAAATGAATTTTGTCTGCTTGAATAGCAGATTGGATAATTTCTGAGAGTCCCGGTTCAAAAATCGGAGACTGCCCAGACTTCATTAATTTAACTTTTTCTTCGTTATTGTCTACGCAAATAACATCATGTCCAATATGAGCTAAGCAAGCACCTGTAACTAAACCGACGTAACCAGTACCAATTACGCAAACACGCATTTTTAACTCCTCGTTTGATTGAGCTTTAGTTTAAAAAAGGATTGTCAATATCACACACACTGAGAGGAAACACAGCCACTAAAGTACCGGCTACCAAATAGGATCAGCTTGCACGAAAGTAAAGAGCGGTGCTAGGCACTGCTCAGGAGGCTGAATTCTTGACATCGCTATTCATGCGATCGCGGAAATCTTCTATTGTTAGTTTTAACCCGTCTTGCAAAGGAATGGTAGGTTCCCAATTTAACCAAGTTTTTGCCTTAGTGATATCGGGCTGGCGACGCCGGGGGTCGTCCGAAGGTAATGGTTCGAATTTAATCTGTGCATCTGGATTAATCATATTCTGCACAGTTTGTGCCAATTGTAAAATTGTGTATTCACCAGGATTACCCAAATTGACTGGTCCAATGTAGTCGCCATTCATCAGCCGGATAAATCCTTCCACTAAATCGGAAACGTAACAGAAACTCCGAGTTTGCGAACCATCACCGTACACGGTTAAAGGAGTACTACGCAAGGCTTGGACTATAAAATTGCTCACCACTCGACCATCGTTTTCTAGCATTCTCGGCCCATAGGTGTTGAAGATCCGAGCAACTCGGATGTCAACTTTATTTTGTCTATAGTAATCAAATGCAAGAGTTTCAGCGATTCTTTTGCCTTCGTCATAACACGAACGTATGCCGATGGGATTGACACTACCTCTATATTCTTCACTTTGGGGATGAACTTCTGGGTCTCCGTATACTTCGCTAGTTGAAGCTAAGAAAAATCTAGCTTTGACACGTTTGGCTAACCCTAACATATTTAGTGTCCCCATCACGTTAGTTTTAACGGTTTTTACTGGGTTGTATTGATAATGTACAGGAGAAGCAGGACAAGCTAAATGATAAATTTGATCCACTTCTAACCGAATTGGTTCGGTAATATCATGGCGGATTAATTCAAAGTACGGATGACCTAACCATTTAAGTATATTACGTTTATGACCTGTGTAAAAATTATCTAAGCATATTATTTCATGCCCATCGTTCATTAGTCGGTCGATGAGATGGGAACCAATAAACCCAGCACCGCCCGTCACCAAAATTCTCATAGTTTCCTGGTTACTTACAAATATTTTCAGTACCTATTGCACTTATCCTTTAGGTTACCCAGCTTTGGGATAAAAATAGAAAATGAAAAATCAACAAGACTTAATCAAAGATTATTCTCGAATTCACCTGTTGGTCAACAGTTGTAGTTTTGTGATGTTTTTATGTGCTTTGTTAACAATTTAACTAGCAAAATAACAAACATTGCTAAAGATTGTTAGCTTTTGAGCTAAAGTTCATCAAATCTTCAACAAGTTAAAGTGTTTTACAGTTAACACTTTTTTCAGGTACTACAACTAAATAGTACATCTGTATAGATGTAGGCTTCTAGAGTCAATTTATTTATTTCAAAAGATTTTTGTTAATGTCATCGCAGCCCGAGTCTACTCAAGTAGACTGAACTCTAAGTTTTATCATACAGCAGATGTAATGGTGGTAGCTGCATTAGAGATAACTGCATTTGTTTGAGTGCGTTGGGGTTCTCCAAGCATGACAATCGAGCAGGTGAGTTG
This sequence comes from Nostoc sp. S4, assembly GCA_029379225.1. Taxonomy (GTDB): domain Bacteria; phylum Cyanobacteriota; class Cyanobacteriia; order Cyanobacteriales; family Nostocaceae; genus Nostoc. The sequence continues at coordinate 61,246 of JAQYWR010000025.1, read as the reverse complement.
TCTAGCTAACTCAGTTGTGACATCGCTAATGGCTAACCCTCCAGGACTAGTACGATTGCGTATAAAGGGTAAAACTACTAAATCATATAATCGTGCTGCTTGCAAAATTGCTTGAGCAACATTTTCATGAGCGATAATTTGAATTTCTGGGGAATTGGGCAGAGCTAATTTAGATACTAATAAGGAGAGATGCGATCGCCTCCAAGCAATTTTACTGGAACTAGTGCGGCGATCGCACACATTCAGTACAGTAATGTGGCTCTGATTTGCTTGTGCTAACATCTGGGCAAATTGTACAGGCTGCAATATTGGTGCTGTTAAATTTTCTACTGGTACTAAGATGCGTTGAATTTTTTTTGGTGATTCCACCAAACGTGTTACTGCTACCGGACAATGGGCTGCCCAAAGCACACCATCAATGACATTACCAAATAACAGCGCTCGCAACCCAGTACGTTTACCCCAACCCATAACAATTAAACTAGCTTTTTGTTCGCGGGCAGCTCTGCTAATTCCTTGAGCAAAAGCATCATCAATTCGCAGCACCGATTCTGCGGCTACACCTAATACTCGACTTTGAGCGGTGGCCTTTGTTAATAGGCGTTCGCTGCGTTCAACAGAAGCTTCTAACTGCGGTGCATCCATGTGAGCAGCAGCAGTGGCGATCGCTAATGGTACAATTTTACCATTTGACTGACGTGCCAATAATGTCGCCATTTCAATCAAATACTGCTGAGTTTGAGGATTATAGACAGGTACAACTATAGTCACACTGTCTGTTTCTGGTACATCGCGATCCACTAAAGTAGTTGGTGATAGATCTGCGGTAGGCGAGGCAGTCAAACCTACAGCTATTCGACCAGTCATTAACGGTCCCAAGGTTGATGTGACAACCATTAAAACAATAATGCTATGTAATATTTCTGAGGAAAGTAATCCAGCTTGATATCCGACTAACGTTGCTGCTAAAGTTGTACCTACCTGGGGAAGTGATAGCGACCACATTGTGAGCATTTCTCGCCAGTTGTAGCAGTAAAGCAGTTTTGTCAACAATGCTGCCAGCAATTTACTGGCAATCAAACCGACTATAATTAACAGCGTTAACTTCAGAGCGTTCAAATTATTCAAAAAGGCAGGTAAATCGACCAGCAAACCAAGATCAACAAAGAAAATCGGAATGAACAGCACACTGCCAATAAACACTACCTTTTCTTTGACTGGACCTTCACCCACAGCTTCATTTACCGCCAAACCTACTAAAAAAGCACCAACAATTTTGTCTACTCCTATTAATTGAGCGCCCACAGCAGCAAGAAATACAGAAAGCAAGACAAACAAAAACTTGTTTCCTTCATCGTCTCCCGAACGGTGAAAAAATTCTTTACCTGCCCAATCAAATCCGGCGACAACAGCAACAGAGTAAATCGTTAACCAACCCGACAAGGTAAGTAGCTTAGCCAAGCTGAATGCCCCAGCGTGAGCAATAGCTACACAAATGGCTAATATGAACACTGCACCAATGTCAGTAAAAATCGAAGCTCCAATGGTGACAGTAACCGCTTCATTATTTACCACTCCCAAACGAGTGATTATAGGATATGCCAAAAGGGTATATGAAGCGAATAAAGAGCCAATTAAAATTGAAGAATTCCAACCATAGCCTAAAATCAGACCTACTAAAGTTCCCATTATTAGCGGTACACTGAAAGTCAAGCTAGCAAACCCAAAAGCACGACTTTTTCTTTTGCGGAATCGTTCGAGATCGACTTCTAGTCCGGCGACAAACAGTAAGTAAATTAACCCAATATCTGATAGTAGGTTAATCATCGGTGAGTCTGACTGAAATAGATGCCAGCCGGAAGGCCCAAGTACGAGTCCAGAGAACACCAAACCCACTAAACCTGGTAATCTTAGTCGCTCAAACACGATCGGTATAACTAAGATAACCACGAGGACAATAGCGAAGGAAACAATTGGTTCCTTGCCAAGAACTTGGGAAGTTGGTTCCAAAGCAAGAACTTGTGATATGAGTTCCATAGGTAGGAATTGAAGAGGCTATGGTAAAACAGCGATCGCCTTGGGGATCGCTCAATTGATATAAATCAATGTAGAAGCCGCCTGACGAAAATCAAAAATCTTAACTTATTAATAAACTAGACAATTGTCTTTGAACTAACTACCTAAGGGTGGATTTGACTCAAAATGAACCGCAAGCGATCGTAGTCGTCTTTAAGTAGCACGCTTAGGCTTCGCCCAGCTTTAATTAGCCATTCTCGATCAGCTTTACGTAACTGGTATACATCTCGAATGGCAGCTGCGGTCAAAGACTCTACTGGCGCACCATTGATACAAAGGAGTGTCCGCAAAAAATCTAGTTCTTCAGTAAATTTAACGATCGCTTCTGGTTCGCACCGATAAACAGCTTGATGAATTTGCGGAGGACGGGGTGGTAGATACTGATATACTCTTCGGTTATAACTTGGATTTTGTGGAGATAGTTCAAATCCAACGATCGCAGCTCGGAATTCCGTTCTGAGCATGGCAAATATCTGGGGTTGTTCCTCGCGTAAGTCTTGCAAGGACAACCCCAAAGCTCTAGCCCGGTGTACGGAATCTATGGGCATGGTTGTGGCATAATACACCACAGCGTAAACCATATTCCCAGATTCTTCATCCACACCACAAACCCAACTACCAAAAGGTGGCATAGAGGGAAAGCTTAAATCTTCAGGTTCCAAGCATTGTGCCAAAAATTCAGTACTAGTAGTTTCAATTACCTCGGCAAAGTGGTTGGGATGGCGATCGCTCGTGTCAAACTGTGGTAATGGAAGGCGCATATTTGTCAAAAGTCATTAGTCATTAATCGTCTTTTGCAAAATTCTGATGCCTCCGGCAAGCCTGATTTTGGGCATCTACACCCTAAGTCGCGGCGAGTCGTGACTTTACACTTTGTCCTTGCCAAATGACCAAGGACAAATGACTAAGGACAAATTACTATCTATTTTCCTTTTTTACGTCCGGCTGTGGTCTCTACAAGCTCCAATTCCTTCAGACGGAAGGTAATTAATTTATCCCAGTTACCACCTTCAAACAGTACGGCTACCTTGCCATCACTTACTCGTTGCACGAGTCCTTCAGAGCGATAATAGGTATCTGCGGGATTCTTGACACGAACAGTTGCTCCAGGAAGAATCATCTTTTTAGCCTCGCTTGTTTCCTGTTAATAGCTTAATACTTGTTAATAGTCATTGGTCATTAATCATTTCTCCAATGACTTTTCAGCTTTGCCAGTTACTCATGGGCGAGACCACGCCACTTGCTTATGGGGGAGACCCCCAACACTGCACTGGTTCACCAATGACTAATGACCAATGAGCAAAACAGGGTGTAGGATGTGGGGGAAAAGAGAATGCTATATTTTTACACACCTTGCCCCGAAACCAAACGGGGTAATGCCCCCACCAAAATCTCCAATTTGGTGGTCTAAAATTAGTGTACAGGGTAAGGCCCTACTGATTTCCCCTACACCCTACACCCAACCCCCCACACCCTTCTGCTTGACGAATTAATAATACTTCTGTCTTTGGCGAAAATTTGCTACCGATTCTACTATTCCCAAGGAAATGAAGTTAGTCAGCATAGCAGAACGCCCATAACTCATCCAAGGTAAGGGAATTCCTGCTACAGGCGCTAAACCGACAGTCATGCCAACATTGACAATTAACTGAAACACAATCATTGACAAAACGCCAATAGCCAATAACGAACCAAAATTGTCTGTGGCAGTTTGAGCAATATGCAGTAGACGAAAGCAAATTAAGCAAAAGACAAATAGTACTAATAAACAACCAGCAAAACCGAATTCTTCACCAACTGCGGAGAAAATAAAGTCTGTATGCTGTTCTGGAACGAAATTCAGTTGTGTCATTGGGCCTTTAAACAGACCCCATCCCCAAATTTCACCAGCACCAATTGCAATACGAGATTGAATCAAGTGATACCCAGCACCTAAGGGATCGTGATCGGGGTCGATGAATACAGTTAGTCGGTCTTTTTGATACGGTTTCAAAATATGATTCCAGGCAAAAACTCCTAATTCGCCACCCAATATATTCAGACTCCACGCACCGATAACACCCAAACCAAATCGACGCCAGGGCAGAGTTAGCCAACCCACAATAGCCATAGCGACTGACCAAATTACACCCAAAGGCCCAAAAGATAGCTCTTTAGCGACTGACCAAACTACACCCAAAGGCCCAAAAGATAGCTCTTTGAATAAAACTATCGGCTCTGTTAAAGGCCAAGAAATACTAAGCAAAATCGCAGCAACCACAGGAGAAACCATTAGAATTAACCAACCTGGGTTAGCATTTGCCCAGTAGAGCATTCCCAAGACGATCGCCCCAAATACTAATGATGTTGCTAAATCTGGTTGTAAAAATACTAATCCCCAAGGTATAGCGGTAATTGCTAGCACATGGAAAACACTTTCGAGTTTTGAAGCAGTACGCTTATGTAGCAAAGCTGCTAAGGTGATAATTATACCGACTTTGGCAAACTCTGAAGGTTGTACGTTAAAGCCAGCGACACTAATCCACCGCTGTGCCCCTTTGGCGCTAGTACCAGCAATCATCACAGCGATTAAGCTGAAATTTGTCAATCCATAGGTTACCCAGTGGCACTGCATCAAGATTTCGTAACGGGTACGAGCTAAAAATAGCGCTATCATCACACCAATAGCCGCTACCAACCAATGCCACCACCAGTCGGTGACTGGCTGCTTCAGTTCCGTACTCAGAATCATCAGACCGCCAAAAATACTGACAGCAATCGGTAGACAAAATAGTAACCAATCTACATATTGCCAAGGTTTAACCCAAGACTTCCAGCGAAATTTGGGAAGCGAGCGTTTTAATAACATTGTGTCACTTTAGACTTTAGATTTGATTGTTGGGCATTGGGTATTGGGCATTAGGTACTGGGTATTAGGAAAATTCTTCCCCAGTCCCTAGTCCCCAATCGCCAGTCCCTAGTATTCCCAGGTATAGCCCAACAAGTAGATAGCAATTAAAATTTATTATGTTAAAGCTGCAACTGATACTTTACCAGCAATGGTAAGAGCGATCGCTGTTAGTGCTTTTGCTGAAGCTGAATCTGGATCGCCAACTACTATTGGCACACCGCTATCACCGCCAACTCGCGTAGAAATTTCTAGTGGCACACAGCCCAAAAGTGGGACATCTAATTCAGCAGCTGTTTTGGAGCCACCCCCGGAACCAAAAATGTCGTACTGCTTATCCGGCATATCTGGTGGGATAAAATAACTCATATTTTCCACGATTCCCAATACTGGAACGTTCATCTGCTGGAACATCCGTAATCCCTTACGAGAATCTAACAGCGCTACATTTTGCGGTGTGGTCACAATTACTGCCCCTGCCATCGGTACTGCTTGGGTTAAGGTTAACTGAGCATCTCCAGTTCCTGGTGGCATATCTACAATCAAATAGTCGAGTTCTCCCCATTGCACTTGATACAGAAACTGGCGAATTACACCATTTAGCATTGGCCCCCGCCAAATCACTGGTTGATCTCGGTCAATCAAAAAGCCCATTGAAACCAATTTGACACCATGATTAAAAGCAGGTTCCAGGATTTCACCTTTTTCAGTTGAGCGTACAGCAATTTCAGCATCCACCAGCCCCAGCATGGTCGGGTCATTAGGCCCGTAAATATCAGCATCTAGTAAGCCGACTTTCGCCCCAGTTTGAGCTAAAGCCACTGCGACATTCACCGCCACAGTACTTTTTCCCACACCACCTTTGCCGCTGGAAACAGCAATGATATTTTTTACTCCAGAAATGCCAGTGCGATCCGGTAAACTTTTTTGTTGGGGTGTTTCTGCTGTGACTTCTACATTTACATCTGTAACGCCTGGTAGTTTTTTAACAGCTTTTTGACAATCTTCAACAATAAATTCACGTAAAGGACAGGCAGGAGTAGTTAACACTAAAGTGAAACTAACCTTGCCAGCATCAATTGTGACGTTACGAATCATATTCAGTTCTACCAGACTTTTGCGAAGTTCTGGGTCTTGCACTGGTCGCAACACTTCTAACACAGAGCGGGAATCAAGGACATCGTACATAAAAATTCAAAATTCCAAATTTACCGAAGTTTTGATTTAAGGAAGGCAGAAGCTCCTGACTTCTGTTGAAAATGAAGAAATACAATCTTAGTCAGCATCTTAGCTATTAACTGGATGCAAATAAAAGCAAGAGCAGATTAGTATTTTCACTATTACTGTCGTAATAAAACTTAGGAAATTGGATTATCACCTAATAGAATCTTAACTTTCTTTAGGGATTAGTACTGGGGACTAGGGATTGGGGAAGGTGGGGCTGGGGATAAGGGGTAATGGGGATGCTCCCGTGCTGATTGCCTGGTGGTAATTGGTGAGTCAGGAGTTAAGAGTTATTTTTTGATTTTTCTATCTTCCCAGCCCCTAGTCCCCAGTCTCTAAAAATCAAAACAACTATCATTAAGGGATTTTTTCTTAGTTGATACTGCTGGTAATGTCGTCTTTTCTACTGCTTCAATTAAAGAGCGGGCAACGCGGTCTACATAAGGACGAGATAAAGACCAGATTAGGGGTGACAACCAACCGCGTAGTGTTACAGAATAAGATAAACAAGTACCGCAAACCGTCGATTCTACTTGGTAAGTTACCCGTTCTTCTATCCCAGGAATTGCCATGACTCGAATACTTAGCAACTCTCTAGGATTAACGCGTTCCACGAAAATCCGGATTGGAATCGGCGAAAAGCGTGTTACAGCCTGAAAAATTAATCCTGGTTTGGGTACTAATCCGTAGGGCACATTGGTACTTTTAAGCAGTGGATGCCAGGAAACATCTGTTAAGTCAACCACTTTTTGCCACAATTCATCTACAGAAGCAGAAGTAATCTCTCGATACGTCCGCACCAGAGAAGCGCAAAACCGACGACGTTTGCGGTGGATGAATTTGGATGACCAACCTTGCATTTTCCTAATCCTCGTCCTCGCTAGACACTTTCTGGTACTTTGGGCAACCACGTTTAGCCCTAGTTCAAAACTTTCTCAAAATTGCTTTGAGCATAGCAAGGGTATATTCGGTGCAGATGCTAACCGCCAAATTACAAATATGGCGCAGAAGTTTTCCGCAGACGAGTCAAACCCCTGATACCTCAGGTTAAGACTAAATTTTAGTGTTTATACCAGAATATTCCATTAAAAATTTCATTAACAATTTCAAATAAACTCAGTCAATATAAAAGCTTATACGCATTTGAGGGAAAATAACTCTAGTGATGCCCATCAATCCTAAAAATGCTTGACCATTCAGAAAAAAGCAGGTTGGACAAGTCGAGCTTGATTGCTGGTGCGTGTTTCCCCAAATTTTAAGATGAGAAATTTGTGGCTTTCTGGAAATTGTAATTTAGGTTCAAAAATCTATGTTGATTGACTCACAAACACCAACTCTACCAATAGATTCATCCAAGTCTTTGCCGGCGACTGACGCTCAGACTAGGGTTAGTCAGTTTATGAAACAGCTGCAAGACGAGATTACGCAAGCTTTAACAAAACTAGATGGTGTGGGTAAGTTTGATGAAGATAGTTGGGAACGCCCAGAAGGGGGTGGAGGGCGATCGCGCGTGCTGCGCGATGGTGCAATATTTGAACAAGGTGGGGTAAATTTTTCTGAAGTTTGGGGTTCTCATTTACCGCCATCAATTTTAGCTCAACGCCCTGAAGGGGCAGGGCACGGCTTTTATGCCACGGGTACTTCAATGGTGTTACACCCACGTAATCCTTACGTGCCTACAGTCCATCTCAACTATCGCTACTTTGAAGCTGGGCCAGTGTGGTGGTTTGGCGGTGGTCTGGACTTGACACCTTATTACCCGTTTGCCGAAGATGCAACACATTTACATAAAACTTTAAAACAAGCTTGCGACAAACATCATCCAGAGTATTACCCAGCATTTAAGCGCTGGTGTGACGAATACTTCTACCTGAAACATCGCGGTGAAACAAGAGGCGTCGGCGGTTTGTTTTTTGATTACCAAGATGGTCAAGGTGGTTTATATCGTGGCCCAGATCCCAATGGAGAAGCAGCTAATTATAGCAACAAGGTGGGAGAACTAGCGCCCCGTAATTGGGAAGATTTATTTGCCTTTGTGCAAGACTGTGGTCGAGCATTTTTACCAGCTTACGTGCCAATTGTAGAACGGCGACATGGGATTGAGTATGGCGATCGCCAACGAAATTTTCAACTCTATCGCCGGGGACGATATGTAGAATTTAACTTGGTTTACGACCGAGGCACTATTTTTGGTCTGCAAACCAACGGACGCACCGAATCAATTCTTATGTCCCTACCACCCTTGGTGCGCTGGGAATACGGCTATCAGCCAGAACCCAATTCCCAAGAAGCGGAGTTATATGAAACCTTCTTAAAACCTCAAGATTGGGTCAATTGGACAGCAGCTCAATAGGGACTTGAAAACTAGGCATGGGGTAATGGGGACTGGGGACTGGTTATCAATTATTCTCGTCTGCACCTGAAGCCCCTGAAGCCTCCCCCTTAGAGTGTTAGGGGTTCTTGCCATAGACCTGTGCCCCCCACTCCCCATTCCCAATTGAAAATTGCTACTCAGCACTGTTTTGGTGAGTTAAACTACTAAAGGTAAGCACTTAGCATATAAAAGTGACAATTTTAGCTGTAGCTTGTTAATTTCAAGTCGCAGCATTATAACAGTTCTGTAGCTAGTTAATTTAAGATAAATGCCACGGGGAGGGCTTTAGTGATTCAAATAGATCAAAAAACTTATACAACCCAAGATGGAAATACCGTTATTGTCTTGACACCAGCTGGTCGCTTAGACATTACGACTGCTTGGCAATTTCGCCTAAAGTTACAGGAGTGTATTTCCAAACTCAGTCGTCATGTGGTTGTAAATCTGGGACAGGTTAATTTTATTGATAGTTCTGGTCTCACGTCTTTGGTAGCTGGAATGCGTGATGCAGATAAAGTCAAGGGTAGTTTCCGCATTTGCAATGTACATCCAGAAGCCAAACTCGTGTTTGAAGTGACGATGATGGATACTGTGTTTGAAATCTTTGAAACTGAAGAGGAAGCTTTAGAAGGTGTACCTCGTAGTATTGCTAGCTAAGAAAAGAGTTAGGAGTTAAGAGTCAGGAGTGAGAAATTAATTCATAACTCATAACTCATAACTCGCTCTTACTCAATACTGATTTCTCTTGGTGTAACAATAAGGCCCGAGAATTGCTCCCCAAGTTGCTCGTCCAGTTGCAGGATCGATTCCTTTGTCGTAGCTTTTAAATTCTGCTGCTGTGGCTTCAAACCCTAAGGAAACTTGAATAGTATTGCCCAAATAAGTAAAGCTGCAACGAGTTTCTGGTAGTGGGGTAGCGGTAAACTTATAGCGATCGCCAGCTAGTGTTTCATAATTAACTGTGAGGATACAACCTGGTAGTAAATCTAATTGATTGGGTGAGAGTGTATTCAGTAGGGCAGAATTATCACCTGCGCCTTCTAATGCTTCTGGATTTTTAGGCATATAATATTGCACTTGCAGGGGTGCATGAGAATCGCTTCCCTGGCGCAACCGCATAATTCGCTGGCGGTAAGGTCGGTCTAAGTTAATAATATTAGCCTGTTCGGCAAACAGGGTAATGCTATCTTCTGGGAATAAGTTAACTGGTCTTTGCCACAGGCGCAGGTGGACATACCAAACTGGTTCTCCGATGGCTTGTTCCCGATTATCAAATTCACCAGCTAAATACTCACCTAAAGCAGTTAACTGTGGCGAGAAGCTCATAAATCGGATCGATAAATTATTAAAGGTGATAATTTTTGGTTAGTTTTTTTCGGGGAGAGAGTTCTTAACCCCTGTACCTACTAACTTCCAAACTACTTTTTATTTGTTTATATTGTAAATGAAACCGTCATCGGCCAAAACCCAAACTTGGCAAAGTAGCCTTTAAGCGGGAAAATAAAAATACGTCGCCCTTAATATTTTCTTTGTGAATAACGTCCGTACTGTCTCTGATACAAAGCGAACTTTCTACAATTTGCATACCCGTCCGATCAACACTATTTATCGTCGGGTAGTAGAAGAGTTGATGGTGGAAATGCATCTACTGTCAGTAAATATTGATTTTAGCTACAATCCAATTTATGCCTTGGGTGTCGTCACTACTTTTGACCGCTTCATGGAAGGCTATCAACCAGAACGGGATCGAGAATCAATTTTTAACGCCTTATGTCAAGCTATAGAACAAGACCCGCAACGCTACCAACAGGATGCCCAAAGATTGCGCTCTGTAGCTGAAAATTTGCCAGTTAAAGATTTAATTGCGTGGCTGAGCCAAACGACTAATTTAGACCGAGATGCTGATTTGCAAGCACAATTGCAAGCGATCGCCAGCAATTCTAACTTTAAATACAACCGTTTGTTTGCAATTGGGATATTTTCATTATTGGAATTGTCAGATCCCGAATTAGTCAAAGACCAAAAGCAACTCACTCAAGCACTCAAAGCGATCGCAGCCGGCTTGCACTTGTCTGAAGAAAAATTTAGCAAGGATTTGGAACTGTATCGTTCTAACTTAGATAAGATGGCACAAGCACTGGTAGTGATGGCAGATATGCTCTCAGCCGATCGTAAAAAACGCGAACAACGTAAACAACAATCAACTACTCCAGTCGCTCCTCCAACTTCTAATGAATAATTATGAGTGAGGAATTAGGAATTATCAATAACTCCTCACTCCTCACTCATAACTCCTGAATTTTAATTTTATACACCCAGTATTTGATAGATTAAGCTGTTAATCAAAGTCAGCGCAAATGCTCCAAGAACAGCACTCCAAATACCGTAACGCAAGCGAAAACCTTCGACTAACCAAGCAGCAATACTGAAACAAGCTACAGCAATTATAAATGTGAAAATGCTGGATAATAAGTCGAACGTGAGTAAATTTGGGACTGCGAAAATAAGTCTTAAAAGTGGTCGGACTATTGCTGTCACAATCCCAAGTACTGCTGCGGAAAAGAAGGCTTTACCTGGAGTGTCAATTTCAACTCCTAAAGGCAATTTACTAATTATTAACAAACTGATAGCTGTTACTATCCAAACAATTAAAAGCGTTACAAGATTCATGCCACAACCCCTGAAACGTGAATGGCAATTGGTGGTAAATTAGCATATCTATGGGAAAATCTTTTAAACTCAACCAATTATTTGTAAATTAACAGAATTTTTTTCTCTAGCCGAATTTTATTCTAGATATTTTTAGGTTTGGGAAAAAGCTGCAAAGGGGAGTAGGGGAGATAAGGGAAATAAAGAACTATTTTTCTGCTTATCTCCCTTATCTCCCCTTACTCCCTCATCTGTCACCTCATCTTACCTTTTAGGAGTAGATTGGCTTTTAGGTGCTACAGGCGTTGAGAATGTTGGTGGGTTGGAAATACCAGGATTGAGAGGACTGATGCCTTGCCCAGTTGGAGGTTGACCAGTTACCCTCGGCAAGGGTACGGAATTAGGCGCTAAAGGAAATCTGGGGGTAAGACTGCCTTCGGGGTTAACGCCTGGAACTGGTGCTTCACCAGGATTGATTGGGAAAGAAGGCACAGAAGGCTGATTGAGTGAGTTTGTCAGCGATTGAGATGAGCCGGGAATAATTCCCAAAGAAACGCGATCGCCTCCTACTTGGCGCAGCAAGTCTAATGTCTCAATCACATCATTGTAAGTTGCTGTACGTGAAGCATTCAGCACTAGAATCGCACCAGGCTTTGCTTGGAGTTCCTGTTTTAACCTTTGTGCCAAATCTTCGCGTTTTACAGGCAGTTTTTCGATGTAAGTATTGCCTACGGCATCGATAGTTACAATTACACTGCCAGTTTGTGAGTTTATCCCAGATAGCGTACTGGTGCTGGCTTTCGGTAAATCAACATTTATTGCCTGTTGGCGCGTAAATTGCAGTGCCGCTAACAAAAAAAACGTCAGAATACAAAAAACAACATCAATTAAAGGAATGATTTGAACTTGGATTTCTTCAATTGGAGTATGTAGATTAACTTTCATATCTCACTCTCAAACCTGGTTTGGGGTTAAATTTTTGACTATTACTCAGGTGTATTTGGGGGCTGAGGAGGCGCAGAAAACCTACTTTTCCCTTGCTTGCGGGGTGGAGTAAAATTTTCCCGCACAATTGGTGATGTCGTATTACTAAAATCAGGCGGAGACTGGCGATATAGTAATTCCAACTCATTCCCTGCTTTACGAAAAACTTTGACTTGATTGACTACAAAACCTTGAAACAGTCGATAAAATGCCAAACTAATGATGGCAACTATTAGCCCGGTTGCCGTACTAATTAAAGATTCACCAATACCAGTAGTCACCCCAGCTGTAGATTCAGTTCCCAAATCGCCAATGCGAATTGAGCGCAGAGAATGAATTAAACCCAAAACAGTACCCAATAATCCCAGCAGGGGGGCGAGGGCAATTACTGCTTCTAAAAGTTTTTCACCTCGCCGCATTCCCGCCAATTCATCTTCGGCTGTGGACTCCAGTGCTAGGCGAAAGGTTTCCGTATCACTTTTACCTAAGTGTAACGGCGCATAGAGAAAACGCCCCACAGGCTGATCGCTTGCTTGTCTGGCAATATCTCCAGCGACTTGCCAATCATCATGAGCAGCATCTAAGACGCGATCGACTATTTGCTTTTCTTGAGAGAAAATTCGCAACCAGAACCACAAACGCTCAAAAATCACACTCAAAGACAGAATCGATAGAACAAGCATTGGCCACATCGCTGGCCCGCCCTTGTAAAACAAATCTAAAATATCCACTGTTTAAGTTTCCTCCCTCCATAACTAAAGCAACTATCCCAAGCATTATTAATTTTAGAGATTAATGCACAACTACCGTAATCGCGAGCCAAATTACAGCATAGTTATGTTATGTAATCAAAGGGACTGGAGATAGGGAAATAGGCTTGAGGGGCAGAGGAGAGAATTTCTAACTCCAGACTCCTAACTCGTCACACAGTACTCTCTACTGTCCGCTTTCCTTAAGATTGGTAGCGTCTTCCAGACTAACTGGGACGGTTATTCCCACCAGAAGTTTAAAAGATAATTTGTCAAAATTAAAGATAACTGGAGGTTCAAAACATGAAATTTTCAATTCAATCGATTTATACCTGGTATCGCAATTCGCTTCGTAACCCCAAGTACCGTTGGTGGGTAATTTTAGGAACATTAGTTTATTTGGCCAGCCCAATTGATTTGCTGCCAGACATTTTCCCCATTGTCGGACAGATTGATGATGTTTTTCTTTTGACTTTGTTAGTTAGTGAGGTGTCTGGGTTAGTGATTGAAGGCTGGAAAGCTCGTAAAGGTGATTTAAGTACCGAAGCAGGCAATACACCAGAGGGTTCTACCTCCACTGCAAGCACCATTGATGTTGATGCTGTCTCTATCAAGTAGTTTTTACAACCAAATAAAATTTCACAAACCCCTGCTTTTAGCGTCTGCTGGCAACCACGCTTCTGAAGTAGGGGATATTTTTTGGTTAACGGATTAGTAGGTAAATAAGATATGTAAACTAGATTCGGGAACATGGTGTCAGGCAACATAAATCTATGTTGATTAAGCTACACTGACCTCGCCAAATTTTGTTAAGAAACGGAACGCTTTGAGGATATAGCTGGCACAATCTCTAGGTGAGGTGTTGTAAAACGATCGCCACGCATTGGCCTTATCTTCATCATAGCGATCGCCTCGTTCGGGATGGTGTTCTAACCATGCCAATCGAACTGCATGACCAATTAACACATCTAATACTATATATTCTTCGATTTGCAGTTGGGGATTATTTGCAGCGATCGCTGCTAGTTCGATTAATGCTTCAATATTAACTTGGCGGTACTCTGGAGCTTCAATTTTATTCAACAGATGCTCAACTAATAAAGCAAAATTTCTTTCTCCCGCTGTCATTTCTGATAACATTAATTCACTATCTAAACGATTGCGGCGCTCTAATTTATCGCCAATTACTAAGCCTTTGCAATGTTGCATTAATAGCCAAATTTGCACAAAAAAGCCTTTTGGTACTCGCCCTGTCGCTCCCTCACCTTGGCGAAATCGCCGCCAACCACTCGGAGGAACTTGAATTTCTTCTGAAATTGTTGGTAACACCACCCAAGCAATATCGCTTTCTTTTTGCTTGACGTGCAATGATTCTTGCTGGCGTAACAGGTTACTTATGCCAGTATATCCAGTTAATACCTGACGCAAGCGCATTTTCACTTCAAAGGGTGAGAGTTGCATTAAGTAGTCGTATGCTTCATCTTGAGTGACATCTAATTCCCGTGTTAGTTCCGTGGTAATTAATAAAATTAGATAGCCGACTCTCAGTGTCAGTAGTCCCTGAAATAGTTGGGGTTCGGATTTGATTAAGATTCCCAGATAGATTAAAATTTCTTGGGTAAGGACGCGATCGCTTATATCCTCACGACAAAAATGATTAATTTTATCGACAATTTCATCGTGGGACATCGGTACGGTAATTAAGGACGCTTCACTATAAGCTTTACCCACAGCAATTTGCTTACCTTGCACCAAAATACTTGTAACTGCATCTGATAAGCTGATATCAACCATTTGACGTAACCCCGCAGCCCGACGTACCACCGCCCAAATACCTAAATCTCCGGCTTTAGTGTAAACTTCATCTAGTAAATCGGCTACTGTGACAGCATATCCCGGCCCGCCATATCCCGTATCAAATTCTATTCCTTGCAAGCGAGTCAAAGTTTGTAATAACTCAATTTGCTCGTAGAGATTTTCTGATGAGCGCAAATAAGAAAGTAATAACCCCAAGTTGGTTTCATACTCCATTTGAAATTCTTGGGTATGTCCTAAGCGCCAGTTTTTCTCAGGATGATAACCCAGATAATAGCAACGTAGTCCAGCATTTTTTACAGGTGATAATGAAAATTCTGCATCTTCGAGAAAATCAATTCTTTGGATTCCAGCTGTTAGCATTAACTGATTTAGCCGCCCTAATTTGACTCGCACACCGTTACAAATACCATCTTTGAGTTCTTGCATTAGTTCTAATAATACCTGAGAACCGATTTCTAACATGGTATGCGTCAACATTAAAGTCAAAGTAGGACGCCCTAAATCACTCCAATATTTTTGAATGTAAGCTAGTTCGCTTCTGATTTGATCCAGTAAAAAATGGTAATCGAGGGTTAAGTAAAACTGCTGAGAATCTAAAAATGAAGGCAAAAATACAATTGTTTGATTGCGAATCCGAAAGATTCTCGATGTTGTTAAACTTCGTAGCCGCCGCACTGGACGCCCAGTTAAACCAAGTTTTTTATTTTGTCCAATTTTGGTATAAATAGCTGAAAGTTCGCCAGCGTTTCTCACCTGAATTGGTTCTAATTGGGTAGGTGTTTGTGCTTCAATTCCGTGAACTTTCAGTTTGGTTTGTAAATCTTCATCTTCTGCAAGCAAGGCAATTTGTACCAAAACTTCGCGTTGGTTGCCAACACGCAGATGTCTACCCAATGGGTCGATATCACCAACTGCTATTAACTTTTCGCTCAACATTTGACAAAGGAGATATAAACTCTGTGCCCACACTAAAGGAATATTTTCATTGGGTAAACGTGGTTGAGTTTGAGGCGTTAACTTTTCTGCGTCTACGTTTTGAGAAGGAACATAATAAAGTTCTGGCAATAAATATAAACCATTTTGTTCTATGAGTAATGATGATAAAAGTTCTTGATATTTTTTAACTTGTTCTTGGTTACTACGAAATAATCCATCTAAAACTAAATAAGTGAAAAATAACGGCCATTCGCATTCAATATGCTCAAATTGCTTGAGTTCCCAAGGTTCGTAGTGTAAGCGATGACTATCTTCTAAAACGGTTTGATGTCCATCACGTAAAAAGCGTTTACAACCGTATTTACCTGCTAGTTTGTTGATAATATCGTTTAAAGTGCGATCGCATAGTTGTGAATCTTCCACTGCAAAGGCAGGATAACTAATAATACTCAACAGCGCCGCATCAATTTCTTTGGAACCAGATTCTCTTGGTAATAGTGATTCTAAAGTAATTCGGGCACGGGCAATTTCATCTGGTAATACATGAATGACTGATGCTTGACTACCACGTACACCAAATAAATCCAGTCCATCGAGAGCTTCTAAAGCAGCTTTTGCCATACCCACGGAACTAGCATTTAATTCAGCATTACCACGATTAATTTTGTTACCACGTTCCCAAATCCCATAATCTGGTGTTCGGTAAGCTCGTCCAATGTAATAAACCAAATTTTGAACAAAATTCACTTCATCAATCGTATAAATTATTTGCAATCCCGTAGCGGTCATTTGTGCCAACATTAGTAAAAATAAAGATGTGGCATCAAGTTGCAAATGTCCCCATTCGTCATCACCAACAACGATGTCGCCCGTTGTAGTATTGTATTTGGCATGAAGACCATTTAGTAGCGATTGAGCATGTTTAAATGTCTCTACTTTATGAGCCTGTCGCATCATTGCAAATAGTAACCCGCGCATCAGCTTGATGACACTATGTTCTAGTTCATAAGTGTGTCCTTCGTGGTCATCAATCTTGCGGTATGCAAGTGCTAAACCCCAGACTGCTAAAATGCTGTAAACATTGTCTCGTACCCAAGCATCTGTATAATCGCCGTGAGCTGTAATTGCTGTACTCGCAGGTAATAAACCCGTGATTGGATTTTGGCGAGCGAGGATGATTGTCTTGATTTGCTGGTAGTAGTACTCTAAACGAGTTAGTAATTCGGTAGATGTTCTCATAATTCGGCTCAGAGCAGCTTGTAAAGTTCGACCCCGTAACTGGGAAGTGAATTATCTAAGCTTAACCAGAAGTTCTGTAATGGTTGATGGACAATAGCACGGGGTGGTGTGAGTTTCTTATTATCTCTTGTTAATAGACCTATGCATACTGAATTTTAGTAAATCTGACCTAAAATACGATATTTGTTGAAATCTTTATTGCTATACGTGCAAATTTATACTTAGCTTCAAATTGATTTTGATAATTTTAAAGTAGGCAACATTAGCCAAAAATACATTGAATAAATAATTAGGTATAAAACCCTTTTAATACCATAAAAGCCTCTATCAAAGGAGATTAATTATGTCTGTGCGCTACAACGAAAATCATCCTCAGTTAGTGAAAGTAGTTTACTCTCAAGTAAAAGTTAACGGTAAAATTGAACTAGTACTACTAGAGTTATACACTGATGGTTCACTTAAGCGTTCTATTGGGTAGGTAAAAGTTAGAAATTAAGCGTTAATAACTGTTTATTGTTAAGTAGGTCAATATTGAAAAGTGTAATCTATAGCAGCCGCCAAGGTGGTTAGGACAAATAGTATACTCTTAGGAAGAAAGTAAAAACAGACACAGATTAAAGGTTAAAGACGAGAAAAGCTCATGCCAAAACCCTACAGTTATGACTTACGTCAGAAAGTAATTCAAGCAATAGAGTTAGATGGGATGAGTAAGACTCAAGCAGCACAAGTATTCCAAATCAGTCGAAATACAATCAACCTATGGCTACACAGAAAAGCTAGCACAGGAGATTACCAAGCATTAGCAAACCAACCACCAGGCAATGGGCATAAAATTACGGACTGGGAAAAATTTCGGACATTTGTGGAAGCCAATGGAGATAAAACTCAAGCACAGATGGCAAAATTATGGTCAGAAGAAATTAGTGAGCGCACAATCTCAAGAGCTTTAAAAAAAATTGGGTTCACGCGTAAAAAAAAAACTTACGGCTATCAAGAAAGAGACGAAGCTAAAAGGCAAGAATTTAGAGCAGAACTCAATAAGTATACAACAGAGTCAATCATCTATATAGATGAAGCTGGAATGGATAATCGAGAAGATTATGGTTATGGTTGGAACCAGAAAGGACAAAGATTTTATGCACTCAAAACTGGCAACAGACAAGGGCGAGTCAACATGATTGCTGCTTACTGTAATGGTCGGTTATTTGCTCCGTTTACTGTTGAAGGTACTTGTAATCGAGATGTCTTTGAAACTTGGTTACAAACTTGTTTACTTCCACTATTAAAACCCGGACAAATAGTGATTGCCGACAATGCCACATTTCATCGGGGCGGACGTATTCAAGAATTAATTGCAACAGCAGGCTGCCAATTAAAATACTTACCACCCTATTCGCCTGACTTGAATAAAATTGAGCGATGTTGGTCTTGGTTGAAAAGTCGAATTCGTCAACAAATACTTCAATTTAACTGCCTTCGGGATGCTATGGAATATGTGCTTCGCACCGCGTCCTAACTACCTTGTCCGTTGCTATAGAATCTTTACGATTACTTCTCTTTGAGACGCTCCGGAAACGCCTCACTTTGTTTTACTTGGAATAATATTTCACGTTTAATTAGGTTGAGCTACTTAACTAAGGCAAACTCTATTTTTTTTCTAGTAAACTTTTGTTCAAGCTATTTGTTTATATTTTATCCATTAGTCACATATTCATCGATAATTTTATAAACCTTGTTTTGTCAGGATATTGAACGCTGGGTGGTTAGGTATACTTGACAACTTTGCTCTTAACATTGTCGCTAAAATTCGGTTTTTATTGAAAATTAATGACGAACAAATAAGGATATAAAAAGTGAGTCAATCTTCTCAAAAATATTGATAAATATATTATTTATCGATAGGTTGATATCAAAGATTATTGAGAATTTATACGAATAAACTAATAGAATTGAGCAAAAATATTTGCAGCGCCGACTAGATTGTAGTAGCGTACAGTTGTTATAGGCTTCTATTTATTTAAATTATTGCATTCAGCCATCCCAATATTTTAGCTGTATGAAGTTTGCCAGTAAATACATTGATTGGCTTGACAGAAATTCTAACAGTAGTAAAATCTACTTGAAGTTACGCAAAAATTACCTGAAAATCAAGGCTTGAACTTGGTTACTGGTGAAGAACGTCACAAATTCTGGATACTATTATTTAGTTATCTACCGGAGATGGCGATTCCGGGTTAGGATGATGACTAGCGATGGCTTGATTTAAGTATCGATATTGAATTGTTGAAATTTTATGGACCATAGTCCACAAGATGGCAGTATTAACCTCCTCTAAGCTGGTGAGGCAGTCTCCCAGCGCGGGGGAGATATTTAGGAGGTATGTATCATGCTCACACAGGATCTTCGGAATGCACTGCTTGATGCTACCGATTTAAGCCAGTTGAAATGGGATTTAAATCAGTTACAACCTGTGGATGTGGGAGAATTCATTACACAATTGCCTGAAAAACAAAGAGCGATCGCGTTTCGTTTACTCAACAAAAATCAGGCAACTGATGTATTTGAATATTTGCCAACTCAGGTAAAGGAAGAACTGATTAATTCTCTACATGATGTACAAGTAGTACACCTTGTAGAAGAAATGAGTCCTGATGAACGAGCAGAATTGTTTGATGAACTACCTGCTGGGGTGGTTAAACGGCTGTTGCAGGAATTAAGTCCAGAACAAAGGCAAGCAACAGCAACGATTCTCGGCTATCCAGAAGGCACCGCTGGACGGGTGATGACAACCGAATATGTCCGGTTGCGGCAAGGATTGACTGTCGGCGAAGCCTTGAACAAAATCCGCCTTCAGGACGAAGACAAGGAGTCTATTTACTACGCCTACGTTACAGATGACAATCGGACGCTGGTGAGAGTAGTTTCACTGCGGCAGTTGCTCTTTACTTTTCCCGATGTTTTTATCAAAGATATTGCCAGCGATCGCGTTATCAAGGTGAGAACCGAAACCCTCCAAGAAGAAGTAGCGCGAATCATGCAGCGCTACGACTTAATCGCTATCCCCGTGGTTGACCGAGAAGACCGATTGGTGGGCATTGTCACCATTGATGATGTAATGGATATTTTGGAGGAAGAAGCCACAGAAGATATTCAAAAACTAGCGGGTGTAGGTGGTGATGAGGCAGCTTTATCCTCTCCCTTACTCACTATCCGCAACCGCTTGCCTTGGCTATTAGGCATCATGGCCTTGTATATTGGTGCAGCCAGTGCGATCGCACCTTTTCAATCTGTAATTGCCGCAGTGCCAGTTTTAGCAGTAATCATGCCGATTTTTTCAAACACAGGTGGTACTGTTGGGATTCAATCATTAACGGTGACAATTCGCGGCTTGGGAGTGGGAGAGGTAACACCCAAAGATACCTTAAAAATTCTTCGCAAGGAACTTCTAGCTGGTTTAGGTACAGCCCTAGCTTTAGCCACAACTATGATTCTGCTTTCTTTAATTTGGGCACAACCCCAAGAGCGATGGGTGGCTTTAATTGCCGGAATGGTAATGGCAAGTAATACAATTGTGGCTGTTACACTCGGTACTTTACTGCCAATGGGTTTAACACGGCTGAAGCTTGACCCTGCCTTGGTTAGTGGCCCGTTAGTGACTACAATGCTAGATACAATTGGGTTTTTAACATTCCTGAGCCTAATTTCTCTAGCTTTAAACGTTTTTCATTTACCAACATGAAGGGATTGGGGCATGGGGAAAAGGCAGAGGGGCAGGGGGAAGGGGGCAACGGGGAGAATGAAAAATTACCTCTTTCCCCTCTGCTCCCTGCTCCCTGCCCCCCTGCTTCAATAGCCTCCCCACTCCCCAAATATGCCTACAACCACCTGGAATCGTCACCACGTTCTTTCCCTAGCTGACTTCACATCGGCTGAATACGATACTGTTTTGCAAACTGCTGCTTCTTTTCAGGAGGTGCTATCGCGGCGGACGAAGAAAGTACCGACCTTGCAGGGACATGTAGTAGCGAATTTATTTTTTGAACCCTCTACCCGCACCCGTAGTAGTTTTGAACTGGCTGCGAAACGCTTGAGTGCGGATACATTGAACTTCACCGCAGCCACGTCTTCCATGACTAAGGGAGAAACAATTCTCGACACGGCGAAAACTTATTTAGCTATGGGAACTGATATCATGGTAGTCCGGCATCGGGAGGCGGGAGTACCAAATGCGATCGCTGCTGAAATGAATCGTTTAGGTGTACGAGTTAGTGTCCTGAATGCTGGCGATGGTCAACACGAGCATCCTTCCCAAGCACTGCTAGACTTATTTACTATTTGTAGTTTAATTGACCCAAATCATCCGCGACTGGAACTTTTAAAGAATAAAAAGATTGCCATTGTGGGGGATATTTTGCATTCTCGTGTGGCGCGATCGAATATCTGGAGTTTCATCGCCAGTGGTGCCCAACTACACCTGGCAGCACCACCGACACTTTTACCCAAGTTATTCGCCGAGTATATCTTGGAACATTCAGAACTCACAACTGGGGAGTTTATTATCTCCTCATCTCCCTCATCACCCACTCCCCAACTATTCCTTCATTGGCAGTTAGAGCCAGCTTTACAGGATGCCGATTTTGTGATGACTTTGCGCTTGCAAAAGGAACGGATGACGGCTCATTTACTGCCAAGTTTGCGAGAATATCATCAGCTGTTTGGCATTACCCGCACAAAGCTGCAACTTTGTAAGCCTAATGTCAAAGTTTTACATCCAGGCCCAGTAAACCGTGGTGTCGAAATTAGTTCTCAATTGATGGATGATCCAGAATTTAGTCTGATTCAATCGCAGGTTACCAGCGGTATCGCCGTTCGCATGGCGCTATTGTATTTATTAGGTAGCGGCAAGTCTTAATAACGCCATAGACTCAAGCTAAATCCTGGCAATACATTTTCACCAATAACTTAAGTAGGGCTATATTCCTCTTTTATCACTTTCTGCAAAGAATAATCTATAATCCTTGTGGGACAAGGCTTTTACGACAAATTTGTATTTTCGATGTTTAGTCAATAAATAAACTCTCAAACCCTTACCCCATCTAAGGTTTAAAAATTGAGTCTGAATTTTCTTTTACCAAAATGATGGCAGAGCAATATATGCCTAAAGTTATTGGTGACAATCTATTAATTTTAATCCCATAGGACGATCTCAGGGAAAAATACGTAATCTCAGAGAAAATATCTATTCTTTCGCTCGTATGACGACACAACTCTGGAATTTTGGCACACTTTAACCATAGAAGTTAAGAGAAGTCAATAAATTCACGACTTCTAGAAGTGTCGGAGGTAAATTAAAATGAAACCAATATTTTTGACGGCAGCAGCCTTACTTAGCACGCTATCTTTAGCTGCTCCTATTCCCGTCAAAGCTGAAAACTCCGCCCCTGTCCGGCGTTTGCTGGAAACTAGAGCGTGTTATGGATGTGATTTAACAGGAGCAAACCTCAAAGGCGCTCATTTAATCGGTGTTGATTTGAGAAATGCAAATTTAAAAGGTGCTAACTTAGAAGGCGCCAATCTAGAAGGCGCTGATTTAACTGGTGCTAATTTAAAGTCTGCTAATCTAAAACAAGCATTCGTCAGCGATACTATCTTAAGTAATGCTAATCTGACTAACGTTAATATGACTAATGCCCGTTTATATAATAGTGACGTAGATGGCGCTATTATGGCTAATATCGATTTAAGCGGTGCTGATGTATTTAATACTGCTATTAGTGTTGGTGGTGAATACTAGCGAGCAATTAACAATGATGAGTTAAGAGTTAAATTTAACTCCTAACTCTGCACTCATTAAATTTTATTCACCAGTAATCGATAATTCATTAACCCAGATTTTCGGACAAACTCCTCCTGGAGTTAACTCCACCTCTTTTTCTACATAAATAATTGACTTCAAGAGTTCCAAGAAATCTCCAGCAACCGTTGCTGATTCAATACTCGTCATCACACCCTTGTTAACTAACCAACCATCAAATGGTAAAGAAAAAGAACCTTGTAAGGATTTAACCCCTGCATGGAGAGCGCGTAAATCATCAATGAAAATCACATTTTCCGCAGTTTCTAAACTTAATTCCTGTTCGGGAGTTGCTGTTGTAAAGACGTGATAAAAATTAGGACTGACGCTGACTTTTGCCCCAATACTAGCGTTACCTGTTGGCTGGGCATTTAACCTTTTAGCAGTGCCAGCACTATGAAGAAAGCTTTTTAAAACGCCATTTTCAATTAGCGAAATTTGACGAGTTGGAGTTCCTTCACCATCAAAACTTTCTGCTCCTATATTAGCTGGATGCAGTGCATCGTCATAAACTGAGAGCAAGGGTGAAGCAATTTGCTTACCTAAATCCTCAGCAGTAGATAAACTTTGATTATCTAAAATACTTTGGGCATTGAACAAGTTAGAAAAAGCGCCCAACAAACTTAAGAAAGCTTCCGGCGAGAAAACAACTCGATATTTACCAGTCTGAATTTTTTCATAATTCAAGTGACTAATAGTCTTGTCTGCGGTTTCTTTGATGCAAGCATTAATGTCTAAATTATCTAAACTATAGTTAATTCTAAAAGCGCCTGCACTGCGAGGTTTTTTTCCTTCTTCCTCAGTTTTGCTATAAAGATAAACTGATGCCAAGGAGTGAGATTCAGTTCTCAATGCACCATCGCTGTTGAGATAAAATCTGTCAATATCTCTTTGGGCTAAGCTATTATACGGTACACCTTTAATTGCTGGATGGGCTGCTAGTAATTCTTTTTCGGCTAGCAATAGTTTGTCTATCAGTTCAGCTACAGGTGCTTGCGGTGTCTTATCCTGAGGTTCATTTTGGATAGGAATAGTAGCTTCTGGACTAAAATCGGGAACATTTTCCTTAACACCAAAAAAACTGGCTTCGTAAGCAGTTTTCAAAGCTAATTCTAATCCTTTGGGATCGACATCTGTGGTGCTGGTGACACCCATTGTATTATCTTCATTCCAAACACGAACAGTAACACCAGAGCGGTTTGAGGCTTTGACTTGTTTTGGCTCACCTTGGTCTACTTGCACGCTAGTATCGTCTACCGTTGAACCATAAATGTCAAATTTTTTAATGCCAAGTCTATCAGCATTATCCTTGGCAGAAGTTGCAATTTCATTGATATTCGGCATAGTTTAATTTTCGATTTGGGATTTTAAATTGACAGCGATTTTCTTTTGAATATTTAGATTTGGAATTTTAGATATTAAAATATTGCAAATTTTTATCTTACCCAAAGCCGTCAAGGCGCAAAGAATAAAATAAAAAGAATTACATTTTCATCGTCGGGTTTTATTGACGCAATATCCGACTTATCTTAATCTAAAATCCAAAATCTAAAATCTCAAAATCTTATCGTCCGCCCACGGTAATAGAATCAACTTTGATGTGTGGTTGTCCGACTGTGGTGTAAATACTACCGCTGACGGAACCACAAAAACCTGGTGCAATTTCTAAATCTTGGGAACACATGGAAATTTTATTCATAATTTCTGTGGCTTCACCAATCAAAATTGCTCCTTTTAACGGTTTGGTAATTTTGCCGTTTTCAATCAAATAAGCTTCATCGACACCAAAGTTAAATTGACCTGTAGCACCAACGCTACCGCCACCCATTTTTTTACAGTAAATACCTTTATCAATAGAAGCAAATAAATCTTCAAAGGTGTAATCGCCAGAATCGATATAAGTATTACGCATCCGGCTAGCAGCGGCAAAGGTGTAGTTTTGGCGGCGTCCGCTTCCAGTTCTGGGGTGTCCGGTGAGTGTGGAACCTGTTCTATCTGCTAAGAAGTTTTTGAGAACGCCTTTTTCAATTAATAGGGTTCTTTGAGCGGGCATACCTTCGTCATCCATATCAATTGTTCCGAAGGCATTTTCAGAACGTCCTTCATCCCAAGCTGTTAAACTTTCGTGGGCAATTTTTTCGCCTTTTTTGTTAGCAAAGGGAGAGGTATTGCGTTCAATTTGAGTGGTTTCTAGCAGGTGTCCGCAGGCTTCGTGGAAGATTACCCCGCCAAAGTGATTGGCCATAATGATGGGGTAAGTACCTGATTCTACATAATCTGCATAGAGCATTTTTCCAGCAGATTCGGCGATTTTTTCGGCTGCTTGTTGATAATCCCAAGTTCTTAAAAAGTTGGCATCGCTAGTATTCCCAGCGCGATCGCCAATTGAGGTACGATTAGCACCATCGGCACACAACAAGTTAAATCCTACTGATTGGGTGAGGCGAATGTCACGCGCAAAAGTACCGTCACTGGCGGCGACTAAAACTTCTTGCCAATCTCGAAAATAACTAGCGCGGCGCGATTGGATGTGGCTAGCTTTTTGTTTCAGGTAACCAGTACCATCAAGGAGGACTTCTCCCATTTCGCGGATGGAACTACATACTGGTAGCCATGCATCTTTGCCTCTTTTGGTAGCGTAATCTCTAAGTAATTCGAGGTTGATTTCTGGGATGAAGGAACGAGGTGCAGGTAGTTGTAATCCCATAATCGAAAGGCCTTTTTCTAAGGCTGCTTTCAAACCAGAAAAGGAAACATCATTAGTGCTGACATAGCAATCAGCTTTTCCACGAAACACTCTCACTCCCGCGCCTGTAGACAAACTCGGTGAAATACTGGTAATGGCGTCGTCTTCTGCAAGACAACTAATGTAGTTGCGACGCTCTAGGAAAAATTCGATAAAGTCAGCGCCAGCGGCGCGTCCTAGTCCCAAGAGGGTAGCCAGGGGGGCTTCCCAGGTTTCATCGAAACGCTCTGGGGTAGAGGAATATTGTAAGGTGGGAAGTTGATTTGAGAGAAGTAGCGTACTTGTAAGCATGGGTAGCCTCGTCTGCTGGCGTAATTCAGAGATTTGACTGAAAAATCCTGGTGTGTTCAGTCTAACAAATCAGTGAAAGCTACAGTTGGCAGAAAGGCAGTGTGGATTTCCCTCCTATGACAAAATTTTGAGCTAACTAAACCATGAAGGGGCGTACAGGCGTACGCCCCTAGAAAAAATTATGGTTCAAATAAATGAAATGCACTTATATGTATTTAGGTTGCACTTTTGTTAACCAAAAGAGCCACAAAATGCTAATAGGTATGGGGTAATAATTGCGAATTAGGAATTATTATAACTCCTAGAAAATATGTAATTTTATTTACCGATGAGGTTAATTTGAACCAGACTTTCCTTATCAAGTTTATTTTCGATTTGCAATCTTCAACGGAATTCTTGCTGTTTCTCGTCCGTTGAAAGTTTCATCTAAATTGGGAGTTGGCCTTGTGGATGATAGATTTTTCAACAAAACCTTCAATGTGCGAACAATAGTTTTCAGAACTTTCATTTTGCTGGCAGTCGGCTTTTGATCGTATCTCAAAACCATTGGAATTTCTACGATTCTGGGTTTGAATACTTTGGCTTTCAGCAGTAAATCGATCATGCAAGCAAATCCACTTTCTGTGAAGAGATTGTCGCCATAATATGCATCAAGTTTACTAAGGAAAGTACGGTTATACAGCCGATAACCACAAGTGTAATCTCTGACACCCGGTACGCGTGCTGCAATTCTAAATAGCCAACTGGCTCCGTAGCTCATGAACTCTCTAAATTTTGATAAGCCTATGACTTTGGAGCCTTTACGATATCTAGATGCGATTGCAATATCATAACCACCAGCTATCACTGTTTCATACATTTTGATTAACAGTTCTGGTGGTTGAGTGTCATCGCAATCCATTGCAGCTAAAAAATCCCCTTCTTGAGAAATGTCTAAGAAAGTTGTGAAGCCTGTTTTAATTGCTTGACCTAAACCAGCATTTTTAGGATGTTGTACTAATTTCAGTGATATACCGAGCGTTTGAGATTCTTCTATCGCTGTCTCGGCAGTGCGATCGCTACTGCCATCATCAACCAAAATCAGTTGAATGTCCATTTTAGAGATTTGCTGCAATGCCTGAAATCTTTGGAACAACGGGCGAATTGATTCTGACTCGTTGTATGCAGGTAAAAGAACAAAAAGACTCATATTAATGCCTCGTGTAATTTTGAAAATACCACTACTTGAATTTCAAGAATTCAGTAATGTTGATTTCTTAAGAAATTCATCAACGTGTCTGACAACTGCGTTGTTATTGACGCTATCATTAACGAACTGTGAGGTATTGACAACGAAAAAGTTAGGGTTTTCAGTACTCACTTGGGGAACAAGACTTGAATAGTCTAAAACTTGTAGTGGCTGAACTTTCATAGCTCGATTAATGTGTGCTGCTACAATGTCGTCTTGTTTGAGTTCTGGGAACATCAAACGTATAGCTTGAAAAAATTGTTGGCGCAATTCGCTATCTGGCTGTTTTAACAACGGATCGGTGGAAAGTATATATTTTGGTAAAAATGTCATGTGATACCCTGCCGTTTCTTGCAAAGAAACTAGGTTGCTCATCCCGATAACTCCGGTAAAAGGAATGTTTCTATCGGCAATATTTACTACGTAATAAGGAATTAAAGCCTTGCGAGTAATAAGTACCATGCAAATGACACCCAGGTACTCTACTGTTTCCCGAGTCTGAGAAATTTTCACTAGTCCATTTGCAACAATCTGTTGGAGGATATTAACTGGTCCAGTAAAAATGACTTTATCAAAATGTTCCTTTTTCCCTTGAGATTCTACCCAAATTCCACCCTCATGAGCAGGTGCGATATATTCTACCGCAGTACTCGTGCGAATATGACCTCCAGCTGCGTTAATTAATTGTTCTAAACGGTCTATTACAGTTTTGTAACCCCCAGAGACATAACCAAGTTGTTCTTTACTTAATGAAGAATCCCGAGCTGAAAATAGTCTTCTAATATAAGCCCAGATAAAAACAGCTGATATTCGCTTGTAGTTATCTCCTAATTTTGAGAGAAGTAAGGGTTTCCAAAGCTTTTCGTATGTGTTTCTACCACCAAGTTTTAATAGCCAATCTTCGACTAAAATTTTTTCTAAACGTTGCCAATTCTGAACGCGCGAACCATATAAAAGAGTAAAAGCTAATCTAATTTTACTTATCAGTCCAAAGAGAGGAAAGCGCAGAAATTCTACCGCGTTACTGATAGAATAAAATTTTTTCTTGTCATAAAACCCTGTTAAACTACGATGCCAACGTAGTTTATCTCCAAGCCCAATATCTCTAATAAAATTTATTAAATAAGTATCAGAAGGTAGGATAACATGATAAAAGCGATCCCAGGTAAATAAGCCGTAATCGTGATAAGTAGTGAGTCCACCAAGCTGGTTGTTGTTATCAAAAACAGTTACTATATGTCCTTGGTGTGAAAGACGTTGGGCTAATACTAACCCAGTTATTCCTCCGCCAATGATGCCAATTTTCATAAACTTTAAATTTTTCTAGGAATGTTGTTCAAAGTTTCTCTTATGACTTTGTTGTACATTCATAGCCGATTGAGCTGTTAGTGTACAACAAGAATTACACCAGTGATGATAATTGAAATTCCTAACCACTGGCTAAATACAACCTTCTCTTTAAGAAGATGGTGAGAGGCGATCGGTATAAGTGCATACATTAATCCTAAAACTGGAAATGCTTTACTTAAAGGAACTGTCCGCAATACATAGAGCCATAATAAAGTCATAAAAGCATAGCAGATAAACCAGATTGCAAAATAACGAGAGAATATAAGATTACGGATGGATGGGCTTGCTTGTTTGGCAGGATTAGAAATGTCTGGATTAGAAACGTAAAGTCCATACTTTAGCGATAAGTTAGCTACTGTTCCAAACAAAACTACAAATATTAAATTTAGCCAATTAATGATGTTCATCGTAATACTTTACTTGTATAATTAACTATAAATTAATGAGAACTTTTCTGGGGAATAACTACTAAAAGAACACCCACAAAAATCGTAAATACTCCTAATATTCTACTCAATGTAATCACTTCATTAAAAAAATAATATGAACCGAAAAGTATTCCGACATAGTTTAAACTAGTTACTGGATAAGCAATACTCAATTTAACATTTCGCAGAGCCAATATCCAAGTTACTATGCCTAAACAATAAACGCTCACAGATAAAGTCAATTGTTGAATAAATTCCCAAGTAAATAGTCTTTCTTGACTGCTATTACTCATGGTATGCTTCATCAGCAATTGTCCAGAAATACTAAACAAAATGCTGATAAGTAAGATAATATAAGAAGTTATTTGAAAGCGTGAGATTTGTGATATAGATTTCATAATATATTTACCTTAATGGAAATAAGTAGGTAGAAACCAGACAGTAGCAACCTGTCCTTTTGAACGCTTTGAATTTCGGTCACACCTCCTCAAAAATTTGACCTCCTACTTCAGTAAATAGACAACATAATTAAGAAGGTTAGTTTGAGGGGACTGAGATCAAAATGACCATCGAAGCTCATGTTCTAGAGTTAATAACTGTATACTATACACCTTATAGCTAAATAGTTACTGTATGTTTGCGGTGTCTGATATTTTTACTGCCACCTAGTTATAATTTATGACTAATATATAGATAAAGGTCACACACGCTCGTCCATAGCAGTTGAGAGCTTTGCTATAAATTAGCCCTAGATAAAGTTTAGCAGTAGGCGATCGCTGAATTCTTAAAGGATACTCATTCTTAACATTTAAGTGAGTAAAAATGGATTGCCAAAATTTTTTATTAATCCATTCATGAAATTTCATCAGTTATATATATCCTGCTAGAGAAATCTTGTAGAACAGACTACTGAACTTGTCAAGCCATTAACTCAAATATCAGAGCTTACCTAAAAATAATAATTTTCTGAAATTTGCTAGAGGAAAGTTTCTTAATTTACTGGTTTATATAAAGCATCTTCGGAATCATAGTGATACCTGTAAACTACGTCACTTAATTTGTCTGATTGCTCTTTTTAGACATAGGAACACAACAGTTATGATAAATATCCCTGACTCTTGAGGAGAGTCTTGAGATAGATGAATTACTTTACAGGTTTATAGGAACTTTACTCAATGTTCAAATTAGTCTTTGATTGAGAGTAATCGTTAATTTAAACTAGCGTCTGTTGACATCGTTGAAGTTAACAGCAATTGAATTCGATTTGAGTATTTTTACATTATCAGTATTATGTCTGATTAATTTTTATTGATTTTATTGATTACATGTAGTTTTAAATAGAGTTGTTTATCCTCATTTATTGCTACACTTAATTACTTACTAGAATACCACGAGAAAAGCATGTTGCAAATTTATCGTCACGCTTCATCAAAAATTTACTTGCCAAAAATATACTTAAACAAAAACTTCATAAAATAGACTGTCTATTTTATATAAATTTTTATTTATGAAAATTTATATATTTTTTAAGTGTTGGATGCTAAACTTCTAAAAAACAGCAATTCAACATCAAAAATTTATCTAAACAAAAACTTCATATAGTAATCCACTTTGATTTTTGAACTCATTTCCTCCTGATAGGGAGGAACTACTGCACAAGAATCTCCCCAAGTGGACGAGGAGGTGCGGTCTTGAGAGTTTGTCCCACGAGCAACTTTGGTCAACTGGCGTTAGGAAATCAGCCTTTTCAAACTGAAGGCGAGTTTTTTAGGCAATCAAATAAAAGTCCTTCTGGGTACTAAATTTGTAGAAGTAGGACTTTAGCTTCAGAGTATAAATAAATTGTTAAGCGTAGAGTTTGTTTTGCTCAAATAGAATTTTAACTTGAACAACAAGCCAAATCACTAATTTTTTAGACAAAATATCCCGCTTGAGATGGGAAAATACACAGTAAAAACGAGAATTTGAATCGTTTTTTCTCTAACCGTAACAATTTCCTATTTCAGATATTTTTGATGTAACTTTGTTGAGAGTTACTTCAGATACAAAGTTAACGACAAAATTCTGCCTCTAATTTGATTGTCAAGGCGATTTTATCCTGGGGTTTATTGGAAGTACAGTCTAAAAAATTAGCGCGCTTTACACATGGAGAACACGGACAATACCTATCATCAGGTTAATGTCTTGAAGAACAAGAGCGAGCTATCTTGTTACGAAATTTTATATTTAAAAAATGAGTTCAAAGCAATTACAGCCTTACTTCCAGGCAAAAAAGCTACTCCTGAGGGCATTGTTGGATTATCTGTCTGATAATCCTCAATAGTTTAAAGTTGAAAAATTTTAATTCTTAGTGGTTGAAATCGTTTAGTTTCTCTGGTGCTTTTTCTGTAAATTGAGTTTGTTTAGAGTCATTTTCCTGCAAAAGTTTGTTAGTAATAATAAAGACAACGATCAACAATCCAAACTGAATCTGCCAGGGTGCTAATACTAAACTCAAAATCAGGCTAATAGCTGCAAATACACCTGCAAGATATGCAATTTCATCAGTACTCTTTTTAAAAAAGTAGCCAGTAGCTAAAGCAGTACACAGTGGTATCAGAAAAAACAAAGCCATTGTCAATTACCTATGGACTAAAAATTGCGGTGTTTATAAAGAGATTGAAGTGCTTTTTGGAATTGTGGTTAATTCTACATCTAAGAAGGTTTTAGCTACAATAGTCCATCGATATAAATCTTATAGAAAGTTAAGATTAGATAGTCTTGTATTTGATACCTCGACTGTGGCTGGATGACAAAATGTCGCACGCCAGTTGGTATGGTGGTAAAGGGGATAAGGGAGATGAAGGATAACGGGGAAATTTTACTTAGGCGAGTAATTATCTGATAAATTAGCTTAAAATTTTGGGCTGACCTCAAGAAAACGATTTAGCATATTACCTTTAGGAGTAAGATTTTCACCTGAAAGACTCGATGCTGAACATTCCTGAATTACTGGCAACTGAATTAGACCTTAAATCCCATCAGGTGCAAAATGCGCTAGAACTTTTGGCTGAGGGTGCAACGATTCCGTTTATTGCACGTTACCGTAAAGAGCGCACTGATGAGATGAATGAAGTGCAACTTCGCGATCTGGCTGATAGATATACTTATTTAACAGAACTAGAAGAACGTAAGTCTGTGATTTTAAATGCGATCGCCGAACAAGGTAAACTCACGGATGAACTTAAAGCGAAAATCTCATCCTGTTTACAAAAAACCGAACTTGAAGATCTGTACTTACCGTATCGACCAAAGCGACGCACCCGCGCTACTCTCGCTAGAGAAAAAGGACTCGAACCTCTAGCAGAGTTCATCAAGTCACTAAATGTCAAAAATGCTGTAACGGCTTCATTAGAAGAAGCTGCGGCTAAATATATTTCAGAAACAAAGGAAGTAAAAACAGCACAAGAAGCGCTCAAAGGTGCTGCTGATATCTTAGCGGAAGAGATAGCTGAAAAAGCTGATTTACGGGCATATATCCGCGATTATCTTTTAGCAGAAGGAGTATTCGTCTCTCGCATCAAAGATGATTATCCCGAAGGTACAACCAAATTTGAAATGTACCGTAACTATCAAATTAAAGTAAAAAATATTGCACCCCACAATATGCTGGCGTTGTGTCGGGGTGAAACTGAGAAAGTATTGAGCTTTGAAATTGCTTTCGATGAAGATACGGTACTTTATTATCTTGAGTCCCAAGAAATTAAAACAAAAATCCGAACAATTCGGGATTTTTATCAATCTATGCTCAAGGATGCATTCAACCGTTTGATGAAAATATCTCTTATGGGGGAGGTGATTTCCGAGAAAAAAGATTATGCAGACATAGAATCAATCAAGACATTTGAAGCAAATTTGCGGGAGTTACTGTTGTCTGCACCCGCAGGAATGAAACCAACCCTAGCCATAGACCCTGGATTTAGAACTGGGTGTAAAGTTGCTGTCCTCGACCAAACAGGAAAATTTTTGGAATACCAGGCGGTATTCCCTCACCAAGCCGCCGAACAACGACTTAAAGCTGCACAAACCATTAAAAATCTGATTGAAAAGTACAAAATTGAGTTAATTGCCATTGGTAATGGTACAGCGTCCCGCGAGACAGAGGAGTTTGTCTCACAAATCTTACAAAATATAGAACCCAAACCAGTTAAGGTGATAGTGAACGAATCTGGTGCATCTATATATTCTGCGAGTAAAGTGGCGCTCGAAGAATTTCCTGATTTAGATGTTACAGTGCGTGGCGCAATTAGTATCGGCCGTCGTTTGCAAGATCCCTTAGCGGAACTGGTGAAAATCGATCCCAAATCCATTGGCGTGGGACAATACCAGCACGATGTCGATCAAAAGTTGTTGAAAAAGAAATTGGATGAAACCGTAGAAAGCTGCGTTAACTACGTCGGCGTAGACTTAAACACCGCCTCCAAAGAACTTCTGACTTCTGTTTCTGGAGTTACCCCAACAGTTGCGAATAATATTGTTACCCATCGCAACCAGCACGGAGTCTTTAAAAATCGCCGCCAACTATTGAAAGTTCCGAAATTGGGACCAAAAGCTTTTGAACAAGCGGCGGGTTTTCTGCGAATTCGCGGTGGTGACAACCCATTAGATAATACAGCAGTGCATCCAGAGAGTTATTCTGTAGTTGAAGCGATCGCATCTGATTTAAATGTGCCATTAAATCAGGTGACACAAATTGCTGAAAAACTCAAAAAGACCAACCTGAAGAAATACGTAACCGATACCGTCGGCGAACCGACACTGCGCGACATTCTCAGCGAACTAGAAAAACCAGGTAGAGATCCCCGTGCTGAGTTTAAGTACGCCACCTTTAAAGAAGGAATTAAAGAAATTACCGATTTAAAGGAAGGAATGGAACTAGAGGGAACGATCACCAATGTCGCCAACTTCGGTGCGTTTGTCGATATCGGCGTACATCAAGATGGTTTGGTGCATATTTCCCAACTTGCCGACCGATTCGTTGACGATCCCAAGAAAATTGTGAAGGTAGGACAAGTAGTCAAAGTCCGGGTACTAGAAGTTAACGAAAAACTCAAACGAATCAGTTTATCAATGAAAGCACTTAAGCAGTAATTAGAAACAGCAGATGGCAATTTATCAAGTCCGACTTATTAATGCTAGTTTAGGATTAGATTGCACAATTCAAGTACCACACGATCAATATATTCTCGATATGGCAGAAGATGCTCGTATCCGCCTACCTTCTGGGTGCAAACAAGGCGAATGTTCTGTTTGTATCGCCAAACTTGTTAGCGGCGAAATAGATCAAAGCGAGCAAAAATTTCTGCGTCCAAGTGAAATAGAGGCTGGTTATGTTGTTACTTGTGTAAGTTATTCGTTGTCTGATTGCACTTTAGAAACTCATCAAGAACAAGTTTTATATAAATCAGCCCTTTATTATCAGCCTGAGTCAGGAAAATCTGAGTAATTGTTAGCTTGTGATATTAAATAAATCTTAAATTTTTTTGCTGCTTAAACAAACTAACCTGACTGGAAAAACATTATCCAAGTAGAGATGCACAGCAGTTGGGCGTTACTACCTGTTACATATATAAGAACTGCTATAGTTTTTTCATGCTCGACCTAACGATAGAAGTAGATTCTACCTTTTAAGAGAGGTTAAAATCTAGCACCTAGTTAAAGATGAAAGAAGAAGTTGAAACAGAAAATCTTTATTAGGTAAAAACAATGTTGACACCATTTTTAACTGCCTTAGCTACAGCTTTAAGCTTGTTAATTGTTGATATAATTGTTCCAAATGTTGATATTGCTAATTTTCCCGCAGCTTTGATTGCTGCTTTCGTAATTGGTTTGATTAACGGTTCGCTTAAGCCGATTCTTTCTACTCTATCTTTGCCGCTTAATTTTTTAACATTTGGAGCATTTTCTCTGATTGTCAACGGTTTTTGCTTCTGGTTAGCAGCAGCGCTAGTTCCTGGATTCGCTGTTCACGGACTTATCGGTTTTATTCTTGGTCCAGTAATTCTATCTTTTGCTAACACCTTAATTAACAACTATTTTGTTGAAAGAAACCTTTTAACTGGCAGTGGTAATGTAAAAAGCCAAGGTGAATTACCTTCTAGATAAGTATCAATGCGAGTAGAAATGCTGATAAATTTTCGTGTCTACTCTAAATCGAATCTCCGAATTTAGATAAATCATAAGATGGATTTCTTAATTCGGTGTCTTGCAGACAATCTAAATTAAACAAAATCACAAACTTCTAACAACATCATGAAATTAGTTCGTTATCTTCTAGGTTTGTTAGTGCCTCCTTTAGGCGTTTTCTTAACAGTTGGAGTTGGTCCAACTTTGATTATTAATATCTTGCTCACACTTCTCGGTTGGCTTCCTGGTAGTATTCATGCAGTCTGGGCTATTGCCAAGCATGATGAACAACTTAGTCGAGAACAAGTATATACTAACACGCAAAACTAAGTTGAGGAAATTTTCAAATAAAAGGGTGCGTTAGAACCTTAACTTAACGCACCCTTTTATTTGAAAAATGAACAAATAATACAATATCTATAAGTGTCAAAAATCTAATATTTTACACTATCTATATATTTGAAACCATATATTTTATATAAATACAGCAATCCTATCTTCCTAGTCAATTATTTAAATTAAAAGGTGCGTTATGCCAAAGGTTAACGCACCCTACAAAAAATGAGTTAATAAATAAATAGTAAAGCTGTCTATTTATGAATAGTTTCCCGCTCTTTACTAGCTGGTTCCTTATCTTTAAATAAATCAGCCGCAGTTAACAGTAACTCCCTCAAGGTTTGTTTTATCTGATGCTCTTTTCTAGCTAAAGATGTACCAGCTTCACCTAATTTGTCTTCTAACTGCGATCGCTTTTGTCCTACCTGTGTAGCTAGAGATTCAGCTTGAGGACGAGCCTTATTATACCAGTGTTTAGCTTCATCTAGATAATCTTGAACCTCCATAGAACGTCCGCCATAGCGGGCAGCCATATTAGCTCGAACAATGGCTAGCTGTGCTTGCAGTTGCGCGTAACGTTTCTTTAATAAATTAACTTCTTCGCTATCTTTAATGGCATTGACAGCAGAATCAATTGCAGTTTTGGTACTAGCAGGTTTTTCCTTACCCGTCTCTTCTATCTCTGCCAAAATTACATCAACTTCTTGCTGGAGTTGTTCTTCTTCACCATCTAATTCAGCCTGTAGCCGCTTGATATCAGTCTGAGTTTTAACAATAGTTTCGTGTCTTTTACTATTAATTCCTTCCAACGCTCCTTCAATGGAAGCTGTCACTTCATCTTTGAGTTCGCCACCTTTTTCTTGGAAGTTTTCGATGACAGCAGAAACTGCATCTTTAACAAGGGTACGAATTTCAGTAGAACCTTGTTTGAACTCAGAAGCAACTTGAGAAACTGCGGATTTAACAATTTCTCGAATCCGTTCAGTTCTTAATTGTCCGGTTTCTTTAGCTTGTTGCAAGTCTGCTTGAATTTGTTGTTTGATATTGTTAGGCATATTCAACTCTGAGGATTTAACTAATTGGGATAAAAGTTTCTAGAGATGCTTATACATAGATATTATGGCGTAGGCTTATTTGGCTAGGCACTTCCTTTAGGTAGAAAGTCAAGAATCACAAGCAGTGATGTATGAGATGTTGACTATTTGTGAGATGATAAATATTTGCTAGTAGTAATTGAGCAGAAAATATGTGGCGAGTGAATATTACTTGTTCGGGTGATGCTTGGAAGGTTAATGGTACTGAATTTAAAGCGATCGCCGAAAAATATCAAGGTGAATTAATTGGTTCCAAAAAAATGCCAGACGGCACGCGGATTATGTCATATAAAATCGATGATGTTAGTGATGCCGAGGCTTTTCAGGAAGATTGTACACAATTTACTGGATTCACATCTGACTTTGAATCTCTGTAATTTAGCAAAAGTCACAATTGACAAGTAAAACAAGTTTTAGTGATAGTTTTGATACTTAATTGGTGTACTTTATCATCGCAAATACACTGTATTTTTTTCTGACATTTATTTTGCTAAGCAGTATTTACAAATTTGGAGAAGCTGAGTGAAAAAACTTATAGCATTTGTCTTAGTAACTTTTATATTATTGATAAGTACTTTGACGTTAAGAGCTAATGCAGCAGACATAGTTAATGGCGAACAAATATTCAGCATTCAGTGTGCAGGTTGTCATATTAACGGTGGTAACATAGTCAGGCGAGGTAAAAATCTTAAAAAGCCAGCACTGAAGAAATATGGTATGGATTCAATAGAGGCAGTTATATCGATAGTTACCAATGGTAAAAATAATATGTCAGCCTACAAAGACCGCCTTAGCGAACAGCAAATTCAAGATGTTGCTGCTTATGTTATCGAACAAGCTGAAAAAGGCTGGCGTTAAAACAGTTAGGAGTTAAGACTTTAGCACTTATTAACTTGAGCAGTCCAAAATCATTCATAATAAAGTAGAAAAGTTCAAAAGGCTGTAACAATTTCTCTGTCAACTCACGAATTATTAACTCTTCTTACTCCTGACTCCTCACTCCTAACTAAAAAATGAACTTACCCGCAGCTAGTCGTCTCCAATTCACCTCTGATTTAAACATTTGCCGCATATTAAATGGCATGTGGCAAGTATCTGGCGCACACGGACGTATTAATCCCCAAGCTGCCATTGATAGTATGTTCAAATATTTCGATGCAGGCTTTACTACTTGGGATTTAGCAGATCATTACGGCCCCGCTGAAGACTTTATTGGTGAATTTCGCTGTCAACTAATTGATACCCGTGGCAAGGATGCTTTATCCCAAGTACAAGCTTTTACAAAATGGGTGCCTCGTCCTGGGAAAATGACCAAAAAACTCGTTGAGGAAAATATTGATATTTCCCTAAGAAGGATGAATGTGCAATCATTAGATTTGATGCAATTCCATTGGTGGGAATATCAAGATAAAAATTATCTAGATGCCCTTAAATATATGGTAGAACTTCAAGATGAGGGCAAAATTAAGCATTTAGCGTTGACTAATTTTGACACTGAACACTTAAAAATTATTATCGAATCAGGCATTAAAATTGTTTCTAACCAAGTACAATTTTCACTAGTCGATCGCCGTCCGGAAGTGAAGATGATTGAATTTTGTCAACAGCATGACATCAAACTTTTTACTTACGGTACAGTTTGCGGTGGTTTATTATCAGAAAACTATTTGGGCAAACCAGAACCACGAGGATTTGATTTAGCTACTGCTAGTTTGAAAAAATACAAAAATATGATTGATGCTTGGGGTGGTTGGCAATTATTTCAAGAGTTGCTTGCTATTCTCAAAGAAATTGCAAATAAGCATGGTGTAAGCATTGCCAACGTGGCAGTGCGTTATATTTTAGATCGCCCAACTGTTGGAGGTGTAATAGTTGGCGCCAGACTTGGGGTATCCGAACATTTAGAAGATAACGCCAAAGTCTTTAGTTTTAGTTTAGACGCTGACGATGGCGATCGCATTAATGCTGTCTCTCATCAATCACGAGATTTGTATCAGCTAATCGGCGATTGTGGCGATGAATATCGGCGATAATACACTTCCATCAAAGTAAAGCGAAGGATTTTGAAAATCCTTCGCTATATATGGCAATGGTTTTAGACAAAATTTTATTAAATCAGCCAAACTAAACTTTTGTTTAAGCAGATTCCTTTGCGGGTTGCAATTTTTGGTTTTTACGTTTGCGTATAAATAACCCACCTACAGCTAGCATACCTAAAGTAACACTGGGTTCAGGTACACTTTCAACACGGAATGTATGGTTGTCACTTTCAAAACCGCCACCTTCTGTCTGAGAAATTACAATTTTATTAAAGGTATCATCCTTACCTTCTGAGAAAAACTCAAAGAAACCATTCTTTTGACCACCATGTTGGGAGGCTCCAACAGTAGCTATTGCATCCATCATGCTATACGTTAACTCTTTTATTAAGGTAGTTCCGTTAAAGAATTTCAAAGTATTACCTCCGCTAAGAGCGCCCGCATCAAAACCGAAATAACTAAAAGTATTATTGCCCTGAGCTTCAATGATGGTATCGCTATCAGAGAAAACTGCTAAATAATCAGTTTTGTTGACTTCTGCGTTAGCGCCAGAAGGTGCCCAAACGTCGGAGTAAATACCAGTTTGACCAGAATAAGCTGTCGTAGAATAGCTACCCTTAGAAAAAGAATATTTCACTAGGTCATTACCTGGTGCTTTACCATCATTAAAATCAAAGGTTGTATAACCTGCTTTATTAACATTCTGAGAAAAAACGCCTTCATTTACTTCTGTATTGTCGCGGTAAGATCCAGGATGATATGTCAACCCTAAAGCATGTGCTGAACCAGCATAACTAAGAGAAGCGATTGTAGAAAGAGCAGCAATACAAGCAATTTTCTTCAAAGACATGATTTTTACTTCCTGTTTTTTCTTTGTTCTAGACGAATTATGTGATTTACTCGCTACAAAATAACAGGGCATAATCACTAGATTTATTTCTAATCCTCAAATTACTAGTTGAGTAACTTTTTAAACAAATATCATCTTAAAAAAGTTATTTATACTGATATAAAAATGAAGCTAATATCTGAATTTTGAAAGCAATTATAAAATCTTTGTAAGATAACATTCTCTACATAAAGAAACTGTATTTTTGCTCTTGCTCTCTTGAAGCAAAGATGAAGACCACAACTTATTGTGATGAAGGAATAATTAATAGGCGTTTGTTATCTTCGGCTTTCTCACTTCATCGGCTATTTTAACCTGAGTTAGACGAGTCATATTATGTCTATATTAATTAGCTGTAAAA
Source organism: Nostoc sp. S4 (assembly GCA_029379225.1). GTDB lineage: Bacteria > Cyanobacteriota > Cyanobacteriia > Cyanobacteriales > Nostocaceae > Nostoc. The sequence continues at coordinate 21,529 of JAQYWR010000025.1, read as the reverse complement.
AAGACCTCTCCCTGGCTTTACTATGTAAAACTGTGCCTCTCGGATTTGGAGAGGGACAGGTTTGAACTAAAGTTCAAGGCAAGAAGAGGTTGTGGAACTCAGGTTATTTTGACAGATTCTTGAGCTTTAGCTTATCCCTCTTTTGTCACTCTCGGAAAACAATAATCTCAGCAAAATTCTGAGACTTTGATTTAATCGAGGTTTGAGGTTTTATTTTCTAATAGAAACTAAAATTTATAAACAAGAAGTCACGCCCGAAATTGCCAAGCAGTAAGGTTGTTTGCTAGAGGTTCATCCTTACTTTCCCAAACGTACCAACGTTCAGTTTATGAAAGTTCTCGAACGCCAAAATATTCAAATAGAGATTTGGGAAAGAGGAGCAGGTTACACCTTAGTATCTGGCAGTAGTAGCAGTGCAGCGGCGGCTTGTTGCTCATAGATTGAACTTGTGTGATTCAAAAATCGCAGTTCACATGCCAGGAGGACAAATTGCGATCGCCATTAGTGATGGTATGGTCACAATGACTGGTGCCGTCACCAAAGTAGCTGACGGCTTAATGTCCTCGGAGATATTCGAGTATTGAATATTGGGCATTGGGAATGTAGGGAAGTGAGGTGATAGGGTGGTGAGGTAAAATTCTCTGTTCATCCCCCTCATCTCCCCATCTCACTGTGTTGGCAGTTGTGTATGTGTAGTCGAGTACTTTGCCACTATGCCAGAAATCTCAGGGTTGTAAAGTCTTAGATAATTCCAGTAATTGCCAAATACTTGACGCACGTAATTTTTGGTTTCATCAAAGGGAATTTCTTCGACAAACTCATCTGGGTCTTGTGTAGTATAAGTTTGCAGCCATTTGGAAACATTCCCAGGCCCAGCATTGTAACTGGCGATCGCTAGCAAAGAATTATTGTTATATTGCTGATGGGTATGATCCAAATACCATGTACCCAGCATGATGTTATCATTGGGATTTTCTAAGTTTATTGTTTTGCTATCCACCTTGATTTGTGGGGCGATCCATTGAGCTGTACTCGGCAATAGCTGCATTAAGCCAGTAGCATTGGCAACAGATTTAATTTTTGGTTGAAATCTGGACTCTTGACGAATTAAGGCAGTGACTAACAGGGGATTGAGTTGACGCTCAGTAGACCACTTTTCAATCTCTCGCAGATAGGGAAATGGATAACGGGCTTGCCAATAAGAGATTTGTTTGCTTAAAGTTTGATATTGGGCAAGTTCAGCTGGTATTTCCCGGTCTTCCAATTTAGAAATTTTGTCAATTCCGCTGAGATTTTCTCCCCTTGCCAGTTGCATCAATCCTTCAGTAAATTGCTCTGCTACGGTTGGCTGAATTTTGTTTTGAAATTCTGTTTCCCATTGCAACCAAGCATCGCGGTCTTGCCCCAACAGATACAATTCTTTGAAAGTCTCCGAACCCGCAGGAGGTAATGGACGTTGGGGTGCGATGACTTCTGGGTTCATTGAGCGCACGTTGTCAAAGTTGCCGACATTCAACCCTAACATCGTTGCCGATCGCCATGCATAGTAAGAGTAGGGAAACTGGCTAATCACATATTGATAAGCAGTTTGAGACTCCTGCTGCTTCCCAAGTGAAGCTGCCCATTTACCTACCCAAAAGCCTGCTCTGGGAGCCAGAATACTGTTGGGGTTATTGGTGACAATTGGTTCTGCCCATTGCCATGCATTGATGTAATCTTTGGCCTTTGCTTTATCTTGGGCGATTTTCCAGCGATATTCTGCGGCTTCGTCAGAATTACCGTACTTGCCTAAGAGTAATTGCCAAGCTGAGCTAGCTGACTTTTGATCCTTGAGTGTTTGGAAAGTTTTGGCTTTTTGTACTAGTGCAGTACTGGCTTGTTCGGGAAATTTACTAATTACCTGGTCAAGATAGGGTAAGCCGTCTTTAGGAGTTTTTGCTGTTTCTGCTAGTCGCAGTAGTGCATTTCCAGTTTCCTCTGTATTTGGAAATTGCTGTACTAATTGTTTGTAGGTGGCGATCGCTTTTTCTTTATCTTTGCCTCCTACCTGTAATCCCCGTGCAGTGCGGTAGAGGTTGCGGGCTGTTTTGGGTGCTTTGGCATAAGCATTCGCAGCTTTGAGAAATTGATTATTTTCCCAATAAGCTGTACCAATGAGTTCCCAGTCTTCGGGTTTGAGGGTAGGTTGCTTGACTAATTGATCCAAAACCCCCACTATGCCTGGTTGGTCGTAAGCGTATTTTGCCAAAATCAACTGTAATTTTGGCTGATTGGGATTTTGTTGCAAGCGTTGGCGGATAATTTCCCAAGTTAGAGGATGGGAAGGAAATTGAGCGATCGCGGTTTCCTGTTCCTTTGGTTGGGCAATTAGATATAAGGCTTTGACTGCGGCTGCTTCTTTGGGATAAATTTTTAGAACTTTTCGCCTGAGATCCGAGGCTTTGCCATCTTCACCCAGCATATCTTCTGCCTGGGCTTGTTTTAGCAAAATGTAAGGCGCCAGAATCGGATAGTCTTTTTCTAATCCTTGCAGTAGAGCCAGGGCTTTTTTGCCCTGAGTTCTTTCAATATAATCACTCGCCAAAAGATAACGAGCGCGGTTCCTGTCTGGCGATTGTGACTGTTGGGCGATCGCTGTTAGTTTTCCTGCCCGTTCTGGCAGAGATTGTGATATCAGTGGAAAGACCGCTGATTGAGCAACGCCAGCCTCAGATGTTTGCTCTACCTGATTTCTACCAAATTTGAGCCATTGTCCTAGAGATTTGCCAATCTCAGGCGCCGATACCATTGCCCCAGCTGAAAAGGCAAACAGTGCCGCAGCCGCAATTATGGAAATTTGCTTTTTCTGTAGTTTCTTCAGCATGAATACTCGCTGAAAATTTCCGATGAATTTCTTGAAACTTTAGCACTCCTAGCCACCAGTGTTACCTATTTTTAATTTTAGATTTTTAATTTTATGTAGAAAAATACTAATCTTCAACCATACGGCTGATAGTACTATTTGGCACATATTATTACGTATTGTGGCTGCGACATCTGATGTATTTGTCAGAATATTACATAAAAAGTTACATTTTTTTACAGTAATTACTTACTTTTTCTCACCAACAGAGCGATGGAGTTGGGGTATAAGTTTGATAATGACTAAAGATTAGGGATTTTCAAATAAAAAAATATTGCATTGTCAGAGTAGCATAACAGGGGAAGGAAAAGTCGTAGTGAATTTCAGAAATTAGATCGTTTATTTTTTAGAGTTTCCTGATTGTGGAAAGTTAATATGCAACTCAACTGTATTAGTTCAAACATATAATCATACAATAACAAGATGAAAAAAGCAATTTTGTTGTTACCATTGCTAGTAATTCTATCAACCTGGCTAGTAAATTCAGATAGTGTTTGGAAATATCTTTTCTTCCTCCGCCTGCCTATATTGGTAGGCTTATTCCTTTTATTTTTTCCTAAACTTGCCAAAGATTGGCTACCAGCCCTATTGAAAAATCTATTTGTACTTCGTGACAAGTGGCAATTAGCAACTGTAATTGTCAGCGCAATTGGAGCTGGAACTTCAGTAATTTTAGTTGCATCTATTATTTTGGAGAACGTAGCAGCTCGATTTACTGTGCCAGCAACAATTGAAATTCCTGAACTTTGGCAATATGGAATCGGTATTTTATTAAGCTTATATATTTGCATTGTTGCAATTAACCTGTCTCAAGAGAAGCTGAGTAAATCGGAAATACAGTGGGGAGCATCGGTCGGTGCATTATTAAGCGTTGTTCTATTATTGATTGTTAGTTTGCTCAGACATTGGTTAAGTTCCAATACTTTTTTAAAAAAGATATTTTTTGATATCCTTTATTTATTTATCAAAAATGATTCAAATGGCTATATCAATCTTCAAACTGGTGAATTAACTGCGGGGCATTTAACAGCAATTGCTTATTTAATAATTGCAGGAGCTATCTATATTACAATTGGTTTGCGTTTTGATCCTAAACCACAATCCAATAGACCCGAAGCACCTGCTCTTTTGTACGTGCTACTCATCGCCTCCATGATGGTAATTATCTTTGGAGGAGTCACATTCTATCTTGATTACTTTCGGATTCCCGTATTAATTTTGTTTACTGTTTTCTCTGCTTTAAGCTATTTAGCATTTGATGTCAATCACCTTTATCAACTCAACCCTTTGAAAAATAGTGCAGACAAGAAGAAAGTTGATGACAAGTCTGATAATTTCAAACAAGTGCTAACTCAACGTCTTAAACATCAACAGGGAGAAAACACTTTAGTCATTATTTGTGCCAGTGGTGGTGGGATTCAAGCAGCAGGATGGACAGTGGAAGTTTTGGCTGGTCTTCAAGAACTATTAGGAAAATCATTTACCAAAGCAATTGGCTTGATTAGTTCTGTTTCCGGTGGTTCGGTAGGATCGATGTACTACTTAGATCGCTTTAATGAACATGGTTTTTTAAAAGAGGAAAAAGAAGTACCTACCAGGGAAAGTTTTAATGCTGCTACTAGAGATAGTTTAGATGCTGTTGGTTGGGGTTTAGCTTATTTGGACTTATGGCGATTTATCGGGTTTCCTTTCCTAATTCGTCCAAAGTTCGATCGCGGTACAGCGGTTGAGATAGACTGGCAAGCGGAACTGAAGGAACCGCGAACTAGCAAAACCTTAGCAAGCTGGCGAAAACAGATTTTTGATGGCGAAATTCCTATTCCTGTATTTAATGCTACATTAGTCGAAAATGGCTGGCGGTTTTTAATTACTCCGATGACATTTGGCGAAGTTCCTGAGAAAAAGTATATAGACTTCAATAATCTTTATGGAAAACATGATTATGATATGAATGTTGTCACGGCTGCAAGACTATCAGCAACTTTTCCCTATGTTTCTCCTATTTGTCGTAGCAATATAAATATCAAAGATAAAAATTATCACGTTGCTGATGGAGGCTATTTCGATAACTCTGGCTTTATCACAGCAGCAGAATGGCTGGACGGACACTTAAATGAATGGCTAAAACCTGAGAATAAGTCTGAAAATCAACCGAATAATAGTTTAAATATCAAACGAGTTTTAATACTGCAAATAAATCCTTTTCCGGAATCTCCTTCAACAGAAAAAGTGCGGGGAGATGGAGGTTGGTTTATGGCAACTATCGGCCCATTACTGGCAGTTTTCAAGGTACGTGATTCAGTTTTGGCATCTCGAAATGCTCAAGAAGCTGAATTTCTGGCAGCAAAATGGCAGAATAAGGTAGATATCCAATACTTTCCTATCTTCTTCCCCTCCTTCTCTGATAGACCCGAAGTATCTGATGTAACTGCATTTTATAAAAATGGTCGGTATCAACCACCTTTATCTTGGAAATTAACTGATAGAGAGAAAAAAGCTATTCAAGATGGCTGGACGGTAGTAAAAACAGGAGAGACAATTCAACAAATAAAACAACTGTGGTATGAAACTTGGAATATGTAAAATACAACAAACTCATTTGTAGTTTGTGCTATTTTCTCGCCAAAAAACGCACTGCCTTTGATTTTCAGAAAGCTTAAGAATAATTTTTTGTAAATACTCATCCTTCAATCGAGGTTTACAATAAAACGAGTGTTTGGGTGAGCGAGAAGTATAGTCAAAAAATATTGTGAATCTATCTGAATATAAAGGTATTTTCCCTCGATGGAAGATGTTAGCAGTGTCAGCTATAACTATAGTACCTGCAAGTCCTGTACAAGATTTCCAATTTAATGGTGATATAACCCGTTGCATGGTTTTGTCTTGGATATAGCCATAGTTGTATCTTAGGGAGCGAGCTACTTTTGAATAATAAAATTTGGGAATATATTGAAATGGACCTCCATCATTATTTACATCATTCAGATAAACAATAATTTTTAGTACTTTTCGGTCTTCTTTGTCTAAATGCCATAGCCTTGATTTTTGTTGAACTTGATTAGCAATATCTCTACGAAAAGAAGGATAATGATAAGCTACTGGCAGACATAGATAATTTTCAATAATATTAAGTAAACGTTGTTGAATTCCCCAAAAAAAAATTTCTTGATGTTCCATCATTTGCTCACATGTGGCATGAATAATAAATTCATTTTTCTTTCCAGAAATACTTTTGGGGATTTTGAGCATCAAACTTTGTGCAGCCTGAAACATTTCTGGAGTAGACGGAATTGAAAGTTCTGCCAATGAAGTTACAGCTATTCCCTCACATTTGAGAGTTTCAAGCAAATTCATATCTGCGGTCGAGATAACAGGTAAATAATCAACATGTTTTTCTCTCGCTACTTGATAAATTAGGTCAGCCTTATTACTGAATAATGGAACTCGGTAAAGGTTTTCTAAAAACCGATTCCGAACCTTTTTGATAATTGTATTCATTTGGTATATGATAATTAATTGATAAAAAACTCAAGATGCACACTTTAGCAATTAGAGTTTGGACTTTCACCAATGCGCTTGATTTAATATCAAAATGCTTGATTAATATATGATTATTTTGTTGTAGTTTATTAAACTTCCGCACTTTCCAAATTTATTATCTTGTGCATCTTATAAAATAGTTTGTTTCAAGCTTTTATTAATCCAGTCTTAGTTGAAGATGAATTCAGAAGTTAGAATTCACGAGCGAAGCCAGAGATGCTCCGCTGAGGCGTCAGAATTACTCTTCATGAAGAATTCAAACGCGTCATTTAGAAGCACCACCAAATTATAAATTTAGTAGGGATCTTAAACACATCTATTTATCCGCCAGTCACACAGAATTCATGATTTTATTCTGACTCCTGACTCCTGAATTATATTTCGAGAAATAGCGTAAGTGCAGCCGAGCCTAAGTATCACCTAAAAAGTGTCGAAACATCTAGGTTTAATGCCTAAAAATCATACTCAGTATTTAGTATTTTTTGTCAATGTGTAAGTCTTAGCTGATTACTATACTTGGTTAATAAAATTTTTTAAATACTTCTATAAGTAGATTATTAAAAATAAATTTAATGAAAGTTGTCATAATAATTACAATAATTTGAAACTTCTTTATTTAATTAAATTTTAAATTAATTGCTCCAAAATAAGCGTTGAGATTTAAAATATCAGCATCTATCTTAGGTGCTGTAAATACAGACAAATTTGCTACTTTAAGTTATAAATATTACAATCAGCTTGGGTTACAGCAATCTGCTATAGGTTGCGAAAAAAAATCAGAAGCAACCGCAGAGAGCGCAAACTACAACACAATAAGTAAAGCAGATAAAATTTTTACCAATAATTTATGATGTTACGGAAATCTAAATCATTAGTAAAAAATCTATTGCCTGCGTTCACAACAATTTCATAAGTCAAATATGATGCGATATATAGGGGTTATCACTTCGTTGCAATACAGTGTCGCCCCGCTTGCTCTAAGGGGTTGGGGGTGGGGTTGAAGCGTATTTCATCCAAACGAGAACCGCTATAGTTTAACGTTTTGCCAATTCTGGAGTCCGCCCTTTCAAACCGATCATCAACTTGAGCGTAAATACTTTTAATATAGGTACTCGCTGCAATAACCATAAACCCAAACGACGAACCAACACCGCAGGTAAGAAATTATTAGAAAACATTCGATCTAACAAATCGGTAAAACCTAAAATCGTCAGGTTTTCTAGCTTACGCCAGCGTTCGTAACGTTTGAGAATTTGAATCTCGCCAATATCTTTACCCGCTTTGTGTGCTGCTTCTAGTACTTGGGCCAAAGCTGCTGCATCCCGAATACCTAAATTTAAACCTTGTCCGCCGACGGGATGACAGTTGTGTGCAGCGTCACCAATTAATGCTAGTCGGGGAAGCACATAGCGATCGCTTTGCATGAGTTGTACCTGAAAAATAAAGCGATCGCCAAGTAATTCCAATTTACCCATGTGATTGCCGTAGCGACGAGTTAATTCTTTTAAAAATTGCTCGTTATCTAAAGCACATAAAGCTTTTGCTTCTTCGTGAGGGGCTGTCCAGACAATCCGGCAACGATTCCCTGGTAAAGGTAAAATTGCAAAGGGGCCGCTAGACCAAAATCTTTCGTAAGCAGTATTATTGTGGGATTTTTCAGGTTTCACAAATGCAACGATGCAAGACTGCCAATATTTCCACCCAGAGGTTTTGATACCAGCAGCTTGACGAATTGGCGATCGCGATCCATCTGCGGCTACGAGTAATTTACTCTTGACTGTTTGTAGGCGATCGGCAACTTTTATATCTATTGCTACAGTGTCACGTTGGTAGTGCGTATTTATCACTTCAGCCGGACACAAATAAGTCACATTTGGACAATCTTGGACAAACTCCTGCAACGGCTGCAACAGCGCTTGGTGTTCCGCTACATAACCCAACTCTGGTGTACCTATATCATCGGTGGCAAATTCCACCACACCCGGATAATCGGCATCAGAAAGGTGAACTCGGCAATATTTGGCGATTTGCGGCAACATTTTCTCCCAAACGCCAATTCCTTGGTAAATTAGCGACGAAAGCATGTGAACTGCATAGGCTTGACCTTTGGCTACCGCTGCTGACGCTACTTTGGCCTCAATCAGCAACACACTCAAGCCAGAATCTTTTAAGGCGGAGGCTAGAGTCAGCCCAACAATTCCACCCCCAACAATTACCAAATCATATTCGTATCCCCAGTTGTCTGATGATTGGGGAGAGTCAAGAGTTTGATTAAGCTCTGCTAGCGCCATTATGAAGATAAATTACAGCATTCTTAACCTTATTTTGACGCGATCGCGGCTTTTTAAGCAAGTTAAGAGCAATGAACAAGGGAACTCCAACAAATACAGCAGTTTTCCTTTGGATGAAGTACAAAGTCACTGGTTTTGAGGCAGGAGGCAGAAGAATAATTTAATTTTTAAGTCCTTGCTTTTGTACCTCACTTAATTGCAAACTGGTGTAAATTATCCCGTTTGAAGTTGCTGACTGATGACTGTTGACTGTCAACAGTTAACAGGAGCTAGTGCGTTGCGTATTTTCGCGCAGCGTCTCCGTCAGGAGAAGCAACTGACGTTTAACAGCTACCACTGATATTTTTTACAACTCAAATAGTATTGCTATAGTTTTAGTATTCCTTGGGAATAGTTTGAAAATGCTACTAGAGAATTAGACTAATTCCTTCAGTTAGATATATACCAATTGATGACGTTAATTGTTAGCTTTAAATAAACAAATATTAAAGGTCAAAAGACATGAATAGGACACTATTAACGATTTTAATGTTTGCATTTTTAGTTTTATTTATCACCTCTCCTTTTGCTGCCCTTGGTAGCTTAATGCTCGTCTTATTAGTCGGAGCATTTTTCTTTTTAGTAGGGAGTGTGTTCCAAGCAATCGTTGGTGGCAATGCCGACACTAATCAATCATGAAATTACAGCAGTAGGATTTATAATTAGTAAATTTAGAACGTCATTGCGACCGGAGGAAAGCAACCTGGAAAACGTTGTGATTGCGTTGTTTCACTCCCTTGGCATAGATTACGGGTGATTTACTGGATATGATATTAATTGAAAATACCCGCTGATTACTAAAAATTACAGCGGGATTAAATAATACAATTATTTTGCAGCAAAACGAAGACTAAAAGAAATTACATGTTTACTACAAATTTTGATAATTAAGAGTAACTATTTATGAACTTTCTTGACTAGATGATGCTTGCGGTGTTTGTAATGTTTGTGATGAACTTTGGTAGTTTTTACCTGAGGATGGCGGACAGTTTCAGCTTGAACAGCAGGTACAGAGATGGCTACAGGAGCAGCAAATATTAAAGCCAAGACTAAAGCTTTAGCGAAGTTATTCACTTGAAATTCCTCATCAATTAATCAACAGTCCAACTATCCAATAGGTGTATGTCAGGGGGCTGAAATTGATGTGAATCTTTTATGTATCTTTTGACAGATGTGGGTTAAGAAATGGAGAGGGTGATTAATTGTTCTGCTACTTCAAAATTAGCTGTGACATCTTGGACATCATCTAAGCCTTCTAAAGTGTCAATTAATTTGAAAAGCGATCGCGCCTGTTCAGTATCGGTAACTTCTACACTATTACTGGGAATCCAGCGCAACTGTGCATCAGTCACTTTAAAGCCTTTATCCTTAAGTATCTGGCTGAGGCTTTCTAAATTTCCGATCTCGGTTAGGACTTCAGACATCTCATCTTCAGTCATTTCATAAGACTCGGCACCACCTTCGAGGGATGCTTCTAAAAGCTGTTCTTCGTCAACCACACCCTCGACGACACAAACCCCTTTTTGGTCAAACATCCAGCTAACGCAACCTGTTTCACCCAAATTACCGCCGTTTTTACTAAAAGCTGCACGTAAGTCAGCAGCCGTGCGATTGCGATTATCTGTCAGGGCTTCAATTAAGATTGCTACACCACCAGGGCCGTAACCTTCGTAGCGAATAGCTTCAAAATTGGCATTATCTGCACCAAAAGTACCCGCACCTTTAGCGATCGCTCGTTCAATATTATCATTGGGGATACTTGCTGCTTTTGCCTTGTCGATCGCTGTGCGAAGTTGAAAATTCATTGCTGGATCTGGCACACCACTTCTGGCCGCAACAATAATTGCTCGGGATAACTGAGTGAAGGTTTTTCCCTTTTTTGCATCTACTACCGCCTTTTGGCGCTTAATATTTGCCCATTTACTATGTCCTGCCATAATCTCAAATTATCAAAACTCTACTCAAAGATTAGGATATACCTAGCTTTTGCCTAGATGCAAAGGTGCATTTGCGACTATAAACTAGGAATAAATATAGCAATCTTAAATGAGAGTGAAAAATATCAGTGGTGGCTGTTAACAGTTAACAGTCAACAGTTAACTATTAACACAGTTTAATTTGCCACTGGTTCCTCAGCAGGTAACGTCTGTGCGCTAGCTTCTGGTAGAGGTGGACGCACAGATAAATAAATCAATGAACCAAATAGCGGTATCAAGGCTGTTAGCCACAACAACTGCGGATTTTTCCATCCACGACGCGCCATATCATCCCTTACTAATGTGGGAAATAATACACAAAGTAAACAGAAATCTAAACTCATTACATGGATAAAGCGGTTAGTTTGCCACTGTTGTCCAAAATTTCCCCAATCGCCTCGTGTTAAGCCGTAAATAACTAGAATAACGCTAGCTACAGTTAATACAAAGCCAGTCACGCGGGAATCTAGCAGCTTAAGCAAAGTATCCTTTTTACCAACAAACTTCTGATTTGGTTCCCTAAAAGCTAAGTAGGGCAATAGGGCAAAAGCACCAACTGCAAAAGAAGGAATCGCAAATAGCCAAGCAGGTATTTTTTGTCCTCTACCGTCGATAAATACTACTGCGCTGTAAATTAATGGCCAGATACCCATGAGGTTGAATAAGGCTATTATTAACGGATTAATACCTTGCCACTGACCAATGGACAAGTTTTTAATCAACTCAAATGTGCCGGGTTGTTGGGGAGGCGAGAGCAGAAAAGCATAGACAATGAATCCCAGCCATACTAACCCAAAGGCAATTTTTCTCGTCATAATTTTAGCTACCTAACTCAAAGCTTCTGAGAGGTAATCAGCAGCAGCCGCCACAACAGCGATCGCACTTTCATAATCTAGGCGGGTTGGCCCCAAAACTCCTACGCTTCCTACTGGTACTGAGCCTCGACGATAGGTGGAAGAAATCAAGCTACAGGTGCGTATCGGTTCTAAAGGATTTTCTGCACCAATGCGAACAGTTACCTTTGATTTACCTACATCTTCCGACTCTGGCTCCTCAAATATTAATCGCCACAGTTGGTCTTGTTCTTCTTCCAGCAGGTGGATAATTGTTTGCGCTTGGTGTAACTGAGAAAATTCTGGCTGGCGCAAAACTTCTCCTACACCTCGAACCATAATTTGTGTTGCAGTCGGAGCAAGAGTACGGCGAGTCAATTCTGCAACTGAATTTTTGAGGAATTCCCCGTAGCGTTGGAATTCCCGATCTAATTGACTCCAGTCGAGATAAGCTAATTCCAACAAACTTCGTCCGCGCAAGTGGCTATTCAAAAAGTTAGAAACGATTTGCAACTCGCGATCTATTACCTCTGAATCGCGTTGTGTTTCCTCTGGTGCTGGCGACAAATCCATCAATCTCGAATGCGTCTCATAAGCATCAGTCACCACAATCAGCACAATCTTTCCCGCTTCAATCTGCACTAATTGCAAATGTCGCACTAATGCTGTGGTGGTTTGGGGCATGGTAATCAAGCTGATGCAACCACTCAAGGTTGCGAGAATTTGTGCAGCTCCTTGCAATAAAGATTCTAAACTCCAATCTTCCCAGTGGAGGCGCTTTTGCAGTGCCACTTCTACTTTTTTAGCTAAATCCGTACCACTTCCCTGCGGGACGCTATGCGAACGTGGAAGCAAGCTACGCGTAGCGTCTTGCAGAGAAGGTGTAATTAGCTGGTCAACATAAATGCGATAACCTGAGTCTGAAGGTACTCGCCCAGCAGAGGTGTGTGGTTGGTAAAGTAACCCAGACTTTTCTAAAACACCCATGACATTGCGAATCGTGGCTGAGCTGACACCCAAGTCGTACTCCTCGACTAAAGCCTTTGAGCCAACCGGCTCTGCTGTAGCTATGTAGTGACGTATCGTTGCCCAAAGTATATGCTGTTGTCGATTTGTCAACTGAACTTCCATAGGGTATGCTTTGCTGAGTGCAAATTTTAATCAAACTTTGAAAAAGTTTGGGGATTCGGTGCTATGTAGATATTATTAATAATTAATTAAGATATTAAATTATACTATATATAGTGTGATAATTAATCCGAAAGTTTACACATAACACTGTTGAAGCTATGGTGCGAATATAGTCTCTCTTTAGTACAAAGACTGATGATTGTAGTCTACAAGCTCATCATTATCTAACCGTATTTTTGCATAAATATATATTGTAAACAGTATTATTAAATACGTATTTTTCTAGCGCTCGCTGCTATACTAAAGTCTAAAAATTCCATACATCTATGCTGAATGTATAAAGTCGCAAGCTGTCTTAGCAAACCTCCAGATGAATTTACTACTGTTACGATCGTAAAAGTCAGATGGAAGAGTGAGTCCCACCTGAGTAATATATAAGCTTGAGAAACTAATACTGGGGAATCGAAGGGTCTACTAATTTAGAGTAAGCATCAATACCACCAGAAATATTTTGCACATTTGTAAATCCTTGAGCAATTAACCACTGGCACATCTGAGCGGAGCGGATACCGTGGTGACACAGCACAAGGGTTTCAGCTTGGGAATTGAAGATAGTAGGTATTTGATCTCCCCATTCGGCAAATTCACTCAGGGGTAAATTAACAAAGCCCTCAATGCTAGCGATCGCCAATTCTTGTGGTTCTCGCACATCTACTAGCTGGATGCTTGGATCGCCTGAAGCGAGACGTTGTGCTAGTTCCTCTACACTAATATGAGCAATAGATTGACTAAAAGAGTTCTCTGTCATGGGGCTTTTGTGAACAATTCTAATTCATTTATGGTGACAGAAAATTTCTGCCTTGGCATGAGCATCGATTCTCAACAAGACGCGGCCGGAGGCTGGGGTTTCTGCTTAAATGGCTGTGAACTATCTTTTTTAATAGGTTGCATGTGAATAGACAACGCTCATTCATCGGTTTTATCGTAGCTGGTGCGATCGCAGTATTAGCGATTGCGATCGCAGGCTTTTACTGGTTTTTTCCTAAAAGTCCGGCTAACCTGATTGCTCCTACCTCCCAACCTGGTGCAACAATATTCGTATCGAAACTTGCGCCGGTGATGGTGTCATTACTCACAAATCCCGAACGTTTGCAAGCGCTGGAGCGTGAAGGCGAACTATCCAAACTCAAAACTAGTTTCTTGGCTAAGAGTGGTATAGATTACCAGCAAGATATTAAACCCTGGTTAGGCAACGAAATTACATTGGCTGTTACCACCCTAGACATCGATCGCGACCTAGAAAATGGACAGCAACCAGGGTATCTTTTGGCACTTGCAACTGAGCAATCAGAAAAAAGCCGTGAGTTTGTGGAGTTGTTATTTTCTAAACGAGCGCTAGCTGGCGCCAACTTAACTGTTGAAGAATACAAAGGCGTAAAGGTGATTTCTGACAACCAAGAAGCGATCGTAGAAAATAAAATCCCAACTCCAAGATCCACAATCGAAAATAATTTAGCTGGTGCTGTTGTTGGCGAAGGTTTTGTGTTGTTTGCTAACGATCCGAAAGTACTAAAAGAGGCGATCAATAACGTCCAAGCTCCAGATTTAAATTTGACTAGCTCTCCCGAATACCAAAAAGCTATCAAACAATTACCCAAAGGAAGTTTAGCTACGGTTTTTTTGAATCTTCCCTTCGTAGCCAAATGGCAAGGATTAGAACTGGTAGAGCAAACATATAATAGTGAAATCATTTCCCTGATGTTGAATAAAAAAGGATTACTAGCAGAAACCGCTTTTGTGACTTCATCAGAAATTGTTTCCCCATCTCCACCACTAACTAAATCTGTAGGTGCATTAGAATATGTTCCAGCATCAGCAGGTTTAGCAATTTCTGGCTTGGATTTGAGTAATTTAGCTAACAGTAATTTTGCCAAACTCTGGAAACAAGCAACAGCAACGATATATGGTTCTCAGGAAGATGTGGTTTCTCAATTTGTAAAACCTTTAGGCGAAGCTGAAAAACGCTGGGGAATAAATTTGCCAGAGGATATTTTCAGTTGGGTAAAGGGAGAATATGCCGTAGCATTGTTACCTCAAGAGCAAACAACTCCACATTGGATTTTTGTAGCCCAAAAATCTGAGGATGTAGAACAAGGCGTAGCGCGTTTAGATGCGATCGCTTCAGCCAATGGACTCACCATCAGTCCATTGACTATAGACAACCAAAAAATTTCTGCTTGGACAGAGTTAACCACAGCTAGTAAAAAAACCAATGACAAAGACGGAGCATCATTCAACATTGAGACAAAAGTACGGGGAGCGCATACAACCTTAGGAAATTACGAAATTTTCACCTCTGACCTTGAAACAATGGATGAAATTATCACAGCGAAGAACAATTCTTTAATCAATAATCCCAACTTTCAAGATAGTATTACTGCGATTCCTCGACCAAACCAAGGCTATATTTATCTTGACTGGACAAAAAGCCAGAATTTATTAGAGCGTCAAATTCCAATTCTCAAGCTAGTAGAAGTTTTAGGAAAACCGTTTTTTAATAATCTGCGATCGCTCACAGTCAGTAGTTATGGAACTGACACAAAAGCACTCAAAGGCGGCGTCTTTTTCCAACTAAATAATTCCTGAAATTTTCATATTCAAAGTACAGAAAGTAAAAGAATTTTTTCCCTTCTGTACTTTCTTGTTTGATAAAGTTTTTAAAACCTATGTGCGATTGCAAAGTGCTGTTAAATTTAGTTGAGCAATCTGCAAATATTTAATAACTTACGATGTTGTAGTTGTTTATAGCCAAATTAATTTTATCAAATATTGCTTTAGTTTTACCCCTAAACTCATTCTTATAAATAGATAATTAAACCAAACAACTACTAAAATCGTCCGTCAACGATTTTCTTGAGAACGAAAGATAACCTAGCAATTAACTGCTTACTTTCAAATATATTAATTGTGGCACATTTTAATGTGGCACATCAAACTGAAATTTAACTGTAATTTTTTAACTAAAATATGTATATATCATCACTATTTTCAAAGCCTGTTGGAGGGCTACTATGAAATACTATCGCCCTCGACTTCAGTTTCGTGGCGGCTGGCTGTTAGCTATAATTACTGCCTTAACAGCTACCCCTGTAATCGCACAAACAGCAAATTTTGGTACTTTAACACTGTCGAAAAACTTTGAACCAGCACAAGGAAGAGTTGAGGGGTTTACGGGTGGTTCTTATTCCTTGTCTGCCATTAGTAACCGCGATCGCGATCGAAGAGCCTGTATCGGTTTTGCCGCTCCTACTCCAGATCACATTATGGTTTTGGAAAAAGACTTTCCGCAGTTGACAATACAAATTGATAGCAATAACAACGATACCACTTTACTCATTCAAGGGCCAGATAAAACAACAATTCGTTGCGGCGATGACACCGGAAAAAGTAAAGATGCTAGCATTAGCGATCACAACTGGAAAAGTGGCACCTATCGGATTTGGGTAGGCACATTTAATCCTGGGATGAAGCGCGACTATACTCTGACAGTGGAGCAGCAGTGATGGGGATTAGGAACTGGGGATAAGTAGCAGTAAGTCTGCCCCCTATGCCTTCATCGCTTTTACTCCAGGTGCAATCACCAATGTCAATTTTTATCTGTAACACCTGAGACGATAAAATGGGAGAGTAGCTTGTTGTGCTTTGCGAGGGTACTATCTCGTGCTATCTACTCTACGTGCTGACTTTCGTATCATATTTGAACGTGACCCGGCTGCTCGTAACTGGTTGGAAGTTTTATTTTGTTACCCTGGCTTACAAGCCCTGTTATTGCATAGGCTGGCTCACTGGCTCTATAGTGTTGGTCTTCCCTTTATCCCCCGTTTGATTTCTCATTTAGCTCGGTTTTTGACTGGAATTGAAATTCACCCAGGTGCAACAATTGGGCATGGTGTGTTCATTGACCACGGGATGGGTGTAGTAGTTGGTGAAACTGCGATCGTGGGAGACTATGCCCTAATTTATCAAGGTGTCACACTTGGGGGGACTGGTAAACAATGCGGTAAGCGCCATCCTACTGTGGGTGAAAATGTTGTAGTCGGAGCTGGAGCAAAAGTCCTGGGAAATATCCAAATTGGCAATAATGTGCGTATTGGCGCTGGGTCAGTTGTTCTCAGGGATGTCCCTTCAGACTGTACTGTAGTAGGGATACCTGGTCGTATTGTGCATCGTTCTGGAGTCAGAGTTGCCCCATTAGAACACAATAATCTACCAGACTCGGAAGCCGAAGTCATTCGCGCTCTAGTAAATCGGATTGAGTTATTAGAACAACAAATACAAAATCTTCAACATACTCATTCTGCAAATGAAAAAACTCCTGTATTGATAGGTTCTGTAGCTTGTAAGGAAGCTGAATCACAAAATGCTCCTGTGTGTAGCCTTAAAGATAAAGCAATACAGGAGTTCCTAGATGGTGCGGGTATTTAAGTAAAGTTAGGATTTGACAGCCTCGCCGGAGACGTTTCCGTTAGCTCCGCTTAGGAGGCTACGGTGTACACATAAGTCTGAAAATAGCTGAAGAAGACAGGTTTTACCCCACCCTAGCCCTCCCCTTGTGAAGGGGAGCCACTGCGTTGGGTGGGCAATGCCCGACTTGAAGCAAGTGGTGTGAGGGAAGCGGAAATCTGATTTCCCCCTAATACATCGGGGGGATTAAGGAGGGTAATACGACTTGTATGTACACCGTAGGGTTAGGAGGAAGGAATAAAAACTATAAATCTCAAGTTTGCACCTTTTAACTTCATAACTTCCAACTGACAAAATTAAGGATTAATTTCTTCACAAAACCATTCTTGATTTTCATTGCGGTGATAAAACGTTCTATTTTGTGGTTCGCCGTGTAATTCTAAATGGTCTACCTGCACTGGGTCGAGTAGTAGTAGACAAAAATTAGGCAGTGGTTGCACGGGGTCGGGTGCTGGTGGCTCAAAGGCTTGTGCTTCTTTGACTCTAGGTTTACCAGGGTGAGGCCAAGCAAACTGTAAACGCGCTGCATCACTCAGTTCTTGCCAAATGGAAATGCGTGCTAGCTGTAAATCTTCGTGGGAATTATCATTACCTACCAGAGTCAAACAGCCAGCAATTCGGAATTGTTCTCGTGTATTGGGAAAGTACCAGCAAATTTCTGCCCAAGGTTGTTGCTGTATTTGGTCGGCCTTGGCGCTACGGCTATCAATGACAAATTTTAACTGGTTGGTTTCTTCTAGAAAGTCGCGAAAGACTAAGGTTCGATTTGCAGGGCGACCGTTTGCTTGTACCGTTGCTAATTGCAAGTAACGCGCATAAACAAGACTGCGGTTGCGATGCAGGGCGTGGGCGATCGCACCTCGCCAAGGAGCAAGAGACATACTAATTCGTAATTTTTGAAAGTCAGATTTAATCTGGGTTTCCAGGTTTGCGTCTGTTGCCTTATTTTAGACAATTGGTACAACTGTAAGTAAATAATTTTGCAATCCTCTTTGTGTCTGTGCGTGAATCTTATCCCCAATTCAACGCAGAATATACAGTATCTTGTATAAATTCGTAGGTGATTTAATGGCAGAAATTCAAGTTGGGATTGAGGGTGAAGACGCACCAGCAGCAGCCGAGGCTTTGCTAGAAATTCCTGGAATATCGGGAAGCTATGAAGTACCCACGCAAAGAGAGGGAACTTTGGCGGCTGTTGCTACGATTATCACCATTGTGGGTGGTGCTGTGGCTTTAGCTGAACAAATCCGCAAATGGTATCAAGAATGGCATCAATCCCATCCAGGAAAGCAATTTGATGTAGTAATTCTTGACCCTGATACTGGAAACAGGGTTTTACTCCAAGAAGCTACTATAGAGGAAATCACGGAAATCCTCAAATCTCTCAGCAAATAAAGTGGAAACTATCCGCATTCAACTTCGGGAAAGTACGCAGGAAACAGTTGAACTCAGGTATTGGCTACCTGAAAAAAAGCACTATGAATCACGTCGGCTGAAATTAGTAGAAATCGCTGATTTGCTCAAGCAAGGTGAACGAGATTACTATAAACTGCTGCCTAATTTATCAGGAATTGGGCGGCAGTTATTTTTTTGGTTGGATGGGGATGGACGCTGGTTGAGTCGGGGAATTACTAACTGTCGCAGTGAGGGGTTGGTAATTGCCATTGATACTGGGAAACAACTGGCACATCTACCTTGGGAAGTGCTGCATGATGGTGAGGATTTTTTGGTCAAGCGGGTTAATCCGGTGGTTTTGCCTCTGCGCTGGATTGAGAAAGAAACGGAAGGGTTTTCTGTGGAACCACGACAATTGCGAGTATTGTTTATGGCAACCGATCCGGAAGATGTGCAACCAAAGTTAGAGTTTGAACAGGAAGAAGCGAAAATTCTGGCTGATACGCGAGATTTTAATTTAGATTTGCGGGTGGAAGAAAGCGGTTGCGTTAGCGAGTTGGGTAAGGTATGGAGTCGCTATCTTCATGACTTTGATGTGTTTCACCTCACAGGACACGCCTCAATTAAAGATGAAGCACCTTACACGCCTTACTTTATCACTGAGACGGAAATCGGGGAACGCCACGAAACCACAGCCGCAGAACTTGCCGAAGTCTTCCGGTTTCGCTTTCCCAAGTTGGTGTTTTTATCTGGGTGTCGGACTGGACAAGCACCAGATAAAGGGGCTGTCCTTTCAATGGCTGAGGCGCTAATTGCCCAAGGGGCGAGGGCGGTTTTAAGTTGGGGGCGGCCTGTGGAAGACCGGACAGCGACAGCCGCAGCCGCGCACCTCTACGGCAAATTGGCAGCCGGATATCAATTAGCACAAGCACTCGCTAGCACTTACCAGCAGTTATTTAAACAGAATGTGCGTGACTGGCATTTATTGCGGTTATATATCCAGGGAGAATGTCCGGGTGCGTTGGTGGAAGTGTTGGGAGATGTGCCACCCTCTGTGCCGGAACCTGCTTATGAACAGTTTTTAGATCCCGATACCCAACAGGTGCGGGTGGCGAAACCCTCTGAGTTTGTTGGCAGACGGCGGACTTTGCAACGTTGTCTCAAAGCAATTCGCACTTCATTAGGGGTACTAATTCACGGATTGGGGGGTGTGGGTAAGAGTACTGTGACGGCGCGACTTCTGGAAAGGATGGTTGGCTATCACAGGCTGGTGAACTTTCGGCAACTGGATGAGGACAAACTGCTCAAAACCCTTGCTGAACAATGTACCTCGGAACGGGGGCATGATATTCTCAATGGCAAGTTACCCTTGATGCAGCGCCTCACCAAGTTTTTCACTGAAGGACTGAATACCAAAGAACAGCGCTTTGTCTTTGTGCTGGATGACTTTGAGGCTAATTTGGATTTACGAAATGGGGTTTATGTCTTGCAACCACAAGTTGTGGATGTACTGCTGGCGTTGCTGAAGGCGATGCAAAATTCCCAACTTCCCCACAAGGTAATTATTACCTGTCGCTACAATTTCACATTGTCGGAACTGAATCATCGTCTGTACCGCGAACTTCTGGGTGCTTTGGGTGGGGCAGATTTAATTAAAAAGTATAATCGTCTGGATTCGTTTAATGGCACTTTGGGGATTGATGCAGAATTGCAGAAGCTCGCCAAAAAAGCAGCAGATGGAAATCCTCGGTTGTTGGAATGGTTAAATCAAATTCTTTCTGAAAATATTACAAATCATCTCGCCACAATCTTAAAGAAGATGGAAGTGGCAGAAGAAAAATTCCGCGAGAACATTTTGGCTGAGGAATTGCTGAAGCAGCAAACTCCAGCTTTGCGTCAAATGCTGGGGAAGTTGTTGGTGTATGAGTTACCTGTTCCTCTAGCTGCTATTTCCCCCATTTGTGAGGATATCTCAAGTTGGGAAAGTCATATTCAACGCGCTGAAATTTTGGGTTTGTTGGAAGTTACGCTTACCAACAACACAGAGA
Source organism: Nostoc sp. S4 (assembly GCA_029379225.1). Classification (GTDB taxonomy): domain Bacteria; phylum Cyanobacteriota; class Cyanobacteriia; order Cyanobacteriales; family Nostocaceae; genus Nostoc. Next base: position 850 of record JAQYWR010000025.1, on the reverse strand, counting down.
GGTTGTATCGTGTTCCCCGGATTTTGTCACCGTTGCTAGAGTTTCCAGAAAACCCCAAGGGTGAAGAGTTGTATAAACAAGCGGCACAAATTTTGTATCGCCTGTGGTCGGAAGAGGCGGAAAGTTCTACGGAGGTACAAGACTTAGAAATTCATCGCTTGGCTTTGCCGGGGAAGGATGAAGAAATTGCGGGGAAAATAGCCTTCTCTTTAGCAAATAGCTGGAACAATCAAAGCCGATTTCGGGAATCAGTGCAACTGTGCAAATCTACCTTAGAACTCACTCCAGACTACCGCGTTTTACATGAAATAGCTCGCTCTCAAGCAAAACTCGGTGAAGTTGAACAAGCACAGCAGTATTATCAGCAAGCGCTTGAATTTTGTTTGGAAACAGACGAAACACAAAAAGCTGCAATTATTGCTAACTTAGCAGGTATCTATGGTAACAAAGGGGAAGCCGATGAAGCGATCGCACTCTACAATCAGTCTTTGGAAATATTTGAACGCATTGGTGATGTCCAAGGCAAAGCGGCGACGTTGAACAATCTGGGATATATCTACGCCAACACAGGGGAAGTAGATGAAGCGATCGCACTCTACAATCAGTCTTTGGAAATAACTGAACGCATTGGTGATGTCCAAACCAAAGCGGCGACGTTGCACCAACTGGCTATTCTCTACGCCAACAAAGGGGATGTGGATGAAGCGATCGCACTCTACAATCAGTCTTTGGAAATAGAAGAAGGCATTGATAATGTCCAAGGCAAAGCGGTTACGTTGCAAGAACTGGGACGTATCTACGCCAACAAAGGGGAAGTGGATGAAGCGATCGCACTCTACAATCAGTCTTT